>JAEHCO010000009.1 GCA_020697715.1 Methanobacteriota archaeon | reverse complement strand
AGATATTTGACAAGACCATCCTGGATGATGACGATCCCATCATTCGCCCTCTCTATCAGAAGTCTATATTTCTCTTCAGATTCGCTGAGGTCCTTGTAGGTCTCCTCGACCATCTCTTCAAGGTGTTCCCTGTGTCTTTCAAGCTCATTTTCTATCTTCTTCTTTTCTGTAAGGTCTCTTACCGTTGCTTGCAGTACGAGTTTGCCTTTCAGCTCAAAAGCAGTCAGCCAGACCTCCGCTGGGAAATCTTCTCCGGATTTCCTCCTGTGCACCCACTCGAATCTATTATGCCCCCATTCATAAGCATCGACAATTCTATTATTAGCGGCCACCGTGGATTCCTCTCCATTCGGTTGGGTGGGTGGAGATAGTTGAGATGGTCTAACACCAACGAACTCATCTTTCTTCTCAAGGCCGAACATATACAAAGTGGCATCATTACAATCTATGAATCCTGTATCATCAAGAAGCATTACGGCATCAGCTGAAGATTCATACAGTGTGCGGTATTGCTCCTCACTGTCCTTTAAGGACTGCTCCATTTGTTTTCTTAAAGAGATATCTCTAATTATGGCTCTTATACCTTGGAACTCACCGTCTTTGAATATGACAGTGCCCTTGTAGCCCACGGAGACAGAGGAACCATCCTTTTTCTTGAGCTCCATTTCCAAGGATGGGCTCTCCTCGCCATTGAGAGCCTTCTCGAACATCTCCATTGTACTGGCAAGGTATTTTTCAGGAATGAAATCCATGAACTCCATATTCATTACTTCCTCCCTTTCATACCCTCCCAATTCCAGAAGATAATCATTGATCAGCGTGATCTGAGCATCTCCATCTATCACCACAATGCCATCCCCAGCCTCCTCGACCAGGCTTCTGTATTTTTCTTCGCTCTCGCGGACCTTATTGGCAGCTTCCAACATTTCTGTTATATCATTTGAGACGCCCAATACATGCTCACTGCCTCTCCAATTCATCAAAGAATAAGTGATCTGGAGGTTTCTGTAGACCCCGTCAGATCTCATGATCCTGGCCACGAAATCCGCTTTGCCTTTCTCATACATCACTTGCAATGCGGCCAGGCCGATACCGGCATCATCTGGATGCACATTGGAGCCTGCGCGTTTGCCGATCCATTCCTTGGGATCATGGCCCATCATGCGGCCAGATGCGGCATTGATATAAACATATTCAAAATCATCATTCAGGACAAATATACCCTCTTCGGTGTTTCCCAATATCATATCCAGGAACTCAGCGGTGTCCTCTAATTCTGTCTCCATATCGTGCTTGTAGAGAGCGATCTCAATGGACACCTGGAGCTCACGAGGCTCGAAAGGTTTGATTATATAAGCATAGGGTTCGGTGATCATGGCCCTTTTAAGCGTGTCCTCATCACTGAAAGCTGTGAGAAATATTACTGGAATATGATATTCGGCCTTGATGACATTCGCGGCCTCTATGCCATCCATCTTGCCCTCAAGCTGGATATCCATGAGGACCAGGTCCGGCATATGTTCTTTCACAAGCTCAATGGCCTTCTCTCCAGAAGCAGCAATGCCTGGAACCTCATATCCAAGAACCTCCAGTCGCTTCCTGAGATCATGGGAGACGATGCTCTTGTCTTCCACTATGATTATTCTTTTTTTGGCCTTGTCCATATGCCTAAAGCCCCCTGTTCCTAACATATGGCAGGGTGATAATAAACTTTGTTCCTTCCTTGCTTATAAGTCTTACATGACCCTTCATTTCGCAAACAAGGGTGTCTACAAGCTGAAGGCCAAGAGATTCCAGATTATGTATATCCAGTGATCTTGGAATTCCAACTCCATTGTCTGATACCATTAGGATCATCAAGTCCTTTTGATCATCCACTTTCATGGATATGTCAATAATACCATCTGATCTTCCAATAAAAGCATATTTCATACTATTGGATACAAGCTCATTGATCACTAGACCACATGATATCGCATTATCTACATCCAATACGATATCGTCAATATCCAATTCCAATTTGACCGACCCAGGATCGATCAGATAAGAGAGAGCCATGTGATTGACCAGGACCTTCAGGTATTCATCAAAATCAATATGAGATATATCAGATGTCATGTAGAGTTTCTCATGTATGAGGGCCATGGATTTCACACGGTTTTGGGTGTCCATTAACATCTTGTGGGTCTTTTCATCCCCATGCTGGGTGGATTGCAGGCTTAAAAGACTGGATATGATCTGGAGATTGTTCTTCACACGATGGTGTATCTCTCTGAGAAGTATCTCTTTCTCATTAAGCGCCTTATTGGCCTCGTTCATGGCCTTGACCCTCGCCCTATTGCTCTTATGAAGTTCATTGACCTGTGTTCTCAATCCCTTTGATATGATGGATGTAAGTATGGCTAGAACCAATAGGGAGGCGATAAGACCTGAAAAATTGTAGGTCGCCATCTCGGAGATATTTGGATGTTTTATTTGATTGGATACCACAAGATGATTGAAAGTATAGGCGTAGGAAATTATACTGAAGGATGCAAATATCATGGAACTCTTGGGACCCACCAATAATCCAGCTGTAACGACCACAACGGCATATATCAAAGTAATAGTGAATGAAAGACCTCTATTGATCAAGGCAAATGTGGTTCCCACTATCATGATTATAAGGAAAACATAGATCCCCTGATTATAATATCCTTTCTTGACCAGCAGGTATGATGCAAGGGCTGAAAAAAATACAAGGCAAGTATTCAGGATTGAGAATCCAAGCCCATTATCTTCAGGATTATCGATCAGGCTTTGTATTATCAAAGTGATGATCACTATTACAAAAAGGATCGCGAAGGCTGTCACCATGGTCATGAAATATCTAGCCTGCTGTGCTCTGTAAGGATCCTTTATAGGTGTGCTAACTAGTTTTTCAAAGATGGATCTCATGGTTCTCAAGTGAATAACTCCCTATTAATCGAAGAACTTCTCCACCCTGTCGGTTATGGATTTTCTTGGAGAGCCAGTTAGAACACCTTCCATTCCCACGAACTTGTCCTCGATAACTATTCCCTTTGAGGTGATCTCATATTCCTTGATCTCCTGTTTGTGCTTCGCACCTCTCAACTTCAGGATGTTCATGGCCTTCTTCATTTCCGAACCTATCTCCACATACCTCAGCATGATTATGCCATCGACGATGTTCGACGCTCCCTGATTGGAGAGGGTGGTGATACCCATTAGTTCATCGGTCTCCACGGTCATCAAAGATGTGATATTGTGATTTTTGAAAAGGATCACAAGATTGTTCAGGAAGTTCTTGAGACCAGATTCCTGGCATACGATATCATAGTCTGATATTGTATCAATGACCACCCTTTCAACTCCCTCCAGAGATCTGGCGATCTCCTGCCCGTGCTTATTCGGGTCCAGCTGGCTGGGGATATTGTATAATATCTGAACAAGACCTTTTTTCTCATATCCTTCCAGATCTATTCCGAATCCTGCAGCATTACGTTTAAGCTCCATCGGATTCTCTTCAAATCCGATGTATATGGACTTCTTGCCATTCCTGGCAGCCTCATCTATGAACTGAAGGGCCATGGTGGTCTTACCAGTTCCAGCACTTCCACTGACAAGGATAGCGTCCCCTTTGAAGAAGCCACCATCGGTCATATTGTTCAAACCCGAAATGCCTGTACTTATCCGGGTATCGGTCTTGGGTATGTCCATGCCAGGCTTCAGGATGGGGAACACACGGGCTCCATCATTCGTTATCTCACAGGAATGCCTACCCGAGATGAAGTCACTGCCTCTCATCTTCAGAACCTCCACATATCGTCTTCCGCTGACATGGGTTATCCTGATTATGGCATCCGTGACGAATTCCTCAACTCCCAATCGAGATAATCTGTCTTGATCATTTATCTCGGTCGTGATTATGGTCGTGATATGTAATGCCTTGAGCTTTGCCACTATCCTAAAAAGCGCATTCCTGAACTCCGTGCTTTTCTCATACAGCAGACCGAAAGAAGCGATACCATCCAGCACAAGCCGCTGGATGCCTTTCTCTTCCACCCAGGTCTCTATTATCTCCAATATTATCTCCACATTCAGCACACTGGATGCAATATCATCCTTATTCGCATCTGGAGATGATAATTGCCTTATGGTCGAAAGATCAAGGAACCATACCTTGTCCTCATTCTGATCCAGGGTCTTCTTCAATCCGCCTGGTAGAGAGTTGATGATATTGGATCTACCCTCCTCCATGGTTATGAACAAACCTTTCTCACCTGTCTCGGCCGCATTGTTCACCAGGAACTGAGATGCCAGAATTGTTTTGCCAGCACCCCCGCATCCACTCAAAAGAACAATGGAATTTTCCACCAAACCCCCCTTGGTGATCTCGTCCAATCCATCTATTCCTGTCCTTATCTTCATACTTCACTACCCCCGTCCGGTTCCCCATTGCTTTCCTGGATTATCCTACTGGCTATGCTCTCTGCCATTGTAGGTCCAAAGGTCGATGAAAGTATCTTCTTGACACCCCTCATGAATCCATCAGGGTCCGTCTTAGGGTCTACTTTCTTCAAGAGAAGCTCCAGTTCATGTTCCAGATCCTTCGCCAGGCCTTCACCAACAGCATCCTCGATGATGGACTCCACCCTCTCTGGAAGTGTATTGATATTGGCTCTTGCCACCATTTCCCTCTCGAAAACGGATTCTATACGCCTTCGGGTGGCATCTCTTATGAAATCATTGGGTGTGCTATAAGCAAGTTCTGGATGACGTTCGATAAGCTCCGTGACCTGATGCATCATCGCCTTTGAGATCCTCACCCCGACCCATTTCCTTTCATCTTTTTTTTCTTCGGAAACCATTCGTTTTGATTATATGCCTTTGAATACTAATATATTTCCGTATATATGAAAAGGATGATAAATATAATCTATTTATACATATAATAAAAAATGTCAAACTAAACATTTATATAATTTTCGGTTATTTTAATAATTTTATTCAATAGCCAGTGATTAGAATATAGATCCTATAATTTATTAATAGAAATACAAATAAAGAAATAGAAACTAATATATACCTATAATTAAATATAAGCGGTGGTGTATTAAATTGAGCGCCAAAACAGCTTTAACAAAAAAGGATGAAGCCATCATTAACCATTTGGTTCAGACTGGCATGTCCAAAAACATGGCTAAGACCCTCGTCGTACTGTCTGAGGGCAAAGAGACCATATCGGTCGTCATAGAGGGCATCACCGCTCTCAGGCAACCAGAGGTTTCCATAGTCATGCAGGATCTGCGTGTCAAGAAATGGGTTAAGAAGCGCGACATCAAAAAGGAAGGCAAGGGGAGGCCGGTACACGCCTATATTCTGGCGATGCCGTTCACGAAGATTATTGAGGCAATAGATAAAGAAGAAGAGAAGAAGATCAAAGATATCAAGACCAATATGGACAAACTGAAGAAGCTTGTCAAGTAGGTCTTTGCAATATTTTGATACTACCCTCGGACTCGACAATTGCTGATGTAGCTAAGCCTATGAACAGGCCGTTCTCCACGACGCCAGGTATGTTATTCAGACTGGTCTCAAGTTTAACTGGGTCGTCTATTTTATCGAAATACATATCCAGTATGTAATTTCCATTATCAGTGACAAAAGGCATTGTGTCAACCATGCGCATTTTGAGATCCTTGCACATTGGCTTCAATTTTGTAAGACAGACCTCCAATCCGAATGGTATTATCTCCACTGGCAATGGAGACCTTGTTCCAAGATGCGGAACAAGTTTTCGCTCGTCCGCGATGATTATCTCTTGCTTTGACACCGCGGCAACTATCTTTTCACGAAGGAGTGCGCCACCCAGACCTTTTATCAAATTAAGGTCTGGATCTATCTCATCCGCTCCGTCTATCGTGATATCGATGACCGGGTGGAACTCGAGACCGACCAGGGGGATTCCCACTTCGATCGCCTGTTTCTCCGAGGCCTTGGAAGTTGGAATGGCTTTGATATCGAGGCCATCAGCGACCATCTCGCCTAACTTGTTAATGGTGTAATACGCGGTAGAGCCAGTGCCCAGACCGACTATCATTCCGTCCTTGACGAATTCAGCTGCTTTCTCTCCAACGAGCTTTTTGGCTTGTTCGGGGGTGAGTGTCATGGAACACCCGTATAGATTTAATTAGAATATATTTTGCTATGATTATGAATTGAGGGTGTTCCATGGTACGTGAGGGTTTGTCAAGCTGGGTGAGAGGGTGTGGAGTTGGGATTTGTTATGTGGGGTGAGGATAAGGACCCCGACCCTGCTTTGATCGGGTCGGGGTTTGGTTTTCCCACTCGCCTTGAAAGCGAGTGGTTCATTCTTTTGCTGGCACATCGCAGCTGTCACCCGAATAATTATCGAATATAATACCCCGCCCGCACAATGAGAATACACTGTGTTTAGACGGGGCATGCTTGCAGAATTATCGCTCTGCTGAGAATATTCTTTGCATGTTCTATGCTCTACTGGCACAGTGTATCGCCCATCTGGTTACGTCAATTTGGGTCGGCTTCCATTAACAGTTCCATATATTCAATAAATACTTCTGAATCATAAGATACCGAGTTAGTGGACACATAATGTTCATAATTGTCTATTTTTACATGAATTGCACGTGAACCGCCATCTGTGATCTCGAACACCCTGTATGTATCGTTCAACAAACAGAACTCTTGGATCAATGATTGGTTATTGAACATTGAGTCCAATAAGCTGGCATTGGTGAGAATTCCTTTCTGTGAATGATATACAATATAATCATCATAGTCTTCATTACTTATATTGAGATAATCATAAAGACATTGAGATTCTTCCTTCGATATGTTGTTATACTCCTCTGTGACATTGAACCACATCTCATTGGGGTAATAATCGAAATAATAATAACTGCCATTCTCAAAAACAACCAAACGGCTGGTATCGAAAGACAGGCCCCCGTATTTTACAAGCTCGACATAGTTGCCAGTGAAATTCAAATAGTCGGTGGATCCAGATGTATTGTTCCCAAGATCATCATTGATATCGTCATTATCATCATTTCTATCGTTCTCAGAATAATACCAGACGGCGGATGCTGTGATCACAATAACAGCCATTATAGCCACAATGATCTTTATATCCAAGCCAGCATCAATATTATCTTTGATCTTCATTCTACTTCCACCTCATATCATAATTGGCTTAGACCATACTTAAGTAAATTGGTACAGTTTTTTGTTAAAGGAAATTTCAATAGTCCAGCAAGTTCTCGGACTTCATGAATTCCCTCAACAGGGTGGTGGCATAACATCCTTTGTTCAGATCGAAATCCAGTTTCAGACCTGGATTTTCCGAGTCAATATCCACACTGGAAAGCCCGAGATCATTGAGTGGACAGAGCACTTCCCGCCTCGTGCCCTTGGAACTCATCCTTTCCAATTTTGGTATGATGAAATCCTTTTGGCTTATCTTCTCGGCCTCGAATATTTTCAACTCAATTTCACCTGGCTGGCCCTCGGCGAATTCGGACTCATGACCGATAAGTGGAGCGCTGATGAAGGCCTTTTGTTTGCCTATCAGCTTTGTAAGTTTAGGGATGTTAGTATCATTGGCCATCACCCAGTTCTTGTGATCCGGCAGCCCGTATTTGTCCATCTTCAGAACCGCGTCCCCCGGAACTGGCTCGTTCAAGGGCAGGCCCTGAGCCATCCTCTCGCTCATGGTCTTATTGAATATGTACGATTGATAAGCGTGGATGAACATCATTAGCAGATTCTTAGGAAGTTGCTCCAGAGCTCCGATATGATCATCTGGATGGAGTGCCAGATGATTCAAGATCGCTTTCTCAAAGCCCATGTGATCGGGATAGTAAACGAGGGCGTCTGCATAATCGCCCTCTTTTTTCAGCCGCTTTCGGGCTTCGATGGTTCCCGGGTTCTCATTGCCAACAATATCGAAAAGATACAAGTCAGCCGCTTCCTTGAACTGGCCTTCTATCATGTGACGGCCTACTTTGTGGGTGATGGGCCTTACCGCGCCAAAGCGCTGTATGCCGAAATAATTTGGAAAGCCACCCAGTTCCTTGAGTTGGGCAACTGCTTCTGTTGCTATGCTGGTGGCCTCGTCGATGGGCTTTTCCAGATCACGCAGAACGATCTCGAATTGATTACCAAAGAGATCGCCTATGTTCACGCGCTTGTGGGTGCTATAGGCTTTTTCCACCGTGACATCTGGCATGTGCATCATGTTCACATTTTCCAGTGTGGTTTGGAAGACAAAAAGTTGGGTCGTGACAGCCCGCTTATCCTTGGTCCCGCAGAACATGATATTCCTGCGACTTATTCGGAGATTCTTCGCCATCTTTCTGACGAGGCGATTGGTCTCCCAGTTCTTGGATGTCACAATAGCGGCAGTGAAATGGCCTTTGGCCTCCAGGGGCATATCTGACCTTTCTATTACTCGAAAATCCTCGGCGGTCGTCCTCAGCCGACCGCCAAGACCTTCGGTATTGGTATAAAAATATTCAAGACCTATCTGCTTTTCCTGGGCTCCAGCTGGCAGAATATCGGACATCACAATACTTTCTCTAGTTTGTCCAGAGCCTTACCATATTCTGCAGAAAGACCCTTCACGGCCTTCTTGATCGCAGTTTCCGGCTTGCCAGAGTTCATGGTGACGTAAATAAGTGGCTTGTCGAGAACCGGATGCCTCTGGAATACCTGGGCTGTCTTCACGTTCTTATCTTTCAGCAATTCCACTATTATGGGCTGGATCAATGTCTGGTCAGGTTCCGCGACCTCGATCTTTATGCTGTCCTTTTCTTTTTCTACGAGAATGAATTTCATAGGAGCACCGAGTAGGGCTGATATTCTCATGTATATTTAAGGTTTCTACAAACTATCGCCTTTTAAGCATGTATTTGCAGTAGATCAAGGCGAAAATTTGTATTCAAGGCCATATGCCCAAACTCGCGGAGTTAAAAGCTCCGCGTTTAATTGAATGATTATTGATGGGATTTCTAATCGCCTTAGTTTTGTATCCCACTAGCGATTAGAAGAGTTAATACGACTACATTTATCTTCCATTCAAAGAATTTACTCCACGGCTGCCGACTACTACTACCTTCATCTATATGTATCAGCTGAATTCCCTCAGCTTATCAATGGAAGCCAGTGAGTGCATTTCCACCCCGGCATCTGCCAGGTTCTGGGCCGCACCCTCTTCCCGATCGACAATGACTATAGCCTTTTCCACGATGCCACCAACTTCCCTCACGCACTCGATGGCATTTATCAGGCTACCAGCTGTTGTGGCGGTGTCCTCGACAAAGATGACCTTATCACCCTTCTCGATAGTGCCTTCCACTCTCTTCTGGGTGCCGTGACCCTTGCTGGCCTTTCTGATCATCAGATATGGCTTTCCAGTTTCCAGAGAAAGCGCGGCCGCAATGGGAACCGCGCTCAATGCAACTCCCGCAACCCTGTCGATGCCATCTGTATGTGGGGCCATGGCCTCAGCCACAGCCTTTAGAAAGTCAGGCTGTGTTATCGCCACTCTCAGATCGACATAATAATCGCTCTCCCTGCCGGAAGCCAGTGTGAACTTCCCGGTCTTGAACGCGCCCAATTTGACTATCATTTCTTCAAGCATTTGAATCACCTATTTGAATCGCATATCTATGGGAGGGCCAGATCACCAGGGCACCTCCTTCTTTCCCATCTTGTAGCCGATTATATTGGTCAGCCGATGCAGGATTGGTATCAGTACGATTATGAAAATAAGGCCGAAGATATGATCTCCAGCAAGGTACTGGCTCTCGAACCACGAGAACTCGAATATGAGTATGAAGATAAGGGAGCCGATAAGTAAGTCATATTGATCCATTATCGGGAATTTCGAACCTTTTTCCTTGCCTAATCTTCTCTTCAGGAAGCTGCCCAACAGATCGCCGATCATGGAGCCGAAAGCCAGGAAGAACAAAAGTGGAATGGCATCTCCCCATTCCCCGAAGGACCACTCTGGCTTGTCAAGGACATTGAGAGCCAGAAAATTGAATATCGCGCCCAGTGCCATCCCGGTAAGGGTTCCACCGATCAAGCCTCTCCATGTCTTGCCAGGGCCAAGAATTGGTCTCCCATCCTTCGCGACCTTGCCGAAGTCGATAGGTGTGCCGCCTCCTGTCAGAACTGCGCCGGAGCTGGGAGCCAGGGCTGGAAGTATGAACCACAAGGCCTGGCCGAGTATAGTAACGATTCCCATCAGTTGGATAATGTGGAACTGGTAGAAAAGGTTGAGGGTGGGGTTATGCAAAATTACTTCAATAATCCTGCTATATTCAATAGTTAGTGAAGGAGAAGAGTACATGAAGCATAAGATGATGCCTTTAATAGTATGTGTTTTGATGATGATAGTACCACTGAGCGCGATGTTGCCAGCGGTTATTTCTGAACCCACCCCTGCTGTGCTAGAGTTCATTGGCGGGGATGGAACCATAGGGGATCCATATCAGATTACGGACATTGATGACTTGCAGAACATGAGTGCTAATTTAAGCGCACATTATATTCTGATCAATGACATTGATGCCAGTGCCACATCTGGATGGGGTGGTGGGTTTGACCCCATTGGAGACTTGGCCACACCTTTCACAGGCTCATTAGAAGGAGATGGAAAAACTATTAATAATCTATATATTGATAGAAGTGGGGAAGTTCATGTGGGATTATTCGGATATGCCTCTGGCACAGCTAATATTACCAATTTAAACTTATTAAATGCAGATATAACAGGTAATGACTATACAGGGTCGATCACCGGGATCTTTGAAGGCTATAATATAGTAAATTGCCTGGTAAATGGTAGTGTTACTGGCGGAAGATATGTTGGCGGAATTGCTGGCATTCTTTCATTAGGAGATATAACAGATTCAATAAGTGAAGCTACAGTGTATTCTACCAACTCTGTAAATCAAAGGATGGGTGGTCTTATTGGCGCCATGTATAATGGCAGTTGGATTATGCGTTCAGCAGCAACTGGGGATGTCTCGACTGCAATGAATTCCAATATGGGTCCGATCGGCGGTGCGATCGGCATAATGGGGCAGGGTACAAATGCAAGCCAGTGCTATGCAACTGGTGATGTTGCTGGAACATATGTGGCAGGTGGATTTGTTGGTCGCATGGAAGGCGCACAGATAAGGAACTGCTATGCAGCTGGAGATGTTGTTGGCTTCAATATTGTCGGTGCCTTTGGAGGAATTGATAGCGGCGTGAATTTGGATATTGTGGAAAACTGTTATGCAACCGGAGATCCTGGTTGGATGGTCACTGATATGTACGGCGGGTTCTTTGGCGGCAACAACTCCATGGACTATTACAACTGCTACTGGGACACAGACACATCAAACACAATGGACGGAGTTGAAGGAACATCAGCTGATCCTATTGGTGTTACTGGTCTCACAACTTTGGAATTATTCGATCAGGCCAATTTATTGGGTTGGGATTTCAGCATTATAGGCGATGGAACTATTGGGAACTGGTTCATGGCTGGGTACCCACACCTTCAATTCGAGACCACTAGTGAGATAACTGATGTTATTGACCTCCAGTTGATGGCTGTTGATCTGGGTGAGAATTACACCATCATGAACGATATCGATGCCACTGACACTGTGAACTGGAATGCGATGAAAGGCTTCACGCCCGTGGGCGATGTGTCTACTAGATTTACAGGTTCACTTGAGGGTGATAACCACTCCATAAGCGGGCTCTTTATCAACAGGAGTTCAATGAACTACGCTGGCCTGTTCGGTTTCCTATCCAATGCGGACATTTCCGAAGTTCAGATTTTGGATACATACATCTACGCCCATAATGCGGTCGGCGGTTTGGCTGGCACTGCCATCAGTAGCTTGATAGAGGACTGCTCAGTTTCAGGAGCAATTTTCGCAGGTACTGGCGCGACTCAGAACCTTGGTGGCCTTATCGGCAACACCACTGGTACGACTGTTACCAACTGCGAGACATATGGCAATGTCAATTCCACTGGCTATGGCGTAGGTGGACTTGTTGGATATGCATCCGGTGGAACGATCAATGCCTGCAATGCCTACAATGGTGTTTATGGAACAGCCAATGTAGGTGGCTTGATAGGGCGCGAAAGCGGGACACTTGTTAACTCAAATGCCTACGGTGATGTGGAAGGAACCAGTACAGCAGGAACTGCCAGTATTGGCGGTCTTGTGGGTTGGCTCATACAGGCAAGCCTGAACAACTGTACTGCTCACGGTGATGTAGAAAGTGCTGGTGGACGATCCGGAGGTTTGGTCGGTTCCAGCACCTGGATAACCATTTCAAATAGCAAAACATATGGAAACATGAATGGTTCGGGTAGCCAGATCGGCGGTATTGTGGGATACGTGGCATGGGCCACGATACAGAACTGCAACTCTTACGGAGACACCCAGGGGGCAAGCACGGTGGGAGGTATCGTGGGCGAACACCAGGGGACTGTTGGCAACCAGATGATCAACAACAATGCTTACGGAAATGTATCGGCAAATGGAGGAAATGTAGGTGGATTGAGCGGCTATAACTACCAGGTTCCGGTAACGAATTGCACTGCCAGCGGGTTCGTGAGCGGCACCAGCAATGTCGGCGGCCTTATAGGTCAGAACAGCGACCCAACCCCCAACACCCCGACCACTCTATGCAACGCATACGGAGAAGTCAATGGAACCGGCAACAATGTCGGCGGTCTTATGGGCTATTCCAGCCACGGAGGGGTATCGCACTCCAATGCTTACGGAGATGTATCCGGTGGTGGTGACTATACCGGCGGTCTCATTGGTAATTTGAACTCCAACAATATCAATAATTGCACAGCCCGAGGTAACGTGACGGGACAGAGTAACACTGGCGGTCTCCTGGGTCGGATGCCGGTCGCTACACTGACCACCTCATCAGCCTACGGTACTGTTACTGGTGTCAACAACACAGGTGGTCTGGTGGGCAGTAATCAGGGAACCATCACCCGGTGCTTTACAGAAGGCAGTGTATCTGGTAATAATTCTGTCGGAGGAATTGTTGGGACCAATGATGGAGATGTCAACATGAGCTTTGCGACAGGTTCTGTTTCTGGCTATTCAATGGTCGGCGGCTTTGTGGGCCTGAACACTCTCAGTGGCTTCATAGAGAACTGTTACGCGCATGGTGATGTTTCGGCCATCAATATGACCGTTGGCGGCTTTGGTGGAATGAATGAACTGACTGGTGGTGTCATCAACAACAGCTACAGTGTCGGATCAGCATCTGGCGATTCATTGGTTGGCGGCTTTTTAGGAGAACCGAACGGAGATTCCAATAACTGCTTCTGGGACAATCAGACATCTGGCCACATGACTGGAAATGGGGCTACAGGGAAGAACACGGTGGACATGTTAACCCAATCCACTTTCACAAATGCTGGATGGGATTTCACGAATGTATGGGGAATTTATGAATTACAGGAATATCCAATGTTCTTGCCTCTGCCTCCAATGACCTTCTCGGCTGACATTGATCTGGTCTTTGAGGCATCGCCCACACTCGTTCAGAATGGCAGTCAGATACTATTCTTTGCCAATGTGACGAATAATGGACCAAATAATGCACTTGATGTTAATTTCACCTTCCATGTGGAGGGGGGTGAACTGAGCAATGTGGTTTTCGATCAAACATTGATACCATGGGGAAATGACAATTTCACCTGGGACATCGGTCTGCTTATGAATGGCGAGGTTGCCCGGTTGGTCGTTGATTCCATAGCCAATGATACCGGAATATTCTATGCCAACGGAACCGTGACCTCGACCACTTCAGACCCAGATATTGTGAACAATGATGATGGTGTGGCAGTGATCTTGAATGGGCCTCCTGATGCAATTGATGACAATTATGCAATTGATGAGGATACTACCTTGAGCGTGTCGGCACCAGGAGTCCGAGCCAATGATATTGATCCTAATGATACTGACACTATAATTGTGACTGGCAATGATGCAAACACAGCAAACGGAGTTGGTATGGTGGTAAACTCTAATGGGTCCTTCACCTACCTCACTTTGAGCAATACCTCATATCAAACACTGGCTGTCGGAGAGAGCTTAACGGATACATTCAGTTACACTGTCAGTGATGGGAATGGTGCCTTTGATACTGCCACCGTGACAATAACCATAAACGGTGCCAATGATGCTCCCATCATAACCTCGACCTGGGGAACCAACACTCTATTGACTAGCGAAGACCTGACAGAGACCTTCACAGCCACTGATGTGGATGCGACCGATATTATGACATGGGCATTGGAAGCAGGTCCTGCCTGGCTATCCATTGACCCTGCCACAGGAGAGCTCACTGGCAGTCCCTTGGCCGCAGACGTTGGTCATCATAATTTAACAGTGTCTGTGAGTGATGGAAATGGTGGTGTGGCTTATTCAAATGAGACCATTCAGGTGATGTTAGACACAGATGGGGATGGGGTGGATGATAGTGCAGACACCGACGACGATGGCGATGGGGTAGATGATACAGAGGATGCTTTCCCAACAGACCCGAATGAGGACACCGATACTGACGACGATGGTATCGGAGACAATGCAGATACCGATGATGACGGCGATGGGGTCGATGATGTAGATGATGACTTCCCATTGGATGAGACCGAGGACACCGATACCGACGACGATGGCATCGGTGACAATGCAGATACCGATGATGACGACGATGGGGTCGATGATGTAGATGATGACTTCCCATTGGATGAGACCGAGAACACCGATACCGACGACGATGGCATCGGTGACAATGCAGATACCGATGATGACGGCGATGGGGTCGATGATGTGGACGATGCCTTCCCGACAGATCCAGATGAGTCCGTGGATACTGATGGAGATGGTTTAGGCAACAATGAGGACACCGACGATGATGGTGACGGTGTAGTCGATGCTGATGACCTGGATCCTCTGGATGACACGGTTGGAGCTGAGGTAGTTCCTATCGATACTGATGATGATGGCGTGCCGGATGAAGATGATGCTTTCCCTAATGATGCAACCGAAACAGTTGATACTGATTCAGATGGTGTTGGCGACAATGCGGATGATTTCCCAACCGATGCCAGTGAGACCAGCGACACGGATGGTGACGGCACGGGAGACAATGCAGATGCTTTCCCAACTGACCCAGCAGCATCTGTGGACGATGACGATGACGGAGCTCCAGATGAATGGAACCCTGGCTACACAGCTGATGATTCAACAACAGGTCTTGTATTAGATGATATTGTTGAAGATGACGATGATGATACCGATGATGATGCAGATGATGACAATGCAGATGATGACGAGAACACATCATCCTGGCTCTGGATCATCATAATATTGATCGTTGTTGGAATTGTTGGAGCCATACTCTTCATGAAGGGATCTGGGAGTAAGGAAACTAAGGATATGGCTGATGAAGGTTCTGAGGAAGCAGAAGAAATAGAGGATAGTGATCTGGAGGAGGAGGTCGATGCAGTAGAAGAAGCATCGACTGAACCTGCCCCAGATACCGAAACAATGGATGATGACGAAGACCTGACAGAGTAAGCTCAATAATGTTCCTTCTTAAGGTCCAGATACGCACTTACATATCCGCCACTCTCATGCTTGATATCGAAGCCCATTTTGGTCAGCAAGTGAATAGCTGGCTTATTATCGGTCATCATCTCCGCATATAGTTCGTCTATCTTCCTGTCCCTGCAAATTTCGATCATATAATCCGCCATCTTCGAGCCCAGGCCAAGTCCATGCCAGGGGTCGGCTATGATGAAAGCGATCTCGCCATTCTTCTTGTCAGAATCCAGTATCACCCTGATGACACCCAGTATCTTCCGTTTGCCCTCGTCATTGAGCTCCGCGACTATGGCCATCTCCCTGTCATAGTCGATATTGCAGTATCTGACACGAACCTCATGAGGTGTGCTTTTTATTGACTGGAAGAAGCGGAATCTTATCGAGCTCTCAGAGAAATTATTGAACATCTCCAGCCACATCGGTTCGTCCTCAGGTTTTATAGGTCTGAGAATGACATCTCGCCCATCCTTCATCTTCCACGGGATCTCATATTTCTTTGGATAGGGATTGATGACCAGATGCTCATAAGGCTCCTTTACCTGGAAGACCTTGTCCTTGTCTATGACCACTCTAGCATCCAGGGCGAAGGCTCCGTTCTCATCTATGAGCAATGGATTAATGTCCACTTCTTTGATCTCCGGAAAATCAATGAGCATATTGGAGAATCTGACCATGATCGACTGGAGGAGTTTGATATCTGCTGGTGGGCGGCCCCTGAAACCCTTGAGCATGCTGTATATCTTGGTCTCTTCCATCATGCGCTTGGCTAGGGTTTGATTGAGTGGTGGTAGACCTATTGATATGTCCTTGTAGATCTCCACACCAGTACCTCCAGTTCCAAAGGCGATTACTGGTCCGAACAGTGGATCTGATTTTGAGCCAAGTATGACCTCATAGCCTCCTTTCACCATTGGCTGGATCGTGACACCACGTATCTCCGCATCAGGATCATATTCCTTGGCATTGTTGATTATGGTATCAAAGGCTTGTTTCACTCCTTCATCCGAGCTGATATTGAGCATGATGCCGCCAGCATCCGTTTTGTGAACTATCTGAGGAGAGTGTATCTTCATGGCGACAGGGTAACCGATCTGGAATGCCTTATGGACTGCCTGGGCCGAAGTCTCAGCTATCTCGGTCCTGACAACAGGTATATCATAATAATCCAGCAAGCGTTTGGCCTCAGATTCCGTGAGTATATCCCGCCCCTCTTTGGCAGCATTTCTCATGATGACCATGAGCGGCCTTTTGGGAGGTGCACCGTCCATCGTCATCTCCTCAGGAGTTTCATAAAGCAATTCCTGATTTCGCTTGTACTGGTACATGTACATATAAGCATCAATGGCCTGTTCAGGTATGGCATAAGTAGGTATATTGTTCTTGGAGAAAACCTGATTGGCCTTCTCCACCCCCTTTCTACCGATAAATGATGTCAATATCGTCTTTGAGGTATGCTTTCCATCCTTGATCACCTTGACGATCCTTCTCGCGGAATCTGTCGGGTCTGCAACACCCTGGACTGTGTTTATCAGAAGTATTCCATCTATCCCTTTATCCTTCAAACAGGCCTTGAGAACAGCCTCGTACCGATCGGAGCCAGCATCCCCAAGTATGTCAATAGGATTTCCATGGCTCCAGTAAGGCGGCAGTTTCTCATCCAACTCCTTGATGGTATCTGGACCGAGCTGTGCCAATTTACCTCCCTTTTGGATGAGTGCGTCGGTGGCCATTATTCCTGGGCCACCGGCATTGGTGATTATTGCCAATCTCGGACCTTTTGGAAGTGGCTGGGTTCCCAGGATGGCCGAGCAATTGAAGAGGTCGCTGATATCATTCACCCTGATCATACCAGCTCTCTTGAAGGCCGCGTCATAGATCGCATCCTCGCCGGTCATGGAACCCGTATGGGAAGCTGCTGCCTGGGCACTCTCGTAGAACTTTCCGGCCTTGACCACGATGATGGGCTTGGTCCTGGCAAAGTGACGAGCCGCGCTGATGAACTTCTTCGCATCCTCGATCCCTTCAATGTAGAGCAAAATACTTCGAGTATCTGGGTCTGATCCAAAATGGTCTATCAGTTCGCCAAAGTCAACATCTATCATCGAGCCAATAGACACGAAGGCACTGAGGCCGATATTCTCATGAATGGCCCAGTCCAATGTTGCAGTCCCGAGAGCCCCACTTTGAGATATGAAGGCGATCTTTCCAGGTTTGGGCATCTTACCTGCGAATGTGGCATTCAATTTGACATCCGGTCTTATGACACCCAGACAGTTCGGCCCGATAATTTTGAGATCATATTCATTCTTTATCTTCATTATCTCCTGTTCCAATGCCCTACCCTTGGCACCGATCTCCTTGAAGCCGGCAGATATGATGATGATACCCTCGATGCCAGCCTCGCCACATTCCTTCACGATACCTGGAACGGTCTTTGCAGGCGTGGAGATGATGGCCAGGTCCACAGCTTCAGGTATATCCTTGACGGACTTGTAGGCCTTATGCTCAAGGATCTTCTTCTTCCTTATATTGACAAGGAATACCTTGCCTTCGAAACCTGAGCCAGTCAGGTTTTTCATCAATCTGCTTCCTACTGATCCTTCCTCATCACTAGCACCTATTAGGGCTATGTTCTGTGGTTTGAATATCTTGTCCAGCATTTTATCACCGTCCCATTTTGCATGGGATCTAGGCGTCAAATAATGAAAGTTTACTTTCATTACATCCGCCTCAATAAAGCTATTATACCATAACAGATATAGAGTTAAGTTAGGTAATATGTTACAAATAGTGATATTATGAAGAAAAAAACTACAATTAGTAACAATATAAGTTATGATGATAAAATACTCCAAGCCCTCATGGATGACCCAACGAGGAGCGATAGAGAGATCGCCCTGGACCTGAACACCTATAGGCAGAAGGTCTGGCGTCGCAGAAAGGAGCTGGAAGAGGAGAATGTCATATGGGGTTACACGGCCGTCGTGGATGAGAGCCAGCTCAACCACGTGTCATACATTGTCCTGATGAAGACGAGGACAATGAACAAGGAGCTTGTGGACATACTCATCAAGCGCATATCTCAAGAAGAACCCAGGAAACAGGGCGTGCACCTGAAGAACATGTTCTATGTCAATGGAGAATTCGACTGGGTCATACGTTTCACGGCCCCGGATCATGCAACCGCCAGGAAGTATTTCGAGACATTGCGACTTCAATACGCGGATCATCTTCAGGAAAAACCAGTCATGATAGACATCAATTTTTCCCTGGTATCAGAGGGAAAGCAGAATCCCGATCTGAAAGAACTGCATGATTTCGTGCCTTGATCGAGGCTTGAATTCATCTCGTATCAATGGGGTTCCACATTGATCGCGTTTACCCACATTGTTTATATATAGATGCAAGGAATTGTCTTTTCATGCAAAATGTATTGGGCCAATCAAAGCCTTCGAAATATCAAAAGATATTCTTCTGGCTTATATTGAGCGCCCTGTCCACCTTCTTTGCCGAGGTGATATCCGGCTCCTTCATATTCCCATTCACGACAGTGTGGGGATGGATCGCCGTGATACCGCTTTATGGTCTTCATCTCCTTGTGATCGGGCATTTCGTCCTGAGAGGCAGGCCGAAGCTCTGGCTTCTTTTCATCGGTGGCATCATATTCGGCCTTTACGAGGCTTACATCACGAAGGTTCTATGGATACCGTCTTGGGGAGAGCCCATGGTGAGCATGGGTGGCGTGGCAGTCATCGAGACCATGGTACTGGTACTTTGGTGGCATCCGATATTATCCTTCATCCTGCCGATGCTGACCGCAGAATATCTACTCACTGGCTCCTCCGAGATATATTACGAATTACCAGGAAAATTCAGAAAGGCCATAGCCAAAAGACCCATACTGATACCCGCTTTGTTCTTCCTGTGGGCAGGCATGTTGCATGGCGGCGCTTCACCTTCACCGATGCATTCACTGGCTTCAAGTGCCAGTGTCTTTGGATTCCTGGGATTGTTGGCCTACATTTGGAAAAGCAAGATACAAGGCTCCGACTTCTCATTCCGGAGCCTCATGCCTTCTAAGAAAGAAATGTGGATACTTGCCATACCACTTGCATTGATCTACATCATCATGGGGATATTCATAAGGCCGGAGATACTTCCGGGAATTACTGGCCACATCATAATTATTTCATTATATATTGGAGCATTCTTATTGTTCAGCAGGGGACTTAAAAGATCCCGCCGGCCTCGGGTGAGCAGAAAACCGGGCCCAAGATACACATGGAAAGATGCCTTTATCTTTGCAGGCATCTTCACGATCTCATCGGCATTATGGTCATTGACAGGACTTGGTGTATTGATTCTGATAATCTCCTGGTTCCCGGGCATCTGGTTAGGACTCAATATGCTGGGATGGTCTGTCAAGAAGATATTGTAGAAGGTGGTGGGCCTGTCCGAATTTCCAAACAGCCGGCTATTTTCATGCCGGCCTCTTTTGAATCGGAGATCTCCGCCGTGTGAAGGCGGCGTCATAACCTGGCTAGACCACAGGCCCTTATAGCCCTGGAAATCCCAATTAGTAATAAAGATTTTCATCCAAAAGTTATTTATTACATCCTTCATTCACACTTTCATCAAGATGGGCCCGTGGGTTAGCTTGGCTAGACTTGTAGCTTTGGGAGCTATAGTCCCCGGTTCAAATCCGGGCGGGCCCATATTTGTTTTTATATTTTGTATATCATTGTTCAAAGATGGGTAGCCCATTCCACAGGTAGCCAATTGTATAGCTAACACAGTGGGCGTACCCTTCAAGATTCCGTAGGAAGGTTGAATTCCACTTTTTTACTTTATTCTTCATATGTACACAGAAAAAATATTGATTAAGTGCCAGCCCCCTAAGACTACTCAAGCCCATCCTCGACAATCCCCAAGAGCCAGTCCTTTTGTTCCTGGATGCCTTCATTCAATCTTGCCGCGGCGACTGGAGCCCTCCAGGCATTCAATTGGTCGGGGTCTAATTCCAGGAACTTAGAATATTCAGCAAGATAGGTAACTATGAACTGGCTTCTTAATTTGTCGAACTCGATTTTTGGCATGATCTCCTCGGGTGGACCTCCATGACCTATCAATAACAGGGTCCTGGCTATGTCCGCGTGTGGGTTTCCAGAAGAAGCGGTGAGCCAGTCGATTATTATGGGGCCTCTGGATGAAAGCATGATATTTCCAGGGTGGAGATCATAATGGCAGACGACATCGCCTTGAGGAAGCTCTTCAAGGCGTTCCAGCACTCCTTTTCGGAGATATTCTGGCAGATCCTTCGCCCTCTCGATACCTCCGCGGATCATATCGTACTGGAGGGGAAGTCCAGGCAGGGTTTTGGAATGAAGTGAAGCATGTATCTCCGCCATCACTGGCGCGTGTTGGATGAATATGCCAGCATCTGATACGAACTTTGCATCAATGTCCTGCATCATGGTGATCCCATCCACCCTTTCCATTATCAGACCTTTTCGATCATCGATGTCCGTGAGACCGAAGGTCTGGGGAGCTGGCAGTCCAGCCTCGTAGCACGATCTTGTCATCTCTTCCTCATGGCCTATCCAGGTCTTCGAGCACCAGTCCATATAGAGCTTCACGACCTTGTCCTCGCCCCATTGGAATATCTCGGCTGTCCTACCAATGCCGATCTGCTTTCCTTTCTCCATGACTGGTGATCGTTTAGGATATTGATTATCCTTGCGGTATCAATATATCGTGAGTTAAGGTAGATATATTATATACCAAGTTATCAATGCCAGTATTGGTCATTATGTCAAATGTATATTACACAAAAGTAGACTCCAGTACGTCGGTGGATAAGGTCAATGCAATATGCAGGGAGCTTCTTGACAGGATCGTGGTGGAGGAGAAGATAATCCTTGAGAAAGACATACCACTCAAGGTTCATTTTGGAGAGCCTGGCAATGTCACTTTCATCAAGGCCGAGAACTATAATGGGATAATCGATTATCTGGAGAGCAAGGAGATCAAAACATCCTTCATGGAGACCACTGTGTTGTATGGGGGCCAGAGGTTCAAGAAAGACGTGCATCTGAAGACCGCGGAGGTTCACGGTTTCACCCGCATTCCTGTTATAATCGCGGATGGAGATCATGGCGAAGCCTATACCGATGTGGAGGTCAACCTCAAACACTTTGACAAATGCAAGGTTGGAAAGGAGTTCTCAAATTATAGCCAGATGCTGGTTGTCGCGCATTTCAAGGGTCATGGACTCGCTGGTTTTGGAGGAGCGATCAAGCAACTATCCATGGGCCATGCCTCAAAGGGCGGGAAGCTGGCCATGCACATGGGCATAAAGCCACAAATAACCAGCCGCAAATGTACGCAATGCCATCTATGCCAGAAGAATTGCGCCGAGGATGCCATCACTATCACCGAGAAAAAGTCTTTCATCGACCATGATAAATGTGTTGGATGCGGAGCATGTCTGGCTGTTTGCCCATCCAAGGCAGTGTCCATAATGAACTTGACAGGGGTGTCCCAGGCCCTGAAAGGCAATGATTTCAGGGAAAGGGTCGTTGAGTACGCTTATGCCGCCCAGAAGAGTAAGAATAACATTTACATCAATTACGTTATGAACATAACATCTGGCTGCGATTGCGTCGGCAAGAAGATGAAGCTCCTGATGGATGATATTGGAATTTACATCTCCACTGATCCAGTGGCATTGGACAAGGCATGTTATGACATTGTGGCCGAGAAAGGCAAGAAGTTCAAGGGATCGAATACCTTCGGCTATGCGGAGAAGATCGGACTGGGTACGACAAAATACGTGCTTAAGGAAGTTTGATCAATCCAGTTCCTTCAATTCCTTCGAGCATCTGGCTATCCAAACTCTCATGTTCCTATCATTGAATAGAACCAGTGAGGTTTCCAGAAGAGATCTGGCTCGATCTACATCTCCTTTTTCAGAGAGCATCTTTCCATAGAAATAATTGATCTTGGCCGTCAGTGTCTCAGCGGCCAGGTCTTTCGCCCCGGCCAAGGAGTTCTCGAATCTTTTTTCCGCCTCGTTCCAATCCTTTTTGGCAGAGAATATGATCCCTAATATTCTCTGGCTTCCAACATATTCAGTCTTCAGACTGCTCTCTTGGGCAATTGTTTCAGCCTCTTCGCAGGTCGTTCGAGCGAGGTCCAGTTTGCCAGCTTGCACATATGTTTCAGCCAGTCCCAGCAATCCCTGGGCAAGATATACCTTCACACCGCATTCCCTGCAAAGGTCTGTGGCTTCAAGATATTTCGCTGTAGAATCATCAAGCTGGCCTTTTTCTCGCATGATCTCACTGATATTTATGATGGTCTTGGCTATCACATTCTTATTGCCATGGTCCAGATCCATAGCCAGGCCTTTTTCATAATACTCCATAGCCTTATCGAACTCTCCCCATTCTCTGTGGATTATTCCCATATTGTTATAAGATACTGACAATGTGCTAAGGACCCCTATATCGATCTTGATCTTTAAGCTATTTTCATAATGCTCAAGAGCATTTTTCAGTTCTCCTCTCTTGTAGAAAAGGGTTCCAAGGTTATTGTAAGCACTGGCTATTCCTCTCCGATCTCCAACCTCCATCCTGATAGCCAGGCTTTCCTTGTAATATTTCAGGGCTCTATCCATTTCACCAAGGTTGGAATATATAGTTCCAATATTATTGAGCAAAGTGGCCACATCATTCTTTTTACCTATCTTCATCTTGGTATCCTTGCTCTTCTCATAATATTCAAGTGCCCTGTCGAACTCACCTCTTTTATGGTACACAAGCCCGAAATGACTGTAGGTCGTGGCTCTTCCAGTCTCATCATTCAGCTCATCATCAATAGCCAAGCTTTTATTGAAGAATTCCAGTGCTTCCTCCAATTCATTCTTCGAATAATGAACGATGCCAATGAGATTATTTGAAGCCGCGATACCTTGCTTATCCCCTATCTCTTCCATGATCCTCAGGCTTTCGGTATGGGATATCTTCGCCTCTTCAAGCTCCCCCCTATTGTAATAAACCTGGCCGATTTCACTCAATGTCTCTGCAGCATTTTTCTTATCTACAGCTTCCTCTCTTAAAGCTAGAGATTCTCTGAAAAATCCCAAAGCGGTGTCATATTCACCAATTAAATTATTGATATTACCCAACTTGCTCAATGTTATTGGATCTGGCTTATCCCTCCCATTGATCTCCAAGGCATTTACGTAGAATGATATCGCCTCCGCATTGGCGAACCTCTCCTTTGCCACATCTCCGACCTGGATAAGATAATCACCAGCCCTCTTATCCCTTGCCTCGAAGAAATGATATGCCAGCTCAGAAACAGAATCATCAATATTATCTTGGTTCAATTCCTCAATTGATTCTGCTATCATCTTATGGTATTCTTTTCTCAGTTCGCTGTTGATATCCGAATACATGACCTCCTTGATCTTCGCATGGTCAAAGCGATAGCTGGCCTCTTTGCTGTGTATCAACTTATGGGTCTTTTCAATATCATTCAGTGTTTTCAATGTCTGAAGCCTATTCATTCCAATGACCCTGCCAATGATATCGGATCGAAATTCTTCCCCGATCACACTAGCACATTCAAGAATATCCCTTTGATCTGTTTTGAGCCTTCCTAAACGGCGTTTTATGACATCATATACCTTTGAGGGGATATCAACATTTTCAAGGTCTGTTGTCAATTGCCAGGCTCCATTATCAGCCATTGATATTATCTCATCCTCGACCAATAATTTAATGACCTCAAGTACATAAAGTGGAGTTCCAGATGTTTCCCTGAATATCCTGGCCAGTAGATCCTTGTCAAGAGGTGTTTCACCCATTGCGGAGAATATCATTCTCTCAGTATTATCAGCATCCAATCTTTCCAGTTTTATTATCTCAAGAAGATCCTCACGGTTCATTGCCTGGATCGTGGTCTCGAGCTTATGAGGCATACCATCACTAGCCTGCCCAATATCCTCTGGTCGATATGTACCAAGCACCAATACCCTATTCTTCCTCAAGTTCCTAGATAGAAAATGCAGAAGAGCCAGTGATGTAGGGTCAGACCACTGCAGATCATCCAGATAGAGAAAAATGGGAGATTCCTCGGATGCTCTCTGCAAGCCCATAAGGACATTGTCAAAAAGATTGTCCTGCTTGATCTTTGGATCGTCCACCAGGTAATTCCCATCATATTTACCAGAGCTGATGAACCATGATATTTTTGGCTGTATGACCTCCACCTTCTCCATATTGCCAGACCAGTCACTGAAATCATCACCTATCTCTTCAAGGATCCTTTTCATGTCCCCGATAAGGAATTCACTATTGGCCCCCTTTATCACAGTGGCTATCGATAGATTGTTCTTTGACTGGATGAGGATAGTGAAATCACCATAGCCTAATGAGTTCAATTTGCCTGGACTTCCCTCTTCCATCATTGATAATGAATCCTTCACAAAATTCCCTACAGCCAGTAACATAGATGCGAAAATGTCCGAATCCAATCCCGATTCAGTTCGCTCGACCTTGTTCATGAGCATGCCAGCTTCGTTTATCAGATAGGCAGATACTACCATGGGTGGTGGATCCCCAGACACCAAATGCTGCATGTTGGCTTCTCTCAATGCCATCTTGACAGGCATCAAAGGCTCTAGGCCCTCTTCAAGACACCAGCCCTGAATTATCTTCATCCCACTTTCAAGAGCATGCTTCTTCAATTCGGATACAAGCCTTGTTTTTCCAATGCCAGCTTCACCTGAGATGAACATGGTCGAGCCTTTACGATCCAAGGCATTTTCCAATGATCTCTTCAATAAAGATAGCTCATTGCTTCTCCCAATGAGCTCCGGTTGCTGCAATCCGAACTCTTCCATCAAGATAAGTAATGCATTTGAGTGTTAAAAGAATTACTAATGATCCAATTAGCATATTGAGCCTGCCAAAACCACAACTCTTATTATATCCAGCCACCATCACGAGTCTGATAGAAAATGTTCGAGCCTATTGATAAATTCACACCACCCACTGACCCTGATTTCATAAAGGATTTCCCACCGGCCAGGATGTTCTCCAAGAAGGGGAATTTCGTATGGTGGTGGTGGATGTTCCTTTTCGAAGAAGATGGCGTGAAGAAGCAAATTGTCGCCTACTGGACAACCAAATCATACAAGAATGTCAAGGCGAACGGTGTCAATTGGGGACCCGCTGCGGAGCTTTCTGGCCAACCCGACAATTTCACATACAATGGAATGGCCACCTTCTGGTACTGGGATGGCAAGGTATTTCAGGAGATCGAGCCCAAGAACATGAAGTTCACCACCGTGATCAAGGACGGTGGTGTGACCATTGATTCAGAAGATGTACAGTTGAAAGCCAGTCGCGTGAATACCAATATCAGATTCTGCCGCGATCCAAAGGATTTTGATCTGAATATCGACAAGGTCACACCCACCCCGCCGCCTGTCGGTTACAAGCGCACGATGTTGACAAAGAACCTGGGCTTCGACGGCCTGAAGATCTATCATGCCAATTGGTCCGGCATGCTTTCCACAAAGGGCGACAAGCGCAAGATGGAGGGCAGCCTGTACATGCAGCATATCACACTAAATACGCCGGCATTTCCCTGGCTCTGGGGAGTTTTTCACAAGACTGACGGCTCTTATCTCACTTACTTCACCACATTTCTCAGCAGATTGATGTTCCGACGCAGTTCGGAATGCAAGCCCAGCGCGGACAATAAATACAAATTTATGAACAAGAATCTGAACTACACTCCTGCTGGCCAGCCAACTAAGAGATTCAAGCACGTGAGATACAATGTCTTCCGGCAGGATAATGGCCTGCCGGGTTTCGAGGCCTGGGGAGAGCTGGGTGATGAGAGGCTCCGCATCAAGGTGAGGACGGTTGCCAAAACAACATATACCTTTGAAAGGCGCAAGTACTGGCGCAATAAATTCTTCTACAATGAATTTCCTTCAGAAGTAATGGAGATCGAATATACAGATGCAGAAGGAAAAGTTCATAAGGAAGGCGGGGATGATTGGAATGGCAATTGCGAATACTCCTGGGGTCTTTTACTTGGCTGATCCCATTTCAAAATAGGTGAAGATCATGGTGAAAAAACTATCTGGCATAACATTCGATTATGATGCTACCTTTTACAATTATCCTATCATGGTATCCAAGTTAATTCATAGGTTCGGGCCCCATGTGAAGCTCATCTACGACCTAACAGATGAGCGTTCCAAGCTTCGAAAACAGGGGAAGCTGGAGAACTTCCGAGAGAAGCAGGTGGAGGCAATGGCCATCCGATGGAAAAAGACACCTGAATGGACACGAAAAAAAATAGATAGAGTTGTTTACGATGGCTGGAACTCGTCCTTCGATCGAGTGAAACCCTTGAAGAATGTCTTCAATATGCTGGACATGGTGGTTGCCAATGATATTCCGATCTGCGTCGTATCCGATTATCCACCACATGACAAGATGAAGAAAATGGGGTTCATGGGATATCCATGGAAATTAATTCTAAATGGCGAGGATATCGGATTGATGAAGCCCGACCCAACAGGGCTGAAGATGGCCATGGAGAAGATGGGCACGAAGCCCGAAGAAACTCTCCATGTGGGAGACTCGCTCAGATACGATATCCAGGGAGCGAAGAACGCGGGCATGATGAACGCTTATCTCAAATGGCCGTGGAAGAGGAATAAACATAATATCCAGCCAGATTATACTTTTACGAACTTCGCGCAGCTCATGGATCTGCTGGAGACTGAGTTTGGGCTGAAACGTGTTTGAATTATTAGCAATTCATAGCATTTTCTCTTCAATGTAATTCTCAGCAACATGCCCCGTCTGGATAATTCATAGAATATTCAGCAGGGCGGGGTACTGGATTCGATGATTATTCGAGTGACAGTCACAGAGTGCTCTGATATTCGGAACCCCGTCCAAGCCCTATTTTGCGTTAAATGCGCAAAATATTAGTTCGAGAAGCAGAGCGATTCGAGCTAAGAGCGCAGGACGGGGGGATCAAACTTTCTAAAACCCCCCAACACCCGTAAAAATATTGATCACCCACTACGGAAATTCCTTATTTTTAAACAGCAAAGCCCCGATGCCCAGCAATACGATCATCAGCATGATAAGAGCCCCATAGATACCTCCATCTGCTTCCATGTACGATCCCAATGATCCAAAATCCGTCATCCCAGCTCCTATTGATCTTATGAAATGCTTGATCGTGTACTGACCAATGGCTCCTGGCATCAAGCCTATGAAGCCCTCCCAGATGAAAGCGTAGAAAAGACCGAAATAAATTGGTCTTTTAAACATTATACTGGTCAGGAGGAACATGGCTGAATATACGGCCGAGCCAATGGTGGTCAGGACGATCATGGTGCCGAGAATTCCAGCGGCATCCCCATCGACACCCACCTGGCCGAAGAATGCCAGCCAGCCAACTATGCAGACCACTGCCATTATCAGAGAAAGTGATAGGACCAAAGAGATGTAATATCCGAGATAAGAGATAGACCTGTCCAGTGGCGCGATTATCACCTGGGTGATGGACTTGTCCTCGATCTCATTCCTCAGAAGGGAAGCTCCGTAGATCATCGAGATGATAGGCAGTATGAAGGATAATATCAGAAGGTCCATAAGCTCCATTCCAGCATCCAGTATATCAGCATCTGCCCAATCCTGTGAGCCAGCGTATCCCATGACGAAGCCCATCAGGATCACTATCAGAAGAGTGATGATCCATTGCTTTTTGAATAATATCTTCTTGGTCGAGTACTTGATTATCGCGTAAAGACCGGAGTAAATGGCATTCAAGTTCAGATCCAAATTACCACCCCACCAGATACTTGAATATAGACTCCAGATTGTCATCCAGGGAGAACATCTTGTCTAATTTGCAGTCAGAATTTTCTAAAAGGGCGGGCATGGAGTCGAAGAATTCATCGGGCTGTGTCACCCGGATGGTTATTGATTCCCGATTATGATTATAGCCCACGGAAACAGTGTAAGGTTGATCAAGGAATGATTTGGCCAGAGCTCCTATGTTCTTGCCTTCCAGAACGATATTGTGCGGGTGCTGGTCTATCAGGGCACGTATCTCGGATATCTTGCCAGATGCCACCGCCCGACCCTTGTAAATTAGCACGATATTACTGGTCATGCGCTCGATCTCATGTAGCACGTGGGAGCTGACGATTATATTGTGGCCGTATTCCTTGTGCAGTTTCTTCACAAGATTGATTATGTCCCTTCGGACGATTGGATCAGTTCCACTCAGTGGCTCATCCAGAAGTAGAAGTTTGGGATTGTGGATTAGTGCGCCAGCTATCTTCAGCCTCTGCTTCATGCCCTTGCTGTATCCGCCCATGTCACGGTCCATATCCTTTTCCATCTTCACGATATTAGCCAGTTCCGCGATCCGGTTCTTCAAGTGGGTCTTCTCCATGGCATGGAGCCCGCCCATGAATTCCAGATACTCGCGGCCTGTCATGCTCAGAGGAAGGAAATCATAATCCGGGCAGAAGCCGATGGAGGCAAGCTGTTTCGTATTACCCCAGGGTTTCTGTCCCATGACGCCCATATAGCCAGCATTGGACTTTATTGAACCAATTATTAACTTAAATAATGTACTTTTGCCAGCACCATTCGGGCCAACTATACCTGTGATGCCATCTCCGATCTGGACATTGAAATTATTGAGGCCTATCACATTTCCGTACCACTTACACAGATTGATGGTATTGATCACAGGGGGTGGGCCCTGGGGTTGCATTGGCTGCTGGAATGTGGCATTCTGCTGACTGTTCACTTTCCCACCGCCTTCAAGTGTATCCGAATGTATACCAGTGCGAGAGGAATGGTCATGAAGCCGGTGAATATCGCGGCCAAAGCCCCGCTATTCACATTAGAGGGCAGGTCAAATCCATAAATGACCTCTTGGAAGTAATAAAGGACACTGTATGGGTCGATCAATTCCCAATTTGAATTGAATTCCATGAATATCCCACTGATTATCATGAGGATGAATGTTATCATGAAAGTGCCAACAGCAGCATATGACTTCCTATTGGTCAATGAGGATATCAATAACCCAAAAGGCAGGAAGAATAGAGTATTGGCAATAGCAGCAACTACCGTGATGCCTACCACGCCAAAACTGGCAAGATAATCATTGCCAGACTGAGTTGCGGTTATGATAATAGCCAATAATATAGGAGGCACGAGAGTGAAGGTGGATAATGTGAGGAAAGCTCCACCTATTTTTCCAGCCAGATAGCTCTCCGTCTTGATCGCTCTCGAAAAATACAGTACAAAGGAATTGCTTCGCAAATCCTCAGATATGGTATCCGAGCATATCATCGCAACCAATAGAAGAGTGAAGATGAAGATGATCTGAGTTTGCATGTGATCCGCCATAATTTCTTTATCCAGACCTTCATGAGGCATCATTGAATACATAAATATAGGAAATACAGTGGATATGAATATTCCCAGTATCAGAAGTAGCAGTATCCACTTTGACTTGATCTTCTGAAGGAAGAAGAATTTGGATATAACGAATATCCTTTGGAAATGATTTGCCCTCTCACCAGACCAGGGCTTGTACCTTATTGGGTCAATTGACACCTGGCTCACCTCCTTCTATCTTATTTCCAGGGCTAGCGGCATCAGTTTTTTCAGCTTCATTGGCATTGTCAATATCAAGAGTGCCGATGAACACATCCTCCAGGCTGGCTCGCTCCGGATAATAGGCCCGGATCTGCACCTGGCTTTCCTGGCCGATCTTGAAGATATAATTGCCATCGTCCTTGTTTATCAAGACGATGGAGGCTTGCCCTCCATCCACAATTGCCGACCTGACCTCGAAGGCCTTCTTCAATGACGTGAGAAAAACATCCAATTCGGATGGTTGGCCTACAGCCTTGATCATCTTCTGACCTTCCTTCTTGGCCAGAAGTTCATCGATCTTCCCTTCAGTTACAAGATGGCCATTATTGATTATAATGATGTAGTCGCTGGCCTTTTCAAGATCATCCAGTATGTGGGTGGAGACCATGATGGATTTATCAGAATCACTTATCTTCTTTATCAGTTCCATCATTTCCACTCTGCCCTGAGGATCCATTCCATTGGTGGGCTCGTCCAAGAAGAGTATTGCGGGGTCGTGAACTATTGCCTGTGCCAACTTCACGCGCTGTTTCATGCCTGTTGAATATGATGATATATCACGGTATCTCTCCTCACCTATGCCCACGAAATCAAGAACTTCGTGACTCCTAGGGATAGCGTCCTTTTTCAGCATTCCAGATATATGGCCCATATAAGTGACAAGATTCACGGCATTGAGGCTTTCAATGAGACAGTCATGCTCCGGCATATAACCGATCATATCCCTGACCGCGCCCATATCATCGCTGGGGTCACGGCCAGCGATGGTCATTGTCCCATTATCCGGCCTCAGAAGTCCCAACAATGCTTTGATAAAGGTGCTCTTGCCAGCTCCATTCGGGCCCAGCAATCCAACTATGCCAGATGGTACTTTTACAGTAAAATCATTCAGAGCCAGGATCTTCCCATACCTGACAGTGACATTGTTCGAGGTTATGGTCACTGCCTGCCCTTGTGGAGGAACTGCGGTCATTGACACATTGATGTAAGAACAATGCCTTAAACCTATTGTTCATGATATTATTCCAAACATTTCACCCTACAATTACTTATATGACCTGATAATAGCCGGGCAAGGAGTAATTGATATGCCTATTGAAGATGGTAAATTCGTGAAGATCGAATACGTAGGAACACTGGATGACGGAACTGTATTTGACAGTACCGAGGGCGGAGAGCCTCTGGAATTCCAGCTGGGCGCACAGCAAGTGATAGTCGGCTTTGAGAATGCTGTTAAGGAAATGGAACTGGACATGGAAAAAGAGATATCCATACCAGCAGCAGAGGCCTATGGAGAGCCAAGGGATGACATGATCATAGATTTCCCAATAGAAGAGGTTCCAGAAGCTGACCAACTCACAGTTGGCCAGAAGGTCGCTGTCACATCGGACAATGGTCAACCATTCACAGCAACGATCGTCGAGATAACCGATGAGAAAGTGAAGATCGATGTCAACCACCCACTGGCAGGACAGAATCTGAACTTCAAATTGAAAGTGGTCAGCGTCTCGGATGAAGCAACAGAATCCTGCAGCTCGTGCTCATCCTGTTCATCTTGCGATTGAGCTAAGCCTATTTAAAAATGTGATGTCAAGCTGGTGCGAGAGTACCGCACCAGCTTGTCATCCCTATTTATTTGTCAAATTGTTTCTTATGCTGAAGCCGTTCTTCCTTTGATACCAAAGAGATAATTTCCTGCTGGCTTGTTATATTGTAATGGATCATACCCTCCATATTATCGAAGGTCTCCTCAGCATATTTTTGTACAGTTTCCCGGGAATCTGCCAGGACAGATGAAAATATGTCATATTCCCCCATAGAATATGATAAAAAGGTCTGATAAAGAGTGCCTGGAACAGCCATTTTTTCCAACTGGCCTCTGATCTGTGGTATCTTCTCCGGGTCTGCCCTTATGGAGATGAGATATCTCTCCATATCTCTTGGATGGTCTTCTGGTAGAGAGTAATATTTTGGCTCGAGCAATGGAACTGTCATTGTCTGTCTCACATTCTCCAGGGTATGCAGATTATTGACCAGGAATCTTTTCAATACCTCGAAATTTGAATGCTCGAATATCAGAGAAGCATGGGATTTACCTTCTGACTGAGTGACATA
>JAEHCO010000008.1 GCA_020697715.1 Methanobacteriota archaeon | reverse complement strand
GTTATATCATTACTTTCATCGATCTCACTATGATGATCTATCTTTGACACTTGTACTTCTTCCTCTGCCAGTATCTTCCACAGCAATATCAATGAAATCATTATCAGAATAAGTGATATCGCTCCAGATACCAGTACCAGGCCCACAGGCCCATATCTTGACATCACCAGTGATGAAATAAATGAGATGAAGCCTATGCTTAGGGATAATATCAATGCTCTCTGGCAAGTTCGGATTCTGCCTGTACCTGCCACGCTAACCAACACCCGCCTATTCACTGATGACCCGGGTCGCCTGGAATCTGCCCTGGTGATAGATCAATGTGTAATAGTCAGTATTGTGAGCTGTGGCTCTCATCTTGACACATCTTATGCGCCTCTGGATATTGACATCACCCACTCTTTCCATTTTGAGGTGGATGATCCCGTCTGCAAGGAAATCCTCTCCACATTGTGCATAATCCAAATTTGAAGCACTCATTTCGCCCAGTATCAGTGTGGTAACATTCAGATCCCGTAACCATTCGAAGAAGTGGAATAGTTCCTGCCTTGGGTTTTTGAATTCTGCCAGCATACTGAGGACTGGCATGGAATCAATGACCAGTATCTCATAATCAAGGCTATCCTTCAGGTTCATGGCATATGTCTTGAATATCTGCATCCATGATTGTGGACCCACTTTATCAAGGTTCTTTCTAATCAGGGCCAGGTCGACTATCGTGACCAATTGGTCGACCTTCTCGTGGTCGAAGCCCATGCCTTTCATGTGGATCGCAAGGTTATCCCTGCTCTGTTCCAAAGTGATATAAACACTTTTTCTTCCCTCGGCCAGTGCCTGATTGTATAAAAGTGAAAAAGCAATAGAACTCTTGTATGCTCCGGGTTCTCCTGCAATAAGCACACAATGACCTTTTGGGATTCCCTCGCTTATTCGGTCATCAAAGCCTTGTATGAAAGTCTTGATTCTATCCATATTAACCAGGTATGATATACCACTACTATACAATATAGTTTTCTAATTATGCAGAATCAATTTATGCCGAATCTGTTTTCTAAAACTAAGAAATGATCTGCTAAGAACTATCGATCGGCCATCTATTTCAGCCATCGATCTTGAATCTATCTTTGAGAAGCTCCAGCACCTCTTTTTCCCGATTGGTTGGTTTCTCACCTATTACACCTGTGATATCTGAGAAAACATCCATAAGCTCCGCTCGCCCATATTTCATATTGTTGATGATCTCGTTCTCCATAAGATCATGCTCTTCATCTGAAACACCCAAATGCTCCTTCAGGGCACCAATAAGATGCATTTCGGAGGGTGTCAGCACACCGTCACGCCAGGCTGTATTTAGTGCCTGGCGGTAGACATCGGATTTCTGGGTCTTTGCATCCAGCTCTCTTCTTTTCATTTCCTCTATTGTCTCAAGAGTGTCCTTGACCAGGAAATCATCTACCTTCATGGCCTCGCTTAATATATCGGAAAGTGTAAGGTGCACGGATGTGGCTCCATCGATCTCGGAGAACTTCATTTCGATGATCTCACCATTCTCTATCTGCATCTTGATCTTTTTATTACCTACATGCTCTCTTATGTCCTTTGCCTTTCTGCGTCCATCCCATGATAGATAATAGCACTTCATCCTCTGCTTCGCACCTGCGACATGGCATTGGACCTCGGATATCATTCCACCCTCCATCAATTTCTTGAGATATCTGGATATGTGCTTTCTCTGAACATCCACATTTTGAGATATACCTTTCTGGGTGAGGTCCATCGTGGTCTCATAGACGTCTTCCAGGGATTCAAAGTCCGACAGATAAAGAATTATGCGCTCTTCCGTAGGTATGGATATCGTAGCTACCATTGAATCTGGATTGAATTAATGATATTTAGTATTGTTTGAAGATGCAGCTTTTCATATTCTTTTAATACCCATATACTAATTTTGCTGTTAATTCATCATAATACTGCTGTAATCTTTATCAGCTCATATCAGTTCATATCAGATAATGTAAGATATTGATCGTATCAGATAATGTAAGATATTGATCGTATCAGATATGTAAGAAATATTTATCTTCTATACTTCCATCCAATGTCATGAAGGTAGCCGCTCTGTTCTCCGGAGGAAAGGATTCTGTATATGCGATCTACATTGCCCAGCAATGGGGCTGGGACGTGACCGATCTGATATCCATCATACCGGAAGAAGGTGAATCCTATATGTTCCATATTCCAAATATCGGTCTTACAGATAAGTTGGCGGAATGTATGGGCATCCCGCTCTCAAAGATATCCACGAAGGGCGAGGAGGAAAAGGAGCTGGATGATCTAGAACAGCTCCTGTCCGGAATGGACATAGATGCCCTTATAACCGGGGCGATCGCCTCAGATTACCAGACCAGCCGTATCAATCGCGTCTGTTATGATCTTGGCATAAAGGTATTCAGCCCCTTGTGGCGATGTGATCAACAGATGTTGATGGAGGACATGATATCTGCAGGATTCAAAATAATCATTGCTGGTGTATATGCCGATGGCCTTGGGGAAGATTGGCTGGGTAGAGAATTGGATAAAGAGGCACTGGCCGAATTGATGGCCATATCGGAGAAGAACAGGATCAATGTGGCTGGTGAAGGCGGGGAATTTGAATCACTTGTTCTGGATGGGCCGAATTTCAATAAGACATTGAAGATCACAGGATCCCAGACTGTATGGGAAAAACAGTCTGGCTATTATAGGGTGGATGGAGCAGAGGTTGTCTAGTAGTTGTGCACTTGACCGCAACCATTATTATATGTAATATAATGCACCACCTCATGTTGTGGTTACTAGCGATACTGCCGATGATAGTCGTTTTGATAGGTATACTGTACTTTAAACAGTCTGGGTCAACAATGGCAATAGTTGGATGGCTCGTCACTGTAGGGCTCGCGGTCTCAATATTCAAAACAGATATAGGTATAGCTCTTGGAGCTACAGCATATGGACTTTTGAAATCATTTGGGATCACCATCGCGGTGGTCGCCACAATGCTTATGATATTCCTCATGAAGGAGATCGGCGCCCTCGATACCATATCCGAGGCCATAAAGCGTGTTGCATCCACACCAGAGCAGCAGGCCATCTTCATTGGGATTGGGTTCGGAAGCTTCGTGACATCTTTGGGTATTGTCACGCCATCATTGTTCCCGCCACTTCTTGTGGCAATGGGATTCACGCCTTTTGCGGCTGTATCCGTATCAGTTCTCGGATACAATGCCACGACAAGCTTCGCATTACTGGCAATTCCAATTACATTGCCAGCTGATATTTTCGGCTTCGATGCTTCTGAGTTCACATACAAGATATCCATATTCCTTCCCATTGTATCAGTTCTCATATCCTTTGCAATGCTCTGGGTAATGGGTGGCAAGGAATCCATTAAGAAGGGATACATGGACGCTTTGATAGCTGGTATTGTCATAGGTGTGAGCTGTCTTGCATTTTCCATTATCGGTGTACCAGTTATGATAATAGGTGTGCTGGCTGGTCTCCTGACCATGATAATCCTTTTTGCTTATGGAAAGATGACAGGCAAACTTCCAACATTCGAAGATAAGCTGGACATGAAGAAATTATTCACTGCCATGTCTCCTTGGGTCATACTTATTGCACTTGCACTGATCGTCAGTATACCAGCGATCACCAGTGCCTTGAAAGGTGTGGATGGTACTGCTCTGAGCATATATGGCAGAGGTGTTGATTTCGATGTGCTGGCTCAGACCTACACACTGATATTCATATCACTGGGAGCTTCCATCTTCTTGCTCAAACCAACAAAGGAGCAGTTCACAAATGTCTTCAATGGCTGGATAAGAAGAATATGGGGGCCAGTCATTGCTTATTCATTATTTTTCAGCATAGCTTACATCATGGCCTGGAGTGCCATGAGCTACGATGGCTCTTCACTTGTACCACTTGCAGATTATGCGGACTTCAATATGAATTCCGTGATAGGTGGAGCATTAGCCGATAGCTTTGGTTCGAACTTCGCTTATGTGGCTGCCTGGCTCGGTCTATTTGGAGCCATGGTGGGCGGTTCTGAAACAGGATCCAATGTGCTGTTCTACAAGATCCAGAGGCAGGTCGCAACAGAGATCGGAGCTTCAGATGCTGAGTTCATGACAATGTACGCCGCTCATGGAAATGCAGGAGGTGTGGCCAGTGCCATAACACCTTCCAAGATCAATAATGCGGTGGCTACCATCAAGGGAGATGCGAAAATGGAAAGTGCTGTTCTGCAGAAGCATCTGGTACTTGTCATTGCGATAACATTGGTCATCAGCTTCATGACAGCAGCATTTGTTGCCTGGGGACTATGATACTCATTTCTTCGCCCAGTACTTCACAAGCATGTAGAACATGATAATTCCCAAAGGTATGTAGAACAATAATTGTGTCCAGATAGTGTCACCAAAAGGAAGTAGATTGATGTTCCGATCTGTGAGATACGGATAGAATATCGGATTGTAGAGGTGTGTGAACACGTCCAGTGTGACATGGCTGACCGTACCTATGAGCGCGGATACGACCGCCCAGCCAATATCCTTGGGCGGTCTTGTTATGTCCATGCCTGCAAAGATATGCCAGTTCTCTCCCCCCTCTCTCGCCCTGCTTCTGAGCCAGCGACCCAATGGTGGCACAAAAAGATATGCCACCATCAATGTTATCAAAACATCAATGGTGAATGCTCCATAGAATGAATGGAGCAGTCCTCTTGCATGCTCCAGTTCACTGGCAAAAGGAGCCATCCATAGAACTTCTAGATCTGGAACTGCAGAACCAAGGCTGATACAAACAAAATGCAATTTGTCCTTGCCTTTTAGCCAGATAGGCCATACTAAGCCAAGATGCAATGGGGTTATTGGCATTGAATATGGTTATAGTGATGATAAGATATTAACTTATCATATCATACACACAATACACTGTTCTCTATAGGCTATATATATTATTGAGAGTAAGTATAGATACGATGGAATTCTACAAGCTAATGTGACAAGAGAAAGCAAGAGGAATAACCAATGACCCTGTCGGAAAAGATATCCGACTTCATATCACAAAAAAAGGTGATCAAGGGTTGGTATGCCTTAGTGATAATCTTCTTCATAATGCTGGTCATAGTTCCCACTCTTTTCGTGCTCACTTATGCTTTCACTGGCTGGGATGAAATTCAAGAAACCGTGATGAAAGCACCTCCTGAAATTCAATACACAGATGTGGACCTTAATTTTCATAATGTCAGCATTATTCATTCACCAGACATAATTGATGTGACCGATCCATATTCATTAGAGGTGAGATATAATATGGAAAGAGATACCAGTTTGAATTATACTGTGTATCTGATGGATGATGAGGAAAGAGAGATAGAGTTCCAGGATGAGTTCATCGTGAATGGAACAGGCACTGTGTGGTTCAATGCCAGTGCCAATGACACTCACAATCATTTCCATCATGTGGGTGAAGGCTTTCAAACACTTGTAGTATCAAATGTGACCTGGACTCCAGAGATATGGGAGGAAGAAGTAGTTCTTAGATCTGGCAGCAGACTCCCCTGGGACATGGTGAAGGATGCCCTGATAGTATCTTTCGTAATTGCAACCATTGTCACGATCATAGATTTTACTGCGGGATTACCAATGGCCTGGCTGATGGTCAGGAAGGACTTCAGAGGGAAGAAGTACATCGACACTCTGATCGATATGCCGCTGGCAATACCCACTGCGGCACTTGGTTTCTCGACCGCGATGTTCTGGGCTGTGACACCTGGCCTGAATCCCTATGGCTCTCTAAGTCTCACATCATCGCCCTTTATCCTCGTGATATTGCTCCATATTGTCTTTTCATATCCATATATGGTACGATCACTATCTGCCATACTTCATGAGATCGATATAAACTATGAGACCGCGGCATCCACATTGGGCGCGCCTCCATTGACGGTTGCCAGAACGATCACTCTGCCTCTTTTCAGAGCCGGGCTTGTAACTGGTATAATCCTATGCTTTGCCAGAAGCCTAAGTGAAACAGGTGGAACAATGGCCGCACTCGCCATGATGACTCCCTCATTGGGAGAACTGGCATATCCCATGAAAACTGGACCAACATTGATCGGAGCCTGGAAGCATGCGGGAGGGTTCGAACCACATCTGGCTTTTACAGCAATGATACTGGTCATTATCACTCTTATATTGCTGGTCATAATCAAGATAGTGATAATGAAGTTCAAGATGCCTCTCAGGAAAGTATTCCCAGGGCCAGAAAGACTTCTCAGCAAGGGAGTCTTCCCAAAATTGAAAGATGGGCTTTCCTTCTTATTCATGTTCCTGGTATTGCTCATACCTTCCTTCTTCATATTCAGTTTTGTTCTGACCGGAGATCCATCTCCGGTCGACTGGGGCGGTTTCTGGGGCGCCATGAGATTTTCCTTCCTGGTGGCTGGTGTCATTACCGTCATCAATTTAATATTCGGAGTGCCACTTGCAATCTATATCGTAAGGGGAACCAATAAGATAATGACAAATATACTGGACATATTGGTCAATGTTCCACTTATCGTGCCAACATCCGCCCTGGGTATATCTCTGGGAATGTTCTGGGGCTCGATGGACCTGGGAATGACCACACTTCTTGTCATATCTGCCCATCTGGCCTTCACCTTTCCATTGGTCGTGCGGAATGTCGCGGGTGCGATGGAGGAATTGGATCCCACATACGAGGAAACAGCTCGAACATTGGGGGCAAAACCAATGTTCGTCTTCAGAAAGATCGTGTTCCCGTCCATAAAATTCTCAGTACTGGCAGGAGCCATAATGGCCTTTACAAGAAGTCTTGGAGAGACCGGCGCCACCCTGGCGGTAGTCAAAGAAGCCAATACAGTCCCAGTCTATATTGTTGGACTGGTCAAGTCTGGTGATTATTATCCCGCGGCTCTGGCATGTATCGCCCTGATATTCATTTCATTCATCACCATGATGGCCATGCGCTATATGACGAAAAAGGCGGGTGACAACTGATATGCCTGAAATCAGGATCACAAATCTGAAAAAGGCCTTCGGAGACCTGGTAGCCATCGATGATCTTACCATCGATGTCAAAGACGGTGAATACCTCACCATACTTGGCCCGACAGGCGCTGGAAAGACCACACTTCTCCGATTGATCGCTGGACTGGCTGAACAGACATCTGGCAGTATATTCATCGATGGTGAATGTGTGGATGATCTGCCCCCCGAGAGGCGGAAGGTAGCTTTCTTAAGTCAGACCTATTCATTATTCCCACATATGAACGTATGGGAAAATACTACTTTTGGCCCCATAGCCAGGGGTTGGGATCCCGAGCAGGTGGAGATCATAGGCCGTGAGATGCTGGAGATGGTCCATCTATACGATAGAAAGGATGCCTATCCCGGTGAGCTGAGTGGTGGGATGCAACAGAGGAATGCTCTGGCTCGCGCCCTGTCAGCAGATGCAAAGATACTGCTTCTGGATGAGCCGTTGAGGGCACTGGATGCCCGCCTCAGGCTTGATCTGAGATACGAACTGAAGCAATTGTCAAAGGACATGGGCATGACGACGATCCATGTTACCCATGATCAGGAAGAGGCTCTGACCATATCCGACAGAATACTTGTGCTTCGCGATGGAAAGGTGATACAATCCGGTACACCAAAGGAGATATTCAATAAGCCAGCAATTCCATTCATTCATCACTTTGTTGGCGAAGCTAATTTCATAAGCGGTAAGTTGCAAGAAGTGGATGACGAATACTCGACAATTGTGGATGATGATGGCCATAAATACAGAACCCAGAAGACCGATCTAAAACCAGGATCGCGTGTTGTGGCTGGCATCAAGACTGAATTCACACTTATGACCAAGGAGAAATGGGAAAGTGAGGAGATAAACAATTTCACTGGCAGTATTGAGAGAATACTCTTCCTGGGCAGATTTTCTGATTTCGAGATCAAGCTGGGTAATGGTGAGATAGTGCATGCTAGACTTCCTGGATATCAGGCCAATAAGTTCGATGGTGGCGATAAGGTAAATATTCCTTATTCTCCACAGAGAATGCTGGTATTTCCCGAACCTGAAGGCGGAATAAAGAAAGCACTGGAGATGGTATGATGGATGATATTGCCAAATGCTCATTAGCAATACAGAATGGGGGTGATGTCTGATGCCCGAAATAGAGATGAAAGGCATAACAAAGCGCTTCGGTAAAGTTACTGCTGCCGCGAACATCAACCTCAAAATAAAGGAAGGCGAGTATGTGACAATACTCGGCCCATCCGGGTGCGGCAAGACCACTCTTGTCAAGATATTATCCGGTATATGGGAACCTACTGAAGGCGATTGCTTTATTGATGGTAAAAAAGTAACTGGCATACCCACTTTCGAGCGTGATCTCGGTTATATCTTTCAAAATATCGCCCTCTTTCCACATATGACCGTCTGGCAGAACACATCATATGCTCCAATTGTCAAGGATCGTGGCCAGGATGTCATGGAAAAGACCACCACGGAGAATCTGGAACTGGTGAACTTGCTTCAGAGAAAGGGATTCAAGCCCTTCGAGCTCAGTGGTGGAGAACAGCAGAAGGCTGGTATTGCCCGGGCTCTATGCTCAGGCTCGAAGCTCCTCATACTTGATGAGCCACTCTCTGCACTGGATGCCCGTGTGCGCCTGGATCTGAGATATGTGATCAAGAACCTTGTAAAAAGCAAGGGGCTCACAGCTATTCACGTTACACATGACCAGGAAGAGGCCATGTCCATATCTGATCGTATTGTTCTCATGAGGGCTGGTGGCATTGTCGAGGTGGACACTCCCGAGAATCTGTATAATCGACCTAAAAATCTATTCACGGCCAATTTCATCGGTGAGGCCAGCTTTATAGAAGGCCGGATAATCGATAATAATGAAGACAATTGCTGCACCATGAGAGCGAGGAACGGCTACAAGCTGAAGATCAGGAACGACAGCTGCATGATGAAAGGAGCTGGTGTGGTCATCGCAGTGAGGCCGGAGAACCTTTTCATATCTCGGAAAGAGGAGGATAATTCCATACCTGGGGAGATCCAGGATAAGATATTCATGGGCTCCTTCATGAGATACAGAATTATGTTGGCTACTGATGATCTCGTCCAGGTGGAGATCGCAGAGGCCATTGACAAAACCTTTAATATCGGTGATAATGTTAATGTAATATTCAAATCAGAGAAGCTTTTGGTCTACCCCAGACCAAAAGAGGGATTACAGGAGGTGCTTAGCCTTGAGTGAAGAAAAATATGCCAATTGGTTTGCCAGGAGAAGGGAAGAGAACGTCATGGACGGAGTGAAGGAACATATCCTCAAGATCGTAGATACTTGTGAGGAGCTGAACACATCCATCAAGGCCATCATGAATGATGAGGAAGAAAAGGCATTACAGGCAATTGCCAGGCTTTTCCTGAATGAAAAGGCCGCGGATAATATTGAAATTTCACTCAATGAACAGCTTTCCACTGGTAGTCTTCCATCAAAGGAAAGGGAAGACCTCATGCACCTTGTCAAAAGGATGGATGGGATCGCCGACTGGACAAAGAGCGCGGCAAGAAATATCGAAGTTCTCATAGATGCCGAGATCGAAGTTCCAGAAAAGATCTGGAAATATTACGGTGTGCTCGCAGGTCGAGTACTCGACACCGCGAAAGAAGTGAAATTATGCATAGACTTCTTAGGTGAGGACGATGACCAGTTCAAGGTTCACAAGGGTAATGTTGAGAGGATAGAACATGAAATTGACGATCTCTATTTTAAGATCAAAAAGAAGGTCATGCTGTCCGATATAGATCCTAGGGTCATCTTCATACTCCGGGACATAGTTCATGCCCTAGAGAACGCGGCAGACAGCTGTAAAGCTTCAGCAGACCTGATGCAGATCATCATGGTCGCGCATAAATAGAACTAGACAACAGGCAGGTCTTGAAAACCTGCCTTTTCCTTATTCTTTATATGATTGTGCGGCCAGCATTCCATATTGCTGTGTGATTATATATCTCTCTCTAAATCTCTATATATCTATAGAAAACATTATACCGCATAACTAAATCCGTGCCTGATACACATGGAAACTCGCAAAGTACAGGTAACAGGCGGCTCGTCATTCGTTTTAACATTGCCTAAGGAATGGATAAATTCTGCCAATATAAAGAAGAACGATCCACTTGGCGTGATCATCCAGGCAGATGGAACTCTCCTGATAACAACACAAGAAGTAGGAGATAAGGCCATTCTTACAAAGAACTTTCATGTAGATAATATTAAAAATTCATCTCATCTATTTCGATTACTTATTGGAGCCTACATCATGGGTTACACTAATATCGTAGTGTCATCAAAAAGCAATATCGATGGCATGGTGAGGGACACTGTGACCGATTTTACTCAAATTGCAGTCGGGCCAGAGATAATCGAGGAAGATGCGCATTCCATCACGGTGACAGATTTCCTCAGCCCCACGGAAATGCCCTTCAATAAGACCATTCGCAGGATGCATCTGTTGGTCCAGACAATGCACACGGATGCCATGAGAGCCCTGCTGGAGCAGGATCTCACGATCGCAGAGAATGTCATCAAGAGGGATCAGGATGTGGATCGCCTTGAATGGCTGGTGGCCAGACAGTCCAATATCGTGATAAGGAATATCAGTATTGCGAAGAAAATAGGCGTCATGCCGGAAGAGGCCAGTAACTATTATCTGATAAGTCGGGCGATTGAAAGGATCGGGGATCACGCTGTCAAGATAGCGGAGAATATTGAACCTCTCACAGATAAGAAGGTCGATCCAAAGCTCATATCCAAGATAAGCCAGGCTGCGGAGCTGGCCCTGGACATTTTCAATAGATCCATCAAGGCCTGGATCAATAGGGATATTGACCTGGCTAACAAGAACATCGATGAGAAGAAACATCTGGTCGAGCTGTGTGAGAATATCACAGACCATCCGATAAAGAGCAAGGGCAGGACGTACATCGCGGTAAGCTACATTGCGGAATCCATCAGAAGGACTGGTGAGTATTCTGGTGGTATCTCCGAGATCGTGATAAACAATTTGATAAGGGATTCGGATTGATATTGATATATTAATTTAAAATTAGAAAATAGAAAGGGATGCAGGCCGTTTCAACCGGCCTGCATATTCTTTATTTATGGCTCGCAGATCTTATTCTTTCTTATCCTCTGAAAAGGCCTCGACGAACTTCAAGTCCATCTCGTTCTTTTTGTAGGCCCATCCCTGGATGATCTTTATCTGCTCATCCGTGAGGTGTCTGAACCTGCCCTGCATTTTCAGGTAATCATCGACTGGCTCCATCTTTGGCTTCACATTGAGGGTGACAACTCCATCCTCCATCTCGAAGAGGGTCCACATGCCTGAGTTGACCGCTTTCTTTGCGACCTCCACAGTCTTGGATGTGTCCATCCTCCAGCCTGTTGGGCATGGTGCGAATATCTGCAAGTATCGGAAACCTTTCATGTTCTTGGCCTTCTCGATCTTCCTGATCATATCTGCGGGGTGACCGACACTGGCTGTTGCCACGTATGGCACATTGTGAGCCATCATGATCTTTGGCAGGTCCTTCTTGAACAGTTCTTTGCCACCGATCTTGGTTCCGGCTGGCGTAGTGGTTGTCCAGGCTCCGAAAGGTGTGCTTCCACTTCTCTGGATACCTGTGTTCATATAAGCCTCATTATCATAGCAGATGTAAAGAATGTCCTCATTCCTTTCAGCAGCTCCAGAAAGAGCCTGGAAACCGATATCTCCGGTCCCACCATCTCCTGCAAAGGCCACCACATTGACGTCCTCCTTGCCCTGCTTGTTAAGAGCATGCTTGATCCCAGCCGCGCATACTGCCGAGTTCTCGAACAATACGTGCAGATAAGGTACCTTGAATGCATTGTGTGGATAAGTTCCACCAAAGACAAGCAAACAACATGCTGGGAAGTACGTGACCGTATTCTCTCCCAGTATCTTCATAGCAGCTCTAACAACAATTGGAGATCCGCATCCTCCACAGGCGGTGTGACCGCTTGTGAACAGTTCTTCTTTTGGTAATGTCTTAATGGTTATAGCTATGGTTTCACCCCCCTGGTGCCTATCCATACAATTTCATTCTCTGCTTCACCCTTCTCGGCAGCTTCCAGTACCTTGTCGAACATCAAGCGAATATCTGGTTCTGTGACATCTCTGCCACCCAGGCCTGCCAGTACATTGATCACTGGTATGGTGTAGCCGTACAGAGCATTTCTGGCCTCTATCCATGACGGACCGCCAGCACTGAAACTCACAGCTCTGTCATAGACTCCGATCGCCTTACACTTGCTGGCGACCTTCCTGATTGCCTCGGTTGGGTATGGCCTGAAGAATCTTAGTTTGACAAGACCGACCTTTTTGCCTGCTGCTCGGTACTCATCGACTATATCACGAGCCGTGGATGTAACTGTACCCAGTGTGATGAGGATGGCATCCGCGCCATCAGTCTTGTATTCTTCTATAAGTCCACCGTAGTCGCGACCAAATTCCTTGGCCCATTCTGCATTAACTTCCTCAACGACCTCAAGGGCATTTCTCATGGTCTCATCTGTCTGGTATCTCACTTCCTGAATATACTCAGGAGGAGAGAAGGAACCGATGATCATTGGGTCCTTTGGATCCAACACTGCATGATCTGGTCTGTATGGTGGTAGGAACTTGTCCACTTTGTCCTGCTCTGGGAAATCAACAGGCTCCACTGTATGAGATAGGATGAAAGCATCCAGGCACACCATGATAGGCAGAAGAACGCGCTTGTCCTCTGCAATTTTGAAAGCCTGGATCGTCATGTCCATCACTTCCTGATTATCTTCGACGTAAACTTGCATCCAGCCACAGTCCCGCTGAGGCATGGTGTCATTATGCTCTGCCCAGATGCCGATAGGTCCTGCAACTGTTCGATTAACGACGGGCATGACCACTGGAAGGTGGGCTGAACCTGCTATGAAAAGAACTTCATGCATGAGCGCCAGTCCTTGTGATGCTGTCGCTGTGTATGTTCTAACACCTGTTGCGCTGGCTGCCACACAAGCAGACATTGCCGAGTGCTCGCTCTCGCACCTCATGAAGGCCGAGTCCAGCAATCCGTCGTTCACGAACTCTGAAAGATGTTCCACAATGAAGGTCTGGGGTGTGATCGGGTATGCCGCGATGACATCCACTTTTGCAAGCATGGCCGCAAATGCAGCCGCATAATTACCTGTAACTACTCTTTTAACCATAATGAATCACCGCTCCATCTTTATTGCATCTTTTGGACATTCATTGGCGCATATTCCGCAACCCTTGCAGTATTCATGGTGGAATTCCAGGGTCTTTGCATCACCCTCTCCCACTTCCTTGATAGCACCGTCTGGACAGTAGAACCAGCACATTCTGCACATGATGCATTTATCAGGATCATAGATCGGTGCAAAGGTCTTCCAGCTTCCAGTCTTGTTGTCCACAAAACTGCCTGGTCCGACCAATCCCTCTGGTGTTTCCATCGGTCTGGTTGCTAGACCCAGAGGAAGTTCATCGTATCCCGGAAGCCACTTGTCTGCCTTCTCACATTCGAATCCGCCCTGGCAGGTTCCGACCTGAGTAACTTCATAAGCAGCCTTTGCTGCATTCGCGTTCTTGGTTGCCAGTCTCTCTCCGATACGGTTGCCGAATATATCCATGATACCCTCGACCACGGAGTCTATCGAGACCAGGCCAGTGGCCTTGGCGAAAGCCCCAAGGATCGCACTGTTAGTTATCGGCTGGCCCAATGTCTCCAGGGCGACCGTGGTAGCGTCCACGGTTGCACATTTGACTGCTTTACCCAGCTTGATGTCCTCTGGCTTTTCGGCGGAATTGATAATAGCCATTCCGCTATCCTTCAATCCATCTGAAACATCTACAAGTCCACACAATTTGTCATCCAGGACCACGATATAATCCGGCTCGTAAATGAGCGTCTTGGAGAATATCTTGTCCTTATCGACCCTTGTGAAAGCCATCACCGGGGCACCCCTCCTCTCAGCTCCAAAGTAGGGGAACGCGACTGCGTAATTCCCTTCCTGGAAAGCTGCGGAAGCAAGTGCCTGGGCTGCCATCACAGCACCCTGGCCTCCTCGGCCATGAAATCTTACTTCGTACAATTTATTCAGCTCCTTGATAAATGCTTGAGACGATGTCTCAATCAGTTATGCGGATGGGTATAGAAATGGGGATAATAAGGGTTGTGATTAATTATAGAATAAAGAATGTCAAAAATGATCGAATCAAACTCATTATGTAAATAATTTAAAAACAAGTTTGATAAAATAAATGCGTGCATATCAAAGAGAGAATGCGCATTTAAAAATTGGAAAGATTGGGGAGCGCTTGGAACGCTCCCCATTTTCTGCTTTGGACCATCCTGCTACTTCAGCACTATTCCTCTGCCATGGCCTTGTACTTGAGATATTTCTCTTTCTGGCTCACGGCAAGGTGTGCATGCAGTTTCTTTGCGTCCTCGGGGAACTGGAGGGTGAGTGTGTGGTATCTCACTTCTCCCATCAGGAATTCATGTATGTCACCAGTTGGTTCTTTGGAGTCCAGCTGGAATGGGTTCTTTCCCTCTTCCTTGAGCCTTGGGTCGTATCTGTACAGGAACCAGTAACCGGCCTCGACAGCCTTCTTCTCCTCGGACTGGGTCTTGGTCATTCCACCTGCTTTAATTCCATGGTTTATGCATGGCGCATAAGCAATTATCAGGGACGGTCCTGGGTAGGATTCCGCTTCCTTGACAGCCTTGAGGTACTGATTCTTATTGGCTCCGATAGCCACCATTGCCACATAGATATAACCATAGGACATTGCGATGACTCCCAGATCCTTCTTCACTGTCTTTTTCCCGCTGGCTGCGAATTTCGCAACTGAACCTACGGGTGTCGCCTTGGAAGCCTGGCCGCCGGTATTGGAGTAAACCTCGGTGTCCATAACGAGAACATTCACGTCATGTCCCATAGCCAACACATGGTCAAGTCCCCCGTATCCAATATCATAAGCCCAGCCATCGCCACCGAATATCCAGTGTGATGGTTTGGTGAACATGTCCTTCTCATCATACATTCCTGCAAGGATCTTATCATCCGAGCGTTCTTTGAGGAACTCCTGGATCTTTAGAGATACTGGTTTACAATCGTCACCGATGTGCATTACCTCGAGCCATTTGGTCAGAAGTTCTTTGAATTCGCCCTCGACCTTGTTCTCGTCAAGTGCGATCCTGACATAGCTTGCAAGCTTGTCTCTCCTGGCAGATGTAGCCAACTGCATTCCGAAACCGTATTCGGCATTGTCCTCGAAGAGGGAATTGGCCCATGCGGGTCCATGTCCCAGTTCGTTCACAGTGTATGCTGTTGATGGTGAATATGCGGCCCAAATAGATGAACAACCAGTTGCATTTGCTATCATCATCCTGTCACCGTAAAGCTGTGTGATAGCCTTAACATAAGGTGTCTCTCCACAACCTGCACAGGCACCTGAGAATTCAAGCAATGGTCTGCGGAATTGGGAACCCTTGACAGTGTACTTGTTCATTCCACCATCGCGAACAGGCAATGAATCCAGATAATCCCAGAGCGCTTCAGCACCCTTTTCCCTCTGGCCTTCCATGGATGTCATCTCCAGTGCCTTGCCCTTGGTTGCTGGGCAGATATCAACACAGTTTCCACAGCCTTGGCAGTCCATAACGGATACTGCAAGGGAGAACTCGTATTCTCCCATGTCTTTACCCATTGCGGGTAATCCCACATAGCCTTCTGGAGCCTTTCCAGCCTCATCTTTCTTGACAAGGAATGGCCTTATGGAAGCGTGTGGACAGACAAATGCACATTGATTACACTGGATACAGTTCTCGGATATCCATTTGGGAACCGTGACAGCTGTTCCACGTTTCTCGTATTTGGAAGTTCCAGGTGGGAAGAAACCACTAGGTCCGAAATCAGAGGTCTTGAGGTCATCGCCCTTGAGATTGCCCATGGTGTCCACGACCCTTCTGATCAACTCAGGTCGGCTCTCGTCAACATGGACAGGAGCATCAACAGCATTCTTCCATGAATCGGGATATTCGATCTTCTGAAGCTTGGCCAAGGCCGTATCAACAGCGTCGTAGTTCATTTGAACGACCTTATCACCCTTTTTACCGTATGTTTTCTTGATGGCGTCCTTCAAAAGAGCGAATGCGTCATCGACTGGCATGATCTTTGCCAGTTTGAAAAAGACAGACTGCATGATCATATTGATCCTTTGGCCAAGGCCGAGTTCCTGTGCGAGCGCAAAAGCATCGATATTGTAGAATTCTAAGTTCTTTTGGGCTATGTCTCTCTTGAGCTTTCCAGGGAATCTCTTTTCCATGTCCTCAAGGGTCATTGGAGAGTTCAAAACAAAAGTTCCTCCCTCCTTTATACCCTCCAGTACGTCATATTTCTCGACATACGTGGTGCTGTGGACCGCGATGTAATCTGCAGTATCCAGATTGTATCTGGCCTTAATGGCCTCATCGCCGAACCTCAAGTGAGAACGAGTAACACCACCGGATTTCTTTGCATCATATTCAAAATAACCCTGGACGAATTTATCTGTATTGTCTCCGATTATCTTTATAGCTTCCTTATTGGCACCAACGGTTCCGTCACCACCTATACCCCAGAACTTGCATCTGACCGTGGATTCTGGTTCTGTGTCTATCTTCTCGGACAGTTCCAAGCTTGTGTGTGTGAGATCATCAGTTATACCGATAGTGAAGTGATTTTTGGGAGTTTCCAGTGCGAGATTGTCAAATACTGTCTTGGCCATCGTCGCCGTGAACTCCTTTGAGCTCAGACCATATCTGCCACCGACAATGGTCCTCATGTCACCCTTCTGCTGGAATATGGTACAGATATCCTCGAATAGTGGCTCGCCGTAAGCACCTGGCTCCTTTGTTCTATCGAGAACAGCTATAGTCTTCGCGGTCTTTGGGATCGCATTATATATCTCCTCGACTGGCAATGGTCTGAAAAGCCTGAGATTGACTACGCCTATCTTCTCACCCTTCGAGCAAAGATGATCAACGACCTCGCATGTGGTCATCGCACCTGCCCCCATAGCGATGATCACTCTCTCGGCATCCGGGCTTCCGAAGTAATCAACAAGGTGATACTGTCTTCCGGTGAGCTTTGCGACGCGATCCATCTCTTCCTGGACTATCTGTGGAACTCTGTCATAATACTCATTACTCCTCTCTCTTATCTGGAAATATGTGTCTGGTCCGGCAGCCGCCATTCTGATGTGCGGGTGCTCGGGGTTGAGTGCCCGGGCCTTGAACTTCTCGACGCAGTCCCAATCGACCAGATCGGCCATATCATCATAGTCCAATACATTGATCTTCTGGATCTCGTGGGAACTTCTGAAACCCTCAAAGAAGTGTATGAAAGGTACAGATGACCTCAAGGTGGCAAGATGAGCCACAAGCCCAAGGTCCATTATCTCCTGAATGGAGGATGAACATATCTCTGCATATCCGGATGGCCTAGCGGCCATCACATCGGAGTGGTCTCCGAAAATTGAGAGAACCTCCATTGCGAGGGAACGTGCTGAAACATGAAATACAGTTGGCATCAACTCGCCAGATATCTTGAACATATTTGGCAACATTAGGAGAAGTCCCTGGGAAGCTGTGAATGTCGTTGTGAACGCACCCGCAGCTAGGGAACCATGAATAGCGCCAGCGGCACCACCCTCTGACTGCATTTCAGCCACTTTCAAGACCTGGCCAAAGATATTCTTTCTTCCGTGCGCGGCCCATTCATCTGCGATCTCACCCATGGTGGAAGACGGTGTGATGGGATATATGGCAGCCACATCACTGAACGCGTACGCAACATGCGCCGCGGCCGTATTGCCATCCATTGATTTCATTTTATCTTTTGACATATTAATACCTCTAAATTCCAATCCTTGCCTGTGTGGCTTGGGGAATGGATTTCAATCCAATCTCTGGATGGGGAGCGGTAATAACTTATCTACTTTAATGTTATTGTATAACATTGGATAGATAGTATATAGAAATGATAATTTTCAATGTATTTTGTGCCATAAATACTATTTTTCTAAATATCTCAATATCTTTAGACAAGTCAAATTACCTAGAACATATGTGAAACGCGCAATAAATTCTACTGTGTGGAGAAAATACCCGGCATAAGACTTAAATTACGGAATATAAGCTATGAAACAGTAGCTTCATGGTGGAAATCCTGCATAAGACTTATATTACCAAGATATATACCTAGTGAACAATAAAAGGTCGTGATTACTTTGCCATCTACAATAGGTAAGAAAAAACCACATGCGAAAGGCTCCGCCAGAGAAGAACAATATCTTGATCTCGGGGCGATGGGATATGAAGATGAAAGTCTAGCAAAATTTGCAGGCTCATCTATCAAGATAGCTGAGATCTATCGTTTTGAGGATCTCAAGAACCTTACCAAATTCCTATATGAGGGTCACACGATCATTATAGATTATTCATCCCTGGCCAATGATGAGCTGGTCATGAGAAGGATCACAAATGAGCTGAAAGCCATCACCGATGATACGAACGGTGATGTTGCTGGCATTGGCCATCATATGTTATTGGCTACATCCAATGGTATTATGGTGGACAGGAACAAGATACGCGGTTCATATTGATCCCCCGAGTTATTCTCGATCATTTTGAATAGTGTGAGCTATGATCATTTGATAGAAAGCAGCTTGACACTTATCTTATCACCATAATCGATCAATGCCGCATGGCCATCCTTTGCCGCTCCAGGATTGACATATGTGCGCCCCTTCTTCTCAATGGTGCCTATTGCATCTGACACATGTCCAGATATAACAAGCCTCGGCTTGACCATGCGTATGTATTCAAGGATATCTCGATCACCCACATGCTTACCTTCTGTCTTGTCATTGAAGCCGAATGGTGGGACGTGAGTTACCAGAATATCAATGGTCTTCTCATTGATATCCTCTATACCCTGAATGTCTTCAACGGTCTCTAATTTAGGGAGTGCCAATTCTGCCACTTTCTCATGTACCTCTTCCTTCTTGAAAAGATCAAAGGGATACACGATCCCATGGAACTCCACTCCTCTGAAGGACATGTGAGTGTCTGCATCCAGGTACTCATCCCTTATTATTTCCGTGATCATCTCTCTGGGATCTGAATTCCCATTAACAAAAAGGATGGGGAGATCGATATTCCTCATGAGTTCCGTCGCCCAGGATATTGGTCCAAAGTGCGTTATATCTCCTGCTAGCACGATGATATCTGGATGATGTTTTGAAATAAGGCTAACAAGAACTTCCTCTCCAGTTCTTGTTCCATGTATATCACTGAGAGCTAATATCTTCAAGGTCACACCTTCATCATCCACACCTAATGTATTTCTCATATATCACTCATATTGTGAATATAAGTACAGCTATGGCGAAACCCAGGATGGCACCTGTGTTCAGTAGAGGCAAACCCGCCTGTGGATTACCTTTCATGACGAACTTCATCAAAGCAAGGAAGCCAATAAGACCTCCAACTATTGTTGCCATTGCCACCATTGAGCTTTCAAATGTTGGTCCCCCGCTGGAAAAGAATGTGTAGGCAGAGACCGCGAGACTACCAGGGATTATGATATCTCCCAGACCCATGAACATCGCCTCTATTTTCTTCTTTTTCTTCAAGTTTCTCTTGATCCCTTTTTGCTTTCTAAAAGAATATTTCTTGCTTTTTGGAACCACAAGTAGGACTGGGAGGTGTTGTTCGATTACAGCATCTGCAAGTGAGACCATGTGCTTTGTCTTGTAGACCGCTATGGCATCATAGATCGCCAATCCTATCAGAAGTATGAGTATTGGGTACAATCCAAGCGAGATGCCCAATATCGCGGTAACTCCAGCTCCGATAATGATCCCGAGGGAGTTCACAACATACCATTCAGGGAACTTGTAAAGTATGTATGTAAGAATGAATGCGATTACAAGAGCCAGTATATTGATGAGATTGATAATTGCTTCCTGGGAACTCACAGGGGGTGGATTTCCTCCGAAATACCAGAATATGTAAAAGAGCGGAAGCAGGATCACAGAGTACAGGGCGAGCCATGAAGCAAAGAGTATCAGCATCTGAACGAAGTTCTTTTTGCCAGCCTTGATAAGTAGAAGTATAACTCCTGTAAAAAGCAGGATGATGACCATGTACATGATGGGGTTCATGGGGTCTTCAGGATCCTCAAAGGCCTGATAGCCAGCATCGGACATCGGGCCCGATATAATTAGGGCAAGAACCTGGGTGAATATAAAAATAGCTCCCATCCCGATGATGGAATATATCTCACCTTTGGACAGGCTCATGATATCACTCGGTGTGCAATACGGCGAAGGCCATTTTTCCCATGACCTTTGTGACCTTAATCTTGACAATGGAACCCTTTGCAGTCCCTGGCACATATATTATGAAATCATCGATCTTTGCGATACCGTCGCCTTTCTTCCCAACATCCTGGATCATGACCTCGTAGACCTTGTTCGCGATAACAGCTTTCATATCCTGTGTGGATGTGGTGCTCTTTCTCACACCTATTGGCCTTCTTGCTCCGCATGCCTCACATTCAAGAACATCCACTCTGCCTTCCTTGACAATGTGGGTATCTGGCCTCTTACATTCAGTACACAAGACAAAAGAATTCACATAGGCCTTTAATCGAGTGTCTACCTGTTTTGGTATAAGTCGACTCTTGAAGACCGCTCTCCTGCCATCTATATTGCCAGGAGTTCCAAGTTCTCTCTGGAAATATGCGAGTAGATCGGTTGGCTTGCGCCTTATGGTCTCAGCTATGTCCACGAAGTTCCTGAAAACAGTTGATTTACCCTCTACGAATAGGTCAACTTCCGGAACCTGGAACCTTTCTTCCTTTGTGATGCCCTTTGGCAATTTATCCTTGGCGGATTTCAATAGCTGTGAATAATCATACTCAGTCATGCGAACCGCAATATTCTGGCATTGAATATATAATATTCGGTTGAGTTTGTGAGTTTATGGAGTTGACTCAATGAACTCCAATAACTCTACAAGCTCTATTCAACCTTTCATAACACCCATTGGTATGAGCTTAGCGACCAGTTTGGAAATGCCAGCACCATCCGCGACACCAACAACATCATCAACGGACTTGTAAGCTCCAGGCGCTTCTTCGGTCAGCACCTGTCCGCTCGCGGCTCTGACATAGATACCGTCCTTTGCCATTTCGCTTTTTATTTGATCAGGATGGAAGGAATTTATCGCCTTCTTTCTGGACATCATACGACCTGCACCATGGCAGGTTGATCCAAAGGTTTCTTCCATGGCTGTCTGAGTTCCTGCGAGGACATAGCTCGCAGTTCCCATCGTGCCAGGTATTAGAACTGGCTGGCCCACATCGCTGTATATGTTTGGAATATCACTCATGCCAGGCCCGAAGGAGCGAGTCGCTCCTTTGCGGTGTACCATGACCTTCCTGCGTTTTCCATCAACAATGTGTTCTTCTTTCTTCGCGATATTGTGGCATACATCATAGACAAGTTTCATGTCCATGTCCTCTGCTTTCTGGTTCATGACATTCTCGAATGACTCACGAACCCAATGAAGTATCATCTGGCGGTTGGCCCATGCATAGTTCGCACCACTGGCCATCGCCCCGTAATAATTCTCAGACACCTTGGATGATATTGGCGCACATGCAAGTTGTCTGTCCGGAAGTTTGATATTGAATTGCTTGATGGCGGACTCCATCTCACGTAGATAATCTGTCGCTATCTGGTGGCCAGCACCTCTTGAGCCTGTGTGGATCATGACCGTGATCTGACCCTTGCCAGTTATCCCGAAGGCCTTGGCAGCTTCTGGATCGTATATCTCTTCAACCTTCTGTATCTCAAGAAAATGATTGCCAGCACCAAGACTTCCAAGCTGTGGGGCTCCTCTTTTCTTTGCCTTGTCGCTGACCTTGGAAGAATCCGCGGCTCCCATATTTCCATTTTCTTCTGTGAATTCGAGGTCTGATTCCCAGCCATATCCATTCTTAACAGCCCATTCGGATCCATTGTCCAGAACATTAGAGAGCTCATTTGGCGACAATTTGACCTTACCTTTTGATCCCAGGCCAGATGGCACATTATTGAATATTTCGTCAATAAGGTTCCTTACTTTCGGTCTGACATCGGCTTCGGTCATATTGGTCCTGACCAGTCTCACACCGCAATTGATATCGAAGCCAACTCCTCCTGGAGAAATAACGCCTTCATCAATGTCTGTGGCAGCCACTCCACCTATTGGGAAACCATAGCCCCAGTGGATATCTGGCATGGCCAGTGACTTGCCGACGATACCAGGAAGAGCAGCCACATTGGCAACTTGCTCTGGAGCATTGTCCTGCATAACCAGTTCTATCAAATTGTCATCTGCATAGATGATACCAGAGGTGTTCATCTCCTGTTTGTAAGCTTGCGGTATCTCGTATCTGAAGTCATCTATCTTTTTCAGTTCGCCTTGCCATTTCATCTTTTCACCTCTGGTCGCACATGCATACACACACGCAACTATCTCTGATACTACATCATATACTTAATAATGATACCTGGAAATAGAAAATATACAGATATCTGGATGATTTGGGATGGGATATATTTGCATCAGCCAGTTTTTTCCCATTTTGTCAGATCAAGAACCTTCGAGAGAGTGCTGCCACGCTTGATCTCTTCACGTATTCTGTTCTCCCGCTCATAAACATCAAGCGCACGGTTGGCAATCTCAACAGCTGAATGTTTTGGAATGACCACGACACCAGTTTCATCGCCGACTATCCAATCGCCAGTCTCGACCTTCTGGCCTCCACAGATTATCTTACTGCCGATCTCCCCATGCCCCTTTGGCTCACCCGCGCATGGTCGCACATGTTTTGCAAATGCCGGGAAATCCATGTCCTGGATCTCATCGATGTCCCTTATCGCACCATCGATGACAACTCCGGATATGCCGCGCTGTTTACAGCTCCATGATGCCAGCTCTCCCCATACTGCAATTTTGCCACTACCTGCATTTATCACGAGAACATCACCCTCATTGGCCTGGTCGATGGCCTCAACTGGCTTTGCCCAGTCCCCGTCAATCGTGCTGACTGTAAGTGCTCTGCCTATCATCTTTCCATTTCGCTTGATGATGGGGTTAATGTCCATCATCGCGCCTTCTCTGTGCATGGCATCCGCAATATTGGGTGTGGATACTTTCTCCAGTGCCTCTCTTATGCTCTCCGCACTGTATTTCTTGAAAAGATCTGTACTGACTGGTATCATCTCATCAATGGCCTTCTGAATGTCAGCAGTTGCCTGGGTGACATCATTCGCCTTGATGATCGCTCCTCCGACAATGATGATCGAAGCACCATTGGCGATGGCTGTTGATGCAGTCTCGGAATTTATCCCGCCAGCGACCGCGATAGGTAATTTCGTTATCTGGAAAAGTGTCTTGACAAGATCAAATGGTTTGCCGCCAGTCATTTGATGATCAATGCTCGCGTGCACGCAGAGAATGTGAACTCCAAAGCCTTCCAGTTGTCTAACGCGCTCCTCCATGTTCTCCACGTTCATCAGATCGGCCATTACAAGTGAACCGTACTGGCTTGCAGATTTTACCGCTTCCGTGATAGTTCCATCATCTGACAATCCCATGATCGCCACGACATCAGCCCCCGAGCGTGTGGCCATCTCCACCTCCAGGCCTCCGACATCCATCGTCTTCATGTCCGCGACAATGGTCTTGTCAGGAAATTCGGCTTTTAATCTTCTAATAATATCCATGCCCTCACTCTTGATGAGAGGAGTGCCAGCCTCTATCCAATCGGCTCCGCCTTCCACGGCTTCCCTGGCTATCTGTATCGCTCTGTCTCCCTGAATAATATCCAGGGCCACCTGGAGCTTGACCTTTGATGTCATTGATAACATGTAGAGGAAATGAGAGATAAATATCTTGTGCTTCCATATTCCTGCATAAACAATATATGAAAGATTGGGTATAAGCACCCCAAACACAGGTGATACAATGACCTTGATGGTTCAAAATACACTATCCGGCAAGCTTGAGGAATTCGTACCAGTCAGAGAAGACCAGGTCGGCATGTACGTATGTGGTATCAACACATACGATGACTCCCACATGGGACACGCAAAGGCCGCGGTCACCTTCGATATTATCCGAAGACATGTGGAGAAGAAAGGCTACAATGTGAAATATGTTATCAATTTCACAGATATCGAGGATCACTGTATCGAGAGGGCTATCAAACTTGACTGGCCCCTGGATAAATTAACTGACAAATATATTGCCGAATACCATAAGGACATGACCGCCCTGGGTGTTAGAAAGGCGGATGTCTACCCTGTGGCAAGCCATCATATGGGAGACATAATCGATGCAATTCAACAGCTTATCGACAAGGGAATGGCCTATGAATCTGGCGGGGATGTTTACTTCCGAGTTTCCAAAGTGAAGAATTACGGCGTGCTTTCGAAGCAGAAGCTGGAGGATATGCAGGCCGGAGCCCGCATCGATGTGGACGAGAAGAAAGAAAATCCAATGGACTTCACGCTCTGGAAAGTTAAGAAAGAAAATGAACCATTTTGGAGCTCGCCATGGAGCGAGGGAAGACCTGGCTGGCATATCGAGTGCTCGGTGATGTCGATGAAATATCTCGGCGAGACCTTCGACCTTCACGGCGGAGGAACAGAATTAGTGTTCCCACACCATGAAAATGAGATCCTGCAATCCGAAGCCCTCTCAAGCAAGCCATTTGTCAAATATTGGCTTCACGGTGGTCTGATGAATGTTGGCAGTGAGAAGATGTCCAAATCTCTGAACAATTTCTTCACTATCAAGGATGTGCTGAAGGAGTTCGATCCGCTTGTGGTTCGTTTCTTCCTGATGAACACTCATTACAAGAAACCAATAGATTTCAATGATACCGCCCTGGAAGAGGCAAAACGTTCTCTGAGCAGGATCCAGAACACGCTGGATAATGCCAGGAATGCACTTGCAAAGGCCGATGATACGATAACCGATGGCCTGGTCGGCGTTGCAGAGCAGGCGATCATTAACTTTGACGAGGCCATGGACAATGATTTCAATTCCCGGGACGCGATCGCCAGCATATTCGATTTTGCAAAAGAGGTGAACAAGTACCTTGAATCCACTTCAATAAGCAAGAACAGCATCGAAGCGATATTGAGAAGCTTCGATGAATTCGACGACCGCCTCACGATCTTCAGAGAATCCACAGGAAGCCTGGACAATGAGCTGGTGGACGGTATCATGCAGGTACTTATCGATATCCGCAAGGATGCGAGGGCCAACAAGGACTGGGCAACAGCCGATAAGATACGTGACAAGTTGAAGGAACTGGGCATCACCATCGAGGACACTAACGATGGTGTGAAGTGGAAGATGTCCTGATATTGATTAATTGATATCTATATTACTGTAAAATATTATAGTATCTATTATAACATAGTATAAACTAGGTGTTTATACTCACTCATCTTGATACTTTCTAACCAGCCTGCGTAATACTTCCACGCTGAAGCTCTCTTCCTCGAAGGGCTGCTTCCTCATCCTGTGGGGCAGGGCCATCTCCGCGGCAACGATAACATCGTCCGCATTGGCCTCTTTGCGGCCTTCCAGGGCGGCATTGGTCCTCGCTGTCTTCTCAATTATAATGTCGCCTCTGTGACCATCAATATTGAAATCAATTCCCAGTCTTGTAATGATGGAAAGTGTGTGATCAGCGGTTGTCACTTCTGGAAGGATGTCTCGCGCCTTAACAATGGTCTTCTTCAATTCCTCAATGTCATCCTTGAACTCTTCCCTGAAAAGCCATGGATCATTGGCAAAGGCCTTTGTCTTCTTGATTATGTCCACTCTCTGATCCACATCCGCAATTCCTTTCACTTCGGCCTGAAGTGCCAGACGATCCAGAAGCTGTGGTCTCAGTTCCCCTTCTTCAGGATTCATGCTTCCAATAAGAATGAACTTGGATGGGAAATTAAGACTTATTCCCTCTCTTTCAACGGTCACAACACCCATTGCCGCGGCATCCAGAAGAACATCTACTATATTGTCCTCAAGCAGATTTATCTCATCAACATATAGGATTCCTCTGTGGGCCTCCGCAAGTATACCTGGCTCGAAAGCCTTGACTCCCTGGGATAAAACTTTCTCGATATCTATGCTACCAACCAATCTATCTTCCGTGATATTCAATGGAAGATCAACCACATTTATTGGCTTCAATGTTTCCTGTATCTCGCCCTTCTCATGCTTGGCCTTACATTCCGTACAATATTTTTCAGGGTCCTTGGGATGGCAATTCAGCTTGCATCCCTCCACGACCTTGATCTCTGGAAGGATATCCAATAAGGCTCTCACAGCGATGGACTTGGCAGTTCCCTTTTCACCCCTGATCAATACACCGCCCACATTGGGGTTTATTATATTTAGCAAAAGGGCTTTTTTCAAAACTTCCTGGCCAACTATCGCATTGAATGGGTAAACAACCCTCTTCGGTTGAGCTTTGGATCCACTTTGACCTTCATTATCCATCTCTCACACCCGCTTATTCTAGCTCAGCTTCCCTTTTATCAACAAGCCGTCTTAGCATCTCTTCGCTGAACTCCTCATCATCTTCAAATGCCCTTCTCTTCATTCTGTGTGGTAAGGCCATTGAGGCAGCCACGACCACGTCTTCCGTGGCTGTTTCCATGCGTCCTTCAAAGGCCGCATTAGCACGTGCTGCTCTTTCTATGATAATGTCCGCTCTGTGCCCATCGACATTGAAGTCCATGCATACCTGAGCTATTAATTTGAATATTCTCTCTGGTGTGGTCACCTTGGATATGAGTCCACTTGCCCTCTCTATCTTATCCACCAATTCCTTTCTCGAGGGCTCGAACTTCTCTCTGAACACCAATGGTTCGGTGGAGAACTCTTCCCGACGTCTCACGATATCTATTCTCTTGGCGACATCCTTGATACCCACAACATCCGTCTGAAGTGCGATCCTGTCCAATATCTGTGGCCTCAATTCTCCTTCTTCTGGATTCATACTTCCAACTATCAAGAATCTTGATGGATGGCTCAGACTGATACCTTCTCTTTCTATGGTAACGACACCAGAACCTGCGGCATCAAGTAATATATCAACAATGTAATCATCCAGCAGGTTGATCTCATCCACATACAGAACTCCTCTGTGAGCCTCGGCAAGTATACCTGGCTCGAAGGATTTCACACCTTCTGTAAGGACCTTCTCGATATCAATGCTTCCAACCAATCTATCTTCTGTAACATTCAGTGGCAGATCAACGACCTGGACCTGGCGTGTTTCAACTCTCAGATTTCCAGCTTTATGTCTAGCCGCACATTCCGTACAGAATTTATCTTCTTCTTTAGGATCACAATTGAACTTACATCCAGTGACCTCTATATCTGGAAGGATCTCTGAAAGACCTCTGACCGAAACAGATTTTCCGGTTCCTTTCTGTCCTCTGATAAGAACACCACCGATCTCAGGATAGATCGCATTTAGGGTAAGTGCGCTCTTCATCTTTTCCTGGCCGACCATGGCAGTGAATGGGAAAAGGACACGCTTTTGCTTTCCCCTGTCAAGCATCTTGTTCGCAGCTTCTTTTAATTTCAGCTTGTCTTCCTCATCCATTCGATGTCTCATCTGGCTTTCCAGTTCAGTTCGGAGATTCATCATCTCCTGCTCTTTCATTCTCAATTTCTCTCTACTATCATCAAGGAGGTTCTTCTGTATGTCCAGCTCGCTTCTGGAATGGATCAATTCTTCTTCTTTCATACGGAGTTTTTCTTCCTCTTCCATCATCATGTCATCAGCGCGCTTTTCCAGCTCGGTCTGGATGAGGCTTTCCATTTCTTCTTCCTTCATCCTCAGTTTCTCTTCTTCTTCTGCCATGTGTTGGGTCTTGAGTTCCAGTTCTGAACGGATAGCTGAGACCTCTTCTTCCTTCATTCTCAATTTCTCTTCTTCCATCTGGATCTGGTCTGAAAGTGATTCCAGCTCGGTCTTGATCTCATTGATCTCTTCATCTTTGAGCCGTAACTTCTCTTCTTCTTCCTGGATCATCTTTTCATGTTCTTCTTCCAGTTGTTGCTGGATCTCCTCCAGTTCCTCTTCTTTCTCCAGGAAAAGCTCCAGCTCGTCCCTGGAATTATCTTCAAGAACTTCTGGATACTTGAAGAATATCAGGAAGAAATCAAGGAATATCATCATTAGGAGCAAAAAGAGCATGATGATTATCACGATAAGATCGCCACCAAGGAACAGGGATGAATATACCACATCCATACCGAGACCAACTGCCATAAGTGTGGAAGGTATCAGTGAGAGCATGAGGTTCAGTTTCCTGTCCCATAAATGAAGCAAAGCGGAACTCATGGACAATAACATAGCGAAAAGCAGGATGGATATGCTTGAGACATCACCATAAGTTGGAACAAGGCTGAATGATACTGTTGGTATTCCTGTGTCACTCACCATATTTGTAACCATCATGATGAATTCGACAAGGACGAATATGGCAAGGAACACGTAGAAGAACAGTGTTATCAAGCTCATATTGTAATAATTGAAGAAGCCTTCTCTCTTTTCTTCTTCCAGTATCTGGTCTATCTCATCCTTTTTTCTTCTGTCTCTGATCTTTGCATTTAACTTGTCCTTTTTCATCTCTTCGGATCTTTCATCTGCATCCAGAGACTCATCGTCGATATCAGAGGTATCATCATCAACATCCTCTTGAGGATCACCTTTCTTCTTTTTGGATTTCTTTCCCCATCGTGATGACTTTTTCTCTTTTGTATCTTCCTCGGTTCCATCTTCAGGTGTATCTTCGACCTCATCCAGGTCATCCACACCTTCTTCATCCTCAGATACTTCTACTTCCTCTTCAGGATCATCGTCTGTCGGGGTGTCTTCTTCATCCTCTTCAGTTCCATCTTCCTCGATGATCTCTTCTTCATCCTCTTCAGGCTCATCTGGTTTGAATGTTGCCAGGTCTGTGTAACAATTCGGGCATATCTCGGCAGTTTTGTCTATACCCTTCGCGCATGATGGACATCTCTTCGAATGCCCCAGTTCATAACCGCAATTTGAACATGATTCGCTATCTGTGTTATTGATCTCATCACATGATGGGCATAGTAATTGGTTCTCTTCTATGATGATCTCTTCAACATCACCATCATCACTCTCTTCCTCGTCAACTAATTCTTCACCATCATCTATCTCGTCTTCATCGATGGCTTCTTCTTCTTCTTCTTCTTCTTCCTCATCTACTGAAAATGATTCGTCAGGGGAATCTCCTCCAATAGTTCCAAGATCCCAATCGCCAGCGTCTTCTTCCCCATCTTCGGAGATGTCCTCGGCCTCTTCTTCAATTTCTGGCTCCTCAACATCTTCTGTTGCAGGGGCAGTTTCCTCTGTTATTTCCTCTTCTTCTCCAAGGTCAAGATCTAATCCTTCCAGGCCTGTGCTTACATCTTCACTGTCATCATCAAGATCTAGGTCACTAAGATCAAGGCTGTCCACTTCCTCTTCTTGCTCTTCTATGACCACTTCCTCTTCATCAACAGGCGGTAGCTCCGCTCCACAGTTACCGCATTCGGTAATTGAGTCGTCGTATGTCAGTGTTTGGCACATAGGGCATATTCGATCCATTTTAACCTACCATCATCATCATCATTTTCCTTCGATCAGTCTTGCTAACTTATTGTTCTTCATTCGCCTGTAAACTATAAAGAATGCACCAATTATTGCAGTCATGAATGATATGCCGATAGGTACAACGACATCATCTCCAAAATACGGAGGGATCTCATAATCTGCTGAGAATGGGCCTTCGTAACCACATCTGGCTTCTTTCATATCATAGGCATTTATCTTGATAATATCACCGGAGAATGGGATCAATGCAAAGCTAACGTTCAGGCCAACAGCATCTATTGAATTCTCTTCCCATTCATCTATTTCAACAGGTAGATATCCGGAGTTATCTTCATCCAGATAATCACCCTTGGTCTGAACCCAATCTATGACTGCAATGGTTGCATCCAGATCGGTGTATTGTTTATACGTGACATTACAGATCTCGTTCCCATTGCCATCAAGAACTACCAATGTTATATTGTAAATATCACTCCAACCATTCAGATCTTTCAGTGAGACATGGACCATGATAAGACCATTATGGTCGTCTACAAATATATCGACCATAGCTGGTGGATCATTGGATACACCAACACCTGCTTGGGCATCAACAGCCTCCGGGATCATTACAAGGGTCAAGCTGAACACTATTAGAAAAGCGAATATTTTTCCAACTGCTATTGAATTCATCCTCCTCCCGTTCATCATAGCTTACCCTCTAGATATGTAAAGTTGGGTTTGTTAACATATATCCTTATTATATATATTAATTATCCAAAGAATTCAAACCCATTTCTTCTTCTTCCGCCGTTTGTAACCTGAACCTCCTTTCTTGTTCTTTTTCTCGGCCTTCTCTTTTTCTTCTTTTATCTTCCTCTCCTTCTCTTCTTTACGTTTGTAATATGCCATTGAAAGGAATGCCAGTGCGATCCCTGCAATGATCAAGATAATTGCCAATATGTTCATAGAGCCAAGCCCTGTATCCTCCTCTTCTTCCAGAAATGATTTGGCCTTCACAACAATAGTCGTTGTGAAGTTTCCAGATGATACAAAATCATCTGTTTCCGCTACAAAGTTAACATAGGCCATCATTGAAAGCTTTCCCCTGGGGGGTGCGATCGAGCAATTGACATTTACAATCAGATGCGTCTCTGTCTCTTCCGAAACCTGTATGTATACCGGCTGGGACATTATTATGCCATCTTGCTGTATGTTCAATAAAGTAAGCTTATCGCCCTCTGTGGACAGATGGCTATTCTTTGTTCCAGTGATATAAAGATCAAGCGCCAATTCATCATTGTAATTTGCGAGAATCCTCTCATTGTACTGAACTACAAGACCGGGCATTTGGAATATCTCAAATCCTGGTCTGGCAACTGTAACGATGACATTGAATGCAGATTCCGGTGCAAGTATGAACGATATCATGCTCGGGTTCACAAGCATCTTTGGCTCACCATGGATCCTACCTTTTACCTTGAATTCTCTGGGGCTCCATGCATCAGCCTGGAATGATATATGGTGGGTTCTTTTTTCAAAAGGATAAGTAACGCCAGTGGAATTGGTAGTGGAGAATCGATCATTAAAATCGTCATATGTTATCTGAAAATCCATGGGGACATTGCCCGAGTTCGTTGTTGTGAAATAAGTTGTATTTCGAGGATTGTCTGGCACATATGTATTAATGGAATCCGTCTCGAAAGGAGGCACATTGAAATAGAAGTTCGGTCCTGAAAATGCAATTCCAGATACGGGAGCTTCCACTTGTAAGGTCCCATCCCATGCCTGGTCTGTCTGGCCATCCGTTATGATCGATAGGCTCCAATGTCCTGGTGTGGCATTGCCTATCATGCCAATGTAAAAACAATATGTATTGCCATATATCTCTGAAAGACCTGTATTGATCAGGTCTAGGCCCAGATTATCTGTCCATACAGAATTATTATAAGACCAGTGATAATAATTGGTCATGTTTCTGAGAGTTGAATAGCTGATATTCAGCCCCTGATCCAAATTCAATGCAATATAAGTTGAAGGCAAAATACTGATCTGGCCAGTTTCATTTGTGATCGTGTATTCGGTAGCTGGTATGAGATTCCCATTGCTTTCCAGAACGGCTTCCCCTACAATATCTTTGAATTTCAGGTTGCCAGAGTATGTTGTATCATCGATCACTCCTACAAGAGATTCTGTCACATTAATGATCTGGTAATCAAGATTTTCAACAGAATGGGCATAAATATCCACTGAATTTACAGGGGAGTTCAACTCAACTGACAGGTTGTGTAATACTCCTGCAACGATCTTCATCCCACCTTGATCCCGTCCAGGTATGCGTATATCTACTGAATCGACCACTTGGGCTTCAGCGAATGTAGGGACAATGGACATAATGAATATTAAACTCAATATCACTGCCATAGATCTTTTGACCACTAATTCACTCATCATATACCCCGTGTGTAATGTTCTATAGGCATGGCTATTGAATTATCTCCAAGCTCTAATACGAAGAATTCTTGGAATTCTTTCATCAATAAATGTTTGATTCCACGTGGGTGAACATTTACTGCCACAATTTTTAGATTGTAGATACATAGCGATTGTGGAATTAGCTTGGATTGAATTCAATAAGAACTCATATTTCCATGCCTGGTGTGGGAGTCCTCATTGCATAGCTAACCAACTAACATAGATAAAGCTAGTACAGTATATATTATTTATGCGTGTATAAATAAATAATAAGCATTCGTTCTCATGTATGGAACTTATTCATTTGTATGATTGATAACTCCTAAGGCGTATGATTGATAACTCCTAAGGCGTATGCATGACTATCATCATATAATTCATATCAGATAAATATCATCATCAATGGAGATAACCATGGTCTCCTGGCCTTCTGATTCATAATCCTCTGGTTTTTTGATAGTGACTGGGGTCATAGTGATAGGGTCCAGGATCTGTATCTCCTTTTCCACTTCATGGATTATCACTGCCTTGGAGATGGTGTAACCTCCAATGTTCACATTGAATTTATTGAACTCATCGTATCTGATCTTCCTCTTTTTCCATGTATTCAGATCCTTTAAGAATGCAAAGCTCTTTGATACAGAAGTAACAACGTATATGTTCTTCTTATCAGACACAATATCATCTTTCCTCATTTTTGGGAGTCTTAATAGATAGGTATAGCGGAACACATCATTTCCATCCCTTTGACCATATATCTTGGATGTTTCTGTGACCTTGCCCCCAAATCGGTTCTGAAGATCCCGTGTTTGTGATTTGGATAATACACAGGAACCCATATAGAAATCAGTTCCGCCCTTCACTTTTGATTCTTTTGTCAAAAAGGCCTGCCTATCGGATTTATTAAGGTCAAGGCTCTTGTTCAGGAAATTCTTGATACCTTCCATGTCCTGTTCTGAAGGGTCTCTTCCATCACCACGGATCTGGATGATAGCTTCAAAATACCCCCCTTTCTTCCTGCTACATACATCACACACTTGATTCTTTGTTCTCAATATGAAGCTCAATGGTATTTCAAGATATAGCTCTTCTATGTTGATCTCAATTGATAATTGTATCTGAAACTCATTTGTGCCATCAGGGAATTCATCAAATTCGATGGAAGGCTCTTTTACAAGTTCATCGAATTCCAAATGATTCTCTATCAATGATTGCATTCCATCAAATGGTCTGATCCATGTTGAGCTTCCCATAAGATAATCACCACATTCTGGGCAGATAATGCGCTTGACATAATGAGGGATCTTTACAAGTTCTCTATCATCTATCAGACATTTCTGGCATAGATTGCTATATGTCTTTTCTTCAGATCCACATTTAACACAATACATAACAAAACCTAACAGTAATATATCTGAACATGCGGAATGCCAGATATCTTCATGACAGTATCCTCATCCACGTAACCATGCTTGATCGCTAAGGTGATGGTCTCCTCTCCAAAAAAATTCATTGAAGATGCTTGGGAGAATAATATGATAAGTTCCTCTTCATCAATGGATTCCTCACCATAAAAATGCTCGGACAATGAGATCTTGATATCTCCATCTGTCAATGTGGTTCCAACCAATTCAGCATCACAAGCCGCGAGAAGAGCAGTTCCATCTTGTCTATGTATCTTTGCGTTTATCATGATCACAACTCGTGGACTAATTTATACAAAGGTTTTCCTTCTAGCATTCCCGACTGGTATAGCTCACCGCCACGTCTCATCTTATCAAATATCTTTGTGGCCTCGGAATCCATTATGCCATGCTCATGTGCCATACCTATGAATCCCTTCTCGCTGAAACCACCCGGATCGACCTTAAGAAGCTCTGTTATTATCTTTCTGACCTCTTTCATCTTGTCACGCTGGGCTTTTGGATTTCCAGTATTGATCACATCCGCGTCCCAGTCATCAAATGAGCCACGGCCAAGCACACGTCTGAAGAATTCCTGTGATATTCGCTTGGCCCTTTCTGCATCATCTATCGTCACTTCACTGCTCATTCGGCCTCTTGCACTGGCCTCTGCCAATCTTACAAAAGCTTCTAATTGTCTGGCAGTTATCGGAACGGTTCCCTCTTCTCCCTTTTTTCTGATCTCAAGATAGTAATCCTTGAGAGTTTCCATTGCCGAATCGGTCATCACCGGTGATATTTTCTTTGCAACAAATACATACTTTCTAAGTGTCTTCTGATCTATCGTTGGTTTATGTATGGCTTTAAGATCATCCAGTTGTTTTGTTGTGCTAATCCCAGTTTCTCCCTCGGATGCCTCTTCACTCATGGTCATCTCACCCAGAAGATGTGAACGTAAGATATGTGATGCGATCTTTGCATCATGGCTCTGGTCTGTTTTATCGGATATTGGGAATATCATATCGAATCTTGACAATAATGTAGTTGGAATATTGATCTGCTCGTATATGTAAACAGCTTGATCGAACCTTCCTTCCTTAGGATTCGCAGCTGCAAGGACAGAGCATCTTGATTGTAGGGTAGCCGTGATCCCTGCTTTTGCGATGGATATTCTTTGCTGTTCCATGGCCTCGTGCATACTGCTGCTGTCTTGCTTGCTCATCTTGTCAAGCTCATCTATACAGGCAAGTCCTTTATCGGCCAATACAAGGGCACCAGCTTCCAGTGTCCAGCGTCCATCCCCAGTCTCATCTTTGACCGCGGCTGCTGTCAAACCCGCACTTGTAGCGGATTTACCCGAGGCGTATACACCTCGTGGTGTGATGCTGGACATATAGCTCAGCAATTGTGATTTTGCAGTTCCTGGATCACCAACAAGTAATATGTGGATATCCCCTCTCAACTTTGTCCCATCTGGCATCTTCTTGCTGAGACCACCGAATAATTGAAGGATAAGAGCCTCTTTCTCGATCTCAAGCCCATATATGGTCGGTGAGATGGATTGGACAAGTTTTGCGTAAATATCCGGATCCGTTGAGAGCCTTTCGATCTCTTCCATTTCCTCATCAGATATCTCGATCTCATCGAACTCAGCCTCTATGACATCGATGCTGTTCACATCCAAGTATATGTCAAAAGTGGTCATCTGATTTTGACCTTTTCTCTGCATCCTTGTTTTGAGGACACCATTGATGATGATCCTGTCGCCAGGATATGTTTCGCCAGTGAGATCGTCCTCAACTATTGAAAAGAGGAATTGTGCCAATGCACCACCTCGAAGCTTTTCCGGTCTTTCCTGTATCTCTATCTTTTGAGTGTCGATAAAGGTCGAATCTGAAATAAGAGGTATGAACCTTGTAGCACCACGGGCTCTTCCACACCCTCCAATATCACTGGGGCATTCCAATGGTTCGTGTAGGATGGGATCATCCTGATGGACTATCTGTTTAGTGTGGCATCTCGCGCATTCGAAAACAGCTCTCTGAACTCTTGGTCTGACATCTGAAGCTCTCTTGACAACCCCCTCGATAGATAAAAAATTACCAAGATGTTTGCTCCTTATCCTTCGAACCTCTGTTCTGAGATCTTTTGGGATATTCATTATCCTGAGCTTCAATTCCACTCCTTCTGATGTTGGGGGAATATATTCTTTTATGGCCTCTTCTCCAGAGGATATTAGCTTTGCTGGATCAGTTAATAATAATATTGCCATCTCATTGTCATATCTATCAATGTCATCAAACTTGACCTTGAGACTTTTCTCCTCAGGATAGATATCACTGAGAGATTTGATCTTAGGTACGTAGTTTGATTCTTCGAGGATCTCTCCCCATTTCTGGACCAGTGTCTCCTGGGTCTGCTCTGCGGCCATACTACTAACTCCCCCTTTTAATGGACTGGCCATGAGAATGTCCACGGCCATCTGCCCAAATCAAGGTAACCTCTTGGTAAATCATTTCTGATATAAATAATCCATTAATTTTTTTCATTTAAGTTATCTGGCTTTTTTCATTTAGATATTTTAGAGTTTTGGAGTGATGTGCTAGTAGAAACATAAGAAGGGTAGTCGGTTGCCGTAAGCCCATCAATGGATATTTGAATCAGCTCGAAGCTAAACATAGCTCCGAGAATCGGGCTTATGGCCTTTGTTGGAAAACATTCAGGGTCTTTAGGGCCTGATAGTTATTCCACTGTCACGCTCTTCGCGAGATGCCTTGGTTTATCTATCTCGCAATCCCTTGCATCAGCGACATAATATGACAGCAATTGCATGACCACGCTTGTCAATACTGGTGTGAAAAGATAATGCACATCAGGTATCTTGATGACCTCATCAACATATCGCTTTAGCTCATTATCACTTTTATTGCCGATGCCAACTACCGGGGAGCCTCTTGCAGATACTTCTCCGATATTTCCTAGCATCTTCTCATAAGTATAATCCTTAACTGCAATGGCAATGACTGGTGTCTCTTCAGTTATGAGAGCGAGTGGCCCATGCTTTAATTCTCCGCCAGGGTAGCCTTCCGCATGGATATAGGATATCTCCTTCATCTTCAATGCGCCTTCCAATGCAACAGGATAGTTTATATTGCGCCCCAGGAAGAACATACTTCTTGAATCCGCGATCTTCTCCGCGATCCTCTTTATGTCCTGAGCATCATTGAGTATTATCTTCACCTGCTTTGGAAGATCTCTCAATCTATTGGTCATCCGTCTTGCTCTGTCCGGGCTAAGCGATCCATTTGCCCGGCCGAATCTTATTGCAAGTATGTACATGGCGATTATCTGTGTGATGTAGGTCTTTGTCGCGGCAACACCGATCTCCAGATCAGCTCGTGTGTAAAAAGTTTCATCGGTCTCCCTTGTCAAAGTACTGCTTACGATATTCACAATGCTCATGGTTCTGAGACCGCGTCTTCTTGCCAATCTTATCGCGCTCATCGTGTCCAATGTCTCTCCACTTTGACTTATCGCGATGACCAATGGCCTTTCACCAGCCTCGGCCTGGAATCGGTATTCTGATGCGAGTTCAACGGTTGTTGGAATGTTCGCCAGATTTTCGATTATGTGCTTACCCACCAACCCTGCATGATATGATGTTCCGCAGGCAATTATCTTGATATTTGATATATGATTGCTATTTACATAGCTGTCGAAGTTAAGCACCTCACCCAAAAGCGTATTATGAATTGCTTTTGGTTGCTCAAATATCTCTTTCAACATGAAATGCTCATAACCTCCTTTCTCGGCTCCATCAAGGGTCATGTCCACTTTCTGAGAATCTCTTTCAACCGGATCACCATCAAAGGTTTGGATATCGACGCTTTTACTTGTTATCGTGACGATCTCCTCATCAAGAAGATAGATCATATTATTTGTATATTCGAGGACCGCAGGTACATCCGATGCGATAAAGTTCTCATCATGTCCTACACCCACTATCAATGGGCTGATCATCCTTGCACCAACGACCTTGTCTTTCTCAAAGGTCGTTATCGCGACAATCGCAAAGCTTCCTCTCAACTTTTTAACCACTTTTCTCATGGCATCTTCAAGATTATCTTCATAATTATCTTCCAAGAGATGAACAATTACCTCGGTATCTGTTTCGGATGAGAATATATGCCCTTTCTTTAATAGATCATCCTTCAACTCATTGAAATTATCTATGATTCCATTATGCACAATTGCAAAATTACCTTTGCAGCCTTTGAAAGGATGAGAATTATTTTTGATAGGCTTACCATGTGTCGCCCATCTTGTATGTCCGATGCCCTGAGTGCCTTTGAATTCGGGAGTTATATCAATAAGATGGTCGATGTCTCCCTTGTCCTTGAAGACATTTAGCTCATTATTGATGACAGCGATGCCTGCGGAATCATAGCCCCTATATTCCAATCGCTTTAGGGCATTAAGTAAGATATTTTTTGCCGCCTTTGGCCCGGTGTATCCAATAATTCCGCACATGATATCCCTTGCAATGTTTAAAGAACTGATGAGTTGTCAGGTATTCTCTTTGATATTATCTTTTGTGATGAAATATCACAATTGGAACCAATGATAATACCACCATTCACACTGACCTGATCTCCTATGATCGTTCTCTCACCTATCAATGCACCTATGTGCTCCACCTTATGAAGCTCATCATCCATTTCGATATTTCCTGATCGAGATGTTGAGCAAAAGTGCGGTCCGATCTCCACCCCATCGCCGATAACAGAATCGATTATATGGCATGTCGCGCCAATATTTACATCGCTCATGATGACACTATGCTCTATGACGGAGTTTGGTCCAACTCTTACATTATTGCCGATGCTTGTTGAGGGATAGATCGTGACATTGGGTCCAATCTCACACCCTTCTCCGATCTTTACAGGTCCTACAATGTATGCACCAGATCGAATTATGGTCCCTTCTCCTATTGAGACAGAGCCTTTCAATGTAACATTTCTTTCTATCCTTCCAGAAGTATGTGATTCATTATTGTTGAGAGCCATTGAATTAACATCCAATATATCCCATGGATAAACAATATCCTGCCACATGCCTTTGGTAGTGACGGCGATGATCTTTTTCTTGGTAAGAATGGACTGTAAGACGCTTGTCATATCATAATGCCCACTCTTCATTACTTTCTCGATGTCATCAAATATGCTAACAGGCAATTTGTATATCCCTGTGCTGATGAGATTACTTATTTCCTCTTCTGGTTTTTCAATGATATTGCGAACTACATTGCCCGAAAGTTCCACGACCCCATATTTTGAAGGGATGTCACTTTGAACTATGGCTATTTTATGTTTTTGCTTACCAGATATGACATCTGATATTGTTTGTGCATCTATCAGATTGTCTCCAGGTAAAACAATAAAATCATCCTTAATCTTGTTCTTCGCCATGCTCAATGCATAGGCAGTTCCTATTTTTCCAACACGCCTTTTCTGAACAATATAGGATATATTAACATCAAAGTCCTTGCCATCTTCAAAATAGCTCATTATACGCTCTTTATGATAACCCACAACAATGATGATATCTCTTATCTTATTCTGGGCCAAGGCCTTGATAATATATTCCAATATAGGGCGATTGGAAATAGGTAGCATCCCTTTTGGCTCGGAGTTGGTAAAGGGTCTGAGCCTTGTTCCTTCTCCAGCAGCAAGTATCACAGCTTTCATATACTCACAAACCTCCTTAGGTCTGATAATTTATAAAGGTTTGGATGGATTTCATTTGTTAAATGGGGGTGTGGATAAGGAATGTTTAATCAACAGCTTCATCCAGCAATTCCCAAATACTCATTACCTTGACCCTCTTTTTATATTCTTTTCTTGCAAGCATCGATCCTGTTAGAAGCGTGGATTCGCAGGTTGGACAAACCGTAACAAGAACATCAACACCAGTGTCTATCGCTTGCTTCATTCTCTCCTTCGACATATCATCCACAAGCTCGGGGTCAGTTATGAGCATACCACCGCCAGCTCCACAGCACATGCTGAATTCCTTATTGTTCTCCATCTCATGGACACGCACTCCCATGGCCTTGAGTATCTCACGTGGTTCTTCGATGACACCAAGTTTTCTTCCAAGGTCACATGGATCATGATATGTCACATCCATGTCCAGGTCCTTTAGTTCTATTTTTCCAGACATTATCAGTTCATGAATATGCTTGATCACATGCACCGAATTAAGATCCATCTCTTCCTGTGTGAACATCGTACAGGATGGACAGAGAGTTATGAAATCATCATGCGGATAAGCTTCTTTGAACTTGTTAACTATCTCTGGCATCTCATCTTCATATCCAAGAACATGGGCGATATATCCGCAACAAGATTCATCATCTGTTATCTTGGCTTTGATCCCCATCTTATCGAGTACTTTTATGATAAGCTTAACTTCATTTTTTTCTCCCTTGTACTGACAGCCGAGATAAATAGGAACATCTCCATCTGCAGTTTCCTCAAAGATCTTGCTTGTCTCGATGCTTCGACCAAATACATCCCCGGTCTTCTTGATGCTTTCAATAGATCGATCATATTCCGGTCTTATCAATCCTTCTTTGACAAGTTTCCTTCTTAGTTCGATGAATCTTTCCGTGTTCGGTAGTGCGCAATGAGCATCACATGCACCGCAAAGCGTGCAGGTAAAGGCTACCTCGGCTAATGCCATGCTTGCATCATAATGTCCATCTATCAATCCGAGCATGGCTCTGTTCTTTCCCTTGCTCGTATAAGTTTTAACTCTCAATATCTTGTAAACTGGACAATTCCTCTCGCAGAAATTGCATGAGGTTCCGAAACATGTCTCAATGTCGTCCCTGTGTTCTTCTATGGACATGTTCAACCCTCCTTTCCCAATACTTTTTCCCGGGTGAACTTCTTTCCAGGGTTCATGATGCATTTCGGATCGAATAGACGTTTGATCTCCAGCATATACTCTGCTCCGAGCCCATGCTCATATTCGAAGTATGGAACTTTGAGATCTGTATCCGACATATAGGTGGACATCGTACCTTCAAGATCGACAGCTCTCTTTGACATCTCCTCGAAATACTTGCGAAAGCGATCAACCTCATCCTGATCACGATAATTAACGAACAATGCGCATGAAAGTGAGAAACCAATACTACCGGGATGTTCAAGATATGCATTCATCCCAAGGATGTCAAGTTCATATTTCTCAGCTGTTTCAACAAATATGTCATAATATTCTTCCAACCGCCCCATTGGTATTCCTGGATCTGCGGCTCCGAACTTCTTCACTTTCTGGGATGCCGGCCATTTCTGTTTGAAGGCCGGGAAATCAAGCGTGTGCTTGCTGATCCACCAATTATCAATTATCTCTCTTTCCTGGATCAATTGTCCGCCCATCTCATCCGCCATGGCATAGGCTTTCTTCAATGAGAAATCAACAACATCCTTGTCGCCTGCAAATATTATCGCCAATAATGATCCCGCCCATTCAGGGATCTCTGGATCATGACCATGCTTTTCCTTGTAAGCATGGGTGTAGAACTTCAATCTTCTTTTACAATTGATATGAGCTCCCTCCGGAATAAGTCCGGCCTTCAATATATTATTCAGATAATCAACGGCCTTGCCCATTGAATCGAAGATTATCATATCCACATGCCTGTGTTCGGGAACTGGCTCAAGTTTGACAGTTGCGGCAGTGATCACTCCGAGTGTACCCTCGCTGCCGATAATAAGGTCCTTAAGCTTGTATCCTGAGGCAGAAAAGCGGGCTTTTCTGTGTCCTGCTTCAATAATCTCACCTTTACCGGTCACCATTTCGATAGAAAGAACTTGATTGAGAGGCTTTCCGTATTTCATACCAAATGTGGAATCATTGTCGCATGCTATCGCGGATGCGATAGTACAACTCCACTTACTCTCTGGAAGAACAGGGAACCAGAGACCGTGAGGCTTTCCCGCATCCACCAATTCCTGGAGCGTGGCTCCGGATTGTGTGCGTATGGTCTGATTGGCCACATCAACTTCCATTATCTTGTTCATGCAGGCTCCATCTATGTATATCCCACCATGTATCGGAACTGCTCCACCAGCCATGCCTGTCAATCCACCGCCTGCTGTGACCGGAATACCATGTTTGTACGCGATCTTGACCGTCTCAACAACATCTTCCGTGCATCTCGGGCATATGACAACATCAGGAGGGAAAATCTCTTTCTGTGTCCTGGGTGACCAATCTGCTCCAAATATGAATCTCTCAAAATTCTCTGTGAGAACCTTATCTCCAAGTACAGCTTTCAGCTCCTCGATATACTCCATGGGAATTGCCTCCGAGGAGACATATATTTCATGATGATAAAGATATTGGATTTTTCTCTTGTATTATTAACTATATATAACAATAGTCTAATGAACTATACTAATTATAAAAATGATTAATATTGTTATGTTCTATTTCGAATTAAAGAAGTTAAAAATTAAAAAAGTTAAAAGGGAGAGAGCCCGAAGGCTCTCTCATTTTGCTTAGGTTTGTTGCTTACCAGTCGATGGTCCAGGTTGTGTCTGCATCAACATAGACCCAGTAGGCTGCACCGTTCGTAAGAACATCTGCATCACCCATAGTGACTATGTTGTATGGTCCAGCTCCGTAGCCTTCAACCTTTGATGCACCAGTATCTGTTTTCAGATCAAACACATCATAGGTCGAGTCATCGGTTGCTGGGTATCCAACAAGGTTCCAGCCAGTGAACAGATCGATGTTTACTGTTCCCTGTGCCACACCTTCACCTGCGGTCAGCTCAGTTCCTGCGGTTCCGAGTTTGACCCACATACCCATCTGATTGTTGATGGTTGGCATATCCTGGGTAAGACCAGCAGCTTGCTGTGCCTTATCGTAGGTCTTCCAATGGTCTACATCTGTTGGGTCATACCACATTGCTATGTCCCAAGTGGTGTCACCATCTCCCCATGTTGCATCGTCCAGGACAGTTATTATGTCACCAGACATTGCTATTGGGAAGGATACGAAGACCCAGTCACCATTACTTGCGGCGCTTACATCCACATCATATACTATGAATGATCCGCCTGGTTCCTGCTTTTCAACGGTGTTTGTGTCCTCATTGGAGGATGTGTCGACAGCCCTGACAATGTACCACCATAGTGTAGCATCTGCCTCTCCTGCACCTGTGTCGACCCAGCTGGATGTTCCTGCTGAAACAGTGTCCACAAGGACAAATCCACTTCCGGATGTAGCTGACCTGTAGATGTTATATTCCATAACATCGCCAGATACAGACTCTGTCCAGCTAACTGTGTTGTGGTCCAATGGGTTAGCAGTTATGGTCCAGCTGAAGCCTGCAATGTTGGTGTTCCTAGTTGCTGCGCCCCACTGAACATTACTACCGCCCTGAGCAATACCGGCCACTTGTGTCCAGTAACTGCAGGTCCATGAGCTTGCATCAAGCTGATTAGCACCAAGTATCTCTGTTGTGAATGTTGCCCTCAATGCAGTTGGTGGTGATGACGTTGATGCATACAATCTGACGATAATGGAGTCAGTTGGGTTCAATGGAGTCACTGGTGGAGTCCATGCCGCGGTTTGGTATCCACTAGACTGAGCTGTCCTACCAGTTATAGCGACTGCGGTTCCAGAGGTTATCTCAGTCTCCACACCAGTTGCGCTGTTCTTCCACACCCTAATACCTACATAGATGTCAGCACGGTTTCCAAGTGATCCAGAGGTCTGGATGTTGCTTGATTGAGCTGTACCCAATAAGTTGGCTGTCAATGTGTTGACGGTCACTTCACTGGCTACTCCTCTCATGTACCTCTGCTGAACTGTCGAGGAACCTGCTGGTCCATCGTGTATGACATTCAGGTTTGTCACAGGTATTGGTGCTGTCTGGTCCAATGTTGAGAAGGTCCAGATCTCGGACTGTGTTGATCCAATGCTGTCTGTTGCGATAGCGTACCAGTCGTATGTTGTCTCTGATGCGAGTGCTATTGCGCCTGTGGTTGCAGTTGTACCATGTGGAACATTGTTCACAGTTGCGAATGGGGTGCCAGATGGTGACCAGTAGAACACAACATCCATGTTCTCTGCTTCATAATCAGAAACATCGACACTGAATGTCTTGCTCAATACTACATCGGCCTCACCATCGTATGGATCTGGGTTAACTGGTTCATATGGTCTCCTTGGTGAATCGATGAAGATCTGTGTCTCGGCCCATTCGCCCCAGTTGTTGGCTGCGTCTTGACCCTGTACCCATATCTTGTGCCATCCACCAGCCCAGCCAGTAGTGTCTATTGGGGTAGTACTCTCAACTGCCTCTGCTCGGGAGTTGAAGGAACCATCCATTGTGTCCATTGCGACTGGTGTTGGGTTCACATCGGTCTTGTACTGAGCAGCTGCGACAAGGCTTCCGCCAGTCGTCCACTCGTGTACATTACCTACGACCACAACAGTGTCACCTGGTGTACACAGAACCTTGTCTGTTGAGACATATTCTGTAACTGGTCCAACAGTATCTGCTGCAGATTCCCAGCCATTGAACACGTGCATGGCAATAATGTCATGTCCGCCTTCCTTGGTAAACTGGTTGGTTGCTATCATCACTGTGTTGGAGTTCTCCCATGATGCAGATCGCTGCTTGCCCTTGACAAAGCTGTCAAGTGTCAAGTATTGGATCGTTGTAGCTGCTCCACCTGTGTAATCGTCGTCATAGAACATCAGTAAGTTTGGCTGACCGTATGGGTCGTACCTAACATTTCTGTGCAGGAACACGTACATGTAGTCATCTACCGTGTAATCCATGTCCAGAAGGAACCTTGTTCCATAATCGTGGTCACTTGCTACAGGTCCGTATGGTCCGTATCCAGCATTTCCATTGTTCTCGAAGGTGGCACCATTATCATCGGTCCACATGACAACGACACTTCGGTCGCCATCTGTGTTTGCACCTTTCAGGTAAGCACCATAATGCCTGTTATTGTTGACACCCTGGTTTGCTGCTACACCCTGTGGGAACATCATGTTGTCTGGTGAATCCAGAGCCATTCTAACTGCGCCCCATGATCCGTCGTAGTACTGGAATGTTGCATCTCTGTCCTGAGCTGCGTCACTTGAGTCCCTCTCGTAGTACCATAGACCTATGCCACCATCACGATCGGTGTAGGCATATGGGAAGAAGTAGTACATACCAGCTGCACCTGGATCGATCTGTGTCCAAGCTGACCATGTTGCTCCGCCATCGCTAGATGATTTTCCAATGGTTGAGATGGTTTGCATGGTTGCGGTTCCCAAATCAGTACCGGAGTAACCGAAGTCCTCAACTACCAAGTAGAATTGATCACCATTTGGATAGTAAACGATATTGGTCGTCCTGTAAGTGTCTCTGCCACCGCCAGTGTATCCTTCTCCTTCAATGAAAGCATCTACCTCTGTCCATGTATCGTATGGGAAATCTGCGTAGTGTACCTTGACGTATGAACATCGTGTATCTGCTGTACTACCACCATATCCATCGGGGTTCCATGCATTGTATCCGATCATAAGTCTGCCTTCATATGCACCTGCTGTAGCCCTTGTTATTCCTAAGTAGCCTGGTGTCCATGAATCCTGGGATATTGGTATTGGTGTACTCCATGTAAGACCAGCATCGCTGGAGTATGTGAAGTATGCCTTGTCACCGAAGTTCTCATCCTGCCTGTAGGTACATGCAACATAATCATTACCTCCTGATTCCCAGGAGACAAATGCTGGTGCGTCCTCGTGCACTGGAGAGTCTGCTATCTTCCACTGTGTTGGTGTCTCTTCTGTTACGACATCCACCTGGAAAGCTATAGTTGACTGTGCGATAGGTGCGGATGCATCGTTGTTTGATGTTGCGGTCAGTGTAACAGTGTATGTTCCAGCTGCGACTGCTCCTACATTTATCCTTGCATATCCGTGTACCCTCTCATTTACTGCAACTGAAAGACCAGATGCTGGGAAGTAAGCGGCTGTGAAACCACCTGGCACAGATGATGTGATCGTGTAAGAATCTGCTGTTGATCCACCATTGTTTATCCAGTATGGTACAATTACGCTACCACTCTGTGCTGCCTTGAACACACCTTCTCCGTATCCGTCTGTTTCTGGGACTACTCTTGGTGTGTCAAGTGACATACTTACTTTGTAAGCATTGTCTGGTGCGTTAACATCAGAGGCTGTATCCATTCCACCGGTCATAGCAATAGACCATGGGAATGTTGCGCCAGCCTTAAGGATGACGTCTATGTCCCATGTTCCTACTCTTGGCTCGGCGATGGTGACAATCTCTACGTTGTTTATATCGTCACCGCCATCATTGGCTGTGTCGAAGTCGTAGCTTGCTCCGCCCATCCAACTTGGATAAGCAGCATCTGCCCATTGACCAGGAGCTGACATTGGAAGCGACTTTGCCTCTTTGAAAGCGTTTCCTTCATACCTTGTTCCATCAGGAGAAGTAACAACCAGGTCATAGTCTGTTGACAATGTACCCGAGGATGTTGTGTCCCAGTGTGAGAAGGTGATCTTCAATGGCACGCTCTCATCTGTAACGACCATGTCGAATCCCATTGTTGAGTCATCTGTTGTACCTGTTGTTCCTGCTGAGTGGTACCACTGCAGTGTGTTTGGTGCAGGTGGACAGATTGAGTTCCTCACATTGACACGTCCCCATCCCTGATCGTTGCTTGGGTATCCGTGTCCCATGTCAACGGCTCCGTGGATAAGGAGAGTCTTCAAAAGGTTACCATGTGGTGTGATGCCAACGACATCTACCAGGTAGTCCCTTATAAGGGCTGTGTCACCAGCAGCTGCTGGGCAAGCCATTGAGGTTCCCTGAAGTGATGCGTAGTCACCGATACCATCGTTGTCTTCATCTATAACGATGATCTCATCATAAAGACCTGGAAGTTCGGCTTCTGCTGTGTCGTCAGATTTGACAGAGTAAACAGCTGTTCCGGACTCGACGACATCTGGTTTGATCCTGTCATCGCCTGGACCCGCAGGTCCTCGGCTGCTGAAACTGGCCATCTGGCCGTAGTTATCAGACGAATCGAAGTCGATAGCACGCATGTTCTCTGCTGCACCCACTGAAACTGCAAGCTTACCGTTTCCGTCTCCACTTGCTGTCAATGTCCTTGGGCCATCATTTCCGGCGGCGAACAAAACAATGGAATTTGCATTTGATTCCATGAAGTTGTCTGCATCTGCCTGATATCCTGTAGACATAGTAGCTGGACCCCAGCTATTGGTGAATATTCTTGCACCAAAGGTATAACCGGCTGACCATTCAGATGAGGTCAAGCCTGCTCTGAAGTAGATGGTAGCTTCTGGAGCCCTACCTGCAAATCCGGCCCTATCTGGGCGGTTTGCTGGGTTGGACCCTGCTATCTCATTGTAAAGTCTGTCTGTAGAGCTTAGACCGAGATATTCTTCCATCATTCCACCATCTCCAGCAACTGTACCTGTAACGTGAGTTCCGTGGTACTCTGCATCGGATGTTGAATCTGGATTCTCAAGCCTGTCGCCTAATGGACCCTGAATGAAATCCGGGTGAGATGCGTCTATTCCAGAATCCTGGACGTGGACGATCTGACCCTCACCTGCTATGTCTTGTGGCAGATTTGAGATGTCACGGTCCCACAGATCCCATGCCTGTGATATCCTTCCACCTACATTGTTCAGAAGTTTCATCTCTGGTAGGTTCCAGACTTGATCCACAGATTCCAGCTGTGCGACATCGGCTATCAATGATGCATCCGCTGTGCATTGTATTGGACCGAATTCTGTGTCTATCACATCCCATGCTCCAAGGCTGCTCAGTTCATTCATGATCTGTGCGGCACTGATGCCAGGGAATGGGTTGATGGTCATCTTGACGGTTCCGACCCTTCCATTGAGTTTTGCATCCACTTTGAATGCTGGCTCGTATGGGCCGACCCACTGGACATAGTCCAATTTCTCGACATTGGCCTTCTCTACTGAGTTCAGCTTGACGACGACTGCATTGTCATTGACGTATCTTCTGATACCGCCAGTGGCTGCCTCTACGCCATTGAACCATTCCTGGTTAGCTGGTGCAACGAACTGGATAATGTAGTTCTGAGTTCCAGCGTTCTGGAGTTTTGATGGAACATTGTATCCGACTTCTGTGTTGAAGTTGATACCCTGCTCCAGGAAGTTCATCTGTGTCCTTTCATTAAGGTCCACAATGTTCATTTTTCCTGAGAGTAATCCTCTCTGGGAGTTTGTTACTTTAATATATGCTCCCCATTCATTCAAGCTCACAATTTCAGTTCCGAGATCCTGTAATTCCTTGGCTTGTTCTGGTGAATCAAAAGTCACCAGGACAATATCCGTTGATTCTATTGCATCGACCGAGTTGTCGCCAAGATTTGACGCCAATATCGACCAAGACATAGAGATCATAGAAACCACAACGATCATCGAAATCACTGTTGATAATTTCTTGTTCTTATTGCCCAATATACATTCCTCCTTCCTTATATCTTATTTTAGAAGCAAAGATTTCTCCTCTTTTCCTCACTATTTCAGTATTGTCCAAAATCTATGCTGTTGCTATATCATATGAACTTTGTATTATATAAAATAATCGCATTAACCAATAATTTGTGCATATATGCGCACCTATTATAGTAAGTAATATGTATAAAACATCTATCATTCAATGTAAAATATGTAAAATAGCAATAAAATATCAGAACCGCACGCCTATTCTATTTTAAACCCAAACTTTACCAGTTCTTATAATGCAAATTTATATAAGGGTCTAAACAATAAACATTCGTGAGGTCTCTCATTACGAGAGGATTCGAGGACGGAGGATTGTAAATGCCAGTTGATAAAACTGTTAAGACAATGAGCATACTGTTAGTTATGGCTCTTGTGCTAGGTCCATTAGGCGGCGCAAGTGTCAGAGAAAGCTATAATGGAGTTTTAAACCCATCTACCCCAGATTCAGGTGATATTGTTGAAGCACCTCTTATCGCAGACACGGATGTCGCAGGTAAGAACTTACCGAATACCCAGGCTTCTTCAAAACCTATGGAATATGGAGACCCTGCAGAGATGATGGGGGTCTATTCCACAAGTGGTGCCCAACCATTCCTGGCGCCCTGGGGAAATTGGAGCTACAGGGAAGCACATAATGTCCCTGCAGTTGCAGATATGGGCTACATGGGAAATGGTGTTTCCGTGGCTCTTGTTGATACAGGTATCGACTTCGGCAATGACAATCTTGCAAATAAATACATGACAGTGGATGATCCATCATCTCCTTATAATGGATGGCCAATGGCCTTTGATCCTCTGGCATTATCATCATATTTACAAGCTAAAGAGGTAAGAGAAGGAAATGGATGGTATGCAAACACATCCAAGAATGGAACAGGTCCATTCGATGTCGATCACACAATAAAGATAGATGGAAAGAACGACTTCTCACAAACAGAATTGACTGGCATAGATAGATTTTCAGATGTAAGAGTAAATGGTTCTTCTACAAATGCAGAGTTTGATTTAAATGAATTGTACGTCACAAGGGATGATACATTTTGGTATGGTGGTATCAATACAAGATATGCTGAAATGAACCGAACCTTTGGATTTGCCCTTGATTTTGATGGAGCTACGAGTGGTGCATTGACCGATCCTCGAGGTAATTATCTTCATTTCAATGCATCTCATTCAGCACCCATAGAACAGGTGGCATACAGTTCTGTCAAGAATCTCATTGCATCCTGTGCTGCATCCGGTAGTACTGACGCCCCCACCTCATCTTACAGCACAAATTCAGTTAAAATATGGGATGTGAATGCAAATCTTGTTTCAAATCTACCAAATGAAATAAGTGAAGTCTTCACAATAGCCTGGTCCCCCGATGGCAATTATCTGGCCTATCAGACATTGAAAGAGGTTGTGGTCTATGAAACAACAACTTGGACCGAGGTTTGGAGAGTGTTGACAATATCCGAATCAGATGGATACAAGGAATCTATGACATTCAGCCCAGACAGCTCAATTCTATACTTCGGTATGAAGCTGCCAAGGATAGGGTTCCTGTTCATGAACAATGGAACTCACATGGCTAAAAGCATAGGTGGTAAGGTATTTTCATTGGCCTTCAATCCAATATCAGGAGATAAGATAGCTGTTGGTCTTGGAGATGGCTATGCGAAGATCCTTGACGGAACTTTCCCATATATAGAACTCTTGCAATTCAAAGATCCAATATTAAGTAGCAATATCGAAACTGTTGCATGGAGCCCTGACGAGACCAAGATCATCACAGGTATGGCAGGAATAGGTACAAGTGTCATGCAGATATGGGATGCCAGCTCTGGAGCATGGATCGCCAATATCACTGGCGGGCATAATTCAGATTCCTCCGTGAACACAATAAAATGGCAGGACACTGGCGAGATCATTTCTGGTGGAGATGATGGTAAGATAATTCACTGGTATGATTCAAATTATACAATAAAAAGTATAGATCGCAGCATCAATAATGAAGCAATATACTCTTTTGACATCAAAGAAACTACTGGAGAATTCTTCTTGGGTACTGAGGATTGTCTTGTCACAAAATTCAGCAGTGATTGGGGCACAACAACACCCTTTGCGGCTCAAAAGCCAGATGTCATGATATATATGGATTATGAGAGAGAATATTATACTTTTGACTCAAATGGTCAACAGACACTGACAACTCGTGATCAATTACCAGATCCTGATGTGTATAGATGGGATGAAGGAAACTCTATATGGGAATCCACTAACCTTTCTGCAATAGGCGGAGATCACAGATACAAAGGATCATTGGCAGGAGAGTTCACAGAGGTCGGTTTCGTCGAGTGGGCACTGCCAAGGAACTACACAGACTGGCCAGACACAAATGACCTGTATATCAGTTCATTTATCTGTGGTTGGGAACGATCTGCACCACAGGACACGATCCCAATGGATTGTAATGTCCCATCACCACCAACTTCTGTTTGGGTAGATCTCACATCCACTGAAATGGTGGGTATCAGTGCATGGGGTCATTCATACATCCCTACAACAACAATTGACCATGCAAAGATCACAAGTGTGAGCCCAACCAACACATATCACTTTGGATACCATCCAAGCAAATCCCTTACGAAGGTACTGGGTCCTGTATCTATCCTCGTTGTAGAATCAACAACAGAAGGTATGTGGGATAAGGTATATATTGATATGAATACAGATTATATAATAGATGATACAGACATTGTTGTAAATAAGAGTAATCCATTGGCCACAATAGATACAAATATAGATGGAAAACCAGACATGTCTGGAGGTCTTATGTACTTTATCGCAAATGGTACAAA
>JAEHCO010000007.1 GCA_020697715.1 Methanobacteriota archaeon | reverse complement strand
AACTCGCCCAACTCTGCTCGCTCGGGAGAACTACCACCGCCCTCGGTTACATGGCCTGGTCAATCAGACGGGGCATGCTTTTGCTAGATCGTTGATTGAAATTATATTTCTATATCCAGGCCACCCAGGAATTTCGCTAGGTTCATGCCCTTTTTCGCTATCTGGCTCTTTGGTTTGATGGCGAGGGCTTTCTCGAATAGCGGAACCGCCTCTTCCCATCTGCCAAGACCTTCCAGTGCCGCGCCTTTCTTTGCCAGTGCATTGGGGTCTTCAGGATCAAGCTCTATCGCCTCATCGAATGCAGGCAGTGCTTCTTCCATCTTTCCCATTGTGACGAGGGCGCTGGCTTTTTTAAGCCAGATCGCTGATTTATCTGGATTTTTCTCAATTTGATTCTCCAGTTTTTTCAATTCAGCTGGTGCTTTGTCCAGTCTCTTCTGTGCCTTGTCCATGTCGATCTTCGCCAGTGGGTGCTTCGGGTATATCTTGTAAGCCTCTCCCAGAAGTCTGGTGGCCTCAACACAGTTCCCATAGTACAGAGCGGTGTACCCTTCATAATGCAGATCATTCGCTTTCAACAGGTTCATCTGATCATCGCAATAATTCTCCAATTCGATCTGATTGGCAGTTGCCGCGATGCCCTGCAGATACTCGAATATCGTTGGGTCATCCAATGGTCGATAGAATTCCTCCTCGACCTCTCTCAGCTTGGTATTGATAAGCTCAAGGATCTCCTTGTCCTTGAGACTGCATTCCTTCGCGCTCTTCACTTCAAAGCTCAGCATATCGATGGCACCGCGTATGGCATCTGCCGTACCTTTCATGCTGACAGTGACATCCAGTGCTTTCAATGCTTCTAATTTGTCCATTTTTTCACCTTGAGGGTTAAAGTAAGGGGGAGTTTATAGAGTTTATGGATTTTATTTATATTCGGTAATTTGCCGTTCTGCGCCACAATTTTGGCATGCTGGCCTGTGAACGCAAAGGTACTCGCCGCACTCGGGACAGGCCCATTTCTCTTTCTCCGATCGTATGAACTTTCTGATGCCTTCTCCCTCTATCAATGCCAGGTTCTCCAACATGCTCATGCCATACTTGGTCCTGTAGCGTTTGTCCAGGTTCTTCATTCTCCTGCAAGGATATTTCTCACATTTGGTGGAGCAGAATTTTAATTTTTTATCAGCCAGTATCTCGCATTCCCTGATTATGCACTTCTTTCGAGATTGAGATTTCTTGGTTTCCTGGCTCATTATAACACGGCAGCCAGGACAGGTGTTCTTATCCCTGATATAGCCCAGGCAAAGACGACAATTCATGCCACAAGGGGCGATAAGGTCAGCTTTCATGTTCATTATCCTAATCAGCAGAGATGATCAAGTGGCTTTATTTCATCAGCCACTTGCCATTCTTGTAAACAGTTGTACCATCTGCAATGATCTCTCCACCTTTCTTCATGTCTTTGATGATGTCCCAGTGAACTGCGGATTTGTTCACCTGCTTCGCAGTTCCCTTGCAGTCATTGTACTCGGCTCCGATTGCCATGTGGATGGTTCCGCCCAGCTTCTCATCGAATAATATCTTTTTAGTAAATTGCTTGATGCCTGTGTTCGTACCAATGGCAACCTCACCAAGGCGCTTTGCTCCATCGTCGATAGCAAGCAGACTCTTTAGAAGATCCTCGCCCTTTTCTGCTTTGGCCTTGACGACTTTACCTTTCTTGAATTCCAGTGTGATGTCCTCGATCTCCTTGCCCATGTAAACACCTGGGTAAGTGAAGCGTATGTGACCATCGACCTGCCCCATCCTGGGTGCTGAGAACACTTCTCCGCTTGGCATATTGTGCTTGCCATCGGAGTTGACCCAGACCTTTCCTTTTACAGACATTTTCAGCTCTGTGTCCTCGCCATAGAATTCCAGCTTGTCAACTTTGTTCAGATACTTCACCATAGCCTCCTGGCTCTTTGAGACCTTTTTCCACTCGGCAACAGGGTCCTTCTTGTCGACCAAACAGGCAGAATAAACAAAGTCCTCATACTCGGTCAGCGACATACTGGCTTCCTGTGCCAGACCATTGGTTGGGTATGCCAGACCACACCATTTCAGCTCATGCTTAGCTCCAACGTGTCCTCGTTTCATCATGATCTCTCGAAGTGGCATGTTGGCCTTCGAGGTTTTAGCGATCTTTTTAGAATCAACACTGGACAGCGCCCTGGTGTTCGAATCAGCAGATATCCCGATAAGTCCATCAAGATTCTCATAGAGGAACTTGCTGTATGGGGAGGTGTGGTCAAGCTGGTGAGCCTTCGCCTCCTCGTAAAATATTTCCTGTGTCCTTTCTAAATTAATGTTCATCACAGGATGCCCTCCTGCCCTGAGGATCTCCCTGTACATCTCCAATGCCAGGGGTTCAGCCGCTGGGGGGGCTCTAACAAGGATCATGTCGCCCTTCTTACATCTCACTGAATAGTTCACAACAAGCTTAGCCAATTTCTCTACACGTGGGTCTGCCATAATATCATGAGGGAGAATGAGAAAGGGGTATATGGGGATTTCGATTCTAAGAATTCAGTAAAACCTATAAACCTGCTTTTATTTGTAGTACTATGAAGGATATCAATACCTTGGAAGGAGAGATCGAAGACGCATTGATGAACCTGGAGTGCAAGGACGATCTGGAAGAGGCCATGAAAGTATACCAGAGCGTGGAGACCGAGCTCCTGGAACTGAAAAATTCAGTTCCAGAGAAAGAGTACAACCGTGTGCTGGCCTACAGCCTGATGCGCCAGGCTAATATTTTAAGACAGATAGATCGCCTACCAGAGGCTGTGGAGACCAGCGAGCGTGGTCTACTAGCAGCCAGAGAATCAGGTGATGATCTCACTTTGGGCAGGAACCTGGTAGACACCTGTGCGACCAATTTCGTTAGTGGAAAGATCGCCCTCGGAATGGAGCAGGTGGAAGAAGCAAAGCTCCTGTTCGAGAAGGGAGACTCGTTCGACCATAAGCAGGGTCTAGGATGGTACTGGATACTCCGAGCTGACCTTGCGAATGCTGGGATCGTGGACGGAGGCCCGGATGAGGTCATCATGTCCTCGACAAAAGCAATTGACATCCTCCTCCCTATAGAGAACTGGCAGGGTTTGATAAGGGCTTATGAAGCCAGGGCCAGTGCATTAAAGAGCCTGGGTAAAGACGATGAAGCCGAGGGTGATGGGCTGGAAGCAGAGAGGTGGAAGTTGGTGGGAAAGCTGGCTGGCGAATAGAACTGGATGAGGTTCCTCATGCCTGAATTGATCCAAAAATGGTCATTACTTTCCAGTTTTATTATATACTCTAAAAGCAGTATTCTTATTATAGAGCAGTTGAAAAACTTCGAAAATTCGAAGTAAAACTGTGAAAGGAGTGAAAAATGTACGCAATAATCGCAGTAGTAGTGGGATTGATCCTTGCCCTTGTTCTGGGAGCTATAGTGGCCATACAGCGTGGAAAAAAACTGGGCATGGAAAAAGAAACTGATTACAAAACCCTATACACCCTGGGGATCTCATTGATACCCTTGGGTATCATCTTCTCAGCCACGGTCAGCCCGGTATTCATAGGCTTCCTGATCATCGGAGTCGTCTACATGACCATTGGCATAAAGAACAAGGATAAGTGGGCGGATAAGGCTTGATAGAGTGACGAAGGAGGTGAATTAATGGACATTGAGATCGCATATATAGTTGCAGGCACTATGATATTTGTAGGATTCGTCGTAGGGGGAGGAATCATATACAGTGGACTGGAAAAAATAGCCAAAGCATTGGAAGATCAAAAATAAATAGGCCCACGACAGTGATCGAGCCAGTTTGTCAAGCTGCGCGAGGTATCACAGCTTGAACCCCGGCCTCTCATCAAAGAGATTCAGGTAAAGTTTGTTAAATATCGAGATGTAGTCCCTGCCACTTTGGTTCGTCGTGTAGGTCTTGTTTTTCTCTTCCTTAATGTCCAGATACTGCTTTTTATTCAAGAACGCCAGGTACTCCTGGCCTTTCTTCGAATTTAGATCACACCTATTGATGATGCTTGTGAAGGTCCTTGGTTCTCTGCAGAAGACCAGGATCTCCCAATATATCTCATACTGGGTCCTGCGTCCTTTCATCAAAGGCCTCCCATACTTTCTTTCAGGGCTTTCTCTGATTCTTTATTCTTTAGAATTCTCTTATCGTACACCCTGGAATAGGACTCGTACTTCCTGTGCACGAGGAAAAAGGCAGCCGACATGCAGAATATCACGACCAGTCCAACAATACCAGTTATCAGCCCCAATCCTTCAATTCCATCCAAGTACTGGACGAAGAAAGCCAATGCCTGCAGGATGCCCCCGACAAAAAATAGGATACTTCCAAAGTAGCTGACCTTCATCATCTGTTTGATCTTCGGCTTCTTCAGACGATATGTTGCCATTAATCGAACTATGGTCTGTGTCAGGTCGATCTCCGTGACACTATCTTTTTTCCCCAGAGATTCAAATTGATCCTGGATATCACTAACACTTTCCAGAACTCCAACTGTGGAAATTATCCACCATATCGCTATGCCACCAGCTACCAGGGCGACCATCACGGCAAAGGGGATGATGATCCAGTTGCCATCCTCAAATGCAGGAATTATCTGGGAAGTCGCGATATTGACCCCGATCGCCATGAGAAGGGCTGCCATAACCAGGTTGATCACCGTTACCCCGAACAAGGCTCGTATCTCGCTCTCGATCCTATTGTAGATTTTATTTGTTTTATTTGTCATTTTATCACCTACAATAGTATATGGACGTTCTGTACATAAGTAAACATGAAACTAAGTTACGTAATATAGATATTTCCTAAAGAGCCCTGCCTCGAAAAGTGGATAGCACACCAGCACGAGCACGAGAACAGTCTCTCGTGTTTCGAAGGCTATATTGTGGCTTATATTGTCCGCTGTGGATGAATTGTAGCTCAGAGCCAGCATCAATATCGCTATTGCGGCTACCAATATGAATTGGAACTGTGGTGCCTGGAACTTTTGAAAGAAGTCCCGGAACTTTCCCGATATCATTGCGGCAATTGGGAATAAGAATGGTATTGCGAGGAGCCAGTATGAGTCTGGCATATCCGGATAGCTTGCGAAAGCCAGGCATAAGAGCAGTGGAGCAACGAGATCATACTGGCCCAGAGGTATGAATATCTGTTCCATGGACCGCCCCACACCCTTGTACTTCCATGCTACGAATATCAATATGGCTATGATGATTATCACTGCCAGTGCGATCAGTTCATAGGGAGGCAATACAGTTCCAAAGAAGTCGATATTGTGGATGTTCGACTCTCCCTGCGTGTTCACGCTCTCCAGTGTGGAGGGGGTGGAATATCCATATATCCTCTGTCCCCAACTGATCTCTTCTAAGAAGAACAAGACCATTCCAAGACCGAGCAGGATATAGAGCATTAAGCGTTTTCTGGATACTTCCAGTGCCTTTCTCTTCCACCACGCTAAAATGAACCACAATATGCCCGCGATGAGGAACATCACGGCCTGGAAATTCTCTACCATCCCATCTTCCCTGTTCAGTTCAATGGCCGCTTGCAGGTCTATGTATGCTGAGAATATGATACTTAGGCCAACAGATGCGAAGGCCAGTGTCAGGAGCATGACTAGGAGTTTATTATTGGGAGGCTGTTCCTCTATTGTGTCCGGGGCATTGGGGATAGGGATAGAGTCTGAGCCAGTGCCTTCTTTATCCACGGTCTCGTTCATGATATTTCAACATCATGGTATTTGTTAAATTGCTTTAATTGTTTTGGTGGGGGCGTGTTCATATAATCAATGCTCTGCCGCCCACCCTTCCGCCTCCTCCGCTGGCCCCCTGGCTATGCCAGCCCGCCTGCTCGGGGCGGGTGGTATTTCTAAAGAATGAATTTGGAATTATTTAGATGTTTCTTTCGATCTTATTGAATTTTTTATTATATTCAATTGAATAACCTTCCATGGCATTTTCAATTTCCTTAAGGGTTGTTAATTTTTCTTGTAAAATATCAGATATTAATTGCATTGAATTATTTCTTTCTTCTGCGTTGATGCTTGATATTTTCCATAATTTAATTATCATTATTATGAATGGCATGTTAAATATAAATAAAGTTATTAAGGATATAATTTCTATTGTAATTAATTGTTGAATACAATATAAATCTATGCTTAAAAGAAATGCAATGAGGGCTAATAAATACCCTATGATTTGCCATCGTTCGCTTTGACAGATCCTAGCCTGGGTTTGTAAAAGACTAATCCATAATTTAATCTTTTCTTTTTCACTAAATAATTGATTGTTTTCATTTTGTTTCATTTTGATTTCACTTCCCTCAATTCTCATTCAAGAATCCAATTATTGGCTAATAATACTTTGGCTAGCATATTGATTATTGCCATGCTAAAAAATATTATGTGTGGTATTTTTTTGTTATAATGTCATAACCTTTAAATTAAGTAGATCAATATAGGTATTTATCATATTGATGTGGAGATATATAAATGGACGATTTAGAAATAATATTTAATATTTTATACTTATTAGCAGCTATTGCAGTTGCTATTTTTGCATATTTGGGATTAGAACAATTGAAGATTTCAAAAGAAAATACCGATGTTACAAGAAAAAATGCTCAGCTTTCAGCTAAACGGGAAGCTTATTCGGCTGCTGCTGATCAATGTAGGTATTATGGAGACTGTATTGTTCCATTAATTAATAAATTAGATGAAAAGGTAAATGAAAATGATGTTAAATTATTTGATGATTGTAAAATAATATTTGATAATGATGACTTAAGTGTTGAATTCCCAGATAACATGGAAGAGGAAAGTAATAAAATGGACTATTATTTTTCAGAGTATGGAGAATTAATAAATGCATTAAGTACTTTTTCATTGTATTTTACTAGTGGTGTCGCTGAAGAAAAAGTTGCATTTTATGATTTGGGAAGATCATATTGTCTTACGATTGAGAAAATTTGTCCTTTAATAGTAATTCTTAGTCAGAAATCTCATGAATATCAGAACATATATGATTTGTATATAATATGGAAAAACCGTTTAGAAATTATGGAATTACAAGAAAAACAAGACGATATTGAGTCAAAGATTAAATCAATACCTAATAGGAGTATATCTACGATTGGAACTGGTAAATAAGGTTATTGTAATTCCTTCTCAATATTTACTTAAGCTTTATCTGGGAAAGCTTTTTCTAGCTTATATTTTATATTTCCTAATTCAACTGAAATGTCAAACACCATACAATAATTCCCATTTTCTCCCGCTATCCCCCATGCACACTTAAGCTCTATACAATCCTTATCCAATTTTGTCATTGGACATTTTGTTTTAGTCATTATATCACCTAAATAAACCTATATGTTTGACATTTATATAGATTTCTTAGGTTTGTTAAAAAATCTTTTTATTATTTTCCTAGTTCCTTCTCATTCATTATATCCATCGTCATACCCATCATCATATCCGTTATTATAATCATCATTAGAGGATTCGGAGCTATCTAGTATCATAATGATAATTCCAATAATGAATATTACTAGAATAATGTTAATGATAATAGTTCTTTTTTCTTCTCGAGTATATTTAATTGAATCGCTATAATACCAAATTGTAATTAGACTTATAGCTGTTATTGATATTATTCCTATCATAATTGTAATTAAAATAAATGTAATATTAATCATTTATTAGGCCCTCATTGACTTTTGGACTTCCGCAATATGGACAATAAGTTGCTTTCATCTTTAATCACTTCCCTCATACTCACTCAAGAATCGTGCTATTGGCTAATAATACTTTGTGATTTGATATATTCATTTCCAGCATGCTAAAAAGTGCAAACCACCACACAACTTAAATGATGGGAAGGGGATTGGGGGGTGAAGAGAGGAGTGGTGAAATGACAACTAAACACAAAGTATTTGTGAGCTACCATCATGACAATGATGAAGGGTATAAACAAAAACTTGAAAGAATTTGCAGTAATGTAATGATTTCTCGATCTGTAGAAATTGGTGATATCGATCCAAATTTAAAAACCGAAACTATACGACAAAAAATAAGAGATGAATTCTTAAGAGATTCAAGTGTAACTATAGTATTAATTGGGAAACAAACTTGGCAAAGAAAACATGTTGATTGGGAAATCAGTTCAAGTATTCGTAATACGCCTAAAAATCCACGTTCTGGCCTCATTGGCATCCTACTACCTACTCATCTGGATTATAAATCACAAAAATATTCATCATACAATATTCCCCCTAGACTTTGGGATAACGCTAAGTGTGAATATGCTTTAGTATATGATTGGACTGAAAACCCATCTCATATCCAATCCTGGATTCATCAAGCTTATCTAAGAAAATCCCAAGTTAATCCCGATAGCTCTAGGCCTTTGTTTGGAAAAAACCGAACAGGCACTCAATGGCAATAGGAGTCAAATAATGCCCAAATTTGATAGCATAAAAGTAGGGTTGAATATCCCCGGAATGAAAGTTGAAGGAACTTGGACTCCCAACAAAGCAGAGATAGAGGCAGCATGGGAATTATATGTTGAATTAATAACAAGGATTTCAGTAGTAGAACTTAAGCCTGGAAAGGGAATACTGAGGGAAGCTCTAACTTCAAACTATTCAATATTCCAAACAACTAGAGATATTTTAAGAAAATATGGGCCTATAGTTGCAGAACACAAAGGAAAGAATGAATATTCTTTTGGTGAATTATCTGTTTATATATTGAATTATGTTCTACGCCCATTATTGGAAACTTGGCACCCCCTACTCCAAGATTATGAATCAAAAAGAGATTCGCAAATATCTATTAAAGAGCATGAAGATAATTGGGAATTGAACTCTGAATTAAGAAATGAATTGGAAAAAACAAGGAGAATCCTAGTAAAATATTCTTATTATCTTGCTAAAGTTGCCAAAGTAAAGCCATTACATACGTCATATAAAAAGAAGAGAAGGAAGAAATAAATATGGTTTCGAAACGCCATAAAGTGTTCATAAGCTACTATCACGAAGACGATCAAGAGTATGCTAATGATCTTAGAGATTTTTATGGTAAATCAAAAGCTATCATTGATAAGTCTATGTATAGAGACCTAAGCTATTTACAAACACAAACAATTCTTACAAAAATAAGACGAGAACACTTACTGGATTCAACCGTGACTGTGGTATTAGTAGGGGAACATACCTGGGGAAGAAAATGGGTTGATTGGGAGATCGATGCTTCACTTCGTCCTTATGCTGAAAGGACTATAAATGGATTAGTTGGAATATATCTTCCAAATCATAATCCCAAATATTTCCGATTAACTGATAATATTGAAAGTGGCTATGCTATTGCACTACATTGGGATGATATTGAAGATGATTTTATTGATGCTGTGCATACAGCATTTAACAGAAGAAGAAGGGATGACCTCATTGATAATTCGAGACAAATTAGAGAACGAAATGCACCTTTAAAGCCGAAACAGCATTCACCATGTAAAGAAGAGGATGATAATTGCTTCATAGCAACAGCTACTTATGGAACAGTGTTTGCTAGAGACGTTGTGATTTTGAGGAACTGGAGAGATGAAAAACTTAAAACCACGAAAATAGGGTGTCAGCTTGTCAGAATATATTACAAAATTAGTCCCCCCATCGCTAAATTAATTTCAGGGTCAAAAAATCTAAAAACTATAGTAAGGCATGCCTTGAATCCACTCGTCAATTATCTTAAAAATGAGAAATGGTAAAGCACAGTTATCATAATGGATATTCTCGTCCTCACTACATACGTTAATGTAATTTACTTTCTTCAAACTTAAGTTTTTCCACCTCTAGGTAATAAGACACATTATTACCCCCTTGCCCCATCACGTCTTGAAGCCCTTCCCCTTCACCCTCATATTCTCCTGGATTAATTCAATAATTTGAGGTGGCAGCTTCCCCACTTCCCCCTCCTGCCACATCCTTTCCTCATCCACATCCCCGCCAGCCAGCTTCACTGCCTTGAGGGCGTAGAGTGCGGCACCCATTGAATGATCTGACATATGGGCTGTTGCCACACACTGGCCGATAGAACGAGCGATGGCTATCTTGACAGGATCTGAAAACTCTCTCGCTGTCGCGTGGGCATTGACCGAGGCTTTCATGCACTCGCCTGTTCTGACCTTTCCTTCTTTCCATTCTTTGGCGGTTCTGAGGGCATGAGCCAGCCTCTCGTCTATATCATCTGGAATAAGGTGTAGAACATGCTCCGAGCATTTTATCGCCCAATTCATTAACTTGCGATGATGGACCTTGGTGAGCGGTCCACCTCTATGTACTGCTACAAATCGTTTATCTCGCATTTTGTATCTCACTTCCCTACAATTCTGTGTTGATATTAAACACCACTCTATTAGTTGAGCCCATGTGCTTAGGGATAATGTCCAAAGGATGAAAACTACCCCGCCCCTGCTTTAATCGGGGCAGGGCTTGAGAAATACCAATTGGTATTTGTCAACCACTGGGTCATTGAATATAAAACCCCGCCCTGATGAATATTCTATGAATCATCCAGACGGGGCATGTTGTAGGTATAAGCTCTGCGGCAAGTGGCTTTACTTCAGCCACTTGCCGTTCTTGTAGATAAGCTCCGCATCACCGTAGATCTCGCCGCCCTTCTTCATGTCCTTGATCATGTCCCAGTGGATCGCGGATCTGTTCTTCGATTTCGTCTCTGCAAATCCAAGTCCAATGGCCATATGGATGGTCCCGCCCAGTTTTTCGTCGAATAGAATGGACTTGGTGAACTTCTTGATGCCCTGATTGGTTCCAATGGCTACTTCACCCAGCCTCTTCGCGCCATCATCTACTGCTATGAGGTTCTTGAGGAGGTCCTCTCCTTTTTCAGCAGTGGCTTTTACGATCTTACCCTTCTTGAATTCCAAAGTGATATCCTCAATTTCCTTTCCCATGTATATTCCTGGGAAAGTGAATCTGATCTTTCCTTCAACTGAATTCTCTACTGGACCTGTGAAAACTTCGCCATCTGGCATGTTCTTCTCGCCGCAGCAGTTCTCCCACACACGGCCTTTCACGGACATTATCAGGTCTGTGTCCTCTCCGAGGAAATGAAGTTTTTCTATCTTGTTAAGGACCTTGACCATCTTGGCCTGCTCCTTCTTCACCTTCTTCCACTCGGCGACCGGGTCGCGCTTGTCGGCCAGGCATGCGGAATAAACAAAGTCCTGATATTCTGTAAGTGACATTGAAGCCTCCTGGGCTTGCGCATTGGTCGGATAGATCAAGCCGACCCATTTGAACTCACCACTGGCGGATCGCTTGTTCACTATCTCCTGTATCTCTATGCTGGCTCCAGAGGCCATGGCCATCTTTTTCGAATCAACGCCCGACATGGCCCTTGTGTTCGTGGCCGCGGATATGCCTACGAGTCCATCCGCATTCTTGTAAAGGTATTTTTTGAATGGTGAGACGAACTTCAATTGCTCATCTGAGGCATTTTTATAATATATTTCAGCTGCCCCATCAATTGATCCCATCATCATCGGATGAGCTCCAGCATTGAGAACTTCTTTGTACACCTCAAGTGCCAAAGGAGCACCCGCTGGCGGGGAAGACACGATTATTTCCTGTCCTTTCTTAACATCGATCGAATAATTAACAAGCAACTTTGCCAGGTTTTCCACTCTCTTATCTACCATGATATCTCCAGACCAGTAAGTATAATTCAAGTATTTGGGGATATCGGATAGATGTTTCGCTATCTTCGATATTTATTGAGTATGAATATATTAATAGAAACCCTTATATGCCAAAACAATCTCGCCCTTTTAACTATAATAAGAAATATAGATGAAAGATCCAAATGTTTGTGATGGTGTTGGACAAGGACGGAATTGAAAGATACGCAGGGCGTAATTTGGTAAGGATGGAAATTGTTGGATGCAAAGTTGGAAACAGTTGGTAGATAAAAGAATAGATGGATAAAAGTTGGTAAGCCCGGTATTGTTGGATCATTGGATTGTTGGATATTTTGGAATGGTGGATAGTGGGAGTAATGGATGCTCTGACCATGGAAGGTCAGGATCCAGATAACTCCAGATCAGTATCATTTTTTAATTATTGACCATTATTTGATGGCCTGCTCCGAGGCATATTAAGGAGTTGGAAAATATGGAAATAAAAAAGTTCGAAACAGAAATAGATGGAACAAAATTAATAGTGGAAACCGGCAGGATGGCTAATCAGTCAGATGCTTCGGTCACTGTACAGATGGGAGATACCGTTGTATTGGCAACGGTCAATATGGCCACACGTGCAAGGCCAGGCATGGATTTCTTCCCACTTATGGTGGACTATGAGGAAAAGTATTCCGCTGCAGGAAAGATAAAGGGGCCAAGGTTCCTCAAGAGAGAGGGAAGGCCTTCAAATGAGGCAGTATTGACAAGCAGGAAGATAGACAGAGGTCTGAGGCCTCTGTTCCCACAGTTGATGAGGAATGATATACAGGTCATATGCATGCCGCTTTGCCTGGACTTTACAAATAAGCCAGACATAGTCGCGATGATAGCAGCTTGTACCGCACTCCACATCTCCAAGGTACCTTTCGATGGGCCAATTGGTGGTGTCAGGGTCGGTCTGGTGAACGGTGAGTTCATCATAAACCCAACAGTCGATGAGCTGGAATACTCAGACCTGAACATGGTCCTTATGGGCGACGGTGAGAGGATCACGAATGTTGACAGTGATTCTAATGAATTGACTGACAAACAGATCACAGATGGTATCCTGGCAGGAATGGAGGTCTTGGGACCTCTGGCCAAGTTCATTGATGGTATCAGAAAGGAAGTCGGCCAGGAGAAGGCAGGCCCGGATCAGATAATCATGAAAGAAGGCACAGCGGAATCCGATGCCCCAGTGATCGAGCAGTTGAAGAAAGCTGCGATCCCACATCTGGACAAATACCTGTTCAACACCCCTAAGGGAACAAAGGGTGAGAGAAAGGATATCCTGAAGGGATTGGAAGAGATATTGGTCAATGATTTCAAGAAAAAGCTCGCAACACCAGAGAGAGATGAAGAGGCGACCGCGGAATACCTGAATGGATTACTGAAGGCATTCTTCTTCCCATTCATCGAAGAGCAGGTCACAAGGGCCGTACTGGACAAAGACCTCAGGGTCGATGGCCGTAAGCTGGACGAGATCAGAGAACTAAAAGCTGATGTCGGTCTGTTGCCAAGAACACACGGTACTGGACTATTCTCAAGAGGAGAAACTCAAGTCTTGTCCATAGTCACACTTGGTTCACCTGGTGATGACCTGTCCATCGAGAGCATGGAAAGTGACGGAAGCATGAAGTACTTCCATCACTACAATTTCCCACCATTTAGTGTGGGAGAGGTCAAGCCATTGCGTGGAGCCAGCAGAAGGGATATCGGTCACGGTGCCCTTGCAGAGAAAGGACTTCTGCCAATGATCCCAGAAGGTGAGGAATTCCCTTACACGGTTAGGGTCGTGAGCGAAGTCATGAGCTCCAATGGTTCATCATCAATGGGTGCCACATGTGGTTCCACACTTGCTCTGATGGATGCTGGAGTTCCGATCAAGAAGCCAGTAGCTGGTATCGCTATGGGTCTCGCATCTGACGGCAAGGATTGGAAAATACTTACCGATCTTCAGGACCTTGAGGACGGTGACGGTGGAATGGATTTCAAATTCACTGGAACCCGCGATGGTCTTACAGCTGTCCAGATGGATACCAAGACCAGAGGGATATCCAAGGAAATGATCGTGGCCACCATGCCTCCAATGAGGAAGGCGATAAATGAGATAATCGATGTCATCGAGAAGTGCATACCGAAAACAAGAGAGCAGATGTCACCATATGCGCCAAGGATAACATCGTTCATGATCGACCCAGAGAAGATCAGAGAGGTCATCGGACCAGGTGGAAAGGTCATAAGGGCCTTGACCGAGGAATTCGATGTTCAGATCGATCTGGAAGACAGTGGACTGGTTCTCATAACCTCCGACAATGCGGAGAAGGCTGAGAAGGCTGAGGCTGCAATAAAGGAATTGCTAAGAGAGGCTGAGGTCGGCGATGTCTTTGAGGAGGCCACAGTTGTCAAGATCATGAACTTCGGAGCCTTTGTCAATCTATTTGGGAACACCGATGGTCTTCTGCATGTATCTGAGATCGCCTGGGAAAGGACTGAGAATGTCTCTGACAAGCTGAAAGAAGGCGACAAGATCAAGGTCAGGATCATCAAGATCGAGCGTGGTAAAGTAGAGGTCTCCATGAGATCCCTCATACCACAGCCAGAGGGATATGTCGAACCTCCAAAGCGCGAGAGACGCCCACCATCAAGGGGCGGACGTGACGGCGGAAGGGACCGCAGAAGCGGTGGCCGTGACAACAGGGATCGCAGATAAGGTCACTTCATCCCTCGGCAAAGCATAAATGAATAGGGCTCTCCGACAGATCACGGAGAGCCCCCATTTTCACTTTATAGATATTTTCAATATATATTTACTGTATTTGACTGTGTTTCTGTGCATATTATTATATACAGTATTGTGAATGAACCATCACCCATATGGCCCAGGATTATCTTGTGCCATGGGTAAAATAGGAGATAAATAGAATGTACAATAGAGATAGAGAAATGCACAAGGCATCATGCTCCGATTGTGGAAATGAGTGCGAAGTGCCATTTAAACCGGCAGAAGGAAGACCAGTATATTGCAGAGATTGCTACCAGAAGCACAGACCACCCCGAAGAGATAGATACTGATCTTGATCTTTGTCTGAGTTCACATTCAGAATAGATAATAGGGATTTGGGAAACAAACGAATGGGGGGCGGCACGTACGCTCCCCAAACTTTTCATATGGGATTTTCATATACATTTTTAGTTAATTGATAATATGTCGGAGTTAATCATGTATCCACCACAACCTGAACCCGAAAGCAAGCTCAGGGAAACACTGAGATATATTGGCTACACAATTGGGGCTGTCATTGGCATTGTGATATTGGGGCTTCTTGTTTTATTCCTTGGTGAGATCATCCAGTTCTTGCTCGATTACATATTCGCTTTGATATGCATAATTGGTGGTATTCTTATGATCATCAGTGGTGCTTATCTCATCCTCAAAGCCATACGCAATAAAGAATGATGATCTAATTAGAAAGGTGATATCTAATTAGAAAGCTGCTGATCTAATTAGAGAGAATGTGAATAAAATGAAATTAAGAGTGACTGGATGCCCTTGAAGAGCAAGAGCATCCAGTTATTTTATCTACTGACTATGCGCCGATATTAGCTGCTTTAAGCTCATTGATCAGCTTTGGCAGTACATCGAATAGATCACCAACAATGCCAATGTCAGCCACAGTGAATATCTGGGCATTTGGATCTTTATTGATGGCCACGATGAAGTCCGCGTTCTGCATACCAGCACGGTGCTGGATCGAACCTGATATTCCGCAGGCGATGTACAAGGCTGGCCTGACACTTTTTCCTGTCTGACCCACTTGTTGGTCCTTGGATATCCAGCCCTTCTCGACTGCCACCCTGGATCCGCCAACTTCTGCTCCCAGAACATCTGCCAGTGCCTGAATGGTCTTGAAACCATCAGCACCACCGACACCTCTTCCACCGGATACTATGAACTTCGCATCCTCAAGGCCAGCCACTGACTTCTTCTCCTTGATGATCTCGATGATCCTGGTGGTTATGTCCGCATCTGTCAATCCTGCATCGAAGTTGATGACCTGGCCAGTCTTTGCTGGGTCTGCATCCATTTCCTTCATTATTCCAGGGCGTACGGTTGACATCTGTGGTCTGTGGTTCGGACACATGATGGTGGCCATTATGTTCCCACCGAATGCTGGTCTTGTCTGAAGCAATAATCTCTGCTCCAGATCTATGGTCAGTTCCGTACAATCTGCTGTAAGTCCCGCATGCAGTTCCCTGGCGATCCTTGGAGCCAGATCCCTACCGATATGTGTCGCACCGTAAAGGACGATCTCGGGCTTCTCTGTGTTTATGAGCTTGCTCATTGCTGTTGCATAGCCGCCAGTATTGTAATTCTCAAGTTTTGCATCCTGGATAAGGTAAACCTTATCCGCGCCTCTTGCGATAAGTTCCTTGGCCAGTCCTTCCACATTGTGACCCATAAGAGCCGCTGATAATTCCACACCCAGGTCATCAGCCAGTCCACGGCCGCGTCCAAGAAGTTCTATGGTGACCTTCTTGATCTCTCCGCCTCTCTGCTCTGCGAATACCATCACGCCTTTGTAATCGCCTGTTGGCTGTGCTACCACTGGTGCAGGAGCTGCTACTGGAGCTGGTGCCTCGCTTGGCACGATCTCGCCAGTGATCTCTATAGCGCCGACCGGACAGTCATCTGCTCCGATCTGTGCGCATGGGGCATTGTGGTTCTTCACGATAGCCTTCTGGTCATCATTCAGGTCATAAGCATCCGGGCATTTGTTCACACATATGCTGCATCCGATGCATGCATCTTCATCAATTTTAATTTGAGCCATTCGAATCACCTCAAAATATTCTTGTCTACAAGTTTAGTGACCAGTTGTTTGGCCATTTCGTCCGTGCTTCCCTGTAGGATCTCACCATCTCCTTTTGGCTCTGGTGCGAAGGTCTTTCTAACTTCGGTTGGTGATCCTTTAAGACCAAGAAGCTCTGGGTCTGCGCCGATGAACTCGGCATTCCATACCTTCACTTCTTTCTCTCTGTAAGCTTCAACTATGCCGCCCACCGATGGGTATCTGGGCTTGTTCAGGTCAGATATGACAGTGATAAGAGCTGGAAGGCTTGCCTCGATCTTTTCGTAACCATCCTCGAGGGCGCGCTCGCACAGTATCTTTCCATCGCCCATCTCCACATTCTTAACATAGGTTATCTGGGGGATATCAAGACATCCTGCAAGCTGGGGGCCGATCTGCGCGGTATCGCCGTCTATGGCTTCTCTTCCACATATGACCAGATCGTATTCCGCCTTCTTGATCGCCTCGCCAAGTGCATAGGATGTTGCCCATGTGTCAGCACCTGCAAAGGCCCTGTCACTTAGTAAAATAAGGTCATCCACACCCATTGCGGAAACCTCTCTCAATGCGTCGTCAGCTTGTGGCGGTCCCATACAAAGAGCGGTGACCTTTCCACCGAACTTCTCCTTCAGGCGAAGAGCTTCCTCAACCGCATGTTTGTCATCTGGGTTCACAATGCTTGGCACTCCATCCCTGATGAGTGTTCCTGTCTTCGGATCTATCTTCACGTCCGTGGTGTCTGGTACTTGCTTGATACATACAATAATGTTCATTTAATCCCTCCAAATTATTTCAATAATGCTCCTGAAATGACCATCTTCTGGACCTCAGAAGTTCCTTCGTAAATCTCAGTTATCTTCGCATCCCTGTAGAATCTTTCTACTGCGTAATCCTTGATGTATCCATATCCTCCATGGATCTGGATCGCGTTTCTAGTGGCATTCATACAGATATCAGATGCGAATAGCTTTGCCATTGCCGCGGATACAGTATATGGTTTCTTCTGCCATTTGTCAAATGCCGCCTTGTACACGAGCATCCTGGCCGCGTCTATCTCCGTGGCCATGTCAGCAAGGAACCACTGTATTGCCTGGAACTTTGCCAGTGGCTTTCTGAACTGCTCTCTCTCCTTCGCATACTGAACACTGGCATCCATCGCGGCTTGCGCAATTCCCAATGCCTGGGCGGCAATTCCTATTCTGCCACCGTCCAGCGTGGACATCGCGACACCAAAGCCCCTGCCTTCCTTTCCAAGCATATTCTCTTCAGGAACTTCCATGTTCTCGAAAACAAGCTCAGCAGTGCAGGATCCACGGATACCCATCTTCTTCTCGATGGTACCCAGTGAATATCCTGGGAAGGTGTTCTCGATTATGAACGCGCTTATCCCACGAGTGCCTTTGGACTTGTCTGTCATTGCGAAGATGACAGCCACATCGGCATCGGCTCCATTGGTGATGAATATCTTGGAGCCATTGATGATCCATTTATCGCCCTTCTTCTCGGCGACGGTTGCCTGGCCAGATGCATCAGTTCCTGCATTTGGCTCTGTCAATCCAAAGCATCCCAATTTCTGACCACTTGCTAGTGGTATGAGATATTTCTGCTTCTGCTCCTCTGTACCGTATTTATTAATGGGCCAGCATACCAGAGAATTATTCACGGATACTGTAACACCGTGACTCGCGCATACTCGGGATATCTCCTCGACCGCGATCGCATAGCTTACATCGTCCATGCCCGCTCCTCCGTATTCCTTTGCCACGGTCATTCCCATGAAACCAAGTTCTCCCAGCTTCTTGACGGTATCCACCGGGAAGGTGGCATTCTCGTCGATCTCAGCTGCGATGGGCTCAATTTCATTCAGAGCGAATTCCCTGATGGTGTTCCTCATCATCTCCTGTTCTTTATTCAGTCCAAATTCCATTCTCTCACCTGTGCGCGAGCAGGAAATAGATTACGTTAAATAAAGATTTGGTTGAAAGATCAGGGCGGAACAACAGGATCCACCAATGCGAAGGTATCCATTGCCCCTGCCGCGCCAGATATGAAGTATGGATTGTCCCATACACCATCTGGCCCGGAATCCACATCCACATAATCACTCCAGTAATTTCCACCAAAGGACATATCATCCCACATATTGCTCATGCTCATGTCCTCATCCATTGCCTGCACCGTGTTCCCGATGAAATTGTTATAGAATATCTGATTAGTATTGGAGTTCATATCTATCATTACCCCATTACTATTATTACATATGTCATTGAATGTGATATTGATATTATTTGACGTATCAAACATGATCCCCGTGGCTGAATTTGATATATTGTTCATTATGAGATCGATATTACTGGATGAAAATATCATTATGGCATCCATGGTATTGTTGGATATCCTGCTGTCACGGACCTTGATGTTCGTGGTCGTGTCAAGTATGATACCGCCGAAGTTGAAGTCAATGGTGGTATTCTCTATTGCTCCATTATTGACATTTATCAGGGTAATTCCACCGAAGGACTGGTCCCCAAATATATTGACATATCTGATTATGAAATCCACATTTGTGTTCATTATGGTTATTCCATCGCCTGTGGTGGAATCTATATCCACATTCTCGATGATATATGGATCTCCTGGAACACCAGCTCCTGCCCAGCTATTAGTTACCGCCTGGGCTGCAAAGTCAATATCTCCATCTATCGATATGGGGCCAATGGGTGGTGAGACCGTTATATTATCCTCATTGGACAATGCTCCCACGCCTGCGATATTAATACCAGCAACTGCATAGAAATGCTTCTGATTGTATATCGGATTCTCATCAGTGTACGTTGTATCTGGGTATGATACCTGATCATAATATGTCAGATTTCCGCTCTCATTACCCCTGTATATGTAATACGAATCGATGGGGGTGAATATTGCGGGATCGTCCCATGTCAGGTCGATCATCATATTATTGATGAAGCCCGCGAGGTTCTGGGGTGCATATGGCACGCACTGTGGAACTCCAAATATCTCACTGGAATTGAGTCCCTCGCCAAGCAGGTTTATCGCGCTTACCGTGTAATAATAATCATCCCATGGATCAAGTGCGGAATCATTGTAATAAAGCTGTACACCGACAGTGGCCAGGTATGTTTCAGTTCCCGTTGTGTTCCCTCTGTATATATTGTAATTAGTTACTGGATAACCCCCATCAAGAGGCGCATCCCATGTCAGATTCACAAAGGTGACACCAGATACCTCTGCCAGATTGGATGGTGCATCTGGCTTTGAGTTCGGTGAGTCATTGGCCTCATTGGACAATGGGCCTTCCCCAATGCTGGTGACCGCACTTACCTTGTAATAGTAAGTGGTCCAGCCATTTATCGCAGTGTCTGTGAAAGTTGATAGATTGCCGATCTGTGTGAGGAACACTTCGGCACCTGGGCCAGTACCCTTGTATATCTTATAATTGGTAACTGAGAAACCTCCCAGGTCAGCTGGAGCTGTCCATGTGAGATTGACATATTCATCACCAGCAATTGCCGACAATGTCTGCGGAGCAGTAGGAAGGTCATGTGGTGTGTCATTAGCCTCTAAGGATAATGCCCCCTCGCTTATCGCATTGACCGCGCTGACATTGTAATAATAGGTGATGCCATTGGTCAAGCCAGTGTCATTCAGATAGAGTACATTGCCTATCTGAGTGAGGAATATAGCTACTCCTGGAGAAGTACCTCGATAGATACGGTAGCCAGTTATCGGAGTTCCTCCGTCAAGAGATGGCACTTGCCAGGTGATGTTCACATACTCATCACCGCTCTCCGTGGTCAATCCATAAGGTTCGGATGGGGGTGCCAATGGTGTATCGTTAACACCATTGGACATTGGTCCGGTTCCTATCTCATTGACTGCCGCGACCTTGTAATAATAGGTATCGCCATTGATCAACCCAGTATTGTTGTAGGTCGTGACATTTCCTATCTGGGCGAGGAACATCTCACCGCCTTCTGTCATTCCTCTGTATATGTTGTAATTGGATATTGTCCCGCCTCCAGGATCTGAAGGTGCCAGCCAATTGAGTTCCACATATCCCGCGCCAGAGGTTGTTGACAGGGACAAAGGCTCAGAAGATACGGCCTTTGGAATATCACTGGCCTCGTTTGACATACCACTTTCTCCGACAATATTGCTTGCCGTGACCTTGTAATAATATATCTGGCCATTTACCAACCCACTATCATCGAAGCTTGTTATTGGACCGCCCACGGACGCCAGGAAAACTTCGCTTCCTGGTGATGTACCTCGATATACGGAATAATCCAGTACTGGGAATCCGCCGTCTATAAGCGGCGGCTGCCAGGTGAGGTTCATGCCTCCATTATTGGCAATAGCTACCAGGTCGGTTGGAGCATCCGGAGGTGCTCTGGCTGTTCCATTGGTCTCAGTGGATAGAGATCCTTCACCGACCGCATTGACCGCGCTGATCTGATAATAATATGACTGCCCATTTACGAGGCCAGTATCATTGAAATTGGTGATATCGCCTATCTGGGTCAGGAATACCTCCGTGCCTGGACTTGTTCCCCTGTACACGCGGTAATTCAATACTGGAGTTCCGCCAATATCTGATGGGGCATCCCATGTGATATCGACATATTCATCACCATCCGTAGTGGTAGGGTTCAATGGGGATCCCGGTACATTTACCGGGATCGCCGATGTCTCACCAGATAGAGTTCCCTCTCCGATAACATTGACCGCACTTACCTGATAATAGTATACCTGGCCATTTACCAGAGTATTATCATTGTATGTGGTCACTGGACCTATCTGGGTAAGGAATACCTCGGTACCTGGGCTTGTCCCTCTGTAGATATTGTAATTGGTGACTGGTGTCCCGCCATCAATGGCTGGGGCATTCCAATTGAGATCCACTATGGTATCACCAGGTACTGCCACAAGGGATTGAGGGGAGTTCGGAATGGTCAGCGGTGTGTCACTGACCTCGGTCGACATTGCCCCCTCACCGACCACATTCTTTGCAGATACCCTGTAATAATATATCTGGCCATTTGCCAGGGCGGTATCATTGTAGCTCAATTGATCGCCTATCTCGATGAGGAATGTCTCACCACCAGGGCTTGTTCCCCTGTATATTCTGTAATTCGTCACCGGGGAGCCGCCATTGTCTGCTGGCACTGTCCAGCTCAATTCCACATACTGGTCACCCGATATGGTGGAGGGTGTGAGTGGAGATGATGGGATGGCCAGCGGTGTATCGCTGGCCTCATTCGATATAGAACCTTCACCCTCTGAATTGACCGCGGAAACCTGATAATAATATATCTGGCCATTGGTCACAGAAGTGTCATTGAAGGTTAGTGAATTACCGATCTCTGTGAGGAAGGAACATCCGCCTGGGCTTGTTCCCCTGTATATTCTGTAATTCGTCACCGGGAAGCCGCCATCAAAGGCCGGAGCCAGCCAATCAAGGGTCGCATAACTATCTCCAGCATTGACCGTCAGTGTCTGTGGTGCATCTGGTATTCGCCCAGGTGTATCACTGGCCTCATTCGATAATGCTCCTTCTCCAGCGACGTTAACTGCCGTTACCTGGTAATAATATACCTGGCCATTGGCCACGGCTGTATCATTGTAGCCCAGTGTATTGCCTATCTGGACGAGGAATGTCTCATTACCTGGTGCGGTTCCCCTGTATATCCTGTGTCCTGTGACACTTGAACCACCATCGAATGCTGGCGCACTCCATGAAAGATCCGCATAGCCATCGCCAGCAGTGACTGTCAATGTCTGTGGCGCATCTGGAACTGTTCTTGGAATGGAGCTGGTCTCGACTGAAAGACCGCTCTCACCAACGATATTTATCGCGCTTACCTTGTAATAATATGTCTGGCCATTGACAAGGCCTGGGTCATTGTAATTGGTCATGTCGCCAATCTGGGTAAGGAACACTTCATTGCCTGGCGTCGTGCCTCTGTAGATTCTGTAATTGGTCACAGGCGAACCTCCAATATCCAATGGAGGGCTCCATGAAAGATCAACAAACGCTACTCCTTCGACCGCATTCAGACCGTATGGTGCGGAAGGCGTGCTCAGAGGTGTGGATGATACGGTCACTGGAGCGGTGGAGTCAAAGTCCTCATTGATAGCAATGACCGAGTATGTGTAGATAACTCCATTTATCACGCTGGTATCATTGAAACTGGATACATCGCCAACAAGGAATATCTTGGAATCTGGCTGTCTGACCACCTTATAGTCGACTATCCGTGATCCACCGTCATCATCAGGAGCTGTCCAGGTCAGGTTCACATAATCGTCCCCTGAAGAAGCTGACAAATTGATTATTTGGCCCGGGGGCGTGTTGCTAATGCAATTGACCTCATCACCTACGTCGCTCCAGAAATTACCATTATAGGCTTGTAGCCGGTAATAGTATTCCAATCCATTTTCAATATCTGTATCGATATATGAAGTCACATTGTCCAGGGTAATCCTATCCAATGTCTGGGCGGCTGTGAAATCAGGTTGAGTTCCTTTCTCCAGTAGATAGTTCATTATTGGCAATCCGCCATCATCATATGGCTCTTGCCATGTTATTGTTATATTGTTCGTGTAGTTTCCAGGACTGACCTCATTCCAATTTGGTATCGCATTCACACTCCTAGCCACTGATGGATTGGTCGGTAATCTGATAACAGCGAAATCACTGATATTTCCTTCCCCACGATAGCTTGAAGGAATTATGTGGTATATGTATGTCTCACCAGGTTCCACATCCTTATCTATGAATACGACCTCGGATGCACCATCATCAAACAGGTCTATGGATCTACCCCAGATTATGAAAGTATCCTCTCCAGGTTCAGGTAGCTCATCATCTTCAGAATACATCTTCTGACTGAGGACCTCATTATACCTGGCACTTCTTGAAAACGTTGGCTTGATATAATCTACCTCGATCCCCGAATATGGATTGGTGTGGAATACCAACCGTTCTCCGTTCCTGTATAGATTCCATCTCGAGGCCTCTGGCCATCTTTCATTTTCAATGGGATCGAAATGGAGCCAAACTTCCTCAACATTGGGATCCGGAACCTCCGCTCTCAGGTTATTCGGAGGTTCTGGAGGCCATTCGTAAGGGCTGTCATAAACATCGACCCTCAAATTGAATATGTGCATGGAATGCTCAATACTGAATAAGGTTCCTGTTTTCTCTTTCCATCCGCCCCAGAAGGACCAGCTCCAGTAATTGAATTCGACCTTGAACCTCAGGCCTGCGTAAATATCAAGCACGAAATCGATGTTCAAGGTTGGATTCGTGGTGGGCGTCCAGGTAAATAAGAAATATACTTCCCCTCTGATGAAAGGTCCAACAGCACCGTATAGAAGTATTTCGAAATCCGCATAGATCCCTAATTTTGCAGTGAAGCTGAAGTCAAATGTCATCGGTCTCCATTCCTCGGTACGTGACTCAGAAGCAAGATCCGTCCATTTTCCATTACGGAATGACAATCCCGATGTTCTATCAACAGTGATTTTCACACCGGTCTTGAATTCACCATTTGCTGCCAATTCTATGATCGGTCCCCATTCGAATTGCGGCTGCATGACCAAAGGAACTCCGCCAAGCCAGATGGTGAATGAATTGAATTTGGGTTGTGGGAATAACCCCGGCATATCCTTTGGATCGAATTTCCATTCACCCTTCAATGTAATATTAAAATCAACTTCAAGAACCATTTTTTCATGGAGAGAGTATGTGAACTCCTTCAATCCCCAGTCATACCGGGCATATGTGTAGGCTGAAAAATCCTCATAATAGAATTTTGTGGAAATGACACCGCTAATAATTGGTGTCTCTATCTTGATCTCTTGATGATTGATCGATGTCAGGTCCCATCCTCTTGTGCCATTATCGATCATCAGGTTATCCGAGGCATTGAACTCGCCTTTCAGGATAACCTCGTCAAGACCCACTGGCTCAGTGTCAGCCACGATCTTGCCGTCTTCATCGGTAATATTGATAATCTTTCTGAGATACCCCTCACCTTCAGTTCCTGTGATGATATCTCCCTCAGAGTAATCTGGGGCTCCAGTATCTGTGGAATAATCAAAGGAGATCGTGTCATTGGTTATGGTGACCTCCGAGACCTCGTCTGAATCTTCAGGCATTTTAATATCCTTCCGGATCAGGGTAGCCCCGTTATCAAAGGAATCTGTTTCAAAATCATATTTATCGATCACCTGGTCAGAATCGCCATCCTCCATGCCGTAAAGTATGCCAGCATAGAAGGAGCCAGTGATCATGATTATAACTATGAAGATAGAGGCCAATGCATTCTTGTTCATCTTCTTGCTTGCTTTATTGCCATTGTTTTTGGTAGATGGCTTTTTTGTGTCAACCTCGTTATCATCAATGATGTCAGCATCATCATTGATATCAATTTCATCAGTGATATCGTCATCTTCAATGATATCTGTTTTAACAGTATCATCAATAACCTCTACATCATCAATTGAGATGTCACTATTCAATTCATTATTGTTAACATTTTTGTCCATTTCTTCCGAATGCATGTAAATCACCTGCGTCCTAAGTAGTATAAGCAAGTCGATATAATTCATGCTATAAATACTATACTGGCTGTTCATTTTTTTGCACAATTATGTTTGAATAATACCGAGGGACAAATTTATATGTTCAATCATTATCTACAATCGTAAGGATGCGAGGACTCCACAAGGCTAAGGCCTTATTTGAGTCCTTACATAATTCGCACCATGCTAGAGTGGTATGGTACAAATTCAGTAAGGCTATCGCATGGCAGACGAAGAACAGAAAACCCCTGACTCCAATACAGAGGAGACCGATCGCAGACGGATGGTCATAGAGAGCATTGTCGAGGGTCGTAAGATGGAGGCCTATGCCGAGCATCGAACCAAAGAAATGCACACATGCTGGCTCTGCGATGAGATATGCTATCGAAAGAAATCCATGAAGAATATCGGGAAGCGATGGATATGCATCGATTGCCTCAGACTTTTAAAGGAAACTTTCGACACACTTGATCAGTGGGAAGAGGAATTGACATTGCAGAAGGAAGCCAGAAGCCAATTGGACGATGGCTTTGGGGTTTGAATAAAGACCCCGCCCTAATGAATATATTATGGATCATCCAGACGGGGCATGTTCGAATGCATATGTCTTTGCAGAAATATGTTCTGTCATCTATATGTTTATATCATTAATTCACTATATCTATAATGATGAATATACAGCAACCACCCCCACCCGAGGCATCAACTCTGCCAAAGCCTCCGCCATCGCCTGGCAGAAGATCCAATATTCTCAAACAAGTCTTTATCATATTTCTGGTGGTCGTTATTGTTTTCTGCTTTGCATTTCTCTACTACTGGGTATTTGTCCTTCCAGAATATGAAGGCCTTCCCGACTGGATAGTGGTGAATACTGACATCACATGTTCCGAATGGGCATGTGATGTCACCCAGGTGGATGAGATGAATGCCCTGGGATACACTGGCGAGGGCATTGTTATTGGAATTGTGGATTCTGGTATCGACACCTCGCATCCGGATATTCATGCTGATTCTGTATTATTGTGGAAGGACTTTGTCAATGATAGGGATGAACCCTATGATGATGATGGCCATGGAACCGCGATGGCTGGCATCATCATCGCGGATGGCTCTCTGCAAGGTGTTGCCAATGATGCAAAGCTCATAGTTGTCAAGGCCATAGATTCCGATGGCCTTGGAGACCCCGCGGATGTTGTGGCTGGCATTGAATTCTGCATGGATCCGAATGGAGATGGTGATCTTTCGGATGGCGCGGATATCATATCACTATCATTGGGTGGCGCGGAATCAAAGAGATTCTGGGTGACCGATGAGGTTAGCCTGGCCGCAAGAGAGGCGACTGAGAAAGGCATATTTGTTGTCGCATCCGCTGGGAATGATGGACTTAATGATGATGGTGATGTGGAAAGTCCAGCCACCGAAGAACTGGTCATCGCTGTCGGCGCAATTGATAGTGAGCTGGTCATTGCGGATTTTAGTTCAATTGGGGATAATGATGGCCGACCACGAACAACGAGTGATGACCGCGAGGATCCGAACATGAAGCCAGAGATCGTGGCCCCTGGCGTGAGAATAGCCACGACATATCTTGACCAGGGTTATGTGGATGTCGATGGCACATCCCCGGCAGCTGCCTTTGTATCCGGATCACTGGCCCTGCTTCTTGAAGCACATCCGAAATACATGATCGACACTGGTCCGGAAAGGGTGATAGAGCTCAAGAACATCCTTATGGAGACCTCTGAAAAACTGGATGGCCAGGATACTCCTCATGATGATCATTACGGTTATGGCCTTATAAAAGTTAGATCTGCCAAGGAGGCGATGTGATGCTCACCCTATACCATCCAGGCAGGAACTTTTTATCGGTCTCGGTTACTGACACAGAGTGTGAATTGAAGTGCCAGCATTGCCAAGGAGCATTTCTCAAGCATATGGAGCCAGTTAGCAAGCCTGATGACCTTTACAGGCTTGCCATCGATCATTCCAAAAACAATGGGATAGGCATGCTGATAAGCGGAGGGTGTGACGCAGAGGGTAAGGTTCCTCTCACGAACCACTACGAAACACTGGCACGCATCAAAGAAGACACTGATCTGATACTTAATATCCATACTGGTCTGATAGGTCCGAATGAGATACTTGCTCTTAAGAAGATAGAGCCAGATATTATCTCGATAGACATCTGCGGCTCTCAAAAGGCCGTGAAGAATGTCTACGGCCTGGATGGTGGCCCCTGGGACTTCGAGGCGCTTATGGCAAGACTGGAGGATGCGGAACTCAATTATGTTCCGCATGTGACCATTGGCCTTGATCGTGGATTTGATTCAGGAGAAGGTGCGGCCCTTGACATGATATCGGGCTTTGATCCGAAGATGATGGTCCTGAACGCGCTCATGCAAATACCAGGGCTCCAGTGTTCATCCAGTAGCCATTCACCGGGGTATGATCATGCCACTTCGGTGGATGCGGAATATTTCTACGAGGTCCTGGGATATGCGGCTGAAAGATTGCCCCATAATATCAAGCTGGGGATCGGATGCATGCGTCCTCGCAACCTGGAGATACCTTTTGGACTGGTAAGCTCGGGTCGGCTGGAGGCACTGGCAATGCCCTCTGGTAAGTTCAGGAAGAAGCTGGATGACGAGGGTGTGGAATATGATGAAAGGGATGGATGCTGTGCGATCACATCGCTTGATTGAGCAATGCTTGTGAGCAATACTTGTGATTGAATAATACTTGTATATGATCTTATGACCAATGTTCTTATTCTCATATTTATTAAAATCAAAACTATCCTTTGATCTTCTTCGCCAGTCTCGCGCTGATGCCCTTTACCTTTGTCAGATCTTCCTCGCTGGCAGCCCTTAATTTGTTCATATTGGTGAACCCTGCCTGATAAAGTGCTGAAGCTTTGGCCAGTCCAATACCTGGAAGTTCCATGAATGACTCGACAACCGCCTGTTCATCCTCTTCCACGGCATCTCCTGTCATTGCCACGCCTTCTGACTGTGTTGCTGCTGCGGCGACTATCATGTCCTCTATCTCCACGGTAAGCGTCTTTTTCTTGGAAGCCGCTATCTTGATCGTTGGGTCTATGATCATTATCCTGTCATAGATCTCGAGTGCCATTTCTGTTTTGCCTCTTGCTTCAAGTATCTGGCCTTTCAAAAGAAGAGCATCCACATTATTTGGATTCATATTGATGACCGTGTTAACATACTGGATCGCGATTCCCCATTTACCGTCCAGGTTCAGAGCCTTACCCTTTCCCAGCAAGGCTTTCTCATTTGTATTATCATGCCTGATGGCCTCATCGAAGAATCTGGCCGCCTCGGCATATTTCTTTGCAATTATGGAATTCTCTCCCTTCGCAATGGTCTCATTGATATCCACTTCGACTTCGGCGACAACCATGGGGTTTCCACATACGAAGCACATGGCCGCATGCGGGCTGTTCATCTCCCCGCATTTGGGGCAGGATACATCCGCCTCTTCTTCCAGGTCCGCATCCAGGTCTCCCATCTTGGTAATTGGTCCCTTTTCAGCTTCTGGCTTTTTGACAGGAGGTGGTGGTGGAAGTGCGGCTTCCAGTGTGGTCACATCAATGGTCTCGGATAGGACCGCTTTCTCTTCCTCCTCTCTCTTTTTCGCTTCCCTTTCTGCTTTAATGCGCTCGGACATCTTCTCCGCGCCTTCTTCAGCCTCTGGAATATATTTCTTACTGTATATGGATGAGGAAGCATACAGCTCCCTGAGAGGGAACATGATGGATATGGAGATCATCTGGACCATCACCATTATGATAAGAACAATGGGGATCAATAAGGTGGCGGTGGTGGACATCGCATAATCTATGCTGTAATCGAAAGTACCATTTGCTGGAGACGTTGGATCCACATTCTCTATGACCGCAGTTAATTCTTGATTCGAACTGGAATATTTGCTCAGATCAAAGCTATTATCATTGCTCATGACCCTTCTAATAAGTTCTTGATTGCTATCATCTATCACTGCAATATCAAGAAGCAGACCCTCGCCAGTGGTGGACTCCACAGTGACCAATAGATCATCCACCCTTACAAGACCGAGAGGTTGATGGGACATGAACGTGAATTCGGTCATGTCATTCACACCCTCATGAGGATCAAGGTTCATGGGCATATCCACGCCATGATTGTCCGATCCGATCTCGAACTGATCTGAAAGATACTCATCGGTTGCTGGAAGAAGGAGCAGGGCGATCAATATTATAGACATGAGAACTGCCACCATGGAAGCTCGAATAGAATTCCTGGCTATCAGAAATCGGCGGCTCTTTGATTTTGTGAACCTTACTTCCACTCCTTTGAAATACACGCCTTCTCCTGCCAGAGCTACCATGAATATAAGGGATATGAAAAGGAAGGTGTCAGTTGGGAAGAAGAATGGATCAAATCTCATACCTCCCATATATGATATGATAGATGCGACTGCGATAGCAATGACTATCTGGATAAAGAAGAACATTCTCTTGGTCTTCTTTATATGCATCAATCCGTAGGAGCCTTCCAACCTTTCTCTGTATTTCCTAGCTGACTTAGCCATGTTCGACCTGGGTGGAATATATATGTCAATATAATTAGCTTTCCTTTTCCATCATCATCTTATATGATAGTATAAGATTCTTCGCAGCTTCCTTCTCACTGATCTGTCGGACAGATGTATTGTATGGAGCTCCAGCCAGTATATCCGGTTCCTCCGCGCACACTGATGCAATTGTGTCAGCATATGCATCCAGTGTTGCCTTGGACGCGTTCTCCGTGGGCTCGATCATAAGTGCTTCTTCCACGAGCATTGGGAAATAAACAGTTGGTGAATGGAAACCGAAATCAAGTAATCTTTTTCCAATATGGAGTGCCCTTATTCCTCTATCTTTCATGCAACTGGCAGATGCGACGAACTCGTGCTTCTTCAAGCCAGGGTAAGGAACATCCATTGTGGCTTCAACCTTTTTCATCAGATAATTCGCATTCAGGACCGCCCTCTCAGATATCTGTCTCAGGCCATCGCCCCCATGTAGTCTGATGAAGATATAAGCCCTCAGCATCACTCCCCAGTTGCCATAATACCCCTGCACCTTGCCGATTGTATCCGGCCTATCATATCTCAATTTGAACACACTGCCTTCTTTTTCCACGACAGGTATTGGCAGGAAGCTTTCCAGTCTCTTCACAACGCCGACTGGCCCTGCTCCCGGCCCCCCACCACCATGGGGCGTTCCGAAGGTCTTGTGCAGATTGAAATGAACTATGTCGAATCCCATTTTTCCAGGGGATGTCTTGCCCATGATGGCATTGAAATTCGCGCCATCGTAATACATCAAAGCCCCGGCATCGTGAACCATACTGGCTATCTTCACCGCATCGGTCTCGAAGATCCCCAATGTGTTCGGGTTCGTCAGCATGAAAGCCGCGGTCTTTTCTGAAAGCGCGGATTCCAGAGCCTCCAGATTTACCATTCCGTCCTTTGATGGAATGGTAATAACATCATAACCCGCCATTGCCGCACTGGCAGGATTCGTTCCATGAGCCGAATCGGGCATGATGACCTCGGTTCTCTGGTCATCATTCCTTTTCTTGTGATATGCCTTTGTTATCAGCATGCCAGTGAATTCTCCATGAGCCCCGGCAGCTGGTTGGAGAGTGACCGCATCCATGCCTCCTATTTCGCAGAGCATTTCCTGCAGTTCGTGCATGACCTGCAAAGTGCCTTGTATCATCGCTTCTGGTTGGTCGGGATGCAGCATGCTGGCCTTCACCATATTCGCTATTTCCTCGGATATTTTCAAATTATACTTCATGGTGCAGGATCCAAGTGGATAGAATCCACTGTCCACACCGAAATTCATCTGGCTGAGCACTGTATAATGGCGAACCACCTCGCTTTCCTGAAGTGTGGGTATATTCAATCCTCCCTTGCGAGCCAGATGCTCAGGGAGTTTGATAGTGATCGGCTCATCCTCACAGATGTTTGCCAGGTCCATTATGAGAGGCTCGTCATGCCTTGCCTGCCTGTATCTCATTGGCCAGCCCCCAGTATACTGGCTATAACATTAGCCAGCTTTTCTATATCGCTATCCGTGGTCTTGTCGGTCACTGCAAAGACCATCATACTCTCCATTCCGGGCACATCGGCGAGAGGTTTACCGCCGATGATGTCCCTCTTTGCCAGCTCGTCAAACACATGACTGGCGGTTGTAGGTAATTTCACTGTTATCTCATTAAATGAATATCCTTCGAAATAGGGTGCTTTCACACCTTCGATGCCAGATAGGCGTTGGCTCAGAACACTGGCCTTCTCCATCAATTTCACGGCCAGTTCCTGAAGTCCTTTTCCGCCTTTCAATGACATGTATACCGCGGCAGCCAGTGTGGTCAGGGCTTCATTGGAGCAGATATTGGATGTTGCCTTTTCACGGCGGATATGCTGTTCACGGGTCTGCAAGGTCATGCAGTAGGCCTGCTGGCCATCGGCGTCATGTGTAAGTCCGACGATCCTGCCAGGCATCTTTCTAACATGTTTTTTCTTGCAAGAGAAAAAGCCCAGATGCGGCCCTCCGTAATTCATGGGATTTCCAAATATCTGGCCATCGCCGATCACCATGTCCGCCCCATGTTCCCCCGGAGGCTTCGCGATCGCCAGGGAAAGTGGATTGACACCGACCACCATGATCTTGTCAGCCAGTATCTCTCTTAACTGCTCCAATTTCTCCTCGAAAACACCAAACATATTGGGTGATTCCACATAGGCTCCGATAGTATCATCGGTCATCTTCGCCCTCAGATCATCAAGATCCAGCTGTCCAGTTATCTCATCATGGGCGATCTCCACTATCCGGATGTCTGCTCCATTAACATAATTATCAAGAACTGATCTTTTTGACCTCGACATCATGCCGGGTACAAGGAACTGGCCGCCTTTTTTCAAGCGTGCGGCCATCAGAACCGCTTCTCCAAGCGCGGTCGCCCAATCGTACATGGAATTATTCACGGCTTCCATGCCTGTGAGCTCCGACATCATCGACTGGTACTCGAACATCGATTGTAGCATGCCCTGGCTGGTCTCTGGCTGATAAGGCGTATAGGATGAATAAAATTCGGAGCGACCCAGTATCGCGCCCACTGCTGACGGTATGTGAACATCATAGGTTCCCGAGCCCAGGAAGGAAGGTACATCATCCACCGAAACATTCCTGTTCAGCATCTGCCCGAGCTGTCTTTTTACTTCCAGCTCGGAAAGGCCGCAGGGAAGGTCAAGTCCATCTACCTTGACCTGTTGTGGGATATCATCGAACAATCTCTCTACCGAATCTATGCCGAGAAACTCCAGCATCTGTTTTTCTTCAATATTCTGGGCCATGGGCTCACCGACACCCTTAATGTCGGAATAGAAATAACCTTTTCGTTCGATAGGTGAGATTTTATAATTGGTGATATTACAGGGAACTTAGTATATGTTGGAGCAACACAATGCCTCACGTGCAGTGTGAGCCGAGGAAGTCGCGATTCAGAATATATAAAGAATCGGACTACCTCTCTAATAAGACAACAAACCAAGCCGAGGTAGTCTAGTCCGGTAACCGGCCCTGACGTTTCACTCACGGGCCAAATCCGTACTATCCTACCTCTCTAATAAGACAACAAACCAAGCCGAGGTAGTCTAGTCCGGTAGGGCGCCGGCCTCGAATTCCAGGATGCGAAAGTGAACTGGGATCAGAAAGCCGGTGGTGTTTCACCTCGGGAGTTCGAACGCAAACTTGCGAGAACACAAGTTACGATTTCTCGCAATTGCTCGAAATTCTCCCCCTCGGCGCTTTTCTATTTTTTTAAGTAGTGAGTGATATTATGTAATGTTATTAAGAAATCATTATAACTTTTCCATATCATGCTGCATTCATTAATTATTGTTAATATTTATCTGTCCATTTAAATAGATGTCTTCATATTTATTTTTATTAGTGCATAACTATATTAATAATATGTTATTCGGGAGGTGTAACAAGGTTAAGGTACGCGATATATGAATTTGCGTGCACACATTGGAGAGGTCAAATATGAAGTTAGTTCAGCAAATATTAGGAATTGTGTTAGCAGTAATGATGATAATGCCAGTGAGTGTTATAGCTATGGATGTTGGAGATGAAGGCAATGCCCCATTTCCAGTGATGAATCTCGATTCAGGTCTTGGCTATGTCACCATCCAGGAGGCCATTAATGCCCCTGAGACCTTGGCAGGCCATACCATCGAGGTCAATTCTGGAACATACTTTGAGAATGTGGTGATCAATAAGGCGATCACACTCCAAGGAGTGGATCCAGCTACCACTATCATAAATGGTGGCCAGGTCACACATACCGTGAACATTCAATCAAACGGTGTGACTGTTAAAAATATCGGAATACAGAATTCATACCAATATAATCTCAATGGTGGAATTTACATTAACAATTTCGATTACTGCCTGATTGAGAACAATATCATTCATGACAATGGCCAAGGTATATTGCTGCAGGGAGCTACCTACAATGTGATCACAGGAAATACGATCACATCTAGTTATTCATCTGCTGTCGCCTTATACGTGGGAGCCGATCACAATGACATCAATAACAATACAATCTCTGGCAATGCAAGAGGCATATGGGATTGGGAATCATCCTACACCTCAATAAAGGACAATACATTCACATCCAATACATTTGGTATGTACATTCAGAGATATCCTAGTATTGGAAATATTATCGAGTCAAATACGATCACTGGTGGTACACTGGGTATTTACCTATCTGCATCGCATGACAACCGGATAATCGGAAATACGATATCTGGTGCCAGCCAATATGGTATCCATTTATACTATATTTCAAATTCACAAGGACCTCAGACTCAAATATACAATAATAATTTCATTGGCAATGCAGTTAATGCTTACACCGAAGGTTCGGGAACCCAAATATGGTCTCAAGCCCTCCCCGTAGGAGGAAATTATTGGGACGATTATGTTGGTGTTGATGGTGATTCAGATGGCTTTGGGGACACAGCATATGCTATAGTTGACAGGGGTGCGGATGCATATCCCTGGATGGAATCCAATGGCTGGGTCACACCTGTAAGCAATCTGAACACTGACCTCGCTTACAAGTCCATTCAAGAGGCTATCGATGCTCCTGAAACACTGGACGGCCATACTATCTTTGTCGAGGAAGGAACATATGTTGAATCTGTCAACATCAACAAGGAGCTGACCTTGATCGGTGAGGACAAGGACACCACCACTCTGGATGGAGGCCTCACTCACAATATTGGATTTGATATTGCGGCTTTGAATGTGGAGATAACAGGCTTCACGATAACTGGAACCTTGGTATCTGGCATCCAGATAGGTTCTGGTATGGACAATGCCGAGATAGTGAACAATACCATATCGAACAATATGGGGAATGGTGTCACCGTGAACGGCCCGAACAATGGAGCCATTATTTACAATAATAATTTCATTCTAAATGCCGGAACCCATGCCTTCTACCAGGGCAGTCCTTTATGGGACAATGGCCTGCCTTATGGTGGAAACTTCTGGGATGATTATGCAGGTTCAGATGGAGATGTGAATGGTATCGGCGACACACCATATACGGGTATCCAGACGATCATCGCTCCTCCTGTGATATTGATGACAACTGGGCAGGATGATTTCCCATGGATGACCCCAAGCAGCTGGCCATATATCCCAGACCCTGTAGAGAATATCGATACGACCGAGACATTCATGACCATTCAGGCAGCAATAGATGATGCAGACACACTGGACGGCCATACCATAATGGTGGATCCTGGTACATATACGGAGAATATCATTGTCAATAAAATACTGACAATCCAGGGAGCTAGCAGGGACAATACGATAATTGATGGCAGTGGAACTGGCAAAGCTGTCGATATTCAGTCTAACTGGGTTAATATAACTGGCTTCAATGTCACCAATGGTGGAACCAACCTAAATGCAGATGCTGGTCTCAATCTGGACACCGTGACAAATGTTCATGTTTATGATAATATCATGTATGGTTCACAGCATGGTATCAGAATATCTGGCGGTAGCTCAAACACCATCGAGGGCAATGTAATAACAGCCTGCGATTATGATGGAATAAGGATTCAGTCAAGCTCCAATATGATATTGAACAATACGATATCTTTCTGTGAATATAATGGAATTCAGGTATCTATTGGATCATGGAACACCATTGATAATAACACTGTCTCGGACTCACAATTGGAGAACGGAATTTTACTCTACCAGGCAGGATATAATACAGTTTCAGACAATACGGTCTTCAACAATGATGAGGATGGTATAAATCTGTATTCTTTCACTGGAATAACAGATTACAATACTGTAATGAGAAACACCGTCTATAACAATGGTGTGGGCATGGGAAGCTTCGATGGTGGTATCCATATCGAAAGATATTCAGATTACAATACAATAGCCAATAATACGGTCTATGATAACTATTATTTCGGTATTGGTAATGACTATGGCTGTAGCTACAATACAATAGAGAATAACAGCATTCATACTAATGATATCTATGGTGCCTACATCAGCTATGCCAGCTATGGCACTTACCAGTACAATGATGTCTATGATAATGGCGGTATCGGAATTGGCGGTGGCAATACAAATGGTCACGTAGTTCAATACAATACGATCACCAACAATACTTACGGTATCTATTTCGCCCAGGGAGATGACCATCAGGTCCTTTACAATACAGTGACAGACAGCCGCCAGTATGGTATCTGTTTCCTGCCCGGAGTGTCCAATGTTGAGGACGCCGCGATTATCGGCAACAATGTGACTGGGAGCAGCTGGAGCGGTATCTCGATACTCAATAACCTTGGGGATGCGGAATGGCTCATACACAACAATAACACAGTTGAGGACAATGAGGTATGGAACAGTGGTGGCTTCGGAATATGGCTGGTCAAGTCAAAGGACACACCAATTAGGAACAACACTGTCGGTAACAGTCTATATGATGGTATAGCAGTGAACTATTCTGTAAATATAGATATTACAAATAACATGATACTAAATAACAACGGTGATGGTCTGTACCTTTACGATCTCGTAACCCACAGCGGCAATGTCAATGACATCAGCGATAATCAGATAATTGGCAATGATAATGGAATATTCGTCAATGGGGATCTTGATCTCAATTATGTCACACCATCCGATGACCCTGTTGGCTACTGGAACTTTGATGAGAATACTGGGCAGACTGTCGCGGATTCAAGCGCGACCGGAAATAATGGCTTCCTTGGCCTGGACGGTACTGTCGAGGTCGGCATAGACCCGACCTGGGGAACCGGAGCAGTGAACAGTGGCCTGGACTTCATAGGCGATTACGTAACACTGAGCCAGACACCTCACACAGGAACCGGTCCATTCTCGATATTTGCCTGGATAAACACCACAAGCGTAGGAGCGAGGCCAACCATCATCGCTTATGGTTCAGACCCAGGATTCTTTGAGGGTCTGCACTTCTACCATGATACAACTGGTCTGCTACACTTCGATGTGACGAACCAGGTCGGACCTGTATCCACGATCTCGGTGAATGATGGTGTATGGCATTATGTTGGCGTCGTGTTCAATGGAGCTACAGCCGAGATATACGTTGACGGTGTATCCGCTAGTCCATCTGTTGCAATGTTACCTAATATACAGCCAGGTGTATCCAGGATTGGACTATCCTACCTTAACGCTTGGGGCTTCGTGGGCTCCATCGATGAGGTCAAGATATGGGACAGAGCAATATCCATAGAAGAGATCCAAGACAATATCGATCTTGTTCCTCACACCAATAACATGTTCACAGACAATGTGATCATGGATAACACTGGCTATGGAATGTACATCGAGGAAGGAAATGACAATCTCATCTATCATAACAATTTCATCGACAATGTCAACCAGGCATGGGAGCTGGACGCAAATACATGGAACGCACCATATCCAGTAGGAGGGAACTACTGGAGCGACCTAGTGGTTCCAGATCACTACAATGATATAATAAGGCCCCAGACAACAGGCCTTCCAGACTGGTTCATAGATGTCAATTACCCAATAACTGGCGGAGTATCAGAGGATACCTGGCCATATGGTGTTGAAAATGGCTGGCTGAACCCAACTCCAGTTCATAATCTGGATGCAATGACCGACCATGTCATCATAACCGATGCCATCGCCGCGGCCAGTCCAGGTGACAGATTGCTCATAGAAGACAGGATATACGGCGAGAATATCGTTGTGGATAAGAACATTGAGTTCGTCGGTTCAAACTTTGAAATAGATGGCAGCCTGACAATAAATGCTGGTAGCTTGCTAACGCTTGATGACATCTCACTTGAAGTGGGAACAGTCATCGTGAATGGTGATCTGATCATCAAGAACAGCCCGAACACCCTCATATCGGAGAATGTCTGGATAGATGGTCGTGTATGGCTGAACTCCTCCACATGGGAGATCGACAATACCTTTGATGGTGAGTTCGGCATCACAGTGAATGCCACTGGTGAGATATACATACAGGAATCACCAGACCTGATCGGCCAGTGGACCTTCGATGAAGGCACTGGAGATACCGCATATGATTCATCTAAGATCTTTGACAATGACGGTACACTTGGCTCGGCCGTTGGGGCAGATGCTAATGATCCAACATGGACAATGGATGGAGCACTTGACTTCGATGGCATCGATGATTATGTTGACCTTGGCACTGTCGACTATGATGTATCCAATGGATTGACCATGTCCATATGGGCAGAGATAGACAGTGTGAAGGATTGGGCAAGGTTCTTTGATCTTGGCCAGGGACAGAATGATGACAACATCGTCTTTGCCAGGTGGGGCGTGAATGATGAACTTGCCTTCCAGGTCTATATTGGCGGTGCGTTTGGAGGCGCGGTGGTAACAGATACCGATCCTTTGAATGGAATATCTGGCTGGAACCATTTTGCTGCTACTATGAGTGCTACTGGTGATGTGACCATATATGTGAATGGCAACCCAATAAAGACAGGGACCATTTCAGTACCTGCGAATGTTGCCAGGACATCATCCTTCATAGGCAAGTCCAACTGGGCCAATGATTACTTCGATGGAAGAATGGATGATGCCAGGATATATTCCAGACCACTCACAGACTACGAGGTCATGAACCTGTATAATGATGTAAATCCAAATGGCTCGACCATCAAGGCAGTGGACCCGAACTTTGGCTATAACTTCATCGTCAATGATGGCGCAACCTTCAACGTTGAGAACTCAACCATCCAGGATGCTGGATGGGATGCAGCCAACCCTGGTCTTGTGGTCTATGCAGATGATACTTATTTCAATCAAGCAGAGCTTATTGACAATTATAATGGATTAACATTGGATGGCAGCTCAAATACCATGATACTTGATAGTGATATATCTGATAATGTCAATGCAGGAATATCCCTGGAATCCGGAGCGGGTATGTTTACCCAGGTAATCGGAAATGACATTGTAGATAATGGTAATATGGGAATATATATTGGATCTAATAATAACACGATCTCTGGTAACAATATCAATGGAAATGCAGCTGAAGGAATTTATCTGAGTTCAAATAACAATTCTATTTCCAATAATGTGATCTATGGAAATGGTGGTGATGGAATTATCATTACTAATGATCTACCAGCCGGTTTATCAGTTGACAATGATGAGAGCATATTCTTAGCTCTGCCAGTAAATGAGCCAAAGGCTCTGTTTAGTGGGCCTGGTTCAGGAACTCCAGCCGACCCATACCAGGTATCAACAGTAGACCTACTTCAGGAGATGAACATTGAAAAGTCCATGCACTATATTCTGATGAACGATATCGATGCCACAGCTACTTCAGGATGGAATCTTGGAGGCGGCTTTGTTCCGATCGGCGCAAGTGCCTCACCATTCCAGGGGACATTGGACGGAAAGGGATTCACAATAAGCAATCTGGTTGTTAATAGACCAACTGAAGATTATATAGGATTGTTTGGGTGGGCCTTTAATTCGAAAATATCCAATGTCAGTATCGCTAGCTCAGTAATTACTGGTGATGATAAGGTAGGCGGTTTAATGGGCTCGAACTCTGGAACCGTCACATCTTGTGATTTTGATGGTATTGTTACTGGCCAATCACAAACTGGTGGTCTTATCGGAGAAAACTCTGGTGATGTCGAAGACTCACACACAACTGGATCTGTGAATGGTGTTGATTATGGTTCTTATATTGGTGGCTTCATCGGTGATAATTACAATAACAACAACATTGCCAATAGCTCAAGCACCTGTGATGTAACAGGTGGAGTAGATTCATCAAATGTGGGTGGCTTCATCGGTACTATCGGGGCAGCTGGACCTATTATTGATAATTGTTATGCTACAGGTTCTGTGGTCGGTTTTGCCACAATCGGTGGCTTCATCGGTCATAGCAGAGGAGAGATCTTCGAATGTTACGCCACAGGTTCAGTAACTAAAAATGGTGATAATAGCAACTATGGCGGATTCGTTGGAGACAATCGAGGTGAGATCCACAATTCCTATGCAAAGGGTGATGTTATTGGTAATAACAATGTCGGAGGCTTTGTTGGAATTAATGATGTTGGCTCCATATTTGGATTGATAGTTGACAGCTTCTCAACTGGCATTGTAACTGGTGTTACAAATGTCGGTGGTTTTGCAGGCTCTGACAGTGGAATTATTGATCCATGCTTCTGGGATGTCGATGCTTCTGGCCAGGCAACTGGCATAGGATCTGCTGGCGGCTCTGGAACAGATATAAACGGAAAGACAACAGCAGAGATGATGTCTCAGGCCACATACGTCGGCTGGGATTTCGTGAACACATGGGCAATTGATGAAGGAACATCATATCCTTATCCACAATGGGACGCACCAATACCTGCCTTTTCAGGCCTTGGAGATGGTTCTCCAGGTGATCCATACCAGATAACAAATGTAAATGAATTGCAGGATATAGCTCTTGATCTTGGAGCCAATTATATCGTGATGAATAGTTTTGATGCAAGTGCAACAACGGGATGGAATGGTGGAGAAGGATTTGAGCCGATTGGAAATAGTGCTTCACCATTCACTGGAACATTAGATGGTCAGGGACTTGTTATTTCAGACCTATATGTGGGTTACAAGAATCAATGGGATAGGAGTTTCATGGGATTCATTGGACCATCTGGTGTAGTAAGCAATATTGGACTGGAAAATATATTGGTCTCTGGTACAAATTATGCAGGAGGAATAAGCGGACACAATGAGGGGGCAATAGACAACTCTTATGTTACCGGGACAATTTCTGGCACACAGGGAACAGCTGGAGGCATAACTGCATACAACATAGGCACTATTACAGATTGCCATGCTTTAGTAACAATTGATGCTGTAAGCGGCACAGTTGGAGGAATAGTTGGCTCAAATGATGGTACAGGAACTATAACTGGCTGTTACTCTGATTCTATTGTTAGTGGTGATGGCAATATTGGAGGGCTTGTTGGACAGACTTACACCTCGATCCAATCAATAAGTAATTCTTATAGCAAAGGAACGGTAACTAGTACTGGGGCTGATGCTGGAGGATTAGTTGGATGGGCCTGGAATGATATAATAATTGATTGTTACTCAAACGTAGATGTCATTTCTGGTGGAGCTAATTCAGGAGGATTCATCGGTGGAAATAGTGCAGCTACTGTAACAAATAGTTACAGTACTGGCACAGTTTCTGGCACTATCAATGTTGGAGGTTTCTCAGGAAAAGCGGGTTTGACAACGCTCAACTGTTTCTGGGACATGGACTCATCTGGTTTGTTGACCAGCTATGGTGGAATTGGTAAAACAACAGCTGAAATGAAACAAGAAGCTACATTCACTGGCTGGGACTTTGCAACGGTTTGGGCAATATATGAGGATCTATCATACCCTGATCTTATCTGGGCAATTCCTCCTCCTCCATATGAAAATAACATGATTACCAACAACACGATCGATTCAAATTCTGGTATTGGTCTGAATATTGAAAATGGATATAACAACTTCATTTATCACAATAATTTCATAAACAATGGAGTTCAGGCTCTCGATGCATATACCCAGACCTGGAACCTCGGATATGACCTGGGCGGTAACTATTGGGATAACTGGGAAACCCCGGATGACAACTGGGATGGCTTCGTCGATGACCCATATGTGATCGATGGAGATTCTCAGGACTTATGGCCTCATACAGTTCCATTTGGATGGACCAACTGGCACCCTGACCAAAATGTATTGAACTGGAACCAGGGACTTTGGTATCCGACAATAACGAGTGCTATTGCGAATGCTACAGATGGCGATGAATTACAACTTGACGACACGACGTACCTCGAGGACGTGGTGATCGATGGTGTTGACATTCTCATAAGAGACTCGTCCTTCAACCTTACTGGCCAGCTGGTCATAAGGAATGGTGGAACACTCACAGTGGATCCATCCTTCTGGAATCAGACAGGTGATGTTTGGGTCGAGAGCGGTGGTTCATTGATACTCGATGAGACTCAGCTAAGGATGAACAATGCTGCAAATGGCCAGTATCTTATCCAGGTCAACTCAAGCGGTACATTCCATATCATCGAAGGAAGCACTGTGATGTCTAACACGACCTTCGGCTACCTGATGAATATCATGAGTGGTGCGAACTTCAGAGTGGAGAACAGTACCATCACGGGTGCTGGCTGGGATTGGTCGAATGAAGGTGTGGAAGTATACGCAAACGGCGTGTTCATCTATAATGCGACATTCACTGGCAATGCTCATGGATTGTACATCAGGTCTGATAACAACTTCATAATCGACTCGACAATATCCAACAGTGATGAGGGATATGGATTGTATCTGCGTGATGCGGATTCCAATACCATTGTCAATACTTTGATCACGAACAGTGCCAATGGAGGAGTGTTTGGCTTTAACTCAGATTCCAACACCATCGAGGGCTCCACGATCTCCTCGAACCTTTGGCAAGGCATAAGGTTCCAATCGTCAAATTACAATGTGATCAATGGTTCAACATTCAATAGCAATGCCCAGAATGATGTCAATCTAAGGGATTCTGATTCGAACTATGTGACAAACAATTTGATGAGCTCTTCAATGATAGGGATCATAGTCACTGATACATCCACTGGAAATATCGTATCTGGCAATACAGTTACCGGCGCCACCTCCGAAGGTATAAGATTGGCTGATGGAACATTCGGCAACACTGTAATATCGAACATTTTAACCAACAGCCCCATAGGTATCTATTCTTGGGACTCTGGTGACAATCTCATAACTGGCAACACAATGAATGCACTTACGGCTTTTGGATTGGGTGCAAGGGGTTCTGATTACACCACTCCAATGTCTCTGAATACCATCACCAACTCTCCGACCGGTGTTTTTGGTGTTGACAGTACCTTCACCATTGAGAACTTCACGTTCTCTGGCAATGGCTTTGAGATCGCATTGGATCAGGACAGCCATATCACATCACTGAACTCGACCTTCAACAAGGCATCCATCAACTATATGGATGCACTCTCCACACTTGAGATACAGTGGTTCATGAACGTGTACGTGCGTGATGAGATGATGCAGCCAGTTGCTGGAGCTCAGGTTGAGATAGTTGATATGTTCGGCACACCACTTTACAATGTGAACGCTGATGCAAATGGATATGCCAGATGGAATGTCGTGACGGAATATGTAGAGGATCAAGCAGGCCAGACAGATCACACACCTCACTTGGCTATTGCCAACAATGGTATCATGATGGGCTCTCTCGTAGCAACGATCGATATGTCCAAGGAAGTGACTGTGACATTATCATCCACAACCCCACCAACGAATGTGGATGTCACGACCGGTCTTCAGTACGATGCGAATGGTGTTGAATATGATATCATGGCCTCAGTGACTCAGAACGGCCAGGCATTGGTGCCAGACGCTTTCACCAATGTTACCGTGACCATCTTCGACGACAGCATGATGAAGATCGTGGACAATGCATCCATGAACATACTGGATGCGACATTCGGTCTCTATACTTACAGCGACAGCATACCCGCAGAAGGCACGTACTTCGTTGCAGTGAATGCTCAAATAGCTGGCTTCAATTATATTGGAATAACCAGCTTCGAGGTCGTTGGCTGGATACAGGTGATCGATGACATCAATGCCACGGTGACAGCGAACAATGCGCTTATTCTGGCATACTGGGCTGATTTCAATGCAACATGGACAATATGGGATGCGCAGTTCGATTCATACTGGTCGTACTTCAATACAACTACGGATGGATTGAACATAACACTTCAGGACCAGATCGAGATGGTATACACCCAGATGAATGATTTCGAGGGCAATATGACCGCTCTCCTGAATGATCTGGATGCAGACCTTGGGCAGTTGGATGTGAATGTGACCAATATGGATGCCATCATGCAGGCCTATTTCCAGGCAATGTGGGATGAGCACAATGATACACAAACACTACACGGTCTGTACTGGGCAGATTGGAATGTGACATCTGCCGCGTTACAGGCAGATGTAAACTTCCTGAATGCCACATTGCTTCAGGTACAGACCGACCTTGCATCTCTGGACGCGACGGCCAATATCATTCTAGCACAACTGTTAGCTCACAGGGATGATCTCAATACAACATGGGATAACTGGCATCTGTATTTCCAGGCATATCAAAACTATCTGAACACCACGATGGACGGTCTGAACTTGACCATTCAGACCGAGGCTGCCAGCATCAGGAGCCAGATGAGTGGCTTCGAGGCGAATATCACCCTGCTTCTGAGCGATCTTTCCGGAAATCTCGGACAGTTGGATGCCAATCTGACCAGCATGGATGCCGCGATGCAGGCTTACTTCATGGCAATGTGGAACGAGCATAATGACACGCACACATTGCAGAGCCTATACTGGACATCCTGGAACTCTACTATGGCACAGATCCAGAACGATCTGAACTTCGCCAATATGACACAGCTGGCGTTCCAGTCATCTCTGAATGATCTAAGAACGGAATTCACAGTGTTCTGGGCACAGTACAATATGACAACAGCCAGCAACTATGCGAGCATCAATGCCTGGTTCAATACGACCTGGACTGACATGGCGGCCACAGAAACATACATAAGTGGAATGCTGTCAAGCCAGGATCTCAATATATCAGCAATGGATGCGAACATAGCCAGTCTAAGATTCGCGATGGATTCGGGCATGACCAATCTATCGATGGAGAACATGATGACATACAGCCAGATCTCCTCATATTGGACCGACTTCAATACCACTTTGGACCTTATGCAGTCTGATGTGGACTTTGTCAATGCCACTCTACTTCAGGTACAGATCGATCTTGCCTGGCTGAATATGAGTGCGGCAGATATTCAGGCAGATATAGACTATCTGAACATGACACTTGCCAATCTATATTCGGACCTGTGGCAGGTCGAGGGAAACCTGACCATGCTCATTGATGACCTGACCATGACCTTCATGGACGAACTGGCCAGGGTGGACTTCGCTTTGTACAGTCAGATAATGAATCAGACAGCTGACCTTACCATTCTATTGGATGGCCTCGATATGAAAATAGATGGCCTGAACATCACGATGCAGGATGGTCTTGCATCCGCATTGAGTGACATACTAGCGGCCATTAATGCGGACACAGCATATCTGGACAGCAGGATAGCGGAACTTGAGAATGCGATGGATGGCTTCTACAATGACCTGAACAATTCATTGGCCGATCTGAAAGGCATGCTCATGTCACACGATGAGAACATGACCGATGAACTGGCGCTACTCGATGACACCATCCGTGATCTTAATTCATTGACACTGGCCGAGCTGACACAGAGATTGAATTGGATATCCACTAATCTGTCATCGCATGACATTGGAACTCTTCTTTATCTCCAGGCCCTGAACCAGGATATCATGGACTTCCAGGATAATATCAATGGAACCCTGGCAGATATCGATGACACTCTCGCAGACCTTGCCAAGCTGGATGAGATCCGTGCTGATCTCTTCACACTCGCAGAGAATTTGGAAGCTGCAGAAGCCAGTGTGATCGACAAAGTGGGCGCGGAATCAAGCGAGCAGCAGGGAAATCAGAACACCATAATGCTCCTCTTGATAATCGTCATAATCCTGCTCATCATCAACACGGTCATCAGCATGAGGAAGGGAGGCAAAGATAAGGACAAGTCTGAGCCTGCTAAAGAGAACGAGTGTACGTACTGTGGAGTGTCTGGAAAGGCCGGATCAACTGATGAAGAAGGTGATTTCGTCTGCAATGATTGTGCGGAGGAATTGAAAATCAGCGACGATGAAGAATGATCTGGGAATATTCAGTATAAGACACTGAACTCCAAACCTAATGCCTGCGGTATTAACCGCCGCAGGCAATCTTACCTTTTTATATGATCTCTATTAAAGGATGGGTTCAATTACCATTCTGGCAATCTTGTAGTGTATGAAATTGTATTGCATTGCCTATCAATCGTGATGCTTAATATCGTAAACCTTATATCCTATTCATAATATACTGGTGATGAAGCGGAGGGGCATTTTGTTAGACTCTCTTCCCCCATAAAGTTTACTTTTTCCTTTCGCTTCACCTTATTTTCTTCTTATAAGATATTGTATGGAATATCATAATAACATTTTTAAATAAATTAAGCGAAAATCAAGTAAAAAGATCCAATAGCAAAGCTATCTAATGAATTTTGAAAAAAGCAGGAGGCGAAGCAAGGCATTCTAAAACAAGGGAACGAACACCTTGCCACAATCCCATTTTAGATATTGTGAGGGGGGATATATAGACCTTTTGGTGAGGATTATTTTTTTGACAAAAACCTTTAAGTATGGACTGGGGAAAAGTATATAAAGGGCTATTCTGCACAACTTTTTTTGTTATTTTTAGGAATTTTGGCGGGTTATGGTGTTATACGGGCATTCACCATGCTAAGGAAGATCAATCTTGTGAAGAGAAATAAAAAGTAGCCTCGTCCAGATTTGAACTGGAGTCGAGAGATCCAGAGTCTCCCATGATAACCGCTACACCACGAGGCTGTTGGGCTTTTTCTATGCCCAACAGCCTCGTGGTGCCATCTAAGGAACTTTAGTTCCGTGTTCACACCTCGAGGCGTTAAGCATGTCTTAACAGCACTGGAAATATCAATTGATATATAACATATTTGCTAAAGTAATCATTCAATAGATATTTATATAATTTTAACTTCCAGGGGTATATCATACGCCATTGTAGCTTAGCCCGGTTGAGCGGCTGATTTGTAATCAGCAGGTCGGGAGTTCAAATCTCTCCAATGGCTCTTTCTTTTTAAACGTTATTATGTGGGATTCTAGATAGAAGATCAGATATTAACACTCTCATTCCAAAACATTATTTACCATATCCCAAATAGCCAATGACAAGGAGATTGAACATGGACGAAAGCCAATCACGCGATTTCATACGCCAGGTCATAGACGAGGACCTCAAGACCGGAAAATACGATGGACGAGTGCATACTCGATTTCCACCAGAGCCAAATGGATACCTGCACTTAGGCAGTGCGAAGGCCATCTGGGTCAATTATGGTATCGCGGATGAATACGGTGGTAAATTCAATCTGAGATTCGATGACACTAATCCCATTGCGGAAGAAAAGGAATTCATTGATTCCATCGTGGAGGATGTGAAGTGGCTGGGCGCGGATTTCGAGGACCGCCTATTATTTTCATCGGATTATTTCCAGCAAATGTATGACTATGCCATTGATCTTATCAAGAAAGGCAAGGCATATGTTTGCGACCTCAATGCGGAGGATATGAAGGAATACAGGGGTGATTATAACACTCCTGGAAAGAACAGCCCGAACCGTGAAAGATCGGTGGAGGAAAATCTGGATCTCTTCGAGAGGATGAAAAAAGGCGAGTTTCCGGATGGCTCCAAGACACTGAGGGCGAAGATCGATATGACGCATCCGAACATGAACATGCGCGACCCGCCAATGTACAGGATACTGCATGCGACCCATCCGCATTCGGGTGACGAATGGTGCATCTATCCGATTTATGACTGGGCGCATGGCCTGGAGGATTCTATCGAGGGAATAACTCACTCGCTTTGCTCCATTGAGTTCGAGAATCACCGTCCGCTTTACGACTGGTTCCTGGATGAGCTGGATATCTATCATCCTCAGCAGATCGAGTTCGCCCGGATGAATGTCTCTTACACGATAATGAGCAAGCGTTTCCTCAAGGAGCTTGTGACCAAGGAGCTTGTCAATGGCTGGGATGATCCTCGAATGCCAACTATTTGCGGTATGCGGAGGCGTGGCTACACCCCCGAGGCCGTCAAAGAATTCTGCTATCGGGCAGGTATTGCGAAGAAGGCCAATATCATCGCCTTCGAGCTTCTGGAGGCTTGTGTTCGCGATGATCTGAATAAAAAAGCATCGCGAGTCATGGGAGTTCTTGACCCACTGAAGATAGTTATCGACAATTTCCCAGAGGGCGAGATCGACATGCTGGATGCCATAAACAACCCTGAGGACCCGGATGCGGGAAGCCGCCAGGTTCCTTTCACGCGCGAAATATTCATCGAGCGCGCGGATTTCATGGAGGAGCCAGTCAAGAAATTCTTCAGATTAGCACCTGGCCGGGAAGTACGCCTAAGGTACGCGTACTTGCTGACATGCAATGATATCATCAAAAATGATGCTGGCGATGTGGTCGAACTGCACTGCTCTGTTGATCTGGATAGCCGTGGTGGTAATGCTCCTGATGGCCGCAAGGTGAAGGCCACCATTCATTGGGTATCAGCGACCGAGTCCATTGACACGGAGATACGCCTTTATGACAGGCTATTCACTGTCGAGAATCCCATGGGAGAAAAGGATCATGATTACAAGGAGTTCATAAATCCCGATTCATTCAAGACACTGGCAGGCTGTAAGGTAGAGCCTGCCGTTAAGGACCTCGAGCATGGGGATACTGTGCAATTCGAAAGAACTGGATACTTCTGCGTGGATCCAGATTCGACCGATGGAAATATCATATTCAACAGAACTGTTGGCCTCAGGGATTCTTGGGCCAGGATGCAAAAGGGTAAATGATCCTGGCCTCGGGCCAAGATACAGAAAAGGAAGTAATTATGACATGCCCCGTCTGAATGACAGCACCCTGCCATCTGGAGGGCGGGGTACTCTCAGTGATGTCCCAGCGAGTGACAGCACCAATTACTTCCTATTCGAAAACCCCGTCTGTAGCAAAGCGTAGGGCGGGGATGTTCAATCTTTCAGGTTCCCAATCATAACCAATATATATTCAGCAATTATTCTGTGGTTCGATTACTATGGTAACAGAAGTCAAAGCCAGTCATATTCTTGTGAAAACTATAATGGAAGCGCAGAAGGTCAGTGGAAAGCTCGCCTCTGGATCGGACTTTGCCAATATGGCGAAGAAGTTCTCCACATGCCCATCCGGCAAGGGTGGCGGTGATCTTGGATTCTTTGGAAAGGGAAGAATGGTGAAAGCCTTCGAGGACGCAGCCTTTTCAATGGAGATCGGAGAGATATCCAAGCCAGTGGAGTCCCAGTTCGGTTACCACATCATCATGGTGACGGACAAGCGCTAATACCCTGATATTTGCTGATAACCAATTTATATTCAGAAAATATTCTATGGTTCGAAACCAATATATATTTGAAAAAGGAGTTGTGGTTCACAATGGCCAGAGAAATAAAGAAGGTCAGAGCTCGCCATATCTTGGTCAGCACCATAAGGGATGCGAATATGATACTGGAGAAGCTTGAAGAGGGGGCGAACTTCACTGCACTGGCAAAGGCCTATTCAAAGTGCCCCTCCAAAAAGCGAGGAGGAGACATGGGCTGGTTTGAGAGAGGGAAGATGGCAAAGCCCTTCGAGGAAGCAGCGTTTTCATTGGAAAAGGGGGAAACATCCGGGCCGGTGAGGACGCAGTTCGGCTATCATATCATCAGGGTGATGAAGAAGCGTTGATATTGTTATTTCGAAACCCGAGCGAGCAGTGCTTGGGTCGGTTAGAATTTAATTAGGCTATCATATCATCAATTCAATTTTTCAATACCCTGTCTTCAAAGAGGGCATCCATGTTATTCATGATATCACCCTCGTATTTGTGATCTATTGACTTCAAGAGATCATCTGGATGAAATGTTGACACAACTGCGGTAAGTTTGCATGTTCTATCTGTACCTTCAATGCAGATCTCTATTGTATTTACTATGTCCTCTGATTCATCCTGCCTTTTGTATTTCGTATTGCACAGGTCTCCATTAGGTGTCTTGATAGAATTGTATAAAACTCTTTGCCAGCCTTCCGAAACAAGATGCATATCGCATTTGGTGTACAAAGGACACTTAGGAATATTCTCGAACGGTTTACCAGCTGTTACTGAACATGACGTGAACTCGTATAATCTCTTCATCCCACTCTCTCCATGTCTATATCCACTTTGGCATTATTAAGTCTATCTACAGAGTTATTTAGCTATATATTCAGCCACTACCTTTATATACAGAATCTGTCTGCCACGCTTCAATGGATGCCTACTTCGCTCTAACAGTGATAATCGCGGTCTTTGCAATAGTAGACCCTATAGCCAATGTATCATTTTTCGTGGCTCTTACCGAAGATTATACACGAGAAGAAAGGGTGGCGGTAATCAGGAAGATCGTTCTTGTTGCTGGAAGTACTTTGGCCATGTTCGGATTATTTGGCCATCTTATCTTCGAGATATTCGGCATATCGATCCCGGCCTTCAGGGTGGCTGGTGGTATTCTTCTATTCACCATCGCTTTCTCCATGCTTCATGGTAGCAGACCGAAGACAAAGGTCACAGACAAGGACAAAGTAGAGGCCTTCGAGAAGGAGGCTATTGGCGTTGTTCCACTGGGAATCCCGATCTTCGCTGGCCCGGGTTCGATAACAACTGTCATGATATACATGTCCGAGGCAACACATGGTGGCATGGATTGGGGACTTGCAGGCTCGGTCTATCTGGCCATTCTGATAACCATGGTCGCTTCCTATTTCATTCTCTTTTATGGAGAAAGGATATTTCAGAAAATGGGACGAATGGGAGCATTGGCCTTCTCCAGGATAATGGGTCTGATCCTCGCGACAATGGCTGTTCAGTTCATTCTAACAGGCTTTGTGGATTTCATCGCTGGCTCTGGCATAATGTCTTAACTAATCATTTCCCATATCGTCTTGCTCTACGCTGATACTCACGAATCGCTCTCAAAAAGTCTATCTTTCTAAAGCCAGGCCAGTACACATCTGTGAAGTATAATTCGGAGTAAGCCAATTGCCACAGTAGGAAATTGGATATACGCTCTTCGCCCGATGTTCTAAGGACGAGGTCAGGATCCGGAAGGTCGGCCGTGTACAGGAAATCTGCAAAGATCTTTTCATTTATGTCCGCTGGCTCCAGATCTCCTTTCTTCACACTCTCGGCGATCTTCTTGATGGCCATTAATATCTCCTGGCGGCCACCATAAGCGATGGCCAGGTTAAAGGTGTGATTATCATGGCCATTGGTCTTTTCTTCAGCGAACTTAATGGCCTCTTGCACTTCATCAGGAAGTATCTGTGTGTCGCCTAGCACACGAACCTTGATCTTATTCTTTATCACGCGCTCGTCCACTGCTACCTTTCGGAAGCTCTCTTCGAAGAGCTTCATCAGAGTGGCAAGTTCATTTGAATCTCGGGTCATGTTCTCGGTCGAGAATGCGTACACTGTTAGAATTTTGATATCAGCTTCCAGGCACCATTCCAGAACTTCTTCCAGCTTGTTCTTGCCCTTGATATGCCCCTCGGTCTTTCCCAGTCCCAGCTCCATTGCGAACCTGCGATTACCATCCATGATGATAGCCAGGTGATTGGGAGACTCACCGTCCTGAACCTCTTTGACAAGCTTTTTCTCATATTCTGAATAAGCGCGGTCTGCGATAATGCCACTGATCTTCTGAACCATAAAACTTCAATTTTCCTAAAGGCCACATATTATTTAATAGAATACGCCAGAGTCGGTATGATCTCTGGCGTCATTCTCTTCTTGTGATCAATTGTCTATTTTGCGCAAGATCATATCTGATGAACAACAAGTCCGCTTCTCAATTTTGGCTCGAACCGTAAGCCTTTTTTTAATGCCGAGCTCCTCTGGCTAACCCTCCAAAAAAAGTATTACAGTGCAAAAAAACTCGGGTTAGCCTGCTCGCTCGGCTCTTGTTTCTTAGCCTCAGTTTTGTTATATCTGATGAACAACAAGTCCGCTTCTCAATTTTGGTTCGAACCAAGTGGATTTGGGCGGCATGACATTGCCACTGTCTGCGACATTGATCAGCTCCTCGATGGATGTGGGGTGCATGGAGAAGGCGATCTCGAACTTGCCCGAGTTGACAAGCTTCTCCAGTTCCTGTGTCCCTCTTATCCCGCCTATGAACTTTATGCGCTGGCTGGTCCTCGGATCTTCAATGCCAAGTATGGGTCCGAGCAGGTTCTCCTGCAGTATGCTGGCATCCAGGCTCTTTACCGGGTCGTCAGCTGGGTATGTGCCGTAACGCGGCTCCAATCCAAACCACTCGCCATCGATATAAGCGGAGTAAAAGTGATTGCATGTAGGCACTGGATCTGCATCGGGCGCGATGAGGAAATCCTTACCAACTTTCTCGAAGAACTCTTCCTTTGAAAGTCCATTGAGGTCGGCCACAGCCCTGTTATAAGCCAGTATCTTCATATTGCTCTTTGGGAATATGACAGCCAGGAAGAAGTTGTACTCCTCATCTCCCTTGTGCTTTTTGTTTTCCGCTCTTCGTGTCTGCGCGACTATCGTGCCAGCTGCGCTTCTGTGGTGGCCGTCTGCCACGTACAGAGCGGGTATCTTGTCAAAGGCCTTCTTGATCGCGGTTATCAGCTTTTTATCCTCGACGGTCCAGAATACATGGCCGATCCCATCCGGCGAAACAAAGTCCGCGAATGGTTCATTGGCCGCGCAGAAATCTTCCTGAAGCTTATTGAAACCTTCATCATCTGGATAGGTTAGGAAGACCGGTCCGCACTGTGCACTCTGTGTCAAGATGTGCTTTACCCGGTCCGCTTCCTTGTCTGGCTTGGTGAATTCATGCTTCTTGATGAGGTCATTCTCATAATCCGTGGCTGCGACAGTGGCAACCAGGCCGACCTGTGAATGGTCGCCCATAACCTGTTTGTAGAAGTAGTATATGGGTTTCTTATCCTGCACCATGATACCATCATCTATGAGAGCCTGAAGATTACTGGCTCCCTTCTGATACACTTCATCACCATAAAGATCGACATCCGGGTCAAGATCGACCTCTGGCTTCACGACCCTGAGAAAGCTCATTGGGTTGGTCTTCACCAGTTCCCTGGCCTCCTCTGAATCCAGCACATCGTATGGTGGCGATGCTACCTTGTCCGCGACGTCCTTTCTCGGCCTAAGACCATTGAATGCCCTTACCACTACCATGTTCTCACCTCTTATCGTTCATCCTAACTTGTTCAGTTCTTCCATCACGCGCTCGGCAACCTGTATACCTGCCCTTAACTGCCCTTCATGCGTCTGCGCACCTATATGGGGTGTGCATATGAGGTTGGGGAGCGTAAGCAGCTTATTGTCCACGGGAGGCTCTGTCTCGAAGACATCCAATGCGGCCTTGGCAACCTTTCCGCTGACCATGGCGTCATAAAGTGCGTCCTCGTCGATAGTTCCACCGCGGGCGACATTGAGAATGGTCACGCCATCTTTCATCCTGGCGAACTGGTCCTTGCCGATCATGTGCTTTGTCTCGGGAGTAAGCGGCAAGTGCTGGGTGATGAAATCGCTCTGTGCTATGATCGTATCAAGATCGACATTCTCAAATTTGTCGCTCTTTGTGTAAGGATCATAGGCCAGGATCTTCATTCCAAAGGCCTCGGCTCTCTCGGCCACGGCAGTTCCTATGCGGCCGATACCGATGACACCCAGTGTCCTTCCAAAGACCTCATTTCCCTTGAGCTGTTTCTTTTCCCACTTGCCTTCCTTGATGCCTGTAGTTCCGCGAACCACGTCACGAACTGTGGCCAGCATCAATGTGAATGTGAGCTCCGCAACTGATGCGGTGGTGGCAGCTGGTGTATTGACCACGACAATGCCCTTTGCCTTGGCATGCTCCAGGTCCACATTGTCCAGGCCGATACCCGCCCTGCCAATAACCTTGAGCTGGGTGCCAGCGTCTATGAGTTCCTTCGTGGCCTTGGTCGCGCTTCTGATAACGATCGCATCGCAATCCGCAATAAGTTCTGGTAGTTTGTCCTTTGGTTCGTCCCAAGCTTCGAGAACTTCAAATCCACCATCTTTCAGCTTCTGCACGCCTTCCATTGCCAGTTTGTCTGATACTATAACTTTCATATTCAATCACTGCTCCCATATTTCATCGATATGCCATAATAGGGATTTGATATCATCCAGGTTCCATTCTCCCATGTGCCCGATCCTGAATGTCTTCTCTTTCAGCTTGGCTCCGTAACCGTTCGCGATCTGGTACCCCTTCTTGCTCAGTTCCTTGTTCAGATCTCCAATATTCTTCTCCTGAGTATTGGCAATGGTGGATACTGTGATCGATTCATAGCCTGGCTCGGGGAACATCTTCATGTACCTGTTGGCCCAGGATCGAGTATACTGTGCCATCTGCTCATGGCGATCATGTCTTGCTTTCGCTCCTTCTGCCAGCATCCTGTCCAGTTGGTAGGTAAGTGCGTACATCAGGGACATATTGGGTGTGGTTGGGTTCTGCTGTTTCTTTAGATAATAATCATGAATTCCTACCAGGTCTGTGTAAAAGCCACGGCCTGGCACGGTTCTCGCTCTCTCCACTGCTTCTTCCGAATACAGGGCGATGGAAAGGCCAGGAGGTAATGCAAAACACTTCTGTGTGGATGCGAATAAGATATCGGTATTCATCTTCTCTGGCACCATGTAATTGCCACCCATTGAGGAAACAGCATCCACGACGAACATGATGTCTGGATATTCCTTCTTGATGGCCGCGCCAATGTCTCCTACTGGATTGCGAACACCAGTTGAAGTTTCATTGTGAACTATGGCAACTGTATCATAATCGTCCTTTGCCAGTGCCTCAAGGACAGCCTCTGGTTTTATTGCTTGACCCCATTCGACATCCAGGGTGTCAACTTCCTTTCCAGAATCTGAAATGGTCTTCGCCATTCTTTGCGAGAAAGCTCCGCAAACTCCGGCCAATGCCTTTTTCTGCACGATATTACGAGCGGTTATGTCCATCCAGATAGTTCCGGATGACGTTAACACGGTCGCGTGCTGTTCGGTCTCAAAATACTCTTGGAGCTTGCCGATGATCCCGGTGTACAAGGCTGTAAAATCCTTGCTTCGGTGGCCAATGAGGTAATCGGTCTGCTTTGCTAACACTTCGGGCAACGCTTCTGTTGGTCCAGGTATGAATAGTCTATTATGTGACAAGATATCACCGAAGGTGGGTATCTCAAATGGGATAATAAAGCTTTTCAAATACCAAATCGTACATTTTCAATAATATTTCACAAATGTGTACTCTCAATATATGGATCATTTATGCCTGGAATGCCTGGACAGTCCATTATATTCAGATATCTATTGTGGGGGTCCCTTCATAACAAGGAAGGCCATTAGACCTACCAGCACTACAATAATTGCGATGATGAGCCATAATAAGATAATACCGTCGCTGAACCTTCCAACTTCTGCATCGTATGGGTCAGGATCTATGCTGTCAACATAGCCATCATTGTCATCATCTGTGTCTCCATTGTCCCCGATGCCATCACCATCAAAGTCTGCCCATTCGGATTTATCGAGTGGGAATGGATCTTCTCCATCAGTTACATTGTCATTATCATCGTCGGTATCTGCATTGTTTCCGATGCCATCTCTGTCTGTATCTAGGAATTCCAATTTATCAAGTGGGAAAGCGTCATGGATGTCGACTACACCGTCATCGTCATCATCGGTGTCTTCATTATTTCCGATACCATCTTCATCGGTATCTGCCCACTCATCATCGTTCAGTGGGAAGGCATCGTCCAGATCGTCCACATCATCGTTATCATCATCCTCGTCCGCATAGTCTCCTATGCCGTCCCCATCCGAATCGATCTGCTCTCTGGGATCTGTTGGGAAAGTGTCATTGACATCCGAGACGGTGTCATTGTCATCATCAAGATCCATCCATGCTTGAGAATTGTTCCAATCACCATCTGGTGCTCCATCATTGTCGGTGTCAGTAGGAATATCTGTTGCATTCAGTGGTGATGTGTCCATGAAGACTTCCCAGATGTCCAGGGCTCCATCATTATCATCATCCTCGTCCTGATGATCTGGCAGGCCATCATCATCGAAATCCTGCCATATTGTGAAACTGAAAGTGAAATTATATCCAAGTGTATCGCCCATAAGGTCAGATGCGTTCATTCCCACAGTCACGATGTAATTAGTGCTATGGATCATGTTTTCCTTGAATAGTATCTCAAGGCTCATATTATTGTCTGTCCATTCATAGCTGTCTATTTCAATGTCTGGCTCAAATGAAATAACATCTTCAACAGACGTTGTGTTCATGGGCTCATTGAATTCAATTGTGAAATTAGTATCCCAAGGTACATCCATGGCATTATCCAGTGGCGTGTGGCTCTCTATATCGGGCTCATTGACATCGACGAAGACCGTCTGGTTGTTCACGGTCTCATTGTTACTGGAATTGTCCATTGCGTAATATTCGATATGATAAAAGCCGTCAATAGTGGTATCTATGGTGAAATTGCCTGCGTACACTGTCCAGGCAGTCCAATCGCTTGCCGGATGCCACACTCTGTATGATATATTGGAAACAGTTCCATCGACATCCTGGGATGTAAGATTGAACTGTGTGGTTGTATTAACATATGTGTATGATGTATTATCGATTGTCATATTCCATTGTGGGCCTGTAATTGTCAATGTGGTCACTGGTGGTGTAGTATCAGCTGCCTCTGAAAGGGGAGCCAGCGATATAAATAAGATTGCGACTATAAATATTGGCATCATTATCCTGAGGCTTCTCATCGGCACGAAAAACACGGACACCCACATATACTTTGCTATAGTTGAATGATCACTGATAGGCTTACGGTAACTGACTATTATTCTTGATGTCGCTCATGCTTTCCAGCTCGATGCTCATCTCTCAGCATGTGGTAGGTCTCCGCATTAAAGCGTGTCTGCTCAAGTAAGCTGGCATCTCCTGATTTGATGATCTTCGCCGGGACTCCCAATACCAGGCTGCCTTCCGGGATCTTCATACCCTCCTTCACGAAAGCATTGCCTCCGATTATAGAGCCAGCACCTATCTCTGAGCCATTCATGACAACCGAGTTCATTCCAATTATTGTATCATCATGGATGGTGACCCCATGAACGACACAGCAGTGTCCCAGGGATACGTCTTTACCAATAGTGACTGGATAATTCCTGGAAACATGTATCACACAGTTCTCCTGCACATTGGAGCCTGGGCCTATTCTGACAGGAGCTAGATCGGCTCGGATAACTGCTCCGGCGTATACGGAGCATCCCTCTGCTATCTCCACATCACCAATGATGACGGCTGCTGGATCGATATAACATGATTCATGGATCTTTGGCTTCATGGTCATCGGGTATTCGGGGCGCAAATATGTAATTTTCTCCATAATGTGTATAACAAAAGATGACATCCAAATGAAAAGGTTTAATAATCCCAGCATACATATCCATATTGATAGCCATGAAAACCTACATGACCATGATGTTCAGCACGGAGGGCGCAAAACCTTCGGAAGTAGTCGACCGCCTTAGCAATATCGGATTCAAGCCAACCACTGGCAACTATGATTTCGTTTATGAGTGGGATAGTAGTGCCACTGTGAACGAGGCTGTTTTCTTTGCTGACAAGGTGCATGAACTCCTCAAGGGCATGAATGTCACCTTCAGGTTGGAGACCGAATTATTTGATGATGGCTCATGTGAGCCAGATATCGTTTGATCGGGTCGATTTTTGAGCATAAATATTTTCAGTATAGCTTTGCCTCCACTTTTTTCTTTTAAGCCATATAGAAAAAATGGGGGTTAACTATATATAACAATTTTCTATTTGGCAGTTCAATGACCAGCATAATCATCTTCAGGCAGGATTTTAACGTGAAGAGCGAGTGCGCTGGCTGTTGTCTTGAGTAAACCTCCTTCATTGATTTTTGGGAGAGTGTGATTTATGGTTGTAGTAGATAGTATGCTGGATCTTGTGGGTGCGACGCCCGTTGTGAGATTGAACAATATGCATTATGGCAATGTCGAGGTATATGCCAAACTGGAAGATTTCAACCCTTCTGGCTCGGTGAAGGATCGGGCGGCCCTGGAGATGGTCCGGTGTGCGGAGCGTGATGGGCTGTTAAACCCAGATTCCTCAATTGTGGAGGCGACCAGTGGCAATACGGGGATCGCGCTGGCGATGATAGCTGCGGTGCGCGGATATCATCTCGTTCTCTATATGCCGGAAAACATGAGCCTTGAGAGAATTAAGATGCTCAAAGCTTTGGGTGCGGAATTGCGCCTGACACCCAAAGAAGATGGAGTGGACGGCAGCATCCAGAGCGCGGAAAAAGCTGTTAGGGAAGAAGGTATGGTCATGCTGGATCAGTACAAGAACGAGTGCAATACTCTGGCGCATTATCTCCACACAGCGGATGAGATAATCGCGGACTTTCCACATGTCGATATTCTAGTTGCCGGTGTGGGGACCGGGGGCACGATAACTGGCCTCTCAAAGCGTCTGAAGGAAGCTTATCCAGATATCAAAGTAGTGGGAGTTCAACCCAAACCAAATGGAACCCTCCAGGGTCTCAAGAACCTGGATGTTCAGGCTGTTCCAGATATTTACAGTAACCAGTTCATAGATCGTACGGTATATGTGAACGAGGAGGAGGCCTTCAGTACCGCTAGGGTACTTGCAAAGGCCGAGGGAATACTGGCAGGTATAAGCTCGGGAGCGGCTCTACACGCAGCTTTGAAGGAAGCCAGCCAGTTGGAGAATGCGAAGGGTAAGGGAATTGTGCTTACCCTTTTCCCAGATGGTGGGGAGAAGTATCTGTCGACTGGATTGTATGAGGAATAATATCTGGATTGGAAAGCCAAGGTAAGCCAGGTGGCTGTATGTCGCCAGGCCTGCTCGCTCGGTATACTCCGCTTACAATATACTGAGATACTGGTCGATCTCCCAGTCCGTAACCTGTGTTCGGTATTCGTCCCATTCCTTCCTCTTCAGATACAGGAAATTATTGAAGATATGCGGCCCCAGTGTCTCCAGCATCAGCTCGCTCTTTTCCATGAATGTGAGCGAATGCCCAAGGTTATCTGGCAGTGATTCGATATTGTATTTCGCCCTCTCGGTCTGTGACAGCTTGTAGATGTCTTTCTCCACCCTCTCTGGTGGCTGCATATTGTTCTCAATTCCTTTGAGACCCGCAGCCAGCATGACCGCGAATTGCAGATACGGACTTCCAGCAGGATCTGGATTTCTCAGCTCGATCCTGGTTCCTCCGCCACGCTTGGCAGGAATTCGAATAAGAGCGGAACGGTTCTGTGTCGCCCAGGCGATGTAACAAGGAGCTTCATAACCCGGCACCAGTCTTTTGAAGGAATTGACCCAGGAATTGAGGATGGGATTCATCTCCTTGGAGTATTGAAGAAGGCCGGCGATATAATTATAGGCCAGCTCGCTCAGTCCATTTTCATCATCTGGATCATTGAAGGCATTTCCATCCTTGCCGACCAAGGACATGTGGGTGTGCATGCCAGTTCCATTCTCGCCATGTATCGGCTTTGGCATGAAGGTTGCGTGAAGATCATTTCGAAGTGAGATAATCTTTGATACATATTTCAGTGTGACCACTCTGTCTGCTGTCGTCAGCGGGTCGGAATATTGGAAGTTGATCTCATGCTGGCCAGCCGCCACCTCGTGGTGCGTGGTGTAAACTTGAAATCCCATTTCCTGTAGCAGAGCCGAAATATCGCCTCTGACATTCTCGGCTAGATCACGGGGTGACAGATCGAAGTAACCCCCTGTGTCATTTGGAATGGTAGTTGGCTTTCCATCCACCATCTTCAGGAGGAAAAATTCACATTCTGGCCCGAAATTCGCAGAATAGCCCATGTCACTCGCTTTTTTCATCGCTTTTTCGAGCACGTATTTTGGATCTCCAGCGTATCTATCCCCATTCGTGCGGTAGATGTCGCAGTTGAGTCTGGCTGTCACTCGCTTCTCCAATGATTCTGGTAGTATCTGCCATGAGCCAAGATCCGGCTTCGCTATCAAGTCGGATTCTTCAATCGTCGCATACCCTTCAATGGAAGATGCGTCGAAGGCAATTCCTTCATCCAATGCTTCCTCCAGTCTCCATTCGGGTATCACGATATTCTTTGGATTGCCCAGTATGTCCGTGAACTGGACCCGGACATTCTCTAATTTTACTTTTTTAGCTTCTTCCAATATCTCTGAAATGTTCTTGTGCATTGTCATACCTCTATTGACCCTGAGATACACGGGGTCGATTGCCCTAACATGAAATAATGATACTTATAATATATTGATAACAATTCATCTGTTTGACTAATATATTCTGATAATATTGGTCAAATGAATGTTTATTTTGTGAAATATACAGTTAATTTAATAAATGTTAATGCCTATTATCCTGCATGGATGACCTTGATCTCAAAATAATCGCGTCTATGAATGAGAATGCCAGAAAGAGCTTCAGGCAGATGGCGAAAGAGCTGGGTGTTTCCATGAGCACTGTGGCCAACCGTGTTCGGAAAATGGAAGAGGACGAGATCATAAAGGGCTATGCGCCAGTTCTTGATCCGCAGAAGTTCGGCTTCGATCTGCTGGCTGTCATCGGAATGCGGATATCTCGAGGTAAGATGATATCCGTCCAGGATAAGATATCGAAGAACTCCAATGTTGTCAATGTCTATGATATAACTGGGGAATGGGATTCCATGATCATAGCCAGGTTCCACAATCGCCGCGAATTGAACAAGTTCATCAAATGGATATCTGGAATGGAATATGTTGAAAGGACATATACCCAGATAGTTCTGAACATAGTGAAAGAGGAAGCCAGGCTCCCGGTTCTTGATAAGTAGAGGTGTCTAGTGAGGGGATCAGGTTCCTGAAAGCAAATTATCAGCTTTCAGGTATCTCCTCACCCTCGTCCACATCTTCTTCCTCATCAGCCCCTTCATCATCATCATCTTCTACTTCCGGTTCTTCCTCTTCTGGGTCTTCCTCTTCGTCATCCGGCTCTTCATCCTCATCCTTTTGCTTCTTTCCCTTCATGAGGAATAGTTGGGCTCCTACTACCAGGGCGATTATGAGGATTATGATGATCCACATGAGATCGATACCTGGATCGTCTGTATCTGATGTGTCCAATGGCAGATCATCATCATCATCCGGAATTCCATCATCCTCATCATCAGTCTCAACTGGTAAGGTTTCAACATTGACCATCATGGTGCTGGTATTTGAGTTGCCAGTGTTATCCATGACACTGAGTGTTATCGTATAATTCCCCGATATCGAGAAGTTGAAGCTTGACTCGGATCCGTACAGAGTTTGCTGTACACCGCCATGATCAAAGGTCCAGGTATAATTGGTAATCCCGATCACATCTGATGAGCCAGTGCCATTAAATGTCACGGTATTATTGACAAGGATGGTCTGATCCTCACCAGCATCTGCGATTGGTGGAGTATTGTCCAGCACCAGGCTAAAGTTCTGCATTCCCTCGATATTACCCAGGTAGTCCACGGAGTAGAGATCGATGAACAATTCTCTGTCATCTCCTGATATTGTTATATCGCCGGTGTATTGGATCCAAGGAGTGTAGGAAATGGTCCAATCCCATATCCGATACCATGTCGTGTCCACTCCAGCTCCATCATCCAAAGCTGTTAGGGTGATGTTCTGCAGGGAATCGACGTAGATAGAATCTCCATAGTCGATAGTTGTGATCGGTGCAATATCATCAATGAAGAAAGTTGTGTTCCACGATCGCTGATTACCTACCATATCTGTTACATTGTATTCCAGATAACAAATTCCATTTACCACATACTGACCCAGTGTGAAATTGCTTGTGAATTGAAGCCAGTTCGTCCAGGTGCCTTCATCATCGAACACCCTGTACCAGATGGAGTCAATACCTGTCCCGTCATCAATACCTTCCAGACATACTTCAGATGAACTTGCCAGATAATATTCAACCGATCTGAAGGATGTCCCATTGATGGAGATATTGATGTCAGGTGCTGTCGTGTCCCATGTGAATGTGAATTCACTCCAATTGACATTTCCCACATTATCTGTAACGGTCAGCCTCGCGACATAAACACCATCCGAGCTTGCCTGGATGGTGGTGTCCTCTGCAGATGGTGTGCCGAAGGTCAATGCTCCCAGGCCGGATATTTGCGTCCATGCATAACTGGCGATCCCCGATGTATTGTCGAAGGATGTGGCATTCTGAAGTACCTGGATATTCGTTGTGATATTCGAGCCAGCATTCACTATAGGCGCTGTCTCATCCCATGTGAGTGTGAACTCGCTCCAGGCCCAATTTCCTGCATTGTCTTTCACACTCAGCCTTATGACATACACTCCATCTGTATCCGCACTGATGTCGGTATCTTCCGCCCATTGTGTTCCGAAGCTTATGTTCCCAGGTCCTGATTCTACCGACCATGTGAAATTGTCTATGCCAGAACCTGCATCACTTGCCAATATGTTCTTGAAGAATTGGGCATTGGTCTGGATATCCGCTCCTACATCCACAATAGGAGCTGTTGTGTCCCATGTAAGGATGAACTCATCCACGTACCAGTTCCCTGCAATATCTGTCACAGTAAGCTGTATCGTGTACATGCCGTCCATGTCCGCGCTTATCCACGTATCCTGCGACCACTGGTCTGAGAAATTGACATTGCCAGGTCCAGAGGCGCTCCATGTGTAGTTGCCCAATCCCGAGAGCATGTCACTGGCGAAGGCATCCTTGAAGATCTGAACACGGGTATCGATATCTATTCCGACAGTCGCGACAGGTGCAACTGTATCCCACAACAGGGTGAAACTACTCGTGGCCCAATTTCCAGCATTGTCCGTGGCATTCAATTGCAGAACATACAGGCCATCCATGTCCGCGCTTATCCATGGATCTTCCGACCACTGGCTTGTGAAAGTTATATTGCCAGGACCTGACACTGCAGACCATGAATTATTGCCGATACCAGAGCCTGTTTCTATGTAGAATGAATCCTGCTGATAGTTCGAATTAGAAGTGGCATCGAGACCCGCATTGATGATCGGGGCTGTGATGTCGTAATAAGCTCCTGCATCTGCGACACCAGGAGTCCCCTCAACATTGCCGGAATTATCCACGGCAATGGAGTAGAAATTGTAATCCCCTTCTCCATCTGGCCAAGTGAAGTCCCATGTCCATGGGAAGCTGGTCGTATTGCCGAAGAAGACCCATCCATTAGCATTGTCCGTGAAGTTGTACCAGAGTTCGATGTGATCTATTCCACTTCCTGGATCACTGACATTTGCGGTTATTATGAAGGGCATGTCATTCCACCAGTAGGGTGATATTGTGTCGATCTGCGATACTGGATCGACAGCATCTATGTAGTCCGTTGGGTGCATGAGTGGGTAATTGTCCTGGTTCCCCATTCCGCCCAGGATGCTGGTGTAAGGAGTGTCGCCCAAAGCGTCGCTTCCCAGCACATTCTGGCTGGGGCCCATGTATAGGTCAGAGCCTGCATAGTCCGACCAGTAGTTCCCGCCGGATGGGTAGCTATTATCCCAGGAGTTGGTCTCGTTGTCAACGGCCTGTATTGTATTGTTCATTATCATATTGAGGTATATACGATTATAATATGATCTGTCAAGGCGCACTCCCACCTGATTGTCAGATATATTATTGTCATAGACCTGGGTGCTATTGCACCAATGTCTGAAATCCAGACCCGCCTTTGTATTGAAGGATATTGTGTTATCGAATATCGTACAGTTGTTCGTCTGAAGTGTGATATCAATGCCCCGGCCATTGCCTGATATATTATTTCGACTTACCTCTATATCATTGCTGCTCAAGAAATATACCCCATTACCATTGGCGTAGAAATGGTTGTTCTGGATCAATGTATGGTTTATGTTCGAGACCTGAATACCATTGATGTTCTGGTATATGGAATTGGAAGTGATATTCGCATAGCTCACAAAGGCCATGTATATGCCGTTGATGTTCTCGGCGATCTCATTGTCCGTTATCGAAATACCTATGCAATACTGGACATGCATGCCCTGCCAATTGTAAAAGAATTCATTGCCAGATATCAGGTTGTCATCGCTGCCGCCCAATAGCACAAGGCCATAGTCGGCATTGTAAGATAGGTTGTTGTCGATGAAAACATTGGATGCCTTTGACCCAAGTGAATCAAGACATGATATGCCCCTCCACTCACTCCACATGACATGATTGGATTGGAGCGTATTCTCAAAGGAATTCCCGAATAATGCAATGCCGTGGTAATTGTGGAAGAGGTTGTTGTAGGACACGGTGCATCGGCTGGCAGAATCCAGGGCAATACCAATCGAATTACCGGCTGACCCATTGGACACTGTATTGTTTGAAACTGTAACATACTGTGAGTCCTCTATCTGGATCCCTGCTCCAGATTCATTGGTCCAGTTCATGTAATTACATATGATATTGTTATTATCGCTTCCCTGAACGTATATTCCATTATTGTTGGTGCCAGTCACATTCACATCATTATTTGCCACCATATTAGATTCGGAGTTTGTTATGAGAGCGATCCCATGATTATCCTGTCCCTCTACATACACCGTGTTGTTCTCGACCCTATTGTTCATAGGACCACTATACAGGTATATTCCGTAGGACCACTGGCCTGCCGTTGAGATATCATTGTCATCGATATCATTGGATAGGCAAGCCCCCTCAAGGAAAATACCCGAGGATACTGTGGAGGTAGTGTCTATGGTGTTATTGTGGATGCTGCAATTCGATGAATCAAGAAGCTTGATGCCAAAGTCCTGGCTGGTGGTGGTTGAAATACTGTTCCAGGATATAGAATTGCCATCAGAGTCGTCAATGAGCATGCCCATGTTGGAGCCCAGGGATATGGTATTCCCAGCAATGGTATTATGTGTCGACCTCGTCAAGTAAAATCCATGCATGTTGCTAGATACTATATTGTTTGCAATAAAGTCATTCTCACTGGAATCTACAATGGAAATACCATGCTCAATATTATCCCATACCTCATTCATATGGACCGTATTGTTAACCGATTGGGTGACCAATATTCCATTGAAATTGTTGGATGATGCATTGTTATTCGTGACATTGTTGAATTGGGAGGAATAACCCATATTGGAACTTATCACAATGCCAAGGCTATTGGATATTGCATTGTTGTTCGAGATAGTGCAGTTGGAGGGTCCGATCAAATAGATCCCATAGTTATCGTTATCCCAGACCTCATTGCCTATGATGTCTATATGATCTGAATCATAGTATGCGGCTATCCCATATTCTCCATTGCCAGAGACATTATTATTGCTCACACTATTGTAAGAGGCATTGGTTTCCAGTAATATACCAATAAATGTGTTCGAGTTAATGGTATTATCTGCAATTGTATTGCTCACGGCGGAATGGACACGCATCCCATGCAATGAATTTGTGATATTATTGGATGTGACATCATTGTTATTTGATGATGTCCATAGCGAGACGCTAATTTCATTATCCATCATAGTGTTGTTATCAATTGTATTGTTCTGGCTTGATATCAGGTAAACGCCATATGTGCTCTGGATCAGGTTATTGTCATAGATATTGCAATTATCGGTTCCATTCATAGCGATTGCCGCACCACCAATTCCTGCATTAGTTATATTGAAATCAGATATATTTACCCAATCAGAATCTATCTGGATAACAGTTCCAAGAGCGTTCCCATCTATTATTGTATTGGCAGAGCCATTTCCAATTATTGTGAGCTGTTTGTCCACTACGACATTCTCATTGTATGTGCCAGCATCGACAGTTATCGTGTGGCCATTCAGAGTGTCCGCATCATCGATGGCTTCCTGAATGGTGGTGAAGTTCTCTCCTGTGTTGGTATTTGTCACAGGGCCGAGGAATTGCCAGCCGCTTTCCTTAGCAATGGGCCAGTTATCCTGGGAATCTCCATCAATGACATATGGATCGTCCACATAGCCATCAGCATTGGCATCCGGGCCAAGCCAGGTATCCCAGTAATTACCTCCAAAGGGCATGCCAATATCCCACACGGTCGTAGCCGTCCAATCCGCAGCATGGACATCATTGTCAATGAAATTGTTATTGTATATCTGGTTTACTCCATTGGTCACACTTATTCCTGTGCCTGTCCCTCCATTCTTATTGTGGCTGATATTGTTCGACCAGATCTGGTTATTATTGCCAGTTGAGGTTATTCGAATACCATAATCATCGTTCCCGATGATCTCATTATCCCAGACCTTTGTACTAGAGGCTCCATCGGCTATCCTGATGCCAGCATATCCATTCCACCCAAGGATATTGTCCTCGACCTCATTATTACCATCTGATGAACCATCAAACCATATTCCTGAATTGAAGTTTGATGAGATATTATTGGATCTGATTATATTGTAATCCGCTTCCCAACCAGACCACTCTATTCCTTCATTGTTGTTGATAATATCATTATTGATGATCTCATTCCAATAATTTCCATTCCATGTATGAATTGCATCTCCTGTACATCCCGTGAAAGTGCTGTTCAGGATCAGGTTTCTTTGAGCATTCTCCAGATACACTCCGACTACCTGTGAATGATATTGATTATCTGTGAATACGCAATCATCCACATTATCGACCCTGATGCCATTTCTTCCATTATTGGATATATTGCAGTTCTCCACTCTGCAATGATCACTGTTCTGCAACTTTACACCTGCATCTGTGCTAACAGCTCCAGAGCCCGTGATGTAAAATCCAGTGATGTTCACCCAATCCGAATTGACAGTGACCACATCGCCAGATGCACTTCCATCAATTGTAGTGCTGGTACTTCCATTTCCAATTATGCTCAGTTGCTTATTCACGATAATATTTTCATTGTAGGTTCCAGCATCACACTGTATGGTGTGGCCATTCAGTGTCTCTGCATCATCTATCGCGGATTGGATATCAAAGAAGACCTCGTTGGTATCCATGTTCCTGACTGGTATTGGCCCAGTCATCTTCTTCATGATGGGGTAATTGTCCTGGGCACCGAACCATGGTATGGCATATGGAGTGTCACCGAACCCATCAGCCCCTGCTACATCCTGGGCAGGGCCATTGAAGTTGTCCACTCCACCATAAGAGGACCAGTAGTTACCGCCCCCAAAATTGACAGGTATGTTCCAATAATTGGAGTTCGTCCCATCATTGTCCTCGGCATGATTATCATTAGCAATGATATTGTTCCAGTAGAAACCATTGCTTCTTCCTGGCTGTGGGCCGGCAGGAACCCTCAATCCGAACCCGCCTCCGCCATTTGAATTGGCATACACAGTGTTTAGAATGATATAATTGCCATCTGCATAGGAACCGATCGAGATCCCGTCACGGTTATAGGAGCAATTGTTGAACAAAATGAAATTGCCATCTGCATCAGAGGCACTGATGCCGGCATCCCCATTCCAACCACAGAAGTTGTATGTTACCTCATTGGAGACACTTCCAGTCATTAAAAATATGCCCTGGAGGGTGTTGGAAGACACATTGTTGTTGGTGATGTTATTCCATGAAGAATCATCTATGTAAATACCGCGCTGGCATCCGATCACCGTGTTGCCCTCTATGGTCTGATAACTTGTCTCCTCCAGGAATATGCCACGGGTTCCACCATTGGCGATCAAGTTGTCCTTGACGGTGTTATTGTCTCCCCATCTTAGATAAACTCCGCCCACACCATTGTCGTACATATCGTTGTCATGGACATTGTTTCCCTCGGCAGACTGGATCACAACTCCATATTCTGTGTTATTGCTCAAAGTGTTGTTGTAGATCTCATTGTCATCGGCATTCCCTGCGGCGTATATTCCATAGAAGAGGTTTCCAGACATGTTATTGTCATATATCTGGCTGTCACGCATTGCAGAGCCGTATATTCCATGATAATTACCCCAGGCCGTATTATTATAGACCGTGTTGGGGCCGTTGACAAGAGAGATGCCATAACCATTGGGACTGTTCCAGCAAGTATTATTGCATATGAGATTGTCTTGATTGTAAACCGCGATGCCACTGCCAGTTGTGGCATCATTCCAGACGCGGTTGTCGCTCACCTGGTTATTTCCCCCGGCAGATGACTCGAGGTATATCGCAAAGTTTCCGCTGAAGGATATGTCATTATCTATTATCCTGTTGTAATTGCTCAAGGAGACCATGTGAACTCCCCTGAGGGTGTTGTTGGATATGGTGTTACCCTGGATGAGATTGTAATCCGAGTTTGACTCACCGTGTATTCCGCTCTCGGTGTTGTTCGTGATATCATTGTCGATGATGTCATTATCCGATGAGTCTATTATGTGAATGCCGTGCTGGCCATTACCATCTATCTCATTGTCCCTGACCTCGATATTGCTTGAACCTGAACGAAGCATCATGGCATCCATGCTAAATGTCACTCCATTACGATCCATCACGTTTGAACTTATTTTACTATTATGTGTGTTGTCAAGAACAATGGCTGTCATCGAATTATCTGATATATTGTTGTTCAGGATACTGATATTATCTGAAATAATACCGTATATTGCATCTGAGTTCATTATACCTGTTATGAAGTTCTGGCCAATTATGGAATCATCAACATTATTGAGATTGAAAGCCCTATCACTATTGCCTATGAACTGGTTATTGAACATTTCATAATCTGATCCTGTATTCACTCTTATACAATCCCATATATGATCTGTGAAAGTATTGAATGATATATTATTGTCATAAGCAACACTAATATCAAATCCAAACAATTGGTCGGATAGATCATTGAGGAAAAATGAATTGTGATCGCTATACCAGGTAACACCGACACCTATTGAATTACCCGAGATATTGTTCATGTTAAAATGATTGTATGATGATGAATCCATTGATATGCCGTGCATCCTATTTTCAATGATCTGATTGTTATAGACTGAATTGTTATTTGCCTGATTCAATCTAATTCCATAGTACTGGCTATTGTATATGGTGCAATCACTGATGTTACAGTAATCGACATTTAACATGTCCACACTTCCCCGGAAGGCCAGGTCTTCCATATTGGAAATATTGAACCCCGATACATTGACCCAGTCTGAAGTAATGCTCAATGGTATACCTGATAATTGAGCATCAATGGTGGTGACGCCTGAACCATTTCCAACAAGGTTCAGTCTCTTTGTGACATCCACATTCTCAAAATAAGTACCATCGTCTACCAGGATAGTGTGACCATCCAGGGTGAGTGGATCATCGATAGCATTCTGTATCTTTATGAAGGACATACCTGTATTGCTATTGAATACCGAACCCGGGGCAGATCTGAGGAATGGATAGGAGTTCCCCTCATTTATATCCCATATTGATGTGAAATCCCAGCCAGCACCGGTGAAGGTTGCCTCGGCCTGCATATTCGCTGTAATATGGCCAACGCCTCCAGAGCTCGTTCCTCTGGTCGAGGTCGTCGTGTCCCAGAAGCAGGATGTGATAATGTCCCAATTCTGGCCGCAGAAGCCGCCGACATTTGATGTCCCGGAGACCGGTCCAGAGCTGTAGCAATTTGTGATCACGCCATTGAAGACAGCGCTGTTCCGACCGGCGAAACCACCTATCAGATCTGTCCCGCTGACCGCGCCCCTGGCAAAGGAATCGTCGATGAAGTTGAAGTTCTCGCCGACAAAACCGCCGGACAGGGCCTGTGTATTGGCACTGGCTGTACTGAAGCATCTGTCTATATCTGCTCCATTGAAGCCGACGAAGCCACCGGCCGTGTTCATGGCACTGGAGACTGTACCGGAAGTAGAAGAATCAGCACATGTACCCAGGGGCATGTAACCGATGAGGCCTCCGGCAGTGTGGCTTGTACTTACGACATTTCCAGAGCTGGTACAATCGTGGATCGATCCGTCATTTGCCCCGGTCAATCCGCCTACATATGTGTCGCCAGTAATATCAACATAATCAAGATTGACAAAGCCGATATCAGCATTGGCATAGCCAAAGAGGCCGACATAATCTTCAGTGCCCCTGTCAATGAACAAGTTTGAGATAGTATAGTTCTGGCCATTCAATCCGCCGATGAACTTGCTGGCCGACGATCCTATTGGGTCGAAACCGTCACCAAAGTTCCAGCCAGCTGTGGCTGACGCATCAATGTCATTTCCCAGCTCGTAGAATGAGAACAAGCTGGCCTGCATGTTCTGGAGCTCGAAAACGGTCTCAATGATATATGGATCGTTGGGTGCACCAGTTCCACCGGCAAAGAGTGATGGTGGGTCATTGACCTCATCACCCAAAACACTGGCCATTGGCACCAAACTGGACATTATCATAACTAGCACTAACAGGGTTGCACTAAATTTCCTCATTTCCCTCACCTTATATTAAGTTAGAAATAGAATATAACTATAATATAATGATGGAAAATAATAAGACATTATATATTACATATAGATCGTTACTATCATAATATGTTAGCCGGAATGATATCTTTTTGCCATACGGAATGTGCCAAGCAGTCTCAATAAAGGTGGCTGTCATGGGTTACCTTTTTATACCCGACGTACTTTCATGGGCTTCTACTCAGACCAATATACATACTATATATATACTGGCCTGGGCAACCGTGCACCCGGCGATACAAGCTGTATTATCGGGGAAGGGACGAGATCGGAGAGGAATATTGTATAACCTTGGAAGGTACGCCTTCTTTGATCGATGATACCATTCATACGCCATATACAACCTGGACGTGTGTCAAGCCGATAGTCTGTGGCTAGCTACGTTGTTTGGGGAATGGCTCGGCTCGGGCGCTGATGAAGGTCGTGCCAAGTTGCGAAATGCTCCGGGGAGGCGCAAGGAACCTTTGATCCGGAGATTGCCGAATGGGACTTCCTGCACTTTTGTGCAGCCAGTAATGGCGAG
>JAEHCO010000006.1 GCA_020697715.1 Methanobacteriota archaeon | reverse complement strand
AAATATCTAAATGATAAAATATTGCAGATAACTGGATTGGAAGAAGATGAGATACTTGAGAATGAATTTACCAATCTAATACCTCCTGAAATAAAAAGTCAGATATTTGATTTCTACAAAAGAAGGATGGCGGGAGAGGATCTCCCAAGCATCTATGAGATAACACTTTTGAATAAAAATGGAGATGTTGTGCCTGTTGAGATCAATGCTGGTGTCATAAACTTTGAGGGGAGGCCAGCCGACCTTGCTTTCATCAGAGATCTTACTCAGAGGAAAAAGACAGAGAAAGCCTTGATCGAGAGTGAAGAGAAATTCAGGGATCTGGCCGAGCAATCTCCGAACATGATATTCATCAATCAAGGAGGCAAGGTGGTCTATGTCAATCCAGAATGCGAAAGGGTCATGGGCTACACCAAGGAAGAATTTTACGATCCTGACTTTGATTTCATGATCTTGATACCTCCTGAATATAAGGAAATGGTTATCGATAAGTTCAAAAATCATATGCAGGGCATTGAGATCCAGGCATATGAGTGCATCATTTTGGACAAGGAAGGCAAAGGATTTAATGTAATAAATTCCACGAAGATCATCAGTTATATGGGACAGCCAGGAATACTTGGTGTGATCACCGATATAAGTGAGCGAAAGAAGGCAGAGGAGGCCATCAGAGTAAGTGAGGAAAGATTCAGACAGGTGGCTGAAAGTGCTGGTGAATGGATCTGGGAAGTGGATGCCCATGGTATGTACACCTATGTCAGCCCAGTCATCGAAAGGATACTTGGCTACAAGCCTGAAGAAGTGGTGGGCAAGAAGCATTTCTATGACTTTTTCACACAGGATGCCAGAGATGAGATGAAACAGGTTGCCTTATCAGCCTTTGAAAGGAAAGAGCATATCAGCAAATTTGAGAACACAAACCTCCACAAGGATGGACATGTGGTATTCCTGGAAACAAGTGGAACTCCGGTCTTGGATAAGAATAATGACCTGGTTGGTTATAGAGGTCTTGACACGGATATCACCGAGAGGAAAAAGGCTGAAGAAGCTCCACTCATAACTCAGTTCGCAATAGAAAGATCATCTGATGCGGCATTTTGGATGGATTCGGATGCGAGATTCTTCTATGTGAACAATGCCGCTTGCGAGAGCCTTGGCTACACCAGGACGGAGCTACTGGGTATGACTGTTCATGATATTGACCCGGACTTCTGCAAAGATATATGGCCAGAACATTGGGAGAATATCAAGAAAGGCGAATCCTTGAATCTGGAATCCATTCATAAGAGAAAGGATGGTAGCATATTCTCTGTTGATATTGCCAATAATTATATCCGCTACAAGGACCAGGAATACAACTGTGCAATTGCCAGAGACATCACTGATAGGAAGAAATCCGAGAAGGCCATTCAAGAATCACATGAGAAGATAAGAGGTATATTCTCGTCAATGGATGATCTTGTTTTCGGTGTGGATTCTGAAGGTGTCTTTATTTTCTACCATTCACCTCATAAATCAAAATTGATAGCCAAGCCAGAGGATTTCCTGGGTCAGAAATATTCTGATATTCTGCCACCAATTATCTCTGAGCATATTGATATTGGATTTGAGAAGACCAAGAATGGAGAGATATATGAATTCGAATATCCGTTCAAGACTGAGGAAGTGGACCTGTGGTTCTCGGCCAAGATGTCCCCCTATGTATTGAACAATAAGCCTAGTGGCTTTATCTCGGTTGTCAGGGACATAACACAGAAAAAGAACTCTGAAAGAGCCCTTAGAGATGGCGAGAGATTCCTGGCCAATATATTCGAGAGCATCCAGGATGGTCTTATCATCATGGACACTGATCTGAAGATAGTCAGCACCAACCAGACCATTGAGGAGTGGTTCCCTCACAAGATGCCTTTTGAAGGCAAGACCTGCAATGATCTCCTTCGGTGTGATGAGCAGGGTGATGATTGCAAATGCCCAAGTGCCGATGTTCTGGCCTCAGAAGAATCTGAAATAAGAGTGATAAGAAAGATGGGTCAGGACAATGCCCATATAGGCTGGTTGGAATTGCATAGCTTTCCCATGCACGATGTTGATACTGGAGATTTGACTGGTGTCATAGAATATGTGAGAGACATAACTGAACAAAGAAAGGCAGAGGAAGAGCGCTTGGCCTTCCAGAATCAGCTCGATGCCTTTTTCCATGCCTCCACTGATGGTATCGGTATAGAGGAGGATGAGAGGTTCATATATGCGAACCCGAGATTGGTCGAGCTCTTTGGCTGCAATGATTTATCGGAACTTATAGGGAAGAAGCCCAGTGATTTCATGTCACCCGAATCTGCCATCATGGTGAGTGAGTACCATGTCCAGAGGACAGCTGGCAAATTTGCGCCGACATACTACGAGTTCCAGGCAGTTCGTAAGAATGATGGCTCGACCTTTGACGCCGAGGTTTCGATCCACGAATACAAGATCAAAGATGATTTCTACACCGTGGGCTTTGTCAGGGACATTACTGAAAGGAAGCAGGCCGAAAACCAGAGAAGGACCTCCGAAGCACAATACAGATCCACTGTTAATTCCATCAGCGACTCCATCCATGTCGTTGACAGGAATATGATAATAACTCTCTTCAATGAGTCATTCCAAGAATGGTGCGATGAGCTGAATCTTGATTGTGTAGATGCCGTCGGCAAACACATTCGGGATATATTCCCATTCCTATCAGAAACCGTTATGGCAGAATATAATAAGGCCTTCGAGGATGGTCAAATTATTGAGACTGTGGATGAGATCGATATCGATGGAAAGATGTACACGACCAAAACTCGGAAGATCCCACTAATGGAGGGTGGCCTGGTTGACAGAATTGTCACAGTTATCAGGGACATGACCGAAGAAAAACGAAGACAGGAAGAGAATATTCAACAACGTATTCTCGAGGCTCAGTTCGAGATGAAATCCGTACTCACAGACCTGGTTCCCATATTCCTTGATTCAATGGGCAGTACGGATCGTGTTCAGTTCATCGAGAATCTATCAGATAAATTGGAAGGCGTGCTGGATAAGAAGTATTATGATGGCATCGCCGAGGATACCGCGAAGGATATCGGACATGCCTACATTCGAGTCCTGGAAGACCTTGGAGGTCAATCACATCTGGATTGCTCCAGTGACGATTCCTGTCTTGCCAAGGTCACTGGATGCCCGTGGAACAATCAGAAAACAAGGAATCTGATCCTCTGTATCCTATGCCGGGGTATAGCTGGCAAATTCGCACAGCGCTCGAAATCAGATGTTTCTATCAAACTTCGGAAGACCATGGCAGATGGTTCCTCAAGCTGTGAGATAACCATTGAGAAGAAATGAGGGCTCCCCAACCCTAAAGGGGAAGAACCGTTTTGGTTCTTCTTGAACAGTAATCAACCATTCCACAAAATGGATTATTACTGTCGTGGGTATCCCTTCTGTTAAATCTTTATATATTAACAGGGATACGAGCCCTTATTGAATTCAACCCAAACTAATACCACAATAACTCTACATCCACAAACCTAAATATTGTGGTAATAGAGCTTGGGGATGATTCAATAGATGGAGAGATAATTCTTGAACTTCAATGACTGGTCTATTCTGTATAAAGAGATAATAGCGGACTTTGGATACGATGAGGTCGCAGATTCCTCATCGTCCGAGCTTCTTTCCTCCTTGATCCACGAAATGAATATCATGGACCCAGATATCTTGAAGAATATGATATCTGGCAATCCCGCGATCGTATTGGGTGTGGCAATGCGGCCAGAAGACATGGACTGCCTTGATGAAGAGGCAATCATCATCGCGGCTGAAGGCGCAGTCACTATCTTACTGCGCCATGATATCCTGCCTGACATAATAATCACAGATCTGGATGGGGATGTGGAAGAACAGATACATGCAAATTCCCGTGGCTCGATCGCCATCATACACGCTCATGGCGATAATATGGATTCTCTGCGACACTGGGTGCCGAAATTCACAGGCCGGATAATGGGGACCACTCAGAATCGTCCGCATGGTGTCATTCACAACTTTGGTGGTTTCACGGATGGTGACAGGGGAGTGTTCCTGGCATCGCACTTTGATGCCAGTGATATCAAGCTCCTGGGTTTTGATTTTGATGATCCGATACCTAAGCCAGGCAAAGACCCCGAGGTCAAGAAGAAAAAGCTGGGCTGGGCTAAACGATTGATATCTCAATTATTAGAAGAAAAGTAAAATGGATGACTGGGCTAAAGAACCCAGTCATATTTTGGATCTGATTCACTCGTAGAGCCAGACATTGTCTATTCTCTCATAGCCCTGAAGTTCTTCTGGTTTGAAGAAAAGGCCAATTTCCCTGTCTGAACTTGGTACTGAGTCCGAGGCATGGATTATGTTCCTGCCAGTCTCTATACCAAAATCACCCCTTATTGTTCCGGGTGATGCTTCCAGTGGATTGGTCTTGCCCACCACAGTTCTGACTGCGGATACGACATCCTTTCCCTCGAGGACCATTGCCATAACAGGCCCTGATGTGATATATTCCATCAGACTGTTATAGAAACCCTTGCCAACATGCTCCTTATAATGCTCGCCAGCAAGCTCCGGGGAGATGGTCATGAGCTTCGCGCCCACTAATTTGAATCCCTTCTCCTCGAATCTCTGAATGACCTTACCTACCAGGCATCTTTGGACGCCATCTGGCTTGATCATAACGAAGGTTCTTTCCAAGGTATTACTCTCCTTCTGGTTCGGGAGTGGTTTCTACGGGCTTCAGCTTGGCAGGTTTCAGCTTTGCTTCTGCAGGCTTTTTTGCAGGAGCTGCTTTCTTTGCGGGAGCAGCTTTCTTCGCAGGTGTGGCTTTCTTTGTCTTACCTGCTTTTTTGTCCTCCGCTTCCTTATCAGCCATTGCTTTCTCGTGCTTGAGAGCGGATTCTTTAAGCTCCGCATACCTTTTTGTCCATTTTGTCCTTCTTGGGACTCTCTTAAGGTCAATAAGATTCTTCTTGCACTTGTTCGAGCATAGATTGTATGTCGTGCCGTCCTTCTTCACGAACATCTTACCAGTTCCTGGCTCGATAGCATCTCCGCAGAAGTTACACATTCTTTTTTCAACCATTCGCTCACCTACCTCATGCTGAGTTTTCTGGCCTCTCTCTGTGTTTCCCTTAGTAAGAGAATATCACCGATCTGGACCGGACCCATTACATTCCTGGTTATTATCCTGCCTTTATCTCTACCATCGAGAACTCTGACCTTGACCTGTGATGCCTCTCCAGTCATCCCAGTGCGGCCAACGACCTCGACGATCTCTGCAGGAATTCCATTCAAAGTAGTCATTTGACTGCCACCTTATTACTTGTTCAGATCGGTCAGGGACTTTGTCACTTCCTCAAGAAGTGCCTTTCCTTTTCCTACACTTGTGATAGCCACGGATGCGGTTGGTTTCTCCAGACCGCAGGCAACTCCCAGTTCCTGCTTGCTTGGAACGTATCCGAATGGTACATTCTTTTCCGCACATAGCAAAGGCATGTGAGCCAGTATCTCTTCCGGGGTCACATCTTCGGCCATTACAACAAAGTTGGCGGTTCCCTTCTCTACAAGCTTGGTCACTTCATTGCTTCCTTTCTTGACCTTACCTGTGTCGCGGGCCAGTTCTACCAACTGGAATATCTTATCTGCTAGCTCTTTTGGTGTTTCATATCTTACATACATCGGCATTATTAATCACCTCATTCCCCGCATCGAACCACGACCTTTGATAATGTCTGGCTGTCTACGGATCATTATTCATCGGCTCATTCTGAGCATTCGCCCAATACAGGTTGCATATATATTAGTTTTGCAATAATGTAATTCTTATATATTATTCTTTAAAGCTCATATCTTCAATATTCACGATAGGCTTATATCGATTATTGGATTACCGGATTCCAAGGTGATTTGATGCAGAAGATCATAGAGTGTGTACCGAATTTCAGTGAGGGGCGAGATAAAGGCGTCTTGGACCAGATAGTGGCCGAGATCAATAGTGTGGAAGGTAGCTTGGTTGTCGATGTGGACATGGGAGCCGATACCAACCGTACCGTGGTCACTTTCTTTGGAAATCCAGAAAGCGTGCAGGAATCCGCTTTCTTGGCCATAAAGAAAGCGGCTGAACTAATTGATATGAGCCAGCACAGTGGCGCGCATCCAAGAATGGGCGCGACCGATGTATGTCCATTCATTCCTGTGAGTGGGGTGACAATGGATGATTGTGTTGAAATTTCCAAGAAGGTTGGAAAGCGTGTTGGAGACGAGCTTGGTATTCCGATCTTCCTGTATGAGGAAAGTGCCACAAGGCCAGAATGGAGGAATCTGGCAAATGTACGAGAGGGCGAGTATGAGGCTCTCGAAAGAAAATTCCAGACACCGGAATACACACCTGACTTTGGCCCGAAAGAATTCAAGCCAAAGTGCGGAGCCACAGCCATGAGTGCGAGAGAATTCCTCATTGCTTACAATATCAATCTCAATACCAAGGATAAGAAGCTGGCCTTTGATATCGCGAGTGATATCCGTGAAAAGGGCAGGGTGGCTCGAACACCTTCCCCGACCAAGTACAAGAGAGACGGGGATATCATCAAGGATGAGAATGGTAAAAAGACCACTATTCCTGGTGCTTTCAAATTCTGCAAGGCCATTGGCTGGTATATTCCGGAATATGGCAGAGCTCAGATATCGATAAATCTTACAAATTACAAAGAGACAGCGGTCCACGATGTCTATGATTATGTGGTCAAGGCCGCCCTTGACCGCGGGCTTCAAGTGACTGGCTCCGAGATAGTTGGGCTTGTTCCAAAAGCGGCCATGGTCGCTGCAGGCAAACACTATCTGAAGAAAATGGGAAAGCCAACTGGTCTGCCAGAGCGCGAGCTTGTCGAGATAGCAGCTTTCTCCATGGGTCTGGCTGACATAGCTCCTTTCCCTCTTGAAGAGAGAGTTGTTGATTATGTCCTGGCCGAGAAATGCGGTCTGGTGGATATGACAGTCACTGATTTCGTGGACGAGGTCCAGACAGATTCCATGGCACCTGGTGGTGGAAGTGTTGCCTCTCTGGGTGGAGCACTGGGAGCTGGCCTTGTCGCGATGGTCTCCAATCTCAGTGGTGGAAAGGATTTCCTGGAGATATATCCGGAAATTTGCCAGATAGGCGAGACAGGCGAGAGCTTGAAAGCGTTCCTTGTTAATGGAGTAGATGCGGATACCAATGCATTCAATGGCGTGGTCGAGGCCAATAAGATAAAGGCCAGCACCCCGGAGGAAGAAGCAGCGAAGAAAGCTGCTATTCTGGAAGCATACAAGGGAGCTATCGACGTGCCTTATAGTGTGGCCGCGAAGTGCCTGGATGTTCTGAGACTGGCCAAACAATTGGCGCCGAAGGGATTGGCAGCCAGTGCGAGTGATGTGGGTGTCGGAGCTCTAATGGCCAATGCCGGTATGCACGGCGCGATACTCAATGTGAAGATCAATATGCCGGAAGTCACCGATGAGGTTTACAAGGTGGATATGCTGAAGAAATGTGACGATCTGGCAGCGGAGGGAGATGCTCTGCTGAAAGATATTCTAGCAGTTGTGGAATCCAAGCTTTGAGGCTCTTTATGCCATTCCCCAACTTCGAGAACAAGCATTCCGAAACAGCATTGTTCAACCCAGATGATTTCATAAAATATGCTACGACCAGGAACAGGCTCATTTTCGAGCCTCCAGAGAGTGTCATATTCTGCTACCAGCACAGTCTTATGGATCATATTCTGGAAAACCATGAGACCACTGACACCAAAAGATTTGGAGGTCTATATCTCCTGGATGAGACCAGGGGAAAGGTCGGGGTGATAGGAAAATTCGGGGTCGGAGCTCCAGTAGCCGTTGGGGTGCTCGAGGAATTGATAGGCTTTGGTGTTAGGAAGTTCATATCCATTGGATCTGCTGGCTCACTTCAAAATGATCTCGATATCGGGGATATCGTGGTCTGTGACCGAGCCATCCGGGATGAAGGTACTTCACATCATTATCTGCCAAATTCAAAATACGCCCATGCTTCCGAGGACATGACCCGGAAGATCAAGGACTCATTGGACAGGCAAGGTCAGAAATATCTCACTGGCACTAGCTGGACAACTGATGCGATCTACCGTGAGACAATTGCCGAAGTGAAGCAATACCAGAAGGAAGGCATTTTGACCGTGGAAATGGAGGCATCCGCCCTCTTTGCAGTCGCCGAATACCGTAATGTTCCAATTGGAGCCATACTAACGATAAGCGACAGTCTAGCCGATCTTGTATGGAAGCCTGAATTTCACTCAGATGAAACAAAAAAAGGCCTTGAGATACTCTACAAGGCCGCACTGGATGTATTGCTGAATGAAGCAGAGGAGTGATAACCTTGTCAGATAATGAACAGGGCGATATTCTGGAGATAATCAGCTCAGACAAAGAATTGGATGAGGATGCCATCAAGAAGATCATGATAGGCCGTGCTTGCCAGTACCCGAAGGAAGACCTCCAGCCAATGAAAAAGGCATTCGAGGAGACCGGCTCCATCGAAGTTCCCCATAAGATGCTTCAGGATAAATTTGAGGACTTCCTCAGGGCAGACATTGGACTGAACCCTGGCCAGATGAAGGAGATCGTTTCCAAGGGCTGGGGGTCTGCGGGGATCATCGACGGGGACAGGATATTGGCGACCAAGATACCGAAGAGCGGTAATTTATTGAAATATCTGGCTGAGCCAGATCCCGAAAGAAGAAGAGAATTATACTGCCACTGCCCGACCGTGAGGGATGCTCTTAGCAAGGGAGAGACCGTGCCACCGATCTACTGCTACTGCGGTGCTGGCTTCTACAAATTCCTATGGGAGGAAATTACTCAAAGCCCAGTGGACGTTGAGGTTCTAGCCAGTATCTTGAATGGCGATGATGTTTGTACCATCGCCATCACCTTCCCATCAGATAGTGAGTGAAATTATGCCTTCCAAGCCAATTCTGAAAAAGATAGACGATCCCATACCTTGCAGGATCGTCAGGAAGCTGAACCGCTTCGTGGTCATTGTTGAGATTGATGGCAAGGAGGAAAGGGCCTGGATCAACAATACTGGCCGCCTTTCCGAGTTCATGGTCGAGGGCATGCGGGCTTACTGCCACCCACATGGAGGAAAAAGTACTGGCTATCGATTATTCGCGATAGCCGAGCAGGATGGTATGGGTGCATTGATCGATACACAATACCAGATGCGGAGCTATGAGAGCGCGGTAAACCGCTCTCTCATTCCCTGGCTGGATGGATGGGAGATAAAGGCAAAGGAGCCCAAGCTTGGCAATGGGAAGACCGATTATCTGCTACAAAACGATGATGGTGTTACAGCCCTCCTCGAAGTGAAAAGCGCGGTCCTTCGAGTTGGGGACCTGGCTTCATACCCTGATTGCCCAACAGAGAGGGGACAGCGCCATATTAGGGAGTTAACTGAGCATGAAAAGAAGGGAGGCAAGGCCTTCATATGCTTTGCCGCTGGCCTTCCCAATGTTCGGGGTTTCATCCCATATGATGAGGGAGACCCACAGATATCCATTCTTCTTAGAAAAGCAAAAAAATTCGGAGTAGAGATACGGGCCTTTTCACTGCATTATGATCCAAAGGCAAAAGGCGTGGTGTTGGACGAGCCAGACCTGCCTGTTATTCTAGAATGATCCTATTTCTTTTCCATGCCACGGTCTATAAGAAGGGTCTCTTCCTCAACATTATTCTGGCCATACTTCCTGAACAATAGGAATTCCCCGACTATGCAAATGAGGAACAGAATCATTATCACGAAGGTGCCAGTGTCATAGATCTCATTGATGAGCAGATACAATAACTCGCCCAGGAATATGATCAGCCAGGCTGTTGTCCAAATTATCTGAATGACCAATTTATCCATATCCTTCCTTCCTATGCTGGAAGATATGGCGCATATACCTAAAAAGATATTTGCTAATTTTGTAACCTAATATTCCTTTTTTGTCGATCATTATGGTGTATAAGTAGGGTATCTGTCACATATGATTATATATGGAAATTGTATTTTTTTAATTATATGGGAGATGAGAAGATGAAAAAAGGAATATCATTTATTTTAGTGTTCGTTATGATAAGTGCCAGTATCATTGGCTTTGTGGGTGAACTGACTGCGATGACTGAGCCAGGTATCGTCCCGGATGCCAATCCAGAGACCTTCATTCTCAATCAGAATGGTGTTGCATATGATATGGCTTTCATGGATCAGGATGATATTAGCAAATTGAAAGCCACCATCGGTGTTCGTGATCCTGATACGAATTACAATGTCATGATCGGAGATAATGGGACTGGCCGCGCGCCCCCTACTGAAGAAGGATGGGAGCGAATGATGGACAAGCCCATGGTATTGGGAATAAATGATGTCAATGCAGAATTGCCATCGTCCTGCGACTTCTCTACTTCACCATATTTCCCAATAGTGGGGAATCAGTTTGCACAGGGTTCCTGCACTGCCTGGGCCATTACCTATTACACATACGGATATCTCGAGGCCAAGGACAATAATTGGACCGATGCTTCAACTGGTAATCCAGAACATCTGATGAGCCCTGGCTGGACATACAATATAGTCAATGAAGGGATAGATGGAGGTTCTTGGGAATGCGATAATGTAGACGTGATAAAGGATTGGGGAGTTCCAAATATGGCACTTCGCCCTTATGTCCCTCACGACGATTCCACATGGGGAAATGAGGAAGCCTACAGGGACGCGCCCCTTCACAGGATCAAAGAGGGTTATTTCATTCCTTATTCTGGGGATCCCACTGTGGAAACCGTGAAAAGCATTGTTTCGGGCAGTGTGCCAGTGACCTTCTGTATAGATGCTGATAAATATGATTGGGGCACTGATTACATCCTATCTGCTTTCGAATATGAATCCGATACCATCAATCATGTCCAGACAATAGTCGGATATGATGATTCCATAACAGATGATGGAGAAGTTGGAGCATTCAGGGTCGTCAATTCTTGGGGCGCGGGTTTTGGTGATGATGGTTATTACTGGATCACTTACGATGCCTTCAAGGAGATAGGGGATATAGAATGCCTTTACCTGACCTATCTTGAGGACAAACCAGATTATGAACCAAAAATACTGGCGACTTGGGAATTCTCTGAATCTCCAACAATATGCGGAAACATAATCTTAGGATTACTGGATGGTATGGACATAGTGCAGTTAAAAGATCCATTCTATAGTTACAATTACTGGATGAATGATCGGCAATTCCCCGAGTTCATGTGCCTTGATCTGACTGAATTTGAGGCACAATACAATACGGGTGCTGGCATATTTTCCTTTTACTTGAGTGACACTTCTTGGATGGGCATACGGGGAACTGTCTCATCGTTTGAATTGGAGAGATATGATGATGGTTATGACCCCCATCTTCCAGATTATATATCACCGGCATCTATGGATGCCCCCCAGGGCAACCCTGGCAATCTTTATGTCAATGCGCCCCTGGTTCATAATATTGATAACTCCTCCTACCATTTCACCATCCAAAGAGGTATAGACAATGCTGATCCTGGAGACAGTATTTCCGTATCTTCTGGAACATATTTCGAGCATCCTGTAGATGACCAGGGTGTGAATATCAGTGGTGCGGGAATGGACATGACCGCGATAGATGGACGTGGTGGGGGAACCATTGTTACATTATCAGCCAATGGCTCAGAGATCAATGGCTTCAGTATCACAAACAGCGGTCAGGCGATGATGGATGCTGGCATCAAATTATCAAATGTGCAGGATTGCCTTGTATGGAACAATGAACTGACAATGAACTACATTGGAGTATGTGCTAATGGAAGTGTGAACAATACGATATATCACAATAATTTCATTGATAACACATTCAATGCACTTGATGATCTGAATAATTCATGGGACAATGGCTATCCATCTGGTGGCAATTACTGGGATGATCATGTGGGAGTGGATGAATTTTCAGGACCTGATCAGACAGAACCTGGTATGGATTGGATATCTGACACTCCATATATCACCATTCTTGACCACGGGACCATTATATCTCTGGTAAATGAAACAGTATATGGCCCAATGGTAGAGTTTCAGACATCCTTCAATTTAGGATATACCAATATAATTGATTGTACCTTATTCGCTGATGAGAATGAATTCGCTTCAGACCCATGGGACTGGTGGAATATGGATGAGGTGGGAACTGGAGGCTGGGATGATTATTTCCTGGATTATGCCACGGGAGAAGTGACCCTGAACCCCGAGTATTATCCAAATGGATGGTGGGATAATCCATCATACATTCATGGATGGATAGATTACATTCCTATCTCCACCATGGCGGAGGATAGTTATCCTCTCATGATGCCCTGGAATCATACGCATCCGGGATCATTTGATATCTCATTGTCTCCTGGTTGGAACTTCATATCAATTCCATTGGTGAGACCAGATACATCCATCCAGACAACACTTTCCACCATCGATGGTGATTGGAATATTATCCAGTATTATGATGCATCAAATATTTCAGATCATTGGAAAATATATGATATAGCACAGGCCGCGGCTGGTTTGCCTCAAGACACATCTAACATAGACATCACCATGGGCTTCTGGCTTAATGCAACGACTAACACGATCCTCACGGTGTATGGCACACCTTCTATCAATGTCAGAGTACAGATGCATGCTGGCTGGAACATGGTGGGCTATCCCGTGGACGATGATAGCGCATATACAATTGCGGATATGAAGGCAGACACTGGAGCCATGATAGTCGAGGGCTTTAACTCCTCGGCGGAATATGGATTGTCGGAGCTTCCAGACTCATATGTCCTGGCAAAAGGCGAAGCCTACTGGGTGAATGTGGCAAATGATATTATGTGGGTGCCCTGACGAACCTATTCAGATCTTGAATAATATTTTCACCTCACTCTTGTACATGTTTTTATACTCCTTATACAATGATGTTATTGGTGAAAGAGATGAAGGAATTAGAGGGTTTCAAGTGGCATAGTTTGTGGACCAGTCATATCGGATGTATCAAGGGTTGTACGGATTACCTTGATCTGGGCATCAGCCTGCCATGGATATACGGTGGCACTGGCCATGCTTTTGTCATGAACATTCATGAGGAATTATGCCCAAGCGGTCCAACAGCTTGGGGCGCATTGATGTTGTTCGAGTTGGCCCCCAATCTGGGATACAAGACAGATGGAGTTCTTTCTTTCAAGGAAGGCAAGGGCGGATGTACCGAATGGGAGGACGCTCCCAAGGCTGCTTGGGATTTCGTGAAGAAGAAGCTGGATGCCAACATACCAGTATATGGCTGGGAGTTGGAAATACCTGAGTTCTACTGCATACATGGCTATGATGAAACAGGATATTACTACAATGGATGCCTGGCTCCGGGAGGAAAAGGCCCTGCTCCTTGGCAAGAACTTGGGCAGACTGAAATAGGAGTTCTGGATGTGACCGCTATCCACCCAGGGGAGCATGCACCTCCTGAAAAAGTGGTGAAGGATGCTTTCCAGAAGGCATTATGGTTCGCGGAGAATCCTGAAGGTTTTGTGTATCCGAAATACGCATCTGGCCTCAAGGCCTATGACTTGTGGATGAAGTTCCTGGATGGCAGTTTGGAATATCATGAGGGACACGCCCATGGTATCGGGTACAATGCGGAGGTATGGCACGAATGCAGGAAGTACGCTGTAGACTTCCTGTACGAAGCCAAGGACAAGGTCGGCCAGCATTTGGAATTGTTCGACCAGGCCATCGAGCATTATTCAACTGTCAGAGACAATATGGAATGCTTTGCCAAATTGTATCCCTTCGTCACTAGGCAGCAGGAACAGCTGAATGACCCTGAGCATCGGGCGGAAGGAGTCAAATACCTTGAGGCTGCAAGGGATGCGGAAGAGAAAGGACTGGCTGTGCTGAAGAAGATCGTCGCTGTATTGTAAAATAATAAGGAAGCCAGCGTTCTTTAGATGACGCTGGCTTATTAATTTCTCTACATTCTATAAAGGCTGAACGGAGCCTCAGGTATATCCGCATTCAATGAAGCAGATATTCCAAGTGCCAGTACCAATCTCGTCTGCACTGGGTCGATGATACCGTCATCCCATATCCTCGCACTCGAGTAGTAGGGATTGCCTTCCATCTCGTACTTCTCCAGGATCGGCTTCTTGAGCTCATCGACCTCGTCATCGCTCATTTCCACTCCTTTTCTGAACAACTGGTCCTTCTTGACAGTTGAAAGAACATTAGCGGCCTGCTCGCCGCCCATGACCGAGATCCGGGCATTGGGCCACATCCAGAGTTGGCGCGGATCATAAGCGCGTCCGCACATTCCGTAGTTGCCAGCACCGAATGACCCTCCAATAAGAACTGTGAACTTCGGGACCTGGGCATTGGAGACAGCGGCCACCATCTTGGCACCATCCTTTGCAATTCCCTTTGCCTCGTATTCCCTGCCAATCATGAAGCCGGTTATGTTCTGGAGGAAGACCAGTGGTATCTTACGCTGGCAGCAAAGCTCGATGAAGTGAGTGCCCTTCAAGGCGCTCTCAGAGAACAGCACGCCATTATTGGCCAGTATCCCGACAGGATAACCCATGATGTGGGCGAAGCCCGTGACAAGGGTGGTTCCGTACAATTCCTTGAACTCGTGGAATTTACTACCATCGACCAGCCTGGCTATTATCTCACGGACCTCGAAAGGCTTCCGCGAGTCCTTTGATATTATGCCGTATATCTCGTCTATCGGATATAGGGGGTCTTCAGGTTTCTTGATCTTCAAATAGGTCTTTTTTGGCCGATTGAGATTCTCGATGATGTTCCGGCCAATGGCCAGTGCCTCCTCGTCGCTGGTGGCATAATGGTCCGATACACCGGACTGGCGGCAATGCACGTCAGCTCCTCCAAGGTCCTCCGCGCTGACCTCCTCACCAGTCGCGGCCTTGACAAGAGGTGGTCCTCCCAAAAAGATAGTGCCAGTTCCCTTGACAATTACTGTCTCATCAGACATCGCGGGCACATAAGCTCCGCCCGCGGTACATGAGCCCATGACAAGTGCGATCTGTGGTATCATCCTGGATGACATCTGAGCTTGATTGTAGAATATCCTGCCAAAGTGCTCTCTATCCGGGAACACCTCATCCTGCATTGGAAGGAAAGCCCCTCCAGAATCTACCAGATAGATACATGGAAGATTGTTCTCCATCGCTATATCCTGGGCGCGAATGTGCTTCTTCACGGTCATGGGGAAGTAAGTGCCGCCTTTGACGGTGGCATCATTGGCTATTATCATCACCTCATTGCCATGGACAGCTCCTATGCCAGTCACGATACCAGCGCCCGGAGCTTTATTATCGTACATGCCCAGACCCGCGAGCGGGTTCAGTTCCAGGAAAGGAGTATCCGAGTCCACCAGGGCGTCTATTCTCTCCCTGGCCAGCATCTTCCCTCTTTCCTTGTGAAGGGCTATGACCTTATCTCCTCCACCGGCCTTGGCCCATGCCACCTTCTCTTTAAGGTCAGCCACCATTAGAAGATAATGCTCTTTATTCTCCTTGAAATCCTCATTATTAACATCGATCTGGCTCTCTATCGCATCCATATTCACTCCTCCTTGACCTCTTCTTCCTTCTTTTCCATGACTATGAGAACGACCCCGATATCCACTTGATCGCCCTCCTTGAAATTGACATTCTCTACCTTTCCATCGTAAGGAGCCTTGATCTGATACTCCATCTTCATGGCCTCGATGGTCATCAGGCTCTGGCCTGCTTCCACTTCCTGTCCGCCCGACGAATCCACTTTCACCAGCTTGCCAGAGATCGGCGATGTTATCTCGGGTGATATCTCCCCATCTTGCCCTCCGCCTCGCTTGCGACCCTCCTGCCTGGTGAACCTGTAAACCGCGCCTGCATGGAATATGTGGCGCTGGTTCCCTTCTGATGCGATGGATACCTTAACTGGCTTTCCATCTATATTGAGAACGAAAAAGCCTGGTTTGATCTCTTTGGAGGATACCTTGTACTCCTTCTCACCGATGGTGGCGGTAAAATGATCACCATCGCGCTTCATGTTCACTGGATATGATTTTCCTGCATATTCATATTGAAATTCCATATTCTAATCTCCTCCTTTCACTCGGATTTTTCGTATGTGAGAACTATGTTCGCACATATGAGGGTTCGGACTTTGTCCGAAGGTCGGAATACAATCACTTCGTTCTCGCATTCAAATCACCTCAGCTGTCTATCCTCCAGGGTCCCGCATTCTTCCACGGGGAATGCGCATCATGCGCCTCGTCCTTTTGATCATCTCCACCTGCCAGACCACTCCGGCTGATATCATCCAGGGCGGCGGCTATCAGCACCTCCATTGGAAGTTCCGCAGCCATCTCCCAGTCTTTGAAATATGTATCTATGAAATGAGTGTCTATATCCCCACTGGCAAAGGCTTCATGGGCGATTATCGCTTTGAGAAAAGGCACATTGGTCGTGACACCCAGTGTGATATAATTGGACAATGCCCATTTCATTTTGTTTATGGCATCCTCGCGCTTCTCACCACGCACGATGAGCTTGGCCAGCATAGGGTCATAGTAAGGAGTGATCTCCACCCCTTCCTTCACACCAGTATCATGTCTGATATTGATGCCATGTGGAACATCCACCGTCTTCAGCTTCCCGGTGGATGGCATGAATCCCTGCTCCGGGTCCTCGGCGTAAATTCGACACTCAATTGAATGCCCTCTCTGCCCAACCTGGTCCTGCTCCAGTGTTAATGGCTCACCGGATGCGATCCGCAACTGCCATTTCACAATATCTATACCAGTTGTCATCTCCGTGATAGCGTGCTCCACCTGCAGACGGGTATTCATCTCCAAGAAGTAAAAATCCTTGTTCTTATCGACCATGAATTCCACGGTTCCAGCATTGGTGTACCCGATGGTTTTGGCAGCCAATATCGCGGCCTCGCCCATCCTGTTCCTGAGATCGTCATCGATCACGACAGAAGGTGATTCCTCTATGACCTTCTGGTGCCTTCTCTGAATGGAGCATTCCCTCTCGAATAAGTGAATGATCTTTCCATGCTCGTCAGCCAGTATTTGGAACTCGATATGTCTGGGTCTTTCCAGGTATTTTTCAAGGAGTAGTTCGCCATTGCCAAAAGAGGATATGGCCTCCCTTCGAGCGGAATCAACCGCACCCTTTAGATCCTCCATCGTCTCGACGACCTTCATCCCCTTGCCACCGCCACCTGCCGTGGCCTTGATAAGGACAGGGAATCCGATACGCTGGCACGCCTGTTCAAGGGTCTCTTCGCCATCCTCCTCGCCCCCTGTGAATCCCGGTATGACCGGAACTCCAGCATTGGCCATGGTGCGTTTTGCCTCGATCTTGTCACCCATTCCATGAATGACCTCCGCACTGGGGCCTATGAACTTCAAGCCAGCATCGAGACAAGCTTGAGCAAATTCCTCCCTCTCTGAAAGGAATCCATAACCAGGATGGACGGCATCCGCGCCGCTCTTTGCAGCGATATCCAGTATCTTCGGGATATTCAGATAGCTCTCTGAAGGTGTTGGATCGCCCAGAGGATATGCCTCATCAGCATTTTGCACATGTAAAGAACTCTCATCCACATCCGAGTATATGGCGACTGTCTGGATATCCATTTCCTGGCAAGCGTTGATCACTCGAACAGCTATCTCTCCTCTATTCGCAATAAGTACTTTTTCTATCATGATCCATCCCTCCTCCAAGTTGCCTTCCTCTTGTCAAGGAAGGCCGCTATTCCTTCCTTGCCTTCATCCGATGCTCGAAGGTCGGCAATGGCATTTATGGAATATTCCAGGAAGCCAGTATCATCTTGATATCTATCTATGAGCTTCTTGGATTCAATTATCGACATAGGTCCGCTTGTCCTGAATTGCGTCATGACCTCATTTATCGTGCCATCCAGATCATGAACCGAACCATCTATCAGTCCGATGTCGCAAGCATAGGGTGCTTCGAATCTCTCACCAGTCATGAAAAGCTGCTTCGCCCTCTTGACCCCAATGCGCTCGATCACCCATTTTGAAATAACTGCAGGAATTAAACCAAGGTTGGTCTCACTGAAGGAGAATTTTGCATTTGGGGTTGCGAAAGCAAAGTCACAGACCGCGACCAGACCAACACCTCCACCAAAGGCTGCCCCATTCACACTGGCGATCGTGGGAAATGGACATTCTTGAATGGCCATGAACATCTCGGCCATTTTTCTGGCATCCTCTATGTTCTCATCGCGAGAATAGCCAGCCATCTTCTTCATCCAATTGAGGTCAGCTCCTGCGCAGAAGCTCTTTCCATTTCCTGTTATGACCACAGCCAGTATTTCTTTTTCTGATGCTAATCTTCTAAAGGCATCGGAGATCTCCGCGATCATGATATCATTGAAGGCATTGTGAACATCCGGCCTGTTCAGCTCAAGCTTCACCATACCTTCTTCGAATACAAGCGCGATCGTTTCATATTCAATATCCAGAACCATAGTATCCACCCCTCCTCAAGAGTATGTGCGTCCCATCTGGAGACGAATATCACTTGAGATAATAAGTACCTTTCGATTTGTGGGTACGTCAATTGACGAATTTAAGAAACGGCCATAGAATGATGGTCACCACTTCCATAATCCTTGAACCTAACAAAAAGCACTAATACCCTCCCTTATATTATGCTCCTAAAAGGTGTTAATATGGAAGACAAGAAAAGCAGTGCTCATGGAGTTCGCTGGGATCTGACAGATTTTTATGCTGGCATAGATGACCCAAAGATAGAAAGCGATGTCCAGGCCATCAAGCAAAGAGCTAGTTCCTTTGAAAGCAAGTACAGGGATATCGTCAAACCCGGCATCTCTCCAAGCGATCTATTTGAAGCTGTGAAGGAGTTGGAGGACATTTATCAGGATGCTGTCAAGCCCCTTTATTATGCACATCTGACCTTCGCGGGAGATTGCCTCTCACCAGAGAACGGTGCTCTCATGCAGAGATCACAAGAAAGGTTCACGGAGATCAAATCACATCTAATATTCTTTGAATTGGCCTGGTGTAGGATAGGCGATGACGAGGCGAAGAAATTGCTGGACAGCCCGGAAGTTGCCAAGTACAGGCATTTCCTGGAAGTCGAGAGACTGAGAGCGCCCCACCAGCTTTCCGAGGGTGAGGAAAAGCTATGGGATGCACTTTCCAATACTGGCAAATCTGCTTTCATAAGGCTATTCGATGAGACAATGGGTCACATGGTCGTCAAGATCAATGATGGCGGCGAAGAGAAAGAATTCCCTCTGGATGCGGCATTGAACTATCTACGCAATCCGGACAGGGATATGAGGATCCAAGCCCATAAGGCCGTTACCAAATCTTTGGAGGACCAGATGTCCTTACTTACTTTCGTGTTCAATACCCTTGTACAGGATCATTACACCCACGATACATTCAGGGATTACAAGCACCCGATGGCTGTCAGGAACATGGACAATCAGGTTGATGATTCCACTGTTCAGAGTCTGCTGGATGCCACTGATAAGAATGTGGAACTTGTTGCTCGCTTCTACAATTTGAAGAAGAGGATAATGGGTCTGGACACACTGTATGATTATGATAGATACGCACCCATTCTTCCGATCGAGAAGGAATGCCTCTATGAGGATGCGAAGAACATGACACTGGAATCATACAAGAATTTCTCACCTATCTCTGGTGAGATCGCCCAGAAGTTCTTCGACAATAACTGGATCGATGCCGAAGTAAGGCATGGGAAAGAGGGAGGCGCATTCAGTGCTGGTATAACACCCGATATGCATCCTTATATCAAGCTCAATCACACAGATAATCTATCAGACACGATGACCATGGCACATGAACTGGGCCATGGAATTCACCAGTATCTTGCCAGGGAGCAGGGATTCATGCAGATGAGCACATCACTGGCCATGGCTGAGACGGCCAGTGTCATGGGTGAGATGATCCTCTTCCACAGTCTGCTGGATAAGGAGGATGACCCGAAACTAAGATTATCACTTCTATGTGGAAAGATAGAGGACATATTCGCCACTTCCTTCCGCCAGGTGATGATGACCAGGTTCGAGAAGCGCATGCACGCTCATAGGCGGGACATTGGCGAGCTGAAGCCTGAGGATCTCCACAAGATCTGGACCGAGGAGAATGTTTGGATGTTCGGGGACTCTGTCGTGATGACAGAGGAATACGGAAAGTGGTGGTCGTACGTGCTCCACTTCATCCATTATCCTTTCTACACCTACGCCTACTCTTTCGGGGAACTGATGGTCCTTTCGCTTTATGAAGAATACAGAAGGACTGGCGACGAGTTTGTCGGTAAGTATATCGATCTTCTGAAAGCTGGCGGCTCCGACTACCCAAGGAACACGGTTGCGAAACTTGGTCTGGACATAACAGACCCAGGATTCTGGCAGAGAGGATTTGACCTTGTTGATGAACTGGTCAAACAGGCTGAGGAACTGGCCAAGGAAGTTGGGTATTAATTCAACTAGGCTCGAAAACAGAAAGATGATGGTCCTTCAAAGACCATCATCATCTTTTCATTTTTATCTATCATTTATTAATTGATAATTAACCTTATTTTTCATGTCCATCTTCCAATACTTTAAAATACAGATGTATTTATTGGGGAAACTGGTGATATATTGCCAATTGACATAGACCTAACTTCATTCAGACACGGGACCGAACTTCTAAAAAGAGGATTTGCCAAGATGCAGAAAGGCGGCGTCATAATGGACGTCGTTACAGCGGAACAGGCCAGGATCGCGGAGGACGCAGGCGCAGTGGCCGTGATGTCCCTCGAGCGTGTGCCATCGGATATTCGAGCCATGGGTGGAGTGGCTAGAGCTGCGGATCCGACCAAGCTCCAGGAGATACTGGACGAGGTAAGTATTCCGGTGATGGCCAAAGTTAGAATTGGCCATTTTACAGAAGCTCGAATTTGGGAGTCCATGGGCGCGGACATGATAGACGAGTCCGAGGTCCTAACTCCAGCAGATCCATATTATCACATCAATAAATCAGAATTCACAGTTCCTTTCGTCTGTGGTTGCACCTATCTGGGTGAGGCTGTCAGACGTATCGCCGAGGGCGCGGCCATGATAAGGACCAAGGGCGAGGCTGGCACCGGCAATGTTGTTGAGGCTGTCAGGCACATGCACCTGGTGAACAGGATGATCGAGAATCTGAAGACCATCGACGAGGAAAAGTTAAACGCCGTGGCCCACACATACGCTCTGCCATTTGGAAAATTGGAATCAGCGACCCGCGAGGAATGGTGCGATGCTGAGACCGCGGCCGATGCGATCGTCTTTGGCGGAAGAACATTGGCCGATTGGGAGGCCGATGTTAAAGCTATTTTGATAGAGATCAGAGACCTGGGTAGACTGCCAGTCGTTAACTTCGCTGCTGGTGGAATAGCGACACCCGCAGATGCAAGCCTGATGATGAGCATGGGTTGCGATGGCGTGTTCGTTGGCTCTGGAATATTCAAATCAAGCGATCCTCAGAAGATGGCCAAGTCGATCGCCGATGCTGTCACGAACTACGAGGATGCAAAAACACTAACTGAAGTTTCCATGGGACTTGGTAATGCGATGCCAGGACTTGATATCGGACAGATACCTGATGACCAAATACTTCAGAATCGAGGCCTATGATCTTAGAGATCCATGATCTGATAAATAAGGATTGATGATATATGAAGAAAATAAGCAGTGGTATTTACGGACTCAATGCCCTTCTGGATGGAGGCATCAATGAGAATTCTACCACTGTCGTCATAGGGATGAGCGGGGCGGGAAAGACCACCTTCGCAACTCAATTCATAAGACGCGGCCTCGAAGCAGGCCAGGAAGGGATATTCGTAAGCCTTGATGAGAACAAGGAGCAGATCATCAAGGAAGCTATCGAGATGGGTTGGACGGAGATCCTGAACTTCATCGAGGAGGACAAGCTTGTCTTTATCGATGCCAGTGGTCAGGAGTTCTCTCAGTTCATAAAGAAGGAATTACCTGATTTCGTATCCTCATGGAAGGGAGCTAATGCCCGAATTGCTGTGGATCCTCTCACTCCAGTGGTGTGGTCCACTTCCGACAGATATGAGCAACGTGATCTGATAGGATTCATGCTGAAGGAAACAAGAAAGGTCGGAACAGTACTCTGCACACTGGAGGAGCATGGCACAGTTGGCGACCTGTCGGGTAATGAAACTGTGATCCCCATGTACTTGTCTGATTGTGTCATTCACCTTAGAAGTAGCTTCGAAGCAGGTTCCAGATTGGAGAGAAAGCTGAAGATAATCAAGTGCCGATCCAGTGCCCACAGTGAACTGGAGCATCCATATTCTTTGATGAAAGGCTTTGGTCTTGTTGTACAGGCTGGAGATTATCCATTGATACCAAAACGAGAGAAAGTTGGTCAATTCGCAACTGATCTCAATAAGATCGAAGGGCAGTTACCGTCCTATGTTTTCAAAAGATTGGCAAATTCATTGAAGGATCTCAAAGATAGGGACCTTTCAGAGGTCAATACCGAAGAGTTGATCAATGCCATATTGTCTGAACATCAAGGAGATTAGGATGAGTAGGAATGTAGGAAAAGCTCTGGAAAGCGCGATCAAGGAACCTGATAATATCAAGAGACCTGGTGGAATTTCTGAGAATGCCAGGATATTCGATAATAAGATCCGGAGAAATATATTTTCTCTTCTCACTTTTCATCCATGTCTGGGACTGAAGGATATCTCCGATATCTTGAATGTGAGTGATACGACCGTCAAATGGCATATTGGCAAACTCGTGGCCTCGGGATTCTTGGTCGAGAGAAAATTAGGCCGCAAGAGATCCATGTGGCCAGAGGGTCAAATAGATGATGAGGATGTCAATATCTTCTGCGTTTTGTCTTCAAAAAAGACAAAAGCTCTTTTTATCAAGATAATAAATGAGCCTGGCATGACCCAGAAAGAATATGCCCAGGATTTTGAAATGACTCATCAAGGCCTGTCCATAATGGTCAATAAACTGATCAATATCGGTCTTGTCAGTGTGATGAACGAAGGAACCCATACTCGATATTATCCAACAAGATTACTTGCGGAAATGTCCGAGTCCAAATATGACCGAACAAAAGCTTTTCGAGATTTCATCATTGAAAAATTGAGGTCTGGTGGCGAGGATCCCAAGGTCATCAAGAGTTCCAATGATCGATTGATATTGGAGATCGGTCAAAAGTCCGAGATACATGTTATGGATATCGGATTGGATCCCTTTTCCACGGCTCTTGAGATATGAAGATCGAGATATGATGATTAACAACTTTTTGTAATATTGTCGCATATTTTGCAGATAGCACATCTACTTTTCGAGATACAATGCCTATATACTTAGTAAGACAAACAATACTTGCTTATGTCTACTAGTGATGACCATCTTGTAGAATTATTGCTCATACCGGGTATAGGAAGAGCAAAAGCTCGAATTCTATACTCCGCGGGTTTCAGGTCATTGCAGGAACTTGTCGAATGTCCATTTGATGAACTCTCTGGGATACCTGGCATAGGTAAGAGTCTCGCATACAGCATAAGGGACTATGCGGAGATGATGGTGGATGTGGATGAAGAACCATCCGATAAGCTGGAAACAAGCACAGGACTGACAATGTGTCCAATGTGTGGATCACTTCTGGGAGAGGATACAGACAATTGCCCGAATTGTGGCATCGCCTTCGAAGGCGAGGAGGAGGTTTCCCAAACCCCTGCCCAGGAGATGGATCCAGACGCTCCAGATGGCTTCTGGTACAAAGAGGAGAAGAGCCAGTTCTTCATGTGCCCCGATTGTGGGGCACTTATTTCTGAGGATGCCAGTAAATGTAATAATTGTGGCGTGAAATTCGACCCCGATATGGAGGATGTATCTCCAGAAACTTCCGAAGTGGATGCGGAATCACAGGAACTGGCAGATATGCTGGTGGAAAAGGCAGATGGTGATATCGATGGCCACTGGTACAAGGATGAGGCCGAGCTTTTCCTCTGCCCCAATTGTGGGTCTTTCATACCTTCAGATGCGGGCAATTGCTCCAAATGTGGAGTAGTGTTCGAGGCTGATGATGAGACTGCTGATGAGGTAGCTGCCAGTCCTGACCTGGAGGTCGCAAGGGATCCCGATGCTCCGGATGGATATTGGTACAAGGAAGAGAAGAGTCAGTTCTTACTCTGCCCCGAATGCGGCTCCCTGATCTCGGAGGACGCTGAAAAATGCTCTAATTGCGGGATCAAGTTCGATATGGATGAGACCGAACCAGAGATCCAGCCAGATAAGGAGTCGGAAGACCTTATGGACCTATTGGTCGATGGCACTGAAAAAGAGGAAAAGAATGATGACATAGATGGCTTCTGGTACAGGGACAAGGCCGAGCTATTCCTATGTCCTGATTGTGGTGCATTTATATCCGGAAATGCCTCGGAATGTGATACATGTGGCCTGTCATTTACAGAAGAAAAGCTAAGATCGGAGCTTGATAAGGAACCACTTCCGCCAGAGACCACGACATCCGATCCAGACATACTCGATATGTTGGAAGAGTTCACCAGCCATGATGAAGAAGAGGTTGCGAGTGCAGATGAAGCAACCGTCCCAATAGGGTCTGAAGATGAGGACATCCTGACAGATGAATTGACCATGATCGCAGATGCGGACCTTGATCTCGATGATGACCATGGCATCGATGATGATCAGATCGAATTGGGAACTGCCATATCTATTGAAGATGGCAGTGAGTTAAAAGAACTGGCAGATATGCTCCTCCACGATGATGAACTGGAGGGAGGATCATCTGACCTGGATGAGCTGGATGGCCACTGGTACAAGGATGAGGTCGAGCTATTTCTCTGTCCCAATTGTGGGTCTTTCATATCTTCTGCCGCTGATAGTTGTCAATACTGTGGCATAGTGTTCGAGGCTGATGATGGAGAGGTCGAGCCAGATACGGATATGGAACCTGAAATTGCGAGGGATCCAGATGCTCCAGATGGCTTCTGGTACAAAGAGGAGAAGAGCCAGTTCTTCATGTGCCCCGAGTGTGGGGCACTGATCTCTGAGGATGCCAGTAGTTGTAATAATTGTGGTGTGAAGTTCGACCCCAATATTGAAGAACCTGCTCTTGAGCTGGATGCGGATACAGAGGAACTGGCCGACATGCTGGTGGAAAAGACCGATACAGATCTTGATGGCCATTGGTACAAGGATGAAGCTGAGCTATTTCTCTGCCCTAATTGCGGTGCTTTCTTATCTGGCGGAGCAAGCAGTTGTGACATATGCCATGCGGAATTCGAGCCAGATGGTGATATTCCTATCTCACAGCTTGATCCATCCGATGATGTCAGTATAGATCCTGATGAACCAGATGGATACTGGTACAAGGAAGAGAAGACCCAGATATTCCTATGTGTCGAATGTGGTGCTCTTCTGGCTGAGGATGCTGGCAAGTGTTCCAATTGTGGAGCCGTATACGATGAAGACCTGGATGTGGAGATCGACCTGGATAAAGAGGTCAGGGCTGAACGGGAGATCGAGGAGCTTTCTGACCTTCTGGTCGAGGTGAGTGATAAAAAGGATGCTGAAGCCCAGCTCATTCAGGATATGGAATGGGAGGAGAGTGTTTCGGAACTCAACCTGTGTCCTGGCTGTGGCTCCTTTGTCCAGGCAGAACTTTCAGAATGCCCGGATTGTGGGATCATAATAAGTGATGCTGAGGAAGTATCCGATGAGCTTGAACTTGATATTGATGAACCTGATATCATCACCCTTGAGGACATCGCTGTCGATCTGGACATTGCGGATGTTCTTGATGGATTCGAATCAGATGCAGTATCTGAAGATGATGCAACTGCAGATGCCGCATCTGATGATCTGGATGAAAGAGATATACTGGGAGAAAAACTCCTGGAGGATATCATCGCCCAGGATGACAGCTTCGATATAGATGGCATCGAGCTATTCACGACGGAAACAGATGAACTTGAGCTTGATATCGATGAGCCAATATTATCCGAGATAATTTCTGATGAAGATATTATTGAAAATATCTCATTGGACCTGGACGATCCCATTGATATTTTGATCGATGAGGAAGATGATGATGATGAGCCAGATGGTGACGATTCAGATATCCTAGTTGATCAGGCCGAGCCCGATCCCAAGGTCGGCCTGGGATCCATGGTGGACTCACTTGCAGACGACGATACTGATGAAGAATTATCCGAAATGGATGTTCTTGAGGAAATGGAATCTGATCTTATCCTGCCAGAGCTCGAGACCAAAGAGGAAAAGAGAGGGATATCCAAAGATTTCCTATCTCGCTGGTCAAAACTTGGTGATGAGCCAGAAGAGGATACAAAACCTTCTGGCCCGACCGATGACTTCATAAAACAATTCCTTGGAATGGATGAAGATGAGACCGATGATGATCTCTCTTTACCCGATGTCGTAGATATAGACATGGATATTGGCGAGGTCATTATCCTCGAGGACTTGGATGCTCTGGATGAGAAGATCAAAGAAGACCCAGATAATCACATTCACTGGGCAAGGAAAGCAAGGCTCCTGGCAAAGGCCGGCAGTTTTGATGAAGCAATATCATGCTATGATAAGGCAGCGGAGTTAGATGATGAGAAGGCCCCGGAATACAAAAAACAGATATTGGAAATATTACATGGATCTGTTATTCCCGATGATGAGGACGATCTTCTGGACCTCGAGCTGGATGAGGCTCCAGATCCGGGTGTTGGGATAATAAAAGCCCGCTTGATAGACATAGACAAAGACCTGGAACTTTTCCCGGGAACTGAAAGCCTGCTTATGGAAAAGGGAGAATTATTGGATAAGCTGGGTCTGCATGAGGCCGCTCTCGAATGCTATGACCAGGTGATCCATAGCTCCTATGAGGAGATCGAGGCAGAGTCACTTAAGAAAACTGGCAAGACGCCCGCAGGTCTGATAAATGGGACTGGGCGTGTGAATGGCAAGGTCAATGGCCGTGCTGTCGGAACAGTCGACGGTCGTGTGAACGGCAAGACCAATGGCCACGTCAATGGAAGAACAAATGGCCATGCCTTTGGGAAAACCAATGGCCGCGTGAACGGTAAGACCAATGGAAGGACCAATGGGCTGGTCAATGGTCGCGTCATTGGTGGCATCAATGGCCTTGTGAACGGCCGTGTTAATGGTCTTGTAAATGGCAGGGTGAATGGCCTCATCAATGGTTCTGGCGGTATGATCAATGGTCATGCTTTTGGAACAACCGGGCATGCCACTGGTAGCACCAATGGCCTGATCAATGGCCGCCTCTCAGGACTGGTCAATGGTCGTGTCAATGGTCTTGTAAATGGCATGGGTCTGATAAATGGTGATGCTCTCGCAAATAACCGGGGCAGGGCGCACCGTAAGAACATCAAATCCAATGCGTCATCCGCTTGGAGGATGAGAGTGACCATGATGGCCGCTCTGATATTCATCATGTTGTTCCTTCCTATATTGACCAATTCCATGATAGGTGATGACACATATGGCATGGATATCGATGGTGATTTCTCCGAGTGGAGGGAATTCACATCCTATCATGATTCTTCAATTGACCAGATATCCAATGATGATCTGAACATCATTGAAACAAGGGTCAATTTCCGCCCTCCGAACATGTACTTTTACATCATGGTCGAAGGTGATCTTCTGGGAGGTTCATCAAGTGATTCTGTTAGAGGTCTGGATTCTGTTTTCATATTCATCGACACGGACTCAGATACGTCCACGGGATATGAGATATCCAATATGGGTGCGGATGTACTTCTGGATGTTCAAGGATGGGGAAATAGAATATCCGAGATAGATCTGAAGAGGTTCAATAATGATATGGATCATAATGATTGGAATGCATTTGAATACTCCCATGAAGCAAATGCAGCTGTCAATGATAATGAGATGGAGATAAGGGTGATCCTTGATGAACTGACACCCTCATCCCAGCCATCTTATGCTATCATGATGCAGGATTCCTTCGGGCACTTTGATATATCCGATTCTGTAATCTCGCCCCTGAGAGGAACATTGAGAGCGAGCATGTCCGAGGCTGTTGACAGCGATATAATTCAGCCTGGAGATCATGATGCCAGCCTTTTACTATTGGAGAGCTTTGGTCTGGATTCGGATGTCGAAGGCCTTGCATTCAGCTCCAGGGGAGAGCTTGGTTATGAAGAAATGATAGGTCTCAGACTGGTTGTGGATGAAGGCAACCAGATATACGATGCTTCCAGTGACCAGGTATTGGAGACCACCATGACAGGTGATGGTGGTGATTTTACTATTAATTTCGATAGGCCTTTGACAATAGAGGCTGGAGAGCGGGTATCCATCTTCCTGATCTTCGATATACCTGTATCCACAGATGCCCCCAATGTCGGTGTTTATCTTACTGATGTTCTGGTTCCAGATGGTATCAAGGTACATATTGCTGAGAATTCAGGAGCAGTTCACAATATTGGAGATCCGGAGAACATCGAAATTGATGGTGCTTTCGGAGATTGGCTTGGGATAGGAAGCAATATCGATGCAGCCAATGATGTTGTTGGTGCCTCGGACACCAACACCAGCCGTATCAATCGTAATGTCGATATAGGAGATTACAGGATGTCAGTGGATGATCGCCTGTTGATATACACTTCACTTTCTGGGGTGGCAATGGGAGGCATGGATGTGCCGACGATAAGATATCGTCCAGGCATTGCGCCTGTTACCAATGTGTCACCCATCACACCTGCACCTCTGCCGGATTCTGACAATGATGGTGTCCCTAACAATATCGATGGACCAAATGGAAGCTATGCCTATGATTTCAATAATGATGGCATAGATGACCAGAATTCCAATGGGGATATTGATGGCGATGGTGTTATTGATTACAATAATGATGGTCCAGATATGTGGTTGAATACGACCATACCTTTGGACTTTGACCCAAATTATTCAGGGAACTTCATAAGTAGATATATCGGCCCAATAGGGCATGTGGAGATCATCGGACAGGACTATCTAAGCATCTTCATTGACTCAGATAACGATGTAAGCACAGGTGATTACAAAGGTGGGATCTTGGGAGCGGATCACATGGTTCTGATCGCCGGAAGAAACAATAAGATCATATCCAGTGAACTTTTCACATACTTGCCAACCAATTCCATACCATGGGAATATATTGGGACCATATCATCTGATCTTGATTATCACAGGATGGAAATGGGCATCCCTCTATCCATGATGGGTCTGAACTCCATGGATGAATTTTCGGTATTCATCGAGATATCAGATTGGAAGCATTCGATAGATCAGAGTGATGATACGATGTCTCACAATGCTCAGGCGCCATCTGGGACACGTTCCGCACCTCCTGGTGATGTACCATTGCCCAAACCACCTCCAGTTCCTCAGGTATCTGTCTCTAAGGATGCGGATCTCCGGACTGCCGAACCTGGAGATTATATCTCCTACACCATCACATTGGAGAATAAGAGGAATTCCGCAACATCCGCGTATGTCTGGCTGAATGACACTCTGCCCACTGGTGTCACTTACATAAGCGATACAAGTGGTATATCCCCCACTATAAATGGGCAGACATACACCTATCCATTCACGAACCTGGCCGGCGGAACCACCATCACCTTCGACATCGTGGTCCAGGTGGATGACACAGTGGCTGATGGTACCAACCTCGTAAATAATGTGGATGTGGACTTCACAGATGCCGCAGGAGTTCCTTATGGCAGTGATTCAGATAGCGCATCCACGGAATGTGCGAGACCTGATATCACCATCGTGAAGGTGGCGAACACCACCACTGCCGCTCCTGGAACAGAAGTGGTATACACCATCTGGTACAACAATACAGGCGGGGCACCTGCCAATGTGTGGATAAATGATACCATACCTGCTGGCACGACATACGTATCTTCCAGCTCGGCACCTGATTCGATAGTGGTCGATGATTATTCCTGGTATTTCCCCAATGTGAGAAAGAACACGGTCAATTCCCTCACGATCACTGTCCTGGTGGATGCTCTCGCACCTGCTGGCACCATAACGAACTGGGCTTCCCTTAACTACACATCACCTGGTGGATACCAGTTCGCTGAGCAATCGGACTCCGCAACCATAACCGTTGTCATAATTCCGGAATTCTCATCCATATTGCCATTGGCTCTGGGGATAATGGGTATAACATTTATAGGATTTAGAAGAAAGGAAAAAAAGGAAGTGAATGAATGAACGAAACCAAAAATGATAATAAAAACGCACAATATATTAACATGAACCCTCCATCATTTGACCATATGAAAAAGCTGAAGGTCATAGGCGAGAAATTGATGAATAGTCTCCCACTGTTCATGTTCGGGCTTCTGATGGCGGCAATGTTTGTTTTTGATATATTGTAATGATGAAAAGATCATCTAAAGCCATCTTCTGGCCTATCAATCAGCATACTATCTGAACACAAGGCCTAAGGCCTCAAGACCTTCCATCACCAAAGGATCTTCTATTACCTTTTCCAATTCTTCAATCGAACCATATGGTCTGGATCTGATTATCCTTGCCGCTCTTTTCTTCCCAATGCCTGGCAGTGAGGCAAGTGCCTGCATTTTCGCCTTATTGATATCAAAGGGATGTTCTATCCCGGTGATGCTCCTCTGTCCATGTGATACTATCCGGAGATCTAACGATCTTTCCAATTCCACTTCATACTCCATACCAACAAGTATCGGATAAGTCCCGATCTGCCTTCCAAAGCTCCTTTTGCCTCTATTGGTCTCCATGTAGACATTTCTCAATATCGTGCCAGTGGGTATCACTTTCTTCAACATAGGGGCATCTATCTCCTCTCTCACCAGGTTCTTGAATCTGATAAAATCCTTTTTCAGTCGTGATGGCCCAAAATTCTTTCTTGTGGAGGCCACTTGTCTTATATTGATCCTTCTCAACATCAATCCCTCATCCAGTACCTCTTTGAGGAATTTGAAGTTCAGGTCGAAGGTATCTACAGTCTCGCCTTCAAGGCCCGCGACAAGGTTCAATCCCGGAAGCAGTTTTGGCATTCCATTGTCCGCCCTCTCGCCACCGATATCATTTACCATCCTGATCGCGGACATGACCTGGTCAGGAGTTGCATTGAGGTTGTTCGCCTTTATGACTGCTGGATCTGCGCTTTCCATGCCCATTGAGAGTAAATTTCCTCCAGTACATACCTTGACAAGGGATTCGAGGATCTCCCTCGTGTCTTCCGGATGGCTGGCCATGATTCCCGGGTTGGCATTGTCAGTATGCAGGATCTCGATGCCATCAAGCTGGCCGATCTTTTCGAATAATTCCTTCAGTGCCTTGACATTCGGCCTCGGGGCATCCTCACCCAGCTCTTCCGTCATATAGGTGAAAAGGCAGGACTGGCCACCCAACCTGAAATTGGTAGCTCCTTGTTTGACGAGTGCTTGCATCTCGGATATTATATCCGCTATTGGTCTGAAAACAGGCTGGCCAAATCCGATCTCCGGGCAGAAACTACATCCTCCAGTTACATATCTCGGACATCCGAAGGACATATCCATCTCCATGATCGCGGGCTGGGGGAAATCAGGATGCTGTTCTAACATACTGGCTCCTGCTTCGGACCAATTCTTCCATTCCTTTAATGTTCTTCTTCTTGGTTTTTCATATTCATTCGTGAGAATGTCATAGGCCAAGGCATCTGGGTCGCCCTTTGCATCCAAGGAACTCCATACATGGACCTGGCCTTTGAAGTCTTTTCTTATCTGCAATAGCTCTCTTTCTGATATTGGTGTTCCTCTGAGATACTTGCCCGGGACATTCGCATTTGATATTATGAAAAGCAGTTCTGATGAAGGTGTACGACCCTTTCTCAACTGATCGATGGTGATGTATTCTACATCATGGCCAGCTGATATCACAGCACCCGCGATGTATCTTGGATATCCTGCTATGAAGGGAGGAACTCCCAGCCTCGAAGGTTCATCTGTATATCCGTCAAGAATGGAGATTAACACAGGGAGTCCTATTGCATTAAATTATTAAAAACATGTTAGATATCTGAACATAATATGAATAATGTATAATGATCACAATTCCAATAAAAGTAAAAAGGGATCTGAGTGCGTTTTTCGCGCACTCAGATATTTTATTTATCCATTACCGCTGGCTCATCAGGAGTTGCTGTACCGCAACTCAATATTGTGGTGGCGGTGGTGGTGGTTGCTGATGATTTTCCTGAGGCGGGTATTGCTCAGGAGTGTGCTGTGGCGGTGGTGGTGGCTGCTGGTGACCATCATAAGGCTGATGGCTTTGTTGCCCACCGTATGGCTGTGGCTGATGATGTTGTGGTGGCTGTTTTGATTTCTTCTTGTTCATTATGACCACCATCATGACAACTGCAACGACAACGACTATGATGATTATCAGAAGTATGCCGAATGCTCCACTGCCGCCGTCAATGACCTCATCGACCTCTCCCTGTGGATCTGCTGTGAAGTCCTCTACCTCATCCATTGTCGCGGTATCCGTTATAGTGTCTCCATTGACCGTTATACCGGTTACGAATCCGGAAGAAGCATCGAACTGAACACCTGCTGTCGAGTCCTGGATAGTGCTCAATGTGTTCATAATGCCAGTGTCTTGCCTGGTTCCAAATATGTCCATGGAGTTGTCATTGTAATATTCGATAGTGTAAACATCGCCAGTAAGATCAGTACATTCGAACAAGGTGCCTCCACCATATCGTCCTGGTCCACCATCTATGTAGCTTTCGAAGTTACCATCATTCAGGTCATTCAGGTATTCGACCTCTCTCTCGTTAATGACTGCTCCATCTGGTCCATTTCCGGACACGTCCATCCTAACGACACCAGATGCGGTTACGCTTCCCCATGTGTCTGTTCCTGTATGAGGCACATACCAGACATCACCCTCCATTATAGGGAAGTCGAACAGGTCTATTGGCGGATCAAAGTTCATTTTCAAATTGACCTCAACATCTTCGGCAGAGAACTCTGCATCAAATTCGATGAACTCTGTATCTCCATCGACTGTCACGGTAGCATCCATGTAAGCCTCTGCAACGATCTCAGCTGATATCTTAAGGTCGATCTTTGCTATTGCCAGCTTGTCTTTTGTGAAGTATACGTTTCCTGCTACGACGATCTCTCCTTCTCCGGATGCGGTACCTTCACCTTCCGCGATGATCCTTGGGCCGAATAATGATGTGGCTCCATCAACAGAAGCCTCCATGTCGAAGTCAATGGCTACAGCCGCGTTCACAGTTGTATCATAGCACTCTTCTCCATTGACCATGGTGCTGTCATCCGTTACTTCTATTCCAAATAGTAATCCCGCTCCTCCATTTATATCAAAGACGGTCTCGAAGCCGAATGCATCCAATTGGGTCAGTGTGTCCTCAATATATGGATTCAGAACCTTTTCTATATCCACTACGTTTCCAAAGGCCCATTCCTGGCCCACGTTCCAATCTGGAACATCGGCAGCTGGACCGGAGCCAGTGGCACTTAGATCATAAGCAGCATCTACATTCAATGTGTAATCACCATCTCCTGACGATGCAACGACCTCTATGTAGTAATTACCACTTGACAAAACCTTGTAGATTATCTCTTCGGTGGAGGTGCCACTATTATCAGAATAATCGACATTGTTCTCCATGTAATCATACAGGAATATGTCAAAGTCATCCCCTGTGCCTGTCATGGTGACAGTGATGGTCTCATCCTCACTCACCCATAGTCGATAATAATCCGCATAGTCAGAGCTTTGATCCAATAATCCGTAGATCGTGTCTCCATCATAGGTGTAATCCGCTTCCCAGAAGTCGTCATTACCATCATCCGAGGCAGCTGATTCCACATTTATGTAAAGTGTGTAACTGCCAGAGCCACTAACTGCATAGACCTCTAAGTAATAATATCCACTTGTAGATACTGTATAGATGATCAATTCATTCGAATCCCAATCTGTAGATTCATCAATTGAGAAATCCATGTCACTATCATAGAGTTCCATATCGAAATCATCTGCATAACTGGACATGGTGATACTGACGGTATTATCCGCTGTCAGCCACATCCTGTAATAGTCATATTCATCTGTAAATTCATTCAATGTCCCACTTATTATGTCGCCATCATAGGTGTAGTCAGCTTCCGCGAAGCTATCATTTGGCTCGGTGTCACCAACTACAAATATTGATGTTATAGACAATAACATCACCATTCCTAATGCGATCGCAAATATTTTTCTCATCTTCATCACCCTTGTTTTTGAGTCATAGTCCGCCTTCTCCAGCGCACTTTCTCATATCATTATATGAGCATGGACCCATTCAATATGAGTGCAAAACCCATCCAATATACCAATTATTGAAGTTATACTTAAAACTATTTATACTTGTTATTAAAAGGTTTATGTATATATGTATAAACCCTACATATCTAACTGATATCGTACTCAATTCGTATGATGAGCGGGATCTTGTATCTGATACAGATCCCGAAACAGGAATGCCAGCTTCTTGTGCATATCTAAAATATACATTAGGATTTGACCTGATCAAGCCTATTTAGAGACTGGTAACTTACAATAGATGATTTGCCAACACTTTTTGCAAGTCGTAGATATTGACCTTTTTATTGAAGGTCTTGACTATGGATGGTATTGTCTCGCTTGATATCCATATCTTCAGCTCGGCATCCATATCGAATGTTCCTGCGGTTTCAATGCTGAACCTCGAGATGCTTTTGTACAAGATCGATTTGTACTCTGTTTTTTTGCCCGTGATCCCTTGCTTATCAACAAGGATCATCCTTTTATTAGTGAAAATAAAAGTATCTCTGATCACTTTGAATCCAACTTCAATTATCTCTCCTTCAGTCAATAATGTTCCGTATTCGCTTGTTAACTCCTGGGAGTTAACAACCCCTGCATTTCCTAATACTGCGTCTAATAAACCCATATTTTTCACCCTCACTTTTATTTGATCGTACAGGTGAATCACTCATTGCCCTTATAGAGGTTTCGTACAACAATAACTTAACAATGCACTTTTATCGAAGGGTTTATATACTTTCTTTGTCATATACCTGTCGGACAGAAACGATAAATCTGTCTGACAAGGCGAAAAACTAGGTGCGATCATGGCAAAAGAATCAGAGAGAGTGACAGTCAGGATACCCGTGGATAAATTAGAAGCCCTCCAGATACTAATTGACAAGGGCCAGTACACCAATATATCCGACGTGGTCCGGGCCGCCATCGATGAATTCGTTGAAACGCATATCACACCGGAGCACATCACCCGTATGACGGTTGAATTGCCAAAGGGAAATGTGGTCAAGCTCGAAGAGCTCGTTCACGATGGAGACGCTATCTCCGTCGACGACGCGGTCCGAAATGCCGTGCGAGATTACGTGCGCATGAAGCTAAAAAGGACCCTGGAGCAGGATTCACAGGAACCTTGAACAAACACTTGCTAGATATATGAACTGGCAAGTGTATGTTCAACTAATCGCTAGCGATATTAAGAACGGAGGCGATTAGAAAATAGGCGAAGGGAACATGGTCTTGTCAGGATCCAATACCATAGGGATAGGGTATTGGATTAGGGACGAGAAATGTCCAGGTGGAGTTATGGCTCCACTCAGGATACCTTATCGAGGGCCGCCAAAGGCCCGCACAAGGATTTCTCGAATGGGATGCACGAAAAGGTGCTACGGAGCAGTACACCTCTTCATGAACAAACACTTACCAGATATATGAACTGGGACGTGTTAGTTCATCTAATCGCTAGTGATACGAGGGCGATTAGATAATGCATTATTTACAGTAATACTGCTCCAAACAGGATGGATAAACATGGGATTAAAAATAGTAGACGATGCATTGCAGTACTCCTCGCCGATGGAGCAACTCATAGCTGACCCCAGGATAGTCGTGGTTGGCTGCGGTGGTGGTGGCAATAACAGTCTGGATAGACTGGGACGTCTTGGTGTTCATGGAGCCGAGACCATTGCTATCAACACCGATGAGGCGCACCTCAAGACCATCATCGCTGATAAGAAGCTCCTCATTGGTCGCAAGACCACGAAGGGCCGAGGCGCAGGTGGACACCCAGAGGTTGGTGAGTATTGTGCAGAAGAAGCGAGAGAAGAAATTAGATCACTTCTCTCCGGAGCGGACATAACTTTCATTACAGCAGGTATGGGCGGTGGCACAGGCACAGGCTCAGCACCAGTTGTAGCAGAAATCGCGAAAGAATTAGGATCAGTAGTTATCGGCATGGTGACAACACCTTTCGATGCTGAAAAGGGTCGAAGGCAGAAGGCCATGATCGGCATTGATAAGCTGAAAAAAGCTACTGATAGTACGATCATTATGGATAATAATAGATTATTGACAATGGTGCCTTCCTTACCAATTGGTCAGGCATTCAGTGTCATGGATCAGCTTATCTCCGAGGTCATAAAGAGCATAAGCGACGCCATTCTCAAACCCTCCATGATAAATCTGGACTTTGCAGATCTTCGTACGGTCATGAGCGGCGGTGGAACGTCCACCATTCTCTATGCGGAGAACTCCTCTCACGATCCACAGGCTGTGATCGCGGAAGCATTGGGCAATCCTCTTCTCAATGTGGATTATTCCGGTGCCTCCAGTACCTTCATTCACATAACCTCTGGACCAGATCTGACAGTGGCTCAGACCAATGAGATAATCAGTGGAATGACTGATTTCATGGGACCAGATGCCAATGTGATATTCGGTGCCAGGATAGATGATGATTATCATGGAGAGATCAAGATAATGTCCGTGGTAAATGGTGTGGAATTCTCAGACCCATATATGAGCATGCAGTCCGAGCAGACGACGATCCAATATGCGATACCCATGATCGCCTGATAAGATAGCCTCCGGGGGTATTCATGACACCTCCGGTATTCAAATTAATGAATTGGCTGGTCTACAGCCAGTATCCGAATTAACCTATCCAAAGATCTCTGGGGCAGTTCGTCTGCCCCATCTTTTTTTGTATCTCAATATATTGAAAAACATCTGACCAATTTTCTTAGATCATACCAAGAAGCAATTGCTCCAGTTCCTTCATGGAATCACATACATGATCCGCGCCCGCATTCTTCAGATCCTGCGCCTCGCCATTTCCCCATGAGACTCCGATAGCGGCACAACCCGCTGCCTTGCCAGATAGAACATCCATGGTGGTGTCTCCCACCATTGCCGCATCCTTTTCACTCACTCCTAAAAGACGGCAAGCCTTGACCACCTGATCCGGCTCTGGCTTCGGCCTTTCTGCATCATCCACTCCCACCATCGCATCAAAATAATGGCCGATCCCGATACCATTCAGTATGTCCCTTGTTATTCGGCCATTCCTCATGGTGGCCACTCCCAGAGAAAGACCATTTTTCTTAAGCAGATCCAGCATCTGGACCACTCCGTCATACATCTTCATGTCCTGGTGGTATGTGTCCATCTGTATCTGCCGATATCTTTCGGCCACTTCCTCGGTTCCCAGACCTTTCAGGGCCAGGATCTCCATCAGATGTCTGCCAATAAGTTGTTTCAGATCCTCTCCCTCAAATGGCTCTTCTCCGAATTCCATTATCGCGGCATTGAGACATCTTCTAATTGTCTGGCGGGAATCCAGAAGAGTTCCATCAAGGTCGAATATGATCGCTTTCATCAGTAGGCCGTAAACACCAGGACCATTTCAATATTTTGGCCTGGATTTGATTATTGTAGAATTGCTCAAAATAGGGGCTTTGAACCAAATACTATTTAAACAGTAAGAGTATCTCGCGTGATAAATTAGTATATAAAGACTATATAAAGAGTATTTAAAGTAAGGGGAGTTTGAAAATGGCAGCAAAGAAAGCAGATAAAAAATCTGATGATAAGAAAGTACAGAAGACAGAGGTTAGCATCGAGAATATCGTTGCTTCGACAGTATTGGCAGAAAAGCTGGATCTTACAGCAGTCGCTCTCGCACTTGAGGGTGCGGAATACGAGCCAGAGCAGTTTCCTGGGCTCGTGTACAGGCTGAAGTCAGAGAAGACAGCTATATTACTTTTCAGAAGTGGTAAGGCAAATTGTACAGGCGCCAAGACCATTGAGAGTGTGCAGACCACGATCAAGACAGTGAGCAAGAAACTGGAAGATGCTGGCATGGCCGGGATCATCAAGAAACCAGTCATAACAGTTCAGAACATCGTTGCAGTTTATGACCTCAAGAGCGATCTCAATCTCAATGCGATAGCCATCACTCTGGGATTGGAAAGAGTGGAATACGAGCCAGAGCAGTTCCCTGGATTGGTTTACAGGGTTGCAGTGCCAAAGGTCGTCATGCTTCTATTCGGATCAGGAAAGGTCGTGTGCACAGGTGCGAAGCAGGAAGCGGACATCATAACAGGTGTAGAGACTCTGAAGAAAGAACTCAGGGCAGCTGGCTTGCTAAGGACCCGTGTGGAAAAATCAGACAAATGAGCCGATAATATGAACCACGTTCGTGTACTGGCCATATTGCTTGTTATATTCATGATAGCGCCATTGCCATTTTCCTATGGCCCTGCGGATGATACCCTGGATGTCCATGACCTGGACATCCAGGTTCCTGTAGCCCAGGATTTTGATCCGGGTGGCACAAGGGCTATCGATCCCGGGACAATAATAACAGATGATATTCTCTCATCCACAACCTGGGATATTGGAAGGAGCCCGTACAAGGTGCAGAACACTATCACTATTGGAATTGGTGCTGTTCTCACGATCGAACCTGGTGTCGTCATGCTTTTCAGTTTAGGTGCCAAACTCAATGTGGCTGGAACTCTGGATGCGCATGGGAGGGATCCGCTGGATCCTCAGAGTCGGATCCAGTTCAAACCAGCGACCCCTAATCCTGCATCTCGAGATTGGGACGGCATCGATATCCTATCGACCAGCAAGAACACAGTGCTCGATTACGTGGACGTGACATTCGCTACTGAAGGGATCAAATGCTCTAATGGAACTTCGCCAGTCATATCGAACTCCACCATCGCTTACAGTCATTTTTTCGCTGTTTACTGTGGTGCCAATTCAACTCCGATGATAAATAATTGCCATATCAACAATTCGCTCTATGCAGGGATAATATGCGACAATCTCTCTATGCCGACCATCCTGAATAATCGTATCAACACATGCTGGCATGGTATAATCGCTTATTCCGACGCCCTAATTCTGAATAATAATATCGAAGTGTGCGCTGTTGGCATGCTCTTATGGAATTCATCAACCATCATAAGAGATAATACGGTCAGTCATTGCTATGATGGATTATTCGTTTTCTACTGCTCTCCTCTTGTTGAAGGTAATTTGATAAGATCATGCGATGGCAATGGTACGCGGTTCATAGGTTCTAATTCCACTTTCAGGAACAATCGAATGGAATTTAATGATGTGGGCGTGGATATTCCATATGATTCCAAGAATGTGATAATGAATATGAGTGGCAATTCTATCAATGGCATCCCAGCAGGTGATCTTTATCATATAGGGCTCAAGGACACGACAATTAAAGATGTCAATCTGAACTCTGGGCTTGACAATGGCTTCTATGGTTTTGCTACAAATCAGGGCTCTATCACCCTTTATGATTGTAAGAATGTGACCATTGATAATTGTACGATATCCTTCAATATGAATGGTATCTATGCTGTTAATTCTTCTTTCAATATCTATAATTCCGCGTTCTCAAATTCCAGGCATGGGGATGTGAACCTCTTCGAAACATCGAATGCCAGATCATATAATAATTCTGTCAATGAATCCCGGATAATTGTTGGGGAAAGCTGTTATTTCGTGTCATATGGCAGCATCCGGGTTCAGGTGCAGAACTTCACAGAACATCCTGTGCAGAATGCCACGGTGGAGATCAGGGAGCTTTCCACCATTTACAGCAATAATATCTCAACCGGCGCATCTGGCTTTACTGATTTCATACTGGTACAGAAGATCAGAGTGACCTCGGTCGGGCTTTTCTATTACACATTGGAAGTGGAAGTCTGGAACCCTGGAATGGCCTTCAATAATAATCCTCGAAGCGTGGAGATCGCCGATGAGGTCCTTGTGACATTCACCGATCTTGGAGATATAACCCCGCCTGTGATCACATCGACGAATCTGATACATGGCCAGCTGGATGTGAATCTGAACTCCACCATTATCATATACTTCTCCGAGGCCATGAACAAGACCTCGGTGGAAGAGTCCTTCATCATATCAAATAATGTCACTGGTGTCTTTTCCTGGTCTGATAATAATATGACCTTCACACCATCAAGCTCTTTTACTAATCTCACATATTATGTCGTGACATTATCTGATGATGCCACGGACCTTTGGGGGAATCATCTGAAAGATGGCCTGGTACTTTCCTTCACCAGCGAGCCTATAAGGACTGTCCCGATAAGTGAATCCATTGAAGAGGCATCGGGATATCTCGGTGTGCTTATTGTCATTGCGATCATCGCGACCGTCATCATGGTCTTGATAGGGAAGCGGTATCTTGACAAGTGATATCGTATGCCGCCCCATTCTTGATCTGGATGAAAGGCAGAAGGTCTTCGATATCCGTAGAGAGGTTTTCATCACCGAACAGAATGTTCCAGCGGACATAGAATATGATGGATTTGAGGATGAGGCCATGCACTTCATCGGTTTGGTCAATGGCCAGGCTGTTGGTGCTGGAAGATTGACCATTCATGAGGATATGCAGAAGGTGGAGCGAATTGCCATCCTGAAAGATTACCGGGGCCTGGGATTGGGAAAATTAATGGTAAAGGCCATTTTGGATGAATGTGAAAAGAGGCCTGACATCCCAATTGGCGGTCATGCGCAATTGACCGCCAGAGATTTCTATATCGAGCTTGGTTTCAAACCCGTGGGGGATGTGTTCTTAGAGGCTGGAATAGAACATATAAAAATGTTATACTGTCCATAATGATATGTGACATTCACTACCATGAGCATGATTAATAACATATATGTCGATCTATGATATCAACTACCATAAGCACGATTAATATCATATATGTCGATCTATGATATCAACTATCATGAGTATGATTAATATCATATATGACTAAAGCCATTAATAGCTCAATGAGATTTTACACCATAGATCCAACGACCGGCTCCGTCATGGGCGAGTATGATACCATGACTGGGGACGAGATCATCCAGATATCGAAGGAATGCCATGAGGCCTTTCTCTCATGGCGGGATGTCCCTCTCGAGGACAGGATACCACATTATCTAAGATTGGCAGAGGTCTTGAGAGATAATAAGGATGAATATTCACGGTTGATGGTGAGGGAAATGGGAAAGCCCATATCCGAGGCGCTGGCCGAGGTGGAGAAATGCGCCTGGACCGCGGAGGTGTTTGCAGAGAATGCGGTTGAATGGCTTGCCCCGGAAAGTATTGTGGCCGATGGCCTGGAACACCAAGTGTCATACGAACCACTGGGTGTTATTTTGTCGATAATGCCCTGGAACTTCCCCTTCTGGCAGGCTCTGAGATTCGCTATTCCCACAACTCTTGCTGGAAATGTTTCGATCTTGAAACATTCCAATACGGTTCCTGGGTGTGCGATGGCCATCAGGTTCGCTTTCATGAAAGCTGGCTTCCCCAAGGATGTATTCCGAACCATAATCGCCGGGCATGATGATGTAGCCCCTTTGCTCAATTCGGATCTTATCAAAGGTGTGTCGCTGACCGGAAGTACAGCTGCGGGAAGCATGGTCGCTTCATCCGCTGGCCAGGGTCTGAAGAAAGTGGTGCTCGAACTGGGTGGTTCCGACCCCTTTATAGTTATGGCGGATGCGGACATTGAAAAGGCCGCAGGCAATGCAGTCATCGGTCGAATGATGAACAATGGCCAGAGCTGTATCGCGGCCAAGCGCTTCATCGTGCATGAGTCCGTTCTGAAGTCTTTCTCAACTTTATTTGCAGAAAAGGTCAGTGCCCTGAAAGTGGGCGATCCAATGAGCCCTGAAACACAAATAGGCCCCATAGTGGATCAACATGCCCTTGAGGAAGTGGATGGGCAGGTGAGGGATGCTGTTGAAAAGGGCGCGTCGATACTTGCCGGCGGCAATATCCGGCAAGGCACTGGCTTCTTCTATATGCCGACTGTTATTGGGAATGTGGATTTGGACATGAGGGTGATGAAAGAGGAAGTCTTTGGGCCTGTGGCTCCCATAATATCTTTCAAGGACGATGATGAGGCCATCAAGATCGCGAATATGACGGAGTTTGGTTTGGGCGGAAGTGTATGGACCAGTGATCTGGATAATGGAAAACGAATTGCCAGCAGGATAGAAGCTGGCACGGTCTTTATCAATTCCATAACCAAATCCGACCCACGTGTACCTTTTGGTGGCATCAAGAAAAGTGGTATTGGCCGGGAACTTGGAAAGTTCGGCATCAGGGAATTTACCAATATCAAGTCATTGAATGTTTATGAATCTTGATCTTGGCATTTACCAATATCAAGTCATTGAATGTTTATGAGGGTTGATGAGGCGAATTAATTCTCCCATCCTCGCTTATCCTTTATCAGATCATATATCTGTTCTTCAATGTCATCAACAAAAGTCTCCAATAGGCCTTTTGGCAGGATACGAATATCAGAAAAACCGTGGCCAGGAAAAGGAAATATGTTAATATCAAATGTTCGCAGATCATAATTCACACTGTCTGTTTTGGTCGGATTATATGGTTTTTTATATTTGTAATTTAGATCTTTTTCATATTTCATATTATTTTCATCGAAATATGATTCCAGCCTTTCTTTTAGCTCTTCCACGGATCCATAGAATCTATGATACCTGCATCTTTTCAGATCAAGATAATTGCCTATTGTTTGAATTCCGCCAATAGAAAATGCAACGATCGTGATAGCGATTCCAGCATATGGACCGGCCACTTCGAACAATAGATCAAAAAGAATGTAAAGTATTACTGGTATGCAGATAATCAATACAACATTAATAATTCTCTGCCCCTTCTTGACCTTCTTTTTAAATTCATATAGCTCATGTTCTGGATGAGTCATTTAGGATCCTCTATCTCTTTCCCTAAACCACATTAACTCAAGAATATTATTTAAAAATACCTCTCCAGAGTACATTCGACGAATCAATATCCTTATATGAACACGGAAACATCCAGTTCTGATGTTCGAAGGACTTTTCGACTGGTTCGTCAATCACGGGATGTACTACGCCCTGATAGCCATATTCATCATACTGGTCATAGATTCCGTGATATTCCCAACATTACCGGAGGTATTTGCCACACTGGCCTTCCTTCTTGACCCCACTCTAATATGGGGTATTATTTTACTTATCACGGCCGTGGCTGCGGAGTTCACAGGCAATTCTTTACTTTATGGCCTGGTAAAGAAAGCGAAGCTCCCGGATTTCATCAAAAAGGCGATGAAGAAGTGGACGGATTTCATATTCCTGAAGGATGAACGCATCATCCTCATCAACCGAGTGGCCCCCATAGTGCCCTTTACAGGCGCTTTTATCGCAGTTTGTGAGTGGAACTACTGGAAGTCCATGTCTTACTTGATAATAGGTGGATTGGCCAAGTACGGCGCTCTCTTCGCCCTGATAGGCTTCCTCAATATCCAGTTCGAGCAAGAGACAGCTCAAAAGTTCACAATACTGTCTCTTTTCATCGTGATCGGTCTTAGCTTCCTATCATCGTACATATATCAAAAAAGAATAGGCAAGGATACCATCACTGGTTCAGATTGACCAATTCCTTGTCGATCTTGCTCACATCTCTGATATACCCTCTCTTATCATATATCTCTCTGGCGACTGAGAAGCTCTTTTTTGCTTCATCTGTATTTCCCATATCTCTGTGCAAAAGACCTAATTCGAACATCACCGCTGGTTCTTTCTCACTACTTCCTGTGGCTGTTAGTATCTCCAGGGCCTTGTCCAGCTCCTCTTTGGATTTGTCAAATGATCCGGATGATCTGAGTGCGGCTCCCAATATGTTCCTGGACCTCCACTCCTCGCCCTGTGATCCGATCTCTATGGATATGGCCAAAGCCTCATCTGCAAATTCCACGGCCTTTCCACTATCCTTCATCATGATATTTATCTTGGCCATTCCTCTTAGGGAGTGAGATTCCTGATGCTTGTCCTTGCACTCCTGGCATATCAGGATGGCCTTCTTGTATTGCTCTTCGGCCTTGCTGTATTCGCCCTTTTCAAAATATGCCTCTCCTATATTGTTGATGTTAATCGTGATCTCCTTTGCATTGGCGATCTCGGTAGCCAGCTTCAACCCCTTCTGATTGAATTCCAGTGCCTCATCAAGCTTGCCAAGGCCTCTGTGCACGATGCCAAGATTGGTGTAAGTGCTGGCCATACCGTATTTGTCTCCTATCTGCTTCTTGATGTCCATGCTCTGCATATGGTAATCCAGTGCTTTATCGAGCTCTCCAAAATCTTGGCTGAAGCCTCCCATATTGTTCAATAGGGAGGCCATTCCATATTTGTCACCTATCTTCTGATATATGGCCAGGCTCTTGCTATAACAATCCAGTGCCATGTTCACATCACCAGTATAATAATGGGCGATACCCAGATTGTTCAGGGAGGCGGAGGCTCCAGACTCGTCTCCTATCTCCTCTCTTATCCCTATCGCTTTATCAAGGTTCTCGATCGCCGTTGCGAACTGTCCAGTTATAAGGCCCATACTTCCGAGTAAATGATAGGTATTGGCTTCAAGCTTTTTGTCGCCCAGTTCTTTTGCCAGCCCGAGTGCTTTGTTCGCAAGCTCTCCAGCCTCTTCGACAGATCCCGTCCTGAGCAAGTTCGCAGATCTTACAAGCATTAGGTTGACAGTGACGGCATTTATCTTCCCATCCAGTAGATCCAGTCCCTTCTGGCATTCCAAACCACTCTCAATATAATCTCCTCGCTTCTCGAATATGCCCGCTCTCTTCCTGTGCAGCATGGCCATGGTATCAATATCTGTGTCCAATTCGAAGGCCATATCGTATTTCTCTATGGCCTTATCGAAGTCGCTGATAAGTGAATAGGCATCTCCCAACCTTTGCAGGAGCTCGCCTCTGCTCTCGTTCGTGCCAGTGATCTTCCTCATATTGTCCAATGCCTTTATCGCGTCCAGGTAATAGTCAATGGCCTGTTCAGGAGCTAACATGGCTTCGGATCTCTCTCCCGCCCTGGAACAATAATCAAAGGCCTTGCTATGCTTCCTTGACCTGGAGAAATGTCTGGCCAATTCAAATATGACCATATCATGATTGTACAATGATTCGTATATCTCCCCAATGTTCTGATGGTACACGGATCTCCAGCGATCTGTTATCCCTTTGTATATCACCTCTTGGAACAAAGCGTGGGTGAATATCGCTTTTTCATTAATGATCTGTATCAGGCCAGAATCTTCCAGTTTGCTTATCGCGGATCCTATATCACTGACCATTCTCGATGATCCTGGTATATTGATATCGAATTCCCTCCCAATGCATGATGAGAATTCCACTATGGACAATGCATCTGGCTCTATGGCCTCCAGCTTTCTGTGGACCAATTCCTCGATATTGTCTGGGATCATGTACATATCCCCTATCAATGAGTATCCGCCATCTTCCTGAACAATGGCCCCATCCAATAACATGTGTCTCAAAATCTCCTGGATGAAGAAGGGATTTCCCTCACATCGGGACTCAAGCTCATCTATGAAATTCATGCCAAGTCCATGCTTTGGTAATATGTTCTCCACCATGTTCAATATATCCTTGGATGCCAGTCTTTCAAGGGCAATATCCTTGCAACTGCCCTCATCTATCATCAGATCAGCAAATTCTTCCACGCTCTCCACCTCTCCAGTTCTCAGTGTGGAAAGGATAATAATTCGTCTATTCGATATACTTCTCATCAAGTACTGGAGGACGAATAGCGAGGATTCATCCGCCCAATGCATGTCTTCCAATAATATGGCCAGAGTTTGCTCATCAGATACTGATATTAGATGATCGAGCACCGAGTCTGCCACACGTATCCTCTCGGCATCCAGCTTCACACCTTCCAGATCCTTTCTGACCAGAAAGCGAATATCCACCAGTTTTTCCAGGATATCCTGCGCTGGCTTTACATGTTCCATATTGCCATTCCAATCAGCGAGGGTGTCTCCGCAAGCCTCATCTATGTCATTGACAGCCAGCCTGATGGAATTTTTCATATTGGGATGTTCTTTACCTCTGAAAACAACTGCAAGGAACACACTTTCTCCATGTTCTATGATGATCTTCAGATCCCCATATTCCAATCTCCCCAATCCAGATGACTGCTTGCCAGTCCCGCCAAAGGAATCTCTGATGAAATCCTGAACCGCAGAGAGCATTCCTGCAAATATGTCCGAATCAAGGCCTTTTTCATCCTGCGGTGACGCATCGGCTATAAGGAGGCTGCCCTTGTTCACGGCAAATACTTTGGCAAAGTTAGTGAATTCCGAATCTCTGAGCATTGGCTCTTCATCAATATTATCAAGGATCTCACGAAAAAGATGGAATGGTCTTGACGTATAGGCATCTGCTATTCCTGTGAGGATCTTCAATCCCTTTCCTTCGGCGATTTCCTTGAATTCCGCAATAAGCCTGCTCTTCCCAATGCCCGCGCCGCCTTTGATAATGGCAGCCACACCCTTTCCATTTAGTGAATTGTCCATGAACTCGCTCAATATCCTTGTCTCTTCCTTTCTCCCAACAAGTACGTCATTCATGATACTTCCACCTCTGCTACAATTGATACATTATGATCTTGACAATATATTAGATGTTCGTTCCCATCTTACGATAAATATATATTGGCTGGCTTATTCTCAACAATCCTATGAAGCTATGCATGGTCAATGGCTATTTTCATCCTTTCATCGGTGGCTCCGAGAAGAACATGTACGAGATCGGAAAAAGACTGGCCAGAGTGGATGATGTCTCGGTTGTCACCTCTCAGATGGAAGGAACTTCTGAGTTCGAGGTCATCGAAGGCATCAATGTCCATAGACTCCCAACAAAGCATTACAAGATGCCAGTTATCTATCCCCCACCTCTCCCAGTTACAAAAGGCGTTATCTCCAGGATAGCCAAGCTGGACGATGAGAATCAATACGATGTGTTCAATCTGCATGGCCGCTGGTTCGGCAGTTATAATTCAGTTGTGGATTATGCCAAGAAAAAGAAAAAGCTAATGGTCTTCACCCTGCATAATGCAAGACCTGTTGGCATCAGCAAGACCATCGATCTTTTCGGCACAACATACGACGGCCTGAGAGGAAAGGACGTTCTGCGAAGTGTGGACCGAATAATCTCAGTCAGCCATGCTCTGAAAAAGGATATCATGGAATATGGCCTGGATGGCGACAAGATAGATGTCATATACAATGGCGTGGACACGGAATTCTACAAACCATCGGAAAAGACCTTCAGGGAGGAACACGCTGAAGGATTTGATAATCTACTGGTATTTGTCGGGAGAATTATCCAACAAAAGGGACTTGATCATCTCATTGACGCGATGCCAGCTATCCTGAAGGAACATAAGAGCACCCGCCTTCTGATAGTCGGCAAGGGCAAGCTCGTCCCACGACTTCAGGAGAAGATATCCAAGATGGGACTTGATAATAATATAATATTTCCGGGCTTCATAGATGATGCCCGAATGCCAGAACTTTACTCTTCTGCCGATCTCTTCGTATTGCCATCCCTCTGGGAAACTTTTGGTTTCGTTCTTGTCGAAGCCGGAGCTTGTGGCACTCCACTCTGCGGCTCGAATGCCGGTGGGATACCCGAGGTCATTCAGGATGGTAAGAATGGCCTGGTATTCGAAAAGGCCGATCCAAAGGCATTGGCTAACAAGGTCAATATCATGCTGTCCGATAATAATCTAAGACGGGACATGGGCAGGAAGAGCCGTGAGATAGCGGTTGAGAAATTCGATTGGGAGATCATATCTGACCAAACCAAGGCCTTTTATTCCAGGGCGATGGAAGAATTTTATTGAATTATCTATTGGTCTGGATCTTGTAAAATTTCTTCAGATTCCAGTTGCTCTTCATCTGATCCGATAACAGTCTCTTCTTCAGGATCTTTCTTTTGAGGTAATTCGAGCCTGAATGTCCTATTCTTATCAAATATGTGAACCTTTCTCCAGAAGGGATAGGATAATCTCTCTGTGACCATGACAGCGACTATAGCTATCCCCACACCTCCGAAAATGTCCGTCAGCCAGTGGATGCCCAGGTATAATATCGATATAGCTATGAGTATTATCATGGAGAACATGAAGATCTTGTATCCTCTGAAACCCTTGACATTCCTCACCATCATCATCAATATAGCCGTTGGATAGCCTATATGCAGTGATGGGAAGCAATTGTTGAAGGTCTCATAACCAACGAACCATTCATTGACCAGTGGGTTGTAATTATAAAGTAAAGGCTCGATCCCAGAGACCACTGGTGTTGCTCCCGGGTAAAACATTTTTGGATACGAAGGCACATAGACAATGACCAGAAGCTGGAAGGGAATGGCCATGAGGAGGAGCACGATGTTCAGCAATGCCAGTTGACTAGCGATCTTGTATTTGTCAACGTAGGCGAACATGGAGAAGGAAAAGGTCATGATGAACATGAAGGATCCAATATAGATCAGGGCCATGAACGTTGTAAAATTATCATTGAGCAGTGCCTTCTGGATATAATACACCCTGTGGCCTTCCAGATCATATATCAACGGTGTGAAATCTATATTCAGTATCAATTCGATGGGATCCTCCGCCCAGTCCACAAAGACCCTTATGATCATTATGGTGAACAGGATGTAGAAATGATACTGGTACCTGCATGCCATATTGTAGAGGCTTGTGAATGTGAGCTTCTTCTTTGTAAATATCTTTATACCCACAAGGAAAGCGATGATGAGATATATCGTCAATACAGTGTCAATGGCATTCATGTTCCTTCACCATGATGTTGGCTTATAGAATAAAGAGGTTGTTTATTAAACTATCCAGGATGTGGATGAGATATGGACCCCTTATGGGTGTGAGTCCTTACTTCTTCTTTTTCGCGATCATCTTCCTGATCTTGTCCGGGTCATCTGCCTTGTCCAACTTCGGCTGCAGCTTGGTGGCATTCGCACTCTGCCACACGATTCGGCCGTCATCTCTTTGTGAGAGGCCTTTGACCTCTACTTGAATAATATCGCCTTTGGTGGCTTTCACAGTTGTTGGGTTTGTGTTTCCCAGTCTGATCTCATCACCGTAGCCGCAGTTGTAGATCCATCTCATCTTCCCTTCTTTATCTGACCTGGATGGTCTAGCCTTGTACACCATGACATTGATCTTCTTTCCCTTCTTCATGAGGAATAATAATAAGAAGATAACTAGAAGGATTATTAATGGAATGGATATGAATGCAAGATCGTCTGCCAGAGGGTCATCTGCTTCATCCTCCACTACAGGAGGAGCCTCGTGTATGGTGACAGATATGGAATAATCATTATTGTTCTCATTTAATTCAAAGATCGTATTATCTGGATCAACATCGAACCTCAGATTATGTTCACCCTGAGTTGGAGCCCAGTTGAAGTTCACAGTGTCTGAATTGCCTTCCCCGGCTAAGCTTGGTATCGTATGCTCGAATACCATTACTTCCAAGTCATACACTCTAACTAAAATATTGGCTGCATCTCCCGGGCCAGTATTTCTTACAGTTATGATGATATTAGTTCCGGCTTCAGACTCATTCATAATGGTTGCAGTGGGATCTATGGGAGAGAAAGATATGCTATTCTCATCCATTACCAGGTCTGGAATATTTGGTGAAAATACATAATAAGAATAAGAGCCCGCTCCTGGTGACCGATATGAAAATGCATCATTGTCTGAGGTAACCCAGTAATTGATGGTCGTATCTATTGGCTGGGCTGGTATATTGCCTATGAACTCTCCATCTTCTCCTAGTGTGGCGGAAAAGGTCATGGGTACTGTTGTTTCAGAGCCACCGACTGGTTGCCAATGTAATGTCACTGTCGAATCTGAGCTTGCAAGTACGGCATAGACCGTGACAACATCATCTCCAAACACAATGTCTGGCTGCCGATAAACATCGCTGATCTTTGCTGGAGATGGAATGACTATTGATCCAAATTCTTCATCGAAAGCAACATTGTCCGAAGAGTAGACCTTCGCACTAATCATGTATGTCTCTCCCAGAGGGAGATCAGTCTGCCAAGATACTGTATGTGGATCAGTTCCTGTCAATGCGGTAAGATTGATAATGCTGTAATTATCATATTCAATTACCCCATCAATATCGCTGAGTGTCACATTGCAATAGCCATTGAAGGTCTTATTAGCTCCATTGATAACATCGAAGCTTGTACCCCATCCAGTTCCCCAATTGCTCCAATCCTGATCTACAAATCCATTCGGATTTGTCACAGCGAAATTATAGACCTGAACATCTGTTGGAACATCAACAATAATATCGACGGACAAAACTGGCTTGCCTATAGCACCTGTTCCAGTGATCTGTGATGGCGGTGGGCTGCCTATTGCTAGGATCGTCCCGGGATACTTTCCAGGCAATGAAGCAGGAAAATCGATCATATATGGAATCTTCAAATTATCTCCAGGATAGATCGTGAAGGTGGGCAGTTCCCCATCATAACCAGGGAAAGTAATGTATTGTGCAATATCTCCTTCTACATCCACCTCTATATCCAAAGATGACTGGGCAGTGTCTGCCAGATACAATCTGAAGTAAGTTGTTGTATCATTAAGCAGTTCTGATTGGAAAGGTGGAACAACAAAGCCCGATGCTCCTGATATCCCCAATGGATAGTTAGCACTTGTGTTTGCTGGGACTATCAGTATCGATGTAAGGAGCAGTATTGCGATCAATATTATTTTGCCACGCATCAGACCACTTAACCCATTTATCATATATATGTATATTTCTTATTTAGTAAATAAAAAAAGTAAAAGGGACGTGCCTCCGTTAAGAGGCACGTATGCATTTTATGCTTATACTGAAGCACGTATGTAGATCGTCACACCAGTGTAGGTCGCCGATGGCAATCCAATAGGTACATCCAGATAGAGATTGTGTGTCAGGGTCTGGTCGTATACTGGTAGCGCGTTGATCGTCCAATCTGCAAATGATACAGTGTAGTTGGTCACTGTAACCTTGGACTGACTAGACGTTTGAATTTCTAATGACGGTTCACTTCCCCACCATGTGGTTGCTGGGTCATCACCATAGAAACTGTCCTCATAGGCTGCAGCTAATGTGTATACTGTGTTTGATGTAACAGTTGTATCAAAGGTCGCTAAAACATCATTCTGACCTGCTGAAGATGTCCATGCGAAATCATTTCCTGCGCCGGTATCGTATGTCATTTCCACATACTTGTAGACTCCAAATGCCTCATATCCTATTGTGGATTTGGCACCGCTCTCATCAGTAACTGTCGCATTGTATCTCCAGCTTCCTGCCTTTGCAGTTTTATTCAATGTCAAGCTGAACATATAGCTTCCAGTGGTTAATGCTGGGTCACCAGGTAATGTGCTTGCAGTTGTGACATCCAGGTAGTTCTCTGTTGTTGGGAAATTCTGAACCCAGTTTCCTGCAAGTACTCCATCACCAGTTGTTGTTTCTGTGTATGTGAATTTGTACCTGTATGTCGGGTCGTCATCTGCCTCGTGGGACACCATCCATGCTTCCAAGGTGATCTCTTTGATGTCATTTATGGCATTTGTGTCTGTCACATTGACGTAGAAATCATACTCTGTTGCTACATCTATGTAGTTTATCCATGCTCCATCATTTATCGCTATGCTTGTAAGGCTTGGAGCCACATTGGATATTGTTACAGTTCCTGTGCCATTGATCTCCGTAGGCAATGAATCTGTTGCAATTACTCCTCCACATGTTGCCACAAGTGCCAAGCATAATACAAATGGTATTATTTTCTTCATATTTTTCCTCACTCCTTTATATTTAGTTGACTAAACTCCACCTAGTCATCCAAGTTAAATACACATATATACAATCGCACTTAAACCTTTCGTTTTTTCTTCTTTATCTGGCAATACATTTTATATATTTGAAATGGAAACTTATTTATATCAAGCTAAATCTCAACATACTTGTATGGCAAGTGTCAAGAAAAAGATTATTAAAAACACTATTGCCAATACTCTATTGAAATTTTCACAATATATTATTGGGTTTTTATTGTTCCCATTTATCGTCAGCTATGTCGGTGTTGAAGATTATGGGGTTTACCTCCTTGTCGGGGCATTTATTGGATACTTTGGCTTGCTGGATTTCGGAGTTGGAAGCGCTCTGGTTAAATACGTAGCAGAATTCAATGCTAAGGATGATAAAGAAACCATTAATAAAATGGTGAATTCCACTTTCATATTCTATCTATGTGTGGGCATTGTGATATTCATATCCATAATGATCATTGGAACTTTTTTCGTTGATATATTTAACATAGATCAAAGCCAAGGTGATAAAGCTCGCTTAATCGCTTACCTTGTTGCTATTGGTGCTTTAACATCATGGCCCATGCGTAGCTTCGCCACGGTACTATCTGGTATGCAGAGACATGACATAAATGCAGTCAGGGTTTTTATTATTAGTATTATAAATGCAATTGCCACAGTATTGATCTTAATCAGTGGTTATGGAATAACAGAGATAATATTCTGGGGAATAGTAATAGGTGCAATTGGTCAGATTGCCCTGGTTATTCCTGTTCAACGTCTTTTACCCTATCTGGATTTAAGATTCAAATATATGGGTTTTTCCACATTGAAGAAAATATTCACTTTCAGCTCTGTAATTTTTATCAGCCAAATAATGGGAATTCTAATGTTAGGTTTGGACAGGATTTTAGTAGGCTTTTATGTTTCAGTAGGGGCTATAACATCTTACGCAGTTGCTAGAAAATTATTTGATCTTGTCAGCACTGCTACTTTACTTCCTCAAAGTGCACTTCTTCCAGCTGCTACCGAACTAGATACTATGAATAAAAAAGAGGAGTTGGAACGTCTGTTAATTAGGGGTTCTAAATACACATGTGCTATAGCATTATTAACTGGGACTTTGATTTTTGTATTTGCTGAGCCAATAATTCATTTCTGGATGGGTGATAAATTTTTGGATATGGTTTTCCCAACCAGGATATTTATATTTTACACATTCTTCACATCTTATGGCGGAATTAGTGGAAAGATTCTGTTTGCACAGGAAAAATATAAGTTGATTTTGATACCGCTGGTTTTCGTCACTGTTTCCAATCTCATCTTGAGTTTGATACTTGTACAATATTATGGTGTAACTGGTGTTGTTTTGGGTACTGCCATTCCATGGGTTGTAAGCTCCCCATTTGTTGCTTCATATGTGATTAAACACCTAGGATTCAATCTCCGAAAATATTTCATGGCAGTGGTTATAACTACCTATATTCCTGCCGCAATTATGGGCATTAGTATGTTTTTCCTGCTTAATTTCCTTCCACCAACTAATATTATATCCCTGGGAATTGAAGGGCTTATTGGAGTTTGCATTTATTTTGGATTATTTTTCACATTTAGCCTAGATAATTCTGAAAAAAATGATGTTAAAAAATTTCTTAACAAATTAAAGCCATAGACAAATACTTCATATTAACCACAAGTAAGAAACTCATAATTGTTTTATTAAGAGGATAATTTCAAATAGTCTAAATACATATTGAATTTTAATGAGTTTGAAAAATCTAATACCTAAGCCAGTTAAACAAAAAATTTCCTCTACGTCTTTATATAGAGAAAAAATAAAAAAAGAGAGATTCATGATGTTAAGAAATCAAATACTAAAGGATTTCCCTTACGCAATAATTATTGAACTTACAAATAAATGTAATCTAACTTGTCGGATGTGCCCTCGTCCAAATATGAAAGATCTTGACATTGGTGATATCGATATTGAGTTATATAAAAAAATAATAGACGATATTTCTAATAATTTGAATAAATCTGCCACATTGACTCCTGTGGGTCTTGGCGACCCCTTGTTTTATCCTCATCTATCTGAGGCAATAATATATGCCAAAGAAAAATGCCCAGGCATTCCAATAATTTTTGATATGAACGGAATTTTATTAAATAAAAGTAATTCTTTATTACTAGTCAATTTGTTAAATAATATTGGTGATAGATTATTAATAAGTTTAAATTCAGGAACACCTGAGACCTACAAATGGTTAATGGGGGATGATAAGTTTGATTTAGTTGTTGAAAATATAAAAACTTTTTTAGAAATAAGAAAATCAAATGGTGTCGAAAACCCAAGACTCATCATTCAAATATTAGAGACTGCTAAGACTAAAGATGAAGTACAACAATTCAAAAAAGATTGGAGTCCCCTTATTGAAGAAAATGATTTGATCCATGTTCGCCCTTTAGTAAATTGGTCAGGCGAAATAAATCTTGATGAATTAGAAATTGAAGAAAATACAATTGAAAAAAATAGGATAATAAGATATCCATGTTATAATTTATGGACAACAATATCAATAGACAAAAATGGTAATATTTATCCATGTTGTATTGGCTTATCATCTCGTGAAAAAGGCTCATTATCACTGGGCAATATAAAAGATAAACCATTGCGTGAAGTCTATTTTGGGACGAAGTTAAATACCTTAAGAGAATTACATTTATCAGGTCAATGGGACAAAATTCCCGATTGCAAGGGATGTGATTTTTGGACTGGACAACCAAATATATGGTATAAAAAGAAGATGAAAAATAAACAAATAAAATATTCTTAATATTAATGTCTCATAACCTCATATTTATTGCCTCTCTTATATAAAAATAGTGCCTATGCATATTTCAACAAAAGAATAATCTATAGCCAAAGACGAAGCCTTACCTCTTCATTAACATTATAATTTCATCAAGTTCTTCTGAATCAAAGTATGGCTTTAACAAAGGAATCTTGTCATTCATGTATAACCTAAACTAATAAAGATGAATAATTAGGTTTATCTATAATTCTCAGACAATCAGGCATTGAGTTTTTCTATCAACTTGAGGTATTTATCCTCAAATATTTTCATATTCTTATCCCAATCTCCAATTTCAAGGGCAATAGCTCTACCTTTTTCACCAAATTCGATTCTTGCATCATTATTTTCTATAAGTGTAAGTAACTTTTCAGCTAATTCTTCATAGTTACCGCCTTCAAAAACATATCCATTCTCACCATCTAAGACACCAGATTCTGCCCCTGGTCTCTTGGCCACGACACAAGGCAATCCGGAGCTCATAGCTTCCATTAAAGCAACTCCAATTCCGCCCCCACCTTTTGTAGGGTGTGGGGTATCTACATAAATATCACTACTTGCAAGATAAGTGTGTAATTGATCATTAGGGATCGCTCCCTTGAAAATGATATTATCACTTATGCTCAATTCTTTAGCCATCATTTTTAGATTTTCTTTCTCTTTACCTTCACCGATAACTAAAAATTTCACATCACTTCCTTTTTTGACAATAACAGATGCTGCTTTAATCAGAGTAGGAATATCATAAACTTCTTTCAAAGAACGAACTATGGTTATGATACAGCCATCTTCATCATCTATTATTTTCTTTCGTAATTCATCCTCTTTCGCAGATGGTTTGAATCTATTTGTATTTATACCCCATGGCTGTATGAATATCTTATCTGGATCACAGCCAAATTCAATCAATCTCATCCTTCCTTCTGTATCTCCTGTGTGGATCAGGTCTGTTTTATTGAACATATATTTTAGATTTTTAAGTTGAGTTTTAGATTCGGCAAAAATAATATCACTGCCCCATGCAGTTAGAACAAGAGGACGTACTCCACTTTTGGTGGCCCAATATCCATATCTTTCAAGATAATGGCCATGTATTATATCTGGCTTGATATTATCTATTATCTTATCTAAATATACTTTATGAATTCGTATTCTTAAATGATCATTACTTAGCATATTAAAAAAATTAAAAAAAGGCTTTATTGGCCTATCATTAAACGTGATTGTCTTCATATGATGAAACATTATATTGGAATTATCAGCATTTGGGAAAATGGATAATACATCTTTCTTTCCTTGTGATTCTGTAAAATAAATTAGATGAACTTCATGGTCTTTGTTTGAAAAGTATTGGCACCATCTTTGGATATGAATACTTTCAATATTTCCAATTATACATACTTTCATCTATTATCGGATAATATAATCACTATAATTAATTATTCTTCAATAATTTATCATACACTCCGAGCAATCTTCTTTCCTGAATCTCCCAGTTATATTTTTCCCGGTTGGCCTTTTTACCATTATTGCCCATGTTAATTCTTTTTTCTTCATTATTCTTCAAATAAATGATAGCTTTCGCCAATTCTTCAGGATCTTCTGGCTTGATCAATAAACCGCAATTATCATTCTTGATGATCTTCTCTATCTCTGGGAAATTAGATGAAATTATTGGGATGCCGCCCAGCATATATTCAAATATTTTATTTGGGGTACTAATGAAGGTATTTGGGTCATACGGTAATGGAATTATTCCAACATCGGAGTTAGCAATTAGTTCCATGACACCTTCCTTAGAAACAGCATCCGTAAAAATGACATTTGGCATTGGCTCATATTCCTTTATCAATGACTTAAGTTCATCTCTCAATGGACAAACCACGATTATTTGATATCCTTCTGGAAGTAATTTAGAGGCTTCAAAAACTGTTTCAAATCCCCAATTATTATAATATTTCGTTACAAAGATAACCTTGAATTGCTCTTTTGCTATATCAAACTGATCCAGAATGTCATTTGATGAGGATTTGGGCAAGTCATTGATACTCCTGGAATTCATGACTATCGAGGTCGGTGCCCATTTAGAATATTTATTCTCCAAAAATGAGTTCACAGTAATTACATGGTCTACAAAATGCTTAATAAAGAAAGCTTCGGTGAATGATCTGCGAAGAATTTGTATTTTATAATGGAGAACTTTTCTTAAGCTACGATTTTCCTTGAGATCAATATTCATTCTTCCGATGATGTATCTTACATAATCTTCATGAGCATCATAGACCAATGGCTTTCCAGATAATAGTTTAGCCAGTACTCCAATATGTAGTATGTTCTCTTCATGAATATGAATTATATCTGGGTTGATATCAATGATCTCTTTTGCGCAAAGAAACAACTTTGCTTTTTTAGCAATCTTCCTTGAAATAGAGGATTTTGGGATCAATAATTTTGGAGGTAGGCGTCCTACGATAACAGGAATATTGCCATAACTTCGAATTCTTTCTACATCTGGAGCAGCATTACGAATAATTATATGCACATCATAACCTGCTTTTTTAAGACTAATAGCGGCCTTGTCCACTCTAGGGTCGCGAACAGATCCTGAAAGAAAATCTTCTTTGATCACCATGGCAACTTTCTTTGACGTTCACTCCACCTTCCTTTTGTATATTCCTATGTCCACTATATCTCCATTCCAATCTTTCTTGAATCTGTATTGACCATGTGATTCGTCAGGTGGAAGTCCTGTCAGATCCAATCTAACGTACCCTTTATTTTTTGCATCTAATATTGTGTTCCAGATCAATAACTTATAGGCTTGGAGATTGCCATGCTCACTTAATATCGAAGTGTGGCCGAGAGATACCACACCTTTGAAATAAAAATTGATCAAAGCACCAATTCGCTCACCCTGGTACTCGGCAAAGAAAAGACGTGCCATTTTTTTTGAGAAAGCATGTTTGAACAAAGCATCAAAATAGTTCTTGGTCAAAGTTGCATTTGAGACCTGCCTATATTTATTTCCTGGTTGGCTTTTTATGTTTTTTATAAGCTCTGTCTGAAATTTATTGTAAAAATGATCTACATCATCGACATTGTTAGATTCAATTATACGAACTCCTGATTTCTCTGCAGTTCTGATATTCTGTCGATATTTTTTCTTGATGTTATTTAATATATCATCCTCAGGTGGTCTTAGATCAATGAATGATGTTTTCTTGTGGCGACGTAATTGATAGTTGGATCTGGCCAAAACATTTTCCAATGGCCTTTCATCATAGCACCACATCCAGCAAGTTCTCATTTTGTGCTTTTCAGAGATCAATTTTATGGATTCAGAAATGAGAGCCTTAGATACTTCATCTTTATGTTCCGGTGTTGTACAAGGTCCACCAAATCCGTATAGCTTAGGATGGGGTGACCAGGCAACATATAGTGGCAAATGTACCTTCAATTTAGTATCAATGAATGCTTTTCTAATGAATACTGGCATAATTCCTGCAACTTTCCCATCAACAATAGCACAGATACGATATGTGCTCTCGCCATTGCCCACAATACCGTCTTCAATAACTTTGGTCCATTCCCAAGTATGATAAAAAGTTCCATTTGGACTTTGGTTGACTATGCTGTTCCAAGCATCATGTTGATCTTCTTCAGCGATCTGCACTGTTATTTCATTCATTTTCTACCCTTCATGTCTCTACGAATCTTACGAAGTGTTTTGTATTTAATGTCTTTCACAAACCAGTCCACATTGACTATTTTACCACCAAATCTACTTTTAAAGAAATAAACTCCATTATCTTCATCATTTGGCATACCGCCCAGGTCTACCATTTTTAATCTATCTTGTTTTGCTTCAAGGATCCTCTCCCAATGAAGTAAATAATGAGCATAAGTTTCCTTGTATTCATCCATTATTGCAGCATATCTAAACGTCGATACCCCATTGTATCTGAAGCTTAGGCCAGTTCCAATTATTTTATCATCATCGTAAACTAAATGGATCTTTAAAAAACCAAGGGGAGAAAAGTATTCATGAAGCTTTTCGAAAAAGACTAGAGGTGGGCATCTCATGTCTGATTCTGAAGAGAATTTATCTAAAATATTATGACAATTTCTTATACCGTTAATTGAATTATCTTCAATGATCTTAATACCAGCTTCTTTGGGTTTATTGATATATCTACGGGCATTCTTTTTCACATTGCTCCATAATTCATCTTCAGCTAAGGCAAGGTCAATGATCGAGGTAAGTCTCTCACTTCTTCGATATTCTGAATCTTCCAGCATCGAAAAATAATCTGAATTAAAAAAGGGTGATATCCTAAGCGAAACAGCCTTTTTTCCCTTGGCTTGTTTCTCCATTGCAGTAAGCAATTCTGACAATGTGGATCCGGGTGCTGATCTCAGACAACAAGGTCCACCATAATCCCAGGTAATATCAATGGGTGAGAAAAGGACATTGTGTTTTCCTTCTTTCAGGAAGCCGGAATAGATCCCTACGATGTGCCCGTCATCTTCTGCGACGAGCTTCACGGATCCAATTCCAAGGCCTTGTTCGATGACATCCGCCCACTCCCAAGTATGTGCATAAGTGCCATCTTTGGATTGAGAAGCCACCTCATTCCATTCATCTTTATCTGCTTCTGTGGCTTCTCTGATGGTCACCATTTTAGCACTCCATTCTTATACCCTTGGCATCAATGATCTTCTTCACGATCTTCTTATCTGGATATTCAATTATTACAGGAAGCTTTTCCTTGGAATAGATCGCCATCTTGTTTTGAGCAACCTTGATCACGATATTCGAATTCTCTCTCCTTCTCCACCATCCTGCACATTCCCTGCCAGTTGTGATCCAGAACTTCTTTTGTTTCAAAAGAGCAATCGAATCTGAAAAGGCCTTGGTTATGTCTGGATATGTGTCTTCATTGATGTACATATTATGAAAGTTAAGCGCAAATATACCATTTTCTTTTTCAATGATATCTGAAAGTGATGTAATATTCTTCATTATTTTGTCATGATCAATATTCATATCCAATGCTGTCCAGTCCATGAAAGAGGTTGGTAATTCCAATATATCGAACCTTTCTTTCTTTAGGGCATCAAAGGGGTGATATGGATGGCATATACCGGCTCTGAAACCGAATTTATCATTGTAATAATGTGACATGTCATAATCAAAGCCAGCCTCCTCATGGTATCGCCATGTATGAGGTATTCTGAAATTGAGACCATGCTGTCTTGTTCCTGTGATCCTCGTTACAAATAATTTTTCTAGATCATTCTTTTCCTTGGCCAGTACATGGTGACTCTGGAAAGAATGTAGAGATCCATGCAATCCCAGTTCTCCAGGGAATTTGTCCTTCATATTACAATAATTCTCTATGAAATGACTTTGGAACTTACCATAATCCGAGAAGAAGAAGAACGAGGATGATATGCCAGCCTCTTTTTCGATCTCAAAGATATTATCCATATTATCTGAGAATGGCTCTTTTTTGACCTTCCTGGTATATCCGTATTTCAATGTCTGTGCTGTTGAGCCAGACGGTGGATTGTTCATGGTGTCAATGTCATGCGTGATTATCGCGCATGCATTGGCGAAATCTGGCCAATACCATTTTCTTATAAGTGGGAATTTTCGTAGTATGAAAAGCCGCCTGATCCTATCCAATAATTTATCTGCAAATTCATTGACTGGAACTTCCATAAGTTTATCTTCAAGATATCTCTTATCATCAATACCTGCCAGGTGGTCAAACACCTCTTTTAATGGGAAAATCTCGTCAACAATGATGATGTGCTTTTCATTCTCCACATGCATCTTGGCAACTTCGATCACAGAGTATGATTTATGAGGTATCAGAACGCAGATGTATTTCTCATCTTCCTGAGCTTCTTCAAAAATATGACCATTAAGATTAAGGAGTTCGACCATGACCTTGAATTCCGGTGTCTGGTCATCGATGATCCCGATCAATGGTCTTTGTTTCATCATACACCTTCCAATTATCATTACATTTCTTCTCTATATAATTCTTTTGTAAAGCTCCATTAGTGAATACACTGCACCGATCGTGTCCCAAGCATATGCTTTTCCACCTTCTGTTGGGTGGAGAGGCACACCTGGAAAACTACCATGTAGGTTTTTATCTTCGGAGTCAAATTGAACATTGATCATATCTTTCCAAATTAGCTTTGCTTCTGTAAGGTATTTTTCTTTACCAGTGATATCATATAATATCAAAATAGAGTTCACAAATAAAGCTGTTGGATAGACATCTTCCTGCATGGAGTGGCTGTTCAAGTAATACTTTTCATACATGATGTTCCGAGGGCTTAAATTGTGTGAGATCCATTTATGAGTCTGGAGAGCTGATCTCATCATTTTCTCATCGTTATTTCTTTCGTAAAGAAGAAGAGACGCTAACAGACAATTAGCCTGGGATGTCGGGTGCTTCCACAATGTGTGCTTTTTCATTGCTCCAGTTAATGAAATAGCATGTTCTTTTCGATCCTTGATATTACGGTATATATTATTTATCGAGTCAAATGAATAATAATAACTTCCATCTTTCAATTGATTGGCCAGCATCCATTCAGAAAGGCGGAGAGCTGCTTCCTGAGCTCCAATATGTCCCATTTCATCGGCTTTCAGGAATGCCCTGATAAGTATCGTGTTCCAGCTAGTAACAGGCTTCTTATCGATCTTTCCAGACCATATTTGATTCTTTGGAATTGCTCCATCTGGATTTTGAATGGATATCAACCAATCAATAATCTTTTCAGCAATATTTTTTGATCTTTCATGCTTGGTTTTTTCATAATAATCGTATAGAACATATGCAGCATTACTGGCCCAGAAAGGATATATCCATTTTGATCCCTGGCCCGCCCACATTAATCCTTTTTCATCATCCCAAAGATCGCATAGATGATTTACAGATCTTAGAAGCTGATCATCATACTGGTCATCATTGAACATCTCAGAATAATTTATTATTACTTCGACAAGTCCAGATGTACATAACACATCCGTGTTGCCTTCTTTCCAGATTTCATATTGCTTTGTTTTTGGATCATATTTTGATCTCATACCTCCATTATCGCAATATATATCACTGGAGGTGAGCCAGTTGAGGCCTTTTTGAATTGTCTGCTGCAATTTTTCCTTATTGATATTTTCATGCACCATCATGTTCACCTAATGAAGATCTGAATCTCCCATGGTAATAAACCAATTATCAATGTCAAACATCTCATCCAGATCAGTTCTATCTGAATTTGATCTCACTATGAAATATTGTGTAGGCTTCCTTGTTATATATTCCATACCCTTGAATATTTCAAGATATGGTTTTGGGATCCAGGTATATGCAGCAACCGCATCCATTTTCAAGAAATATTCTTCCATATTCCATATAAGGTTTTTCAGTATGTCATGTTCGCCATGCGATACCATCATATCGACAATGTATCCATTTCCTTTGTCGGTCGTACCGATTATGAATCCCTTGATCTCACCATTTGCAATTGCTACCATTGACTTGTATTTCTTTTCAGGGTGAGCATTGTATCTCCAGTTTAGATGATCTGAATCTCTCTGAACCATATTTAATTCGCTCTTATTTGCATAGGTATCGATAAATTTATTGATGTCATCGTCAAACTTCTCAATACCTGATATGGTCAATCCCGAAATAGGGTCAATGGCCTTTCTTTTGCCATACTGTTTCATCTTGCTCTTGAGTAATGTCTGTTTGAGCTTATTATCTGGAAATACTTTCATAGAATATTCATGTGGCTTCAGGGGCTTCATCGCCCTGGTGATCATTCCTATCTGTTTCCAGCCATATTTCAAATGTCCACCCATTGCTTCTATGTTTGGAAATCCGAAAGCGATGTCCGTCCCCTTCTCACCAGCAGAATCCAGTGCTTTCTTACCAAGCTCGACAAATATGCCCTTTCTTCTGTGTTCTTCATAAATGTAGAGGTCAACAGCGTGACATCCATCAATGACATTTCCTTTTGAATTTATTTTGTGATTGATAAGGCCAAGATGTCCGATGATAGTGCTATCCTTCTCGACCACCCATATATCTGGCTCTTCTTTCTGGCCAAAATATTTCCATTCCCATTCTTCACGGCTCATTTTGGATATTTTTTCGAGATCATGGACTATCTGATCCTTGTCCGACTCGACATATTTCCTTATTATCCACTGATCATCTGTCATTTTCAACTCGCCTATGATCCTAATGATTCATACACTTTTTTTATTTTTGGGATTATGATCTCATTACTATATTCTTCTTCAACCACCTTTCTAGCTTTGATTGACATATCCTTAAGGATATTCTTGTTCTCGGATATATCTTTTATAAGTTTTAATAGCTCATCTATCTTATTTTCAATAAGGAATCCCGTTTCCTTGTCAATAAGAGGATATCTATTTCCTGCATCGATCATGATAGCAGGCCTGCCACAGGCGAAAGCCTCCAGGGTTGCACGCGAACTCCCTTCATAAATGACTGGATTCAATATGATATCCATCTTCCAGAGCTGCCCTGGCATATCTTTTGGATCAACATTGGAGAATAATTGTATATCCTTCCCTTTGACCAGTTCCTTGATATCAGATATCTGGGATTCAGATCCGGTAACTATGAGCCTTAAGCTGATGTTATCTGGCATTTTGTCGATCAATTGGTTGATAAGTTCAGTTCCTCTCTCTGTTGTTAATCTTCCAACAAAGCCGATCTTCAGCTTCTCGCCTAACTCGATATTCTTGAAAGAGAAATGTTTGACATCAATGGAATTGGGAATGAATACTGCTTTTCCTCCATCTTCCAGGAGGCTACGAGCATTTTCATAGACATATTCATCGACACAGATCACCTTGTCGAACATGTTCAGTAACTTTCTTTCAGATATCTCAACATTCTCATCATCTGAATAATGTGAAGCCAGGCCATGGCAGGTCAGAACCTTCGGACCTTTATCAAATTTGAAATTAACTTTGGATGAAAAAATTGTAGTTCCAGTTAATTTGTCCAGATGATTCATATTAGGCTCGATAGATGGACCATGGACATGAAGAATATCATGTTCTATAGATCTTATGAATTTGAGTTTCTTTTTTATTCTTATTAGGTCGCTTATAGCTATGTAGGGGTAATAGAATTTCGGCAATCTGTTATGCCTCGGATGATAAAGACTTAGATCCCTTGGTCCTACCCTATTAACTGTGGAATTGCTCAAGAACTTCTCTTTATCTGGTATATCTTCCAGTCTGTTCGTTATGATATGAAAATGATGATCTGGCATGCCATTGATCAATTCATGGACATGGGTAGTGATCCCGCCTATAAGCGGATACCATCTCGGCCAGTAAATAACAATATTTTTCATATTCAATATACCTCATTTATCAAGCACGGCTTTGTAAACCTCTATTGTTTGCAGAGCAATATTATTCCAGCCTAATCTTCTTGCTCTTTCCTTTCCAGCATTTCCGAATCTACTTCTTAGATCCTTGTCTAATAACAATTCTGTGATCTTGGTAGATAAGGCCTTTGCATCTCCATAGTTTAAGAGAAAACCTTCTATTCCATCTGTAATGATCTCAGGTATCCCTCCTGTATTTGATGCCACTACTGAATTGCCAGATGCCATTGCTTCCAGAGCTACAATTCCAAATGATTCCCTTTCAGATGGAAGTACGAAAACAGAGCATTCACCATATTCTATCTCCAACTCTATAATATTTTTTGACCCAAGAAATCTTATGCTTTTCTCCACATCCAGATCCTTGGCAAGTTTCAATAATTTATTATGATAATTATCATCGATCAAAGGCCCGACCAGATGTAAATCAGCTTCTGGAATCTTTTGTTTGATCTCATTGAATGCTTCTATCAGAAATTCCAGTCCTTTGATTGGAATGATCCGGCCAACAAATAATATTCTTCCTTCGATCTCATTTTTCTCTATCTGGAACCAGGACTCTGGAACTCCATTTGGGATTACCCAAACATTACGAGCACCTCTCTCAACCAGCTCGGTTTTATTTGCCTCAGATACTGTAATGAAATTTGGAATATTCACGATCTCTTTCTTTTCAAGGTTTTTCCACAATGCGTCATGTATCTTGCTTTTGATGTTTGGTGAGCGATTCAATGAATCCTGGGCAACAAGGGTGTGGACTGTAAGGATAATTGGGTAATCTTTCGCCAGCTTCATAGCGGCTAATCCATAAGGGGCTCCCAGAACCTGTGCATGAATTATATCGGGATTTAATTCCCTAACTTTTTTAATGATCTTTTTATGATCTGAGAATATTCCACTTATGGTCTTCGATATATTTGGAGATTGTAGATAATGATACGTCACATTGCCCTGGATATCTTCAGCGGATTTTCCTTCATTCTTTCTCATTGTTATTACATGTAATTCGAGCTCTTTAAAGGCAGAAAGATGTCCTAGAATATTTCTGATATGAATATCCGCCCCTCCGACTATGGCATCATTCGTGTTTATTGGTGAAATAAAAGCAATTTTAATTTTATTATTGTCCAAGATACCATATCCTCCCTTCTCCATTATCGAATATTTTATATCTTTTAGCTTCAAGGCTTGATTCTATGTAATAATTGGTCGTGCTGATTCTATTATCTACGGAATATCTCACATCATAATATGAACGTAGATATTCCGATATTGGATCATCAACATCATTATGTTTTATGTATCGATGGTCAAGTAGTAATGCATATTCCTCTGGATAAGATATCTCGACAGATTGATTTTCTATCATGGAATCCCAATCAATAATTTTCTCTAAATTATCTTCATCCACCCATCCATATATCATCGGATAGGCAAATCCTTCTGTCAAGTATTGGGCATCAGACACTGAGAGAACTCTATTTGCAAAAACCTGATTATTTGATATGTAAGTTTCATTACTTTTTAGATAATGATCCGTGTACATGCCTGTGTCATATTGCCTTTCATTCATGTATCCTTCACCTGACTGACCGATCCAGTGATCTGTCATGAACATGCTGAATCCTAATGATATTATGATCAAAGATATGGTGATGGGCAATGCTATTTTCTTGAAATGTTTTGATCTTAAAAATCTTATGATGCCAATTGCCGCGACAGGAGTTATTAAACATATCAGAAATAACTGTGCATAAAGACCCAGGGTCGAGATGGGTGCCATTAGTAATATCGATAGTAATAAGAAGAATAATTTGAAATCTTTATTTCTCTGTTTGAAAAGGTAGTAGGCACCGATCAATAAGAACACGGATAATACTCCCCAACCACTCCAATAATCAATAATCATATTGGTTAGAAGTATGCCTATATCACTACCTCTGAAGAAAAGGCCTGATTGATATTTTGACCATAGATCCATCCCTTCATATGGACCAAAATTTACTAATTGCATATATATCACGGTAGCAATTGCTGCGATCCATAAGAAATACATTAATGCCAATCCAACTTTTCGCTTTTTTTCTATTTCTCCTATATTCTTTAGAGTAAATGCATTGACGAATTTATATGCCGGTCTGGCTATAAGATATCCCATTAATATGAAAATTCCCAATATTGCCAATCTGTGCATACTGGCAAGACAGACTAAAATAAATAGTGCAAGAGCGGTGTATTTGCCTTCATCATAATGAGAATATTTGTATGTTCTTTTCGCATACACCATCCTCAATAATAAGAATATCAATAAAATAATGAAGACCATCGCCAACTGCCTTGAAGAGCCATTCCATGTAGTCAGTCTCAGAAATACTGGTGATGTGGAGAATAAGAATGCTGAAAGTAATGAGACCTCATTATTATCCGTGATCTCTTTTGTTAAAATGAAGGTGAGTAACATTCCCAATACTCCGATCGTCATGGAAATAGCCAGAACAGATATCTCCAGTGAAAGGCCAGTCAATTGCGAAGTGCCAGATATAAGAAAATGGATAGCGGCGGGATATGAAAAAGGACCCATGCCAAATACTGAATATGGGCTGACATGCCATTTCGCATACCCGAATTCTGTGATGGATTTAGCAAGTGAATTGTTCATGAAACCATCTTGGCCAATCTCATGAGGAGTTGTGGGCCATCTCAAGGCCAGGCTTAAAAAGATAAGAGCGAAGATAAGCAGGATGACACATCGGTTGTTAAGTATCCCTTTATCTGTCTTCATTTGACAACCTCCAGTTGCTTGGAAAAGAGATCAAGCGTCTCCCGACCTGTCTTTTCGAATGAGAAATTTCTGGAATGGTCCACGCGGGCTTTCTTGGATATCACATCATCCTTCTCGATATAGTGAATGACCTTCTTGGCAAATTCGCCATCTACTTTCTCAAGCACAGCCCCATATTCCGAACTTGGGAGAAATAATTTGGCTCTTCCTACATCTGTGGATACCACTGGCACTCCGCAGGCCTGGGCTTCGGGTATTATCAATGGCCCTGCTTCGAACAATGACGTGACCAGTACGACATCCGCTGCATTGATCACCATGGGTAATTTATCAAATGGAACTTGACCGAGAAATCGGATCTTTGCTTTTTTTGTCTTGGAGGAAAGCTGTTTCAAAGCCTTATTCTCACTTCCCATTCCAGCCACCAATAATATGTTATTATCATCATCCAGATATCTTTGAACAAGCTTGATCGCTCCGCCAATGTTCTTTTCCTTTTCCAGTCTGCCCGCTATGAGCATGACCTTTGCATTTTCAGGGATGTTCATGGATGCTCTGGCTTTACTTTTGTCCATTGGCTTGAAGTGTTCTGTATCGATCCCTACAGGTATTACTGTCATTTTATTCTTCAACCAAGGATATCTTTTTAGATAGATCCTATAGGTTCTATCATCTACACATATGACTGAATCTGCTTTCTTCAAACCTCGTATCTCCAGGAATCTATACGCCTTGTACACGGATCTTTTACGCTTGATCTTCATCTTTCGAAGATTATCACCATGCAGGACGCAGATCGTTGGAACTCCTCTCTTTATGAATTTGAAAGGAACAAGATCATCAGGTCTTTGAGTTTGAATGATCGTTCCGGCACCCATCTTATGACTGAAGGCCGATATAAATATCCTCATCATGGAGCTGTAACTGCTTCTTTGTGATGCGGATTTCTCAGGCAGATATTCTGTCGCAATGCCTCTAGATGTCAAGAACTGTTCCATGCTATCCAGATAGGTACTGGTGCCTCCTCTTTTTCCATTTTTATTAAAGGAGCCGACAAATATTATCTTCATCTCACTGTCATCCATATACATTTACCTGCCGAAATATCATTATTTTTTCAAACTATCTGGTCCATCGATTATCAATTTCAAGAAATAATCTGTAAGGGGAATTTTATCCGCCAGCATCTTATCTTTCTTCACTTGCCATTCTTCTTCAAGGTCTGGTCTTGCCAGAAGCTCCGAAGCGATCTCCATGATCCGGGCAGGCTCTCTTACAGAATATATCAGATCGTATTTATTCTCCAATTCTATGAAATTGCCCATGTCATCATCACCGACAAATGAATTGCATCTGATGGCTGGCACTCCCAAGCAAGCTGCTTCAGTGGTAACGGTCTGGCCGTCCGTGATTAGTAAAGTTGCATAATTCAGTAGATCATGGAATTTATTGGCCGGCAGATCCAGCTTGTATTTTTTCATCGAATCCGGCAGTTCCCTTTCCGAGGATATGAATATCTTGAACTTGTCCTTGAGAGAATTAACAAGATCTTCTTTGTCCTTCGGAGTGAACCCACCTTCTGTCATGTCATGGCTGGCTTCCCAGGAAATTAGCCGCAATATGACGAATCTTTCGCCAGGTTTCAGTCCCAATGAATCCAGGACAGTTGGGTCTGGAGAAAAACGATCTGGATGAAGATATGCCAATTCCTTGAAGCTATTGACCTTCATCTGCTTCTTTCCCAGCTCCTTCCTGTAGGTCGTGGTCGTCACTATCACTTTGGTGAATGGGAAGGTTAGGAAATCCGCAATAGGAACTGGCTCACTGTCTGTAAATATTATAGATGGAATACCCAGCATTTTGGATACCTGGGCGATGTATGGATTGTGCACCCCCATCATAAGATCTGGCTTGAAGTCCTTGGCGATCCTCATGACCTTCAAATTCACCTTCATCATGTCCGTTGCTTTGGATATGAGTTTGGGCTTGAGAACTCCTCTGATCTCATGCTCTATGCCCATTTCGTTTAGAAGTTGTAATGTCACATCCTTGTCCCTGGCCGTGACCTTGACTGTATGGCCTTGCTCCTCCAATCCTCTTATGGTGTTCTTAAAGAGGTGCACATGTGCAGGATGTCCCATATCAAACATAATTCTCATATGATTCCGTCCTTAGATCGGCTTGCAATCTGTATATGAATATTATACACTATACCTATATATAAAACATTGGTAGAGACTAATCCGTGTCTTTGGCCTTCGAGACCACGCCGATAACATCCCTCATCAGCTTGGCAGCCAGTGCGGACGTATTGCCATTGTCAACTGGCGGGCATACCTCGACCACGTCGAACCCCACTATCCTGTCTGCGAAATGGCGTACGATGTCCCTGACCATCAGGGGCGTGAGTCCAAAGGGTTCGGGTGTGCCAACTCCCGGGGCATGAGATGGATCGATGGCATCCATGTCCAGTGATATGTAGATCTTATCTGATAATAGGCCGTCCAGATAGGTAAGGAGAACAGATAGCTCATTCTCACGGAAAGCATCGGCTGTGAGATAGGTCAAACCGGCTTTTCTCGCATCCTCCAGCTCCTCGGAGCAGATGGAACGAATTCCGATAGGAACGACATTCTCCACACCCACGATCTCCGATATGCGTCTGGTCGCGCAGGCATGGCTGTTCTTATCCTCTTCATAGGAATCACGGAAATCCAGGTGTGCGTCTAAGACCAGAACAGATAGATCTTCTTTGTCGAATCCGGAAATTATGTGAGGCGAGATAGAATGTTCGCCACCCATGGCCAGTGGGAACTTGCCAGCAGAAGTTATCTCGCGGCTGACCTTCTCTATTTCGGAAGGAGAATCAAAATTTCCCTTATCGTATATGCTGACCTGTATGAGCTCCACTTCAAGATCATAAAGGTAGGTCTCGAAATTAAAAGATTCTTTACGAATAGCATCCGGAGCCAGACCACATCCAGGCCTATGGCTGCCAGATATGTCTATCGGAGCGCCAAAGATTATAAATTCAGCACTATCAAAATCAGAATCAGCATCCGCGAATTTCATGTTCACACTTTGGTGATCTTTTTCCTATCCATCGCTATGAGGTACTGGACTTCCTTTCCTGGTTCCAGTGAATCCGCATATTCCTCTGGGATCGGAACATTGAACATCTCATAGGATTCGAGGTCCATCAACTGAACTTCCTCGCCCTGTTTCGCAATTATCTGTGCGCCCCTCTTGTCGATCATCGGTACTTTGATCTTATGAGTAACTGGACTCACGAAGCTCTTCTTCTGTCCTGAAAAAATATCCACGCCTTCCACCCTGGCCTTAGCCTCACCGTGCTTGCCTGGCTTGGATGCGCTGTAAGCTGTGATCTTACAGGGCACGTCGTCTATTATGACGTATCTACCTACTTTCAGAGTCCTTACTTCAGCTTGTTGCCATGACATAATAATCATTCCTTTATATCAAACCCAGAAATAGCTTCTCTTTATTAAAATATCCCCAAGCCCTTATTTCTAAAACGTGCGTTGGTTTTTTATATCCCCATGCTCATTGGTCATATGCCAGGAGAAGGTGAGCGGCTAACGGGGGCTGAAGCAAGTTCGCTTGCTGAAGCCAACCGAGGAAAGTCCCCACTCCCACCCGAGACATTTCGGTGTTCTTGGGTGAAACATGAATGACCGGTTCAAGCCGGTATGCTTAGAGGCATGGCAAGGGCGCAGAAACGACACAGCCGGGCTGGAGCGATGATGGGTGTTGACCCTGAGCTACGAAGGTTCGGAAATGATGAAACGGCGACTCCCATTCGGTGCAAGTCCAAATTAGGTAGGACGCATAGTTGAATGCTGCTTAGAAACAGAATGGGGCTTACTACCTCCACCTGGCTCTTTACTACATCTCTGCAAAAGGTGGAGGTAGTAGAGTTATCGCCTACATTCATCGTACCAGTAAAGATTACTTCACTACCTTGACCTGGCCCCCCGTTTTCATTCAATATCTCAGTGAAGGGATCTCAGTAATGTGCATGGAGGATAGAGTAGAGTTATCGCCTACATTCATCGTACCAGTGAAGATTACTCCACTACTTTCACCTGGCCTATTTCTCACTCTCTTTCGCGACATCATCACGTATCGGCAACTATCAGAAATAGTCGATACCGATACCAATATATATCATGACTCTCATATCGGCTAATGATGAAAATTACCGATACCGATACGTTCATGGATGAAAATCTAATTAAACGGTTGGATGAGAAAAAGAAATTACTCGATTCCAGAAGGCCACTACCAGCAGATGCCTTGAAGAGGCTTCAGAATGATATGCGGATCATACATACATACAATTCTAATGCGATAGAGGGAAATACTCTCTCGCTTCAGGAAACCAAGCTCGTGCTTGAGGAAGGAATGACCATAGGCGGTAAATCTATCTTGGAACATTTAGAGGTGTCTGGTAATGGCAAGGCATTCGATCTTCTGGAGGATATGGCCAAGAATCCAATACCAATAACTCATGCCGGTGTTTTGACACTTCATGATCTGGTCACATGGGGTATTCTGAAAGATCACGGGATTTACAGAACTACTAACGTTATGATAACTGGGGCTGTTAAGAATCCGCCCGATTTTTCAGAGGTTCCAATCCTTATGGGCGGGATGTTGGATAAAGTCAAAAAAATGAAAAACCATGATGTGATTATAGCCGCCTACTTACACCATCGATTCGTTGAGATCCATCCATTCTCAGATGGTAATGGTAGAGTCGCTAGGCTGTTGACAAATCTGTATCTCATGAAAAAAGGATATCCTCCAATAGTCCTAAATAAGGAGGATCGAATGAGATATTATGATTTCTTAAGAAAGGCAGATATGGGTAATCTTAAGCCTTTCACTAGTATGATTGCTAAGGCTGTGATCGAATCACTGACCATCTACCTATCAATATTCGGGGGTGAGGATGAGCTAATACCATTGAAAGAACTGGCCAAAGACTCTCCATATTCTCAGGATTACCTAAGCCTCAGAGCAAGGCAGGGAAAACTGGACGCTGTCAAGATAGGAAGGGTATGGCATTCGACCAAGAAGGCACTGGCTGAATATGTGAATGATAAATAAAATATATTAACATCCACGCACTCAGCCACTTCGGCTGCTTCAAACAGCCGACAACCTTAACAAAAAATTAAAACACCACGCTCCACACATAACCCCTATCTAAACCATTAATAGGGTGAAACCTTTAAGTATTGTATCCGATATCGGACTCAGAAATGGTGAATCTATGAGTAAGCCACTCTCAATACTGGGCAAGTATCTGAACAAGCCTGTAATGGTCGAATTGCGCGGAGGTAAGTCATACAGAGGAACTCTGGACGGCTTTGATCCTCATCTGAACCTAGTGCTTCGCAGTGCGGAGGAACTGGATGAAGGTAAGATCATCCGTAAGCATGATCTTGCGATCGTTAGGGGTGACAACGTCATATATATCTCACCTTGAATAAAGTTTAATAAAATTAAGGAAGGTTGGTGAACATGTCGAAAGGTACACCGTCAAGGGGTAAACACAGCTCCAAGAAAACGCACATTGTATGTCGAAGATGCGGTAAGCATGCATATCATGTTAGAAAGAAGAGATGCGCATCATGCGGCTTCGGAGCCAGTGCTAAACTTAGAAGTTATGCTTGGGCCAAGGAGCATTAGGCACATGTTGCCGACTGGATCTTATGAAGAATTCAGTGATGATGACCCTTATTTTAATGATGATAAGCCAAAGGAGAAATGCGGAGTAGTTGCCATTGCGTGCAAGGGCGACCTCACATCTCATATGTATTATGCATTGAGAGCTTTACAGCACAGAGGACAAGAAGCCTCGGGCATGGTCACTTTTGATAAAAGGCAGAAGATGAAGAAAGGCATTGGCCTTGTCGATCAGGTATTCTCCGAAGCAGATCTTAAAAGACTAAAGGGCAATATGGGCATTGGCCACACTTATTATTCCATTAAAGTATCCCAGCCAGAGAACGCTCAGCCTTTCACGCTCAAGGCCGAGGTCGGGGACATCGCCATCGCTCATAATGGTATTATCGTCAATGCTCCCGAGCTTGTCAAGGAGATGAAATCTCAGGGCTATATGTTCACCAAGTCAAGCGAGGAGGAGGCCTTTGCCCTGATCCTCAATGACGAAATGAAAAAGAACAATGATATTGAAAAAGCTCTCCAGGTCGTGGCCAAAAAACTCATTGGCTCTTATTCTTTCACACTCATGCTTAATGGCAGGGTGTTCGCTATGCGCGACCCTCTTGGCCTCAAGCCACTGTGCCTCGGGCAGTTCGATGGAGGATATATTGTCGCATCCGAGACTGGCGCACTTGATGTTATCGGAGCCAAATTGATAAGGGATATCCAGCCCGGTGAGGCCATAGAGCTTTTCCATGACAAGGTAGAGAGCTTCAAGATCGCCAATAGCAAGAGGCGTGCCCACTGCTTTTTCGAATGGGTGTATTTTGCCAGGGCGGATTCCATAATTGATAGATTAAGTGTTTATCATGCTCGAAAGAGGATAGGCTGGAGGCTTGCCAAGGAACATCCTGTCGATGCGGATGTTGTCATCGCGATCCCGGATTCCGGCAGAGGTCATGCATATGGCTTCTCAATGGGTTCTGGTATCAAGCTCAGTGAAGGGATAATGAAGAATCGTTATGTTCAGAGAACGTTCATCATGCCAAGCCAGTTTCTAAGAGATGTCAGTATCAAGGATAAATTGAATCCTGTGAAGGCCGTGGTGGAAGGTCGCCGTGTGGTCCTGGTGGATGATTCCATTGTCAGGGGCACGACGATGAAGACCATAGTCCAGATACTTCGGAATGCCGGAGCTGTAGAGGTGCATGTTAGAATTGGCTCACCCCCGATCATAGCTCCTTGTTACCTGGGCATCGATATGACCACCAGGGATCAGTTCATTGCGAATCATAAAGAGGTCAAGGATATTGGAAAAGCCATAGGAGCGGACAGTCTTGGTTATATTTCCATTGATGGAATGGTCGAGGCACTTCAGATAGAGCAAGAGAATCTCTGTCTGGGATGTGTGACCTCGGAATATCCACTTCCAATTACTGGAGAACGAGAAAGAGATCAGCATACACTTGATATGTTTGACTGAGATGAAAAACAGTTAAACACATCCAGGATATGTTTGACTGATAGTGGAAATTGGTGAGCATATCCTGGATTTGTTCGATTGAGGATTAATGGATTCAATAATACTAAATATCAATTTACTTATCAAGGTCAGTGGAGGCTCTTATATGAGTGGAATTTTTGGAATTGTTACGAAAGGCGATTGTGCGGAGATGTTATTGTATGGAACGGACTACCACACCCATCTTGGAACCCAATATGGCGGGATGGCTGTTTATGGTGATGAGATCGATCGTCAGATCCGGGACATAAGCCAGAGCCAATTCAAATCCAAGTTCTTTGATAGTTTGACAGAGATGAAGGGCAATAAGGGCATTGGTGTTATCAGTGCCTTTGAGGAGCAGCCCATCTATATCAATTCCAAGTTCGGCCCCTTTTGCATCGTGACCAATGGTCTCATAGAGAATGTCGAAGAGCTCTCGGATATGCTTATGAAGAAGGGCATATGCTTCAGTGAGATGGGAACTCATACGACCAATCCGACAGAACTTGTGGCCAAGATGATAACTCAGGGAGAAGACCTTATCGACGGCATGGAAAGGATGTTCGAAGCCATTGAAGGTTCATGCTCTCTTTTGCTACTTCATAAGGATGGCATATATTGTGCCAGAGGTAAGAACGGACACTGGCCTCTTATCATAGGCCAGAAGGGCGATGAATGGGCTGTCACGTCTGAGACCGCGGCCTTTTCAAATATCGAGTTCACTGTCGTCAAACATCTGTCCCCAGGTGAGATCACCATGATCAATGAGGATGGCATCCATGTCCAGAAGGAAGGGAAAAACCAGGCTCAGACATGCACGTTCTTGTGGATATACACGGGATTTCCAGCCTCGAACTATGAATTGATCAATGCCGAGGTCGTCAGGGAAAAATGTGGCGCAGCCTTAGCAAGACGGGACAAGGATATCGATATCGACCTTGTCGCGGGAATTCCAGATTCTGGGATCGCCCATGCTATAGGATATGCAAATGAATCCGGAAAACCCTATAGGAGGCCATTGGTCAAATACACGCCAGGGTATGGCAGGAGCTATACTCCTCCGGCTCAGACAACCAGGGATCTGATCGCCAAGATGAAGCTCGTGCCTGTAAAAGAGATCATAAAAGGCAATAGCATACTCGTCTGCGAGGATTCCATCGTCAGGGGTACCCAGCTGAAGAACTTCACTGTGAAGAAATTGTGGGACAGAGGGGCCAAGGAGATCCATGTTCGACCTGCCTGCCCGCCTTTGATGTTCCCATGCAAATTCAATCTTTCAACAAGAAGTATTCATGAACTATCTGCCAGGAAGGCGATATTCGATATAGAGGGAGAGGATATTGAGGATGTCTCCGAATATGTGGATCACACAACGGAAAAATATCAAAAGATGTTGGAGTGGATCCGAAAGGATATCGATGTGACGACCTTGAGGTTCCAGATCGTGGATGATATGATAGAGGCCATCGGTCTACCTAGGGATCAATTGTGCCTGTACTGCTGGACTGGGGAAACAGCAAAAGATAGTAAGTGATCGATATCGAACGAGCACTGGATAAGTCACATCTCATTCCGTAGGAGGTGGAGGCGGAGGCAGAGGCGGAACACCACCATCAATATCTGATGGATATTCTCCTTCTTCAACGATGTCTGATTGTGCGGGTTCGTATATCTCTTGCTCAGGAGGAGTTTTTCCTTTCATCCACCATGCCATGATCACTATGGTTATAACCACCACGATGATGATCAAGATGATTATCCACAGATAATTTCCAGTTCCACCATTATCATCAATATCATCGTCTTCATTGACATCTCCCACATCTGGATCCAATGGATCAAGATCATCTTCATCAGATACATCATCTCCATCATCATCGGTATCCATCCAGGATTTTGAATTGGTACCATCTCCATCCGGGATACCGTCATCATCCGTATCCAATGGCGTATCATTTTCATCCGCAGGATCCGTGTCCAGGAACTCCTCCCACACATCCAGGAATCCATCATCGTCATCGTCCGTATCCGCATTATTCCCTGTGCCGTCCCCATCTGTATCAGTGGTTTCAGTAGGATCAGTTGGGAAATCGTCATCGGTGTCGATCACACTATCGTTATCATCATCAGGATCCATCCATGATTCGGAATTACTTTTATCTCCATCCGGTGCGCCATCTCCATCCGTGTCTATTGGCTCATCGCTTGAATCCAATGGATCTGTGCCTAGTTCTTCCTCCCACGCATCTGGGAATCCATCCTCGTCATCGTCGGTATCGGCGTTATTGCCGATACCGTCGCCATCTGTGTCCGTATTTTCATCCGGATCAGTTGGGAAGGCGTCATCAATGTCTACGACTCCATCATTATCATCATCAACGTCTGCATTGTCCCCGATACCGTCTCCGTCGGTGTCCGTATTTTCATCCGGATCAATTGGGAAGGCGTCATCCACATCCGCGACTCCATCGCCATCATCATCGGTATCTGCGTTATTACCAATACCGTCTCCGTCGGTGTCCGTATCTTCATCTGGGTCTACTGGGAAGGCGTCATCATCATCCAGCACTCCATCATTGTCATCATCCGCATCTTCCTCATCCGGTATGCCGTCACCATCCGTATCAAGTGGTCTTTCCTCAATATTGATCATTAGCGTATCCTGCCCCATATTGCCGCCAGAATCAATGACGGTCAAGCTCACAGTGTAATTCCCCGCAACTGTGAAGTTGTGGGATGGTGAAGGTCCATAAAGCGTTATATTGCTCGATCCATCATAGAATTCCCATGTGTAATTGACCACTCCAATATCATCTGAAGAACCAGTTCCATTGAATGACACTACGGTATCTTCATAAACTGTCTGGTTCTGTCCCGCATCTGCAATTGGCAGTATGGTGTCATAGACAGTCTCTGGCAATATGCCGCCCCAAGGATCCATCAAAGGATAATCATCATGGGCTCCAGCACCGCCTATTATCTTCGTGTACGGTGTATCTCCTACACCATCCGATCCGAGAATGTTCTGGTTGATCCCGGTATAACTATCCACCCCATCATAGTCCGACCAGTAATTGCCACCATCTGGGTAGCCATTGTCCCAATAATTGGTATATTCATCTTCTGCTTGGCGACTTCGTGGCCGCCTGGAGCCAGTACAACCTATTCACCAGCGGCGCGTTAGCGAACGACACCATTTACGCCCGTCACTTCGACGAAGGCACCGACACGGCCGGCCCGCGGC
>JAEHCO010000005.1 GCA_020697715.1 Methanobacteriota archaeon | reverse complement strand
TTTTCTACTTGACATATGAACCAAATCCGTGATTCCTCGAGGCCTAATAAATCTTTGTATTAATCCAAAGGTATATCGTCGCCCTCTATCGGAAGTATTACCTCGAAGTCCTTAAGGTCTTCTTTCAAAGCTTCCCTATCATCACCGTGGGTGAGTATCACCTTCTCGGGATCACAGGCCTTGGCGAACTTGACGAGCTCATCATGATCCGCATGTGCGGAGAAATCAAAGAAACCCACCTCACATTCTATGGTCGTATCAACACCATAGAGCTTGATAGTGCCATTCTCCAAAAGTGAACGGCCATTGGTCTCCTCTACTTGGAATCCTGTAAGTAAGACTGCGCTATTCTTATCATCTTTCAGATGCTTCAGGTACTCATGCACAGGCCCTCCATCCAGCATGCCGCTGGTTGTTACAATGACCTGGCCTTTGAGTGCTTCCTTTCTCTGGTCTCTGTGCCTGACCATATTGGTCTGGCTCATCGCTCTCCTCAGGTCAGGTGCAGATCCCAGATATTTCTCCAATGGCAGGAATTCACGAGCGACTGCTCTTCCCATGCCATCCAGCCACACCTCGTAACCCGCATCCATGAGTATCATCAATATTTCCTGTGAACGGCCAACAGCAAAGGATGGAACTATCGCGAGTCCGCCCCTGTCAATGATATTCCCTATCTTCTCTATGAATTGTTTCTCGGTCTCGTCCCTGGGCGGATGATTTCTTCCCGCATAGGTACTTTCCATGACCAGGACATCGCATTTCTCCGGCTCGGCCTTTTTTACAAGATGAGTATCCAGTGTATTGATATCAGCGGTCACCATGACCTTCTTCGAACCCTGAATATCGAACATGGTCGATCCAGGAATATGTCCAGCTGAATGAAGCTCTACCTCCATTCCTCCGATGTCGATGACATCACCATAGGTGGCTATCTGAAAATGCCTCCTCATGGCCTTGACATCTTTCTTCTCGTAGGGGACTGGATATCCTTCCGAGGCCGATACTTTGACCGTATCCTCGAGAAGCATGGAGCCAACTGTTATCGTGGGTTCTGTCGCGATAACATCATTGCCGTATTCCATTGACAGCCATGGTATCATTCCAGAATGATCGATATGGGCGTGGCTCAGAAATGCCAGATCCACCTGGGGTGGCTTTTTAGGATATTTAGGAGGTTTTGAGGGTGTCAGACCATTATCGACAAGCAATTTGATGTCATCGTCCTCTATAAGGACAGCATAACTGCCTACCTCGCTGGCTCCTCCGAGAATTTTGATATTCATATGAGTCTGGATAAGGCTTCATGGAATATTAAGGTGTTTATGGGTATGGGTATTTTGAGGGTGTGGTGGTGTGTAGGGTTATAGAGAGTGATTTACATGCCATTATCCCACAGCTCCGCCCCCGCCATGAATAATTATCGAATTCACCCACCCCCTAATTATGAAATGTATATACTTCCACCGTAAACTATTTAGATATTCTCGCCTTCGCATCCCACGAGGGATCGAATGTATCAGCCAGATATAGAAAATATGAAACTTCCAGAGATAAGGAAACTGCAATCAGAGAGATTTGTCAAGATGGTGAAATATGCCTATGACAATGTGCCAATGTACAAGAAGAAATTCGATGAGGCTGGCATAACACCAGACGATATCCAAGGTCTGGAGGATGCCCACAAAGTGCCTTTCACTGTCAAGGACGATCTAAGACAGCATTATCCATATGGCATCAGAGCAGTTCCCCTGGAAAAGATCGTCAGGATGCATGCTTCCTCAGGAACAACTGGAAAACCAACTGTCGTCACTTACACCGAACAGGACATGGATACATGGACCACTCTAATGGCCAGATGCTATTCCTCTGCAGGTGTAGTCAAGGGCGATATAGTCCAGAACTGCTATGGTTATGGATTGTTCACAGGCGGTCTTGGGTTCCATTATGGAGCTGAAAAGCTGGGCGCGACAGTGATCCCGATAAGCACTGGCAATACCAAGAAGCAGTTGATGATGCTCAAGGACATGCAGTCCACGGTCATTGCCTGCACACCCTCTTATGCCCTTTATTTGGCTGAGGCGGCCGAGAAGGAAGGCTACAATGCGAAAGAGGATTTCAATATCAAAGTGGGAATGTTCGGAGCCGAGCCATGGTCCGAAGAGGCAAGGAAGAGAATAGAAGATTCCCTTGGAATAAAGGCCTATGATTGCTTTGGAATGAGCGAACTTTATGGCCCTGGCGTGGCTGTCGAGTGCAAAGAACAGAATGGTCTTCATATATGGAGCGACGAGTTCCTTGTAGAGACCATTGACACCGACACTGGAGAAGTTCTTCCAGAAGGTGAAAAAGGCGAGCTTGTATTCACCATGCTCACACGGGAAGCGATGCCATTATTGAGATACAGAACGAAGGATCTGGCTGTTATCAATTATGAGCAATGCGCATGCGGTAGATCCCATCCAAGGATAATGAGGATCAAGGGCAGAAGCGACGACATGCTGATAATCGGAGGCGTGAATGTATTCCCAAGCCAGGTGGAACACGTTCTCATGAACATCAAGGGCGTGGGTGACCAGTACCTGATAATCATTGACAGGGATATTCTTGATAGCATGCATGTTCAGGTCGAAGTAACACCCGAACTATTCAATTCACCAGACTATGACCCGGCTGGCTTCGCGAAGAAGCTGGAGGGCGAGCTACAGGCTGTTCTGACAGTAAGAGCGAGGATCGAGCTTATGGATCCAGGCACCTTGCCAAGAAGCGAAGGCAAGGCAAAAAGAGTTCATGATAAGAGGAAGGCTTGAATGAAAGCAAGTAAAATAATGACGGATGATGTGATCTATCTCCATGGCGAGGATACTATCAGCATGGCCGTGGAGAAGCTCGCCAGTAGAGGAATATCTGGCGCGCCTGTCGTTGATGGTGAAGGTAAATTAGTGGGAATTCTGAGCGAGAAGGACATACTCAATGCCATGAAGGTCAGGTACAAGAGACTGGAAATGATCTACCCGTCTCTATCGATGGTCAGTGTTTCCTTTGTCGAAAAATTTGATGACAAAGAGGCCAAAGAAGCTTTCATCGATATCGCCAATTCGCAGGTATCTGATCTGATGAACCCCGAGCCATATACCATACAGGAAGATGATAGTGTAAGTCATGTCATTGATATCATGAACAAGAAATCCGTCAATCGGATCCCTGTATTGAAGGATGACAAGCTGGTCGGTATAATCACAAGAAAAGATGTGATCAAAGGCCTGGCCGTCATGGATAATTTGCAGGAGCTCCTATCAATACCACCTATTGAATGAGCCGATCTCAAGCACCGGATAACCGATCATCACTTACTGGCCATCTTTGCCAACTCTATGATCTGTATCATATTTGTATTCAATTAGCCCTGAGCAGAAACAATATTTATAACACCTAGGGGATTCACCATCATATGGATAATACCATGACAAAGCGCGGGGCGGAGGCCACTATCACACGAGGCCAATGGCATGGTCGAGATGTCATATTCAAGGAAAGGTCACCCAAGAGCTACAGGGATGGATCATTGGATATGACACTGAGAACATCTCGAACCAAACGAGAAGCATCTCTCTTGTCCGAGGCCAAGCAATTTGGTATCGCCACTCCCATTGTATATGACATCGATGTCTCTAATTTCATAATGGTGATGGAATACATCGATGGTGATCTGGCCAAAACCCTTCTTCAGAATAGAGATGATAGGCTAGAACTGGCTGAGAAGATAGGACGGTCAGTGGGCGCGATGCATAAGAATGACATTATCCATGGAGACCTTACCACTTCCAATATGATATTTAGAGATGAAGTGGCTTATTTCATTGACTTCGGTCTTGGAGAGAAAAGCCATGAGCCCGAGAGAAAGGGAGTGGACCTTCATCTTTTGAAGGAAGCGATGGACAGTGCCCATTCGGAATTCCCCAAGCTCTTTGACAGTGTGACCAAAGGTTATCTGGATGCTTATGAGGATGGCCATCGGATACTGGCCATTGTCAAGAATATAGAGAAAAGAGGAAGATATTCATGAGTACGATATGGTTCGCCACAAGCAATAAGGGCAAGCTGATAGAGGTTCAGGAGAGATTTTCACATTTTGGTGTCGAGGTCGAACAATTGATAGCCCCATACCCGGAGATCCAGGCCGACACCCTGGAAGAGGTGGTTGAGGCTGGTCTCACTCATTTGTGGAAGGAGCACGCTCGCCCTCTGATGATAGATGATTCTGGCATATTCCTGGATAACAAAGAGGGATTTCCAGGAGTTTATTCTGCCTATGTCCTTCACACACTGGGATGTCAGGGAATATTGGATCTCATGCATTCGGATACTGAAAGACCGGCGCATTTCGAATGCTGCGCCGGGTACATCGATGAGAAGGGGCAGGTATTGGTGGCCAAGGGGCGTGTGGATGGTCATATCTCGAAGGAGGAAAAGGGCACAACGGGCTTTGGCTTTGATCCGATCTTCGTACCTGAAGGCCATGATCGAACATTTGCCGAGATGAGCCTGGAAGAGAAGAATAAGATGTCGCACAGGTCCAGAGCCTTTGATAAATTGGCTGAAATGATGGAGCTGGAAAAGGATTGACGTTCAATGAAGAAGAAGAATAAGAAAGTGGAAAGGAGAAATGCCATCTTGAAGGCACTCATGAATTTTTTCTTGCCTATTCTGATAAGTGCCATATACCTCTTTGTACTTTTTAGCCTTGTTAGAAATAGTATATGGATGATCGTCGGGGTGTTGATCCTTTCATATTTCATATCACCTTTGGGAAAGGAGGTCCTGATACCAGGTGCGATGCTCGCCCTTCTTGATCTGGCCACGCCTCCATTTGCTATTTATGCGATAATCCTGGTAGCCACATCCGTGATATTCGTGGATGTCATGTGCTCGGTATTCATAATCTGGAACTTTGACCTTATAACCAAGATACCGAAGATAGGGAAGTTCGTCCTGTCCTTTGAGGAGCTGGGTAGGAAGAAGCTCGAAGACAAACCTGATAAGAGAAAGTTGGCCCGCTATGGTCTGGCCGCGTATGTGGCGCTTCCATTCCAAGGAAGTGGCGGAATAATGGCGACCATCTTCGGGATCTTTGGCGGGATGGATGATGATAATGTTCTGATGTCTGTTTTTGGAGGCTCCACCATCGGATGCTTCGCTATCGCGATCCCATCTTACTATATTGGGGAGCAGATACTGGATATATTCGGCTCCACGGTTTCCTATCTCATCGGCACTTTCGTATTGCTGGGTATCATCACTTTCCTTATTATCAGATATTTGAAGAACAGGAAAATTATTAATGATGAAACAGAAGATGAAACAGAAGATGAAACAGATAAATCTTCCACAGAATAATAGGCATTGGCTATGCATATACGCGCACACATAGGCGTCACGATTTTATATCTTATTTCCATACTCGTATGATATCAGTATCTAGGATATCTCAATATCTGGGATATCTCAATATCAAGGATATCTCAATATCTGGGATATCTCAATATCAAGGATATCTCAATATCTAGGATATCTCAATATCTGGGATATCTCAATATCAAGGATGGGTGCAAGATGAAGGTCGAAGAATTCACAGATTTCTTAAGTGCGCGAGGAGAAGAGTATGAATGGGCCGAGGGAGTCCATGATGGCAAGGATGGGATCTTTGTCAGGAACAAATTATACGACGCGGAGACGCATTTCACAAATTCGGCTATCTCGGCTCATGATATCAATGCCCTACTGGTACATTCCAGACAGGGGAAGAATATCGAGAATATCACAAGGGTGACTGGTTTCTTTTCCAAGGTCGGATCCTGGAATAAGGGGAAGACCGGGGAGCTGGCCGATCGTTACAGAAATACAGATATTTGAATAAATATTAATTATATCTCATTATTTCAAGCCTAGTCTTGGCCAGTTCATACGATCATTCGTCAGGTGGAGGAGGTGGTGGTATCTGCCTTACTGGTGGTGGAGATACCTGATGAACTGGCGTAGGATCCAGATCAATAGGCGGAGGTGGTGGAGCTAATATCATGGTCCCGCATATCGGACAGTATCTTCCTGCATTCAGGCATGAAATATGCAATCTGGCATTGCAATTGGGGCATGTCATAGGATTCTCATTGATCTCCATATTGCATTGTGAACATACCATATCCGATGCCACGCTCTCCTTTTTCGAACTGTAAGTGCTTGCGAATATCAATATAATTCCAGTTATGAACATAAGGAACATCCAGAAGATGATATTGTACCAAACGACTATCTCTGGTACCACTCCTGTTATATCAATGGCATGAACTACATCGGTGTCATCGAAGGTCCAATCCCAGCCATCATTTCCACTTATCGGGGCTGACCCAACCGGTGCTCCACCAAAGTAAAAAGAACCCAATGGATCTGCGACTATCCAATAGCCAGTCTCATCTTCCAGATAGTGTATTTTCAGATCCGCATTGTAGTAGGCATTGATACTGTCCTCGGCGGATTCTAGATCCCTTATAGTATCACCCACATAGATAGCCGCGAAGGCATGTCCTTCTATCAGGTACATCCTTGATGTCCCTCCAATGGCGTTCACCATGGCCGCTATCAGGAGGGAATAATCCTCACAATCGCCCTCCATAGTGCTCAGCAATTCTTCCGGCCTCTGCCATTCATCCTCACCCTCTGGCTCCAATACGTATGTGAGGTCCTCATTTGCATAATCGAATATTGCCGCAACCTTGCTGATCTTGTATACAGAGCCCAATTGCTCAGTTTCCAGCCTAGCTCTGTAAATTATTGATGGGGAATCTGGTGTGACCAGCTCATTGGTCTTGTCATAATAATGATAATAATTGATCTCATAATCATATTCCATCTCATCTATCTCATCGAGCACGCTGATGTAACCTGGTGTGAAGGGCATCCAGTCATCATCGCCTCCTACTAATTTGATATAAGTGTTATCACTTTGTCTTTCCAAGGCTTGAACCAGAAATCTATATTCGATCTCACCAGATATGCCTGGGCCATCAACATTGAGCAGACCCAGCTCCACGGTCTCTCCATCCTCGACCAAGACATTCACATGTTTGCTATATCTCTCACCTGTATCGACCCATTCAAAGGCAATGTCCGTCAGGAATATATCCTCATTATCTCTGTGAATGTTGCCGCGAGGATTGGTGACCTTCAAGGAAATGACACTCCCATATTCCTTGTAGAAATGACTCAGAAGGAACTCGATATTCAGATCTGGAGAATCATGCTCGCTATTGGTGTAGCTTGGTATATCTTCTATATTAAAGCCTCCACTGGCTGCAGGTCTTGTGTAATCCCCCTCAGAAAATCCTGCCCTTGGTTGATCCACGGTCATTGACCAAATTCCGCCAATGATGGACATTATGAATAATATTCCAAGGATCAGTACTGCCAGTTTCTTCATCATCAATGTAAGATACCATGAGTGGGTATTAAGGATTGCGCCAAATGAGCATGCTTCTATATGGCACAGTCCTTAATCTGTATAATCCCATTCATTAACTCATATAGATATTATTTTGCCGAGACCGCGACATCATCGAAGAGTATGCAGGGATGAGGAATTCCGTTCTTATCATGGGCTCTGTCCTCCACACCCAGCACATTGCTTAGCTGTTCATAGATATTGCCAGCTATCATGCCATCCTTCACCCTTCCGACGATCTCCCCGTTCTTCACATAGAAGCCTGGGTTCAGGCCCAATGAGAAGTCGCCATTGAGCAGATTTCCAGAATGAGCCCCGATCATATTGAAAGCTATCACACCCTCATCCATCATGCCAAGGAGCTCTTTGAAGGACTCCTTGCCGGGCTGTATGCGAATGTGTTTCAAATTGGGAGCCACGGGTATGGATACGCCATCATCGCCCCACATTGTCTCTCTGAAGCCAGTTCCTGTGGGCTCCATGTTAAGCTTATTGGCATAATCCAGATCCACGAAGCAGGTTTTCAATACACCATCTTTGATGATATCCAATTTTCTTGTTGGCACGCCTTCATCATCAAAGGCACAGGCCCCCAGCCATTCCAGGTCATGAGGATCATTGGTTATAGTGATCTTATCGGATACTATCTTTTCTCCCACTTTGTTCACAAGAGGCGAGCTCTTATCATAGAAGCTCTTTCCATTCGCACCCGCGCCCAATCTCCATTCCATGTAGGTGAAAGCTCCGGGCATTAACATGACCTTCATCTTGCCAGATCCGATCTCCACTTCTGGCAGAGATCGGGTATAGAGGTCCAGCTGGTCCTGCAACTCCGCTTCCGTCAGGCTCTGTGGCGATACTGTCTGGAACATGTTCCATATGAAGGTGTGGGTGCCTGGATATACCAGAGCGGGAACTGTATAGAAGGTCGTACTCTTCTCTTCATGATCGACACCGTGTGTGTTCATTATCTTTCTAACCCTTACCTCCATTCCTGAATAGCAATTGACCTGGCCAGCTACTTTTCCATCAAAATAATTGGTGGGCCCATCGCACTTATCCTGCAGATCGGCATAGGTAAGCTCTTCAGTCTCTTTGCTGAATTGACTGAATTCTTTTGTTTTTGCAGGTTCTGGAAAACTATAATCTGCCTTGACCTCCCCTATGAGGGAGCTCAGTGCATTCTTAACCAGTTCCTCTCTATCTATAAGATTGCGTGTGTAGGCATTTCCTATCTTTCCATCCTTGATCACACGCAGGGCGTAACCTGACTGGATGGTTCCCATAATATCCCTTAGCTTGGAATCTTCAACTGTAAGACTGGATGCCTTATCCTCCATGAAGAGTATCTCGGCCTCATCCACTAATTTATCCGCTATTTCGAGTACTTTCTTCATTTTTCAGAACCCCCTCATTGTCATTCCGGGCTTTTGAATGCAATAACTTCGTTCTCGCATTCAAACCCCCCCCACGACAGTGTCTTTGATGATCATATGTGGACCACCATGAGCGGACTTGATATTCCACTGGCCCTTGCCGCATCCACCCCTTTCGGATAGATGAAAATCATTTCCCACTGCCTCGATGTTCTCCAGGGTGGTGAAGAGATTACCCATCATATTGATATCACGGACCATTGGTCCGATCTTCCCATCCTTGATAAGGTAGCCGTATTGAGCTCCGAATGTGAAGTTCCCTCCCACGGTCTGGCCCCCCTTCGCATCGCATATGTAAAGACCATCGCCCACTTCCTTGACAAGGTCATCAAATTCCTTGTCGCCGGGCTCCACGAAGATGGTCCCCATCCTGATAATTGGCGAGTATCGATAATCCTCGGCAACACTATGGCCTGTGTATTCCTCGCCAAAGTTCGCCGCGGTCTTCCTTGAATGTAATCTTCCAGTCAGCACGCCTTTATCCAGCAATGTGACCTTCTTCACCTTCACACCTTCATCATCGTATTGATAATATCCGAGATCTCCTTCCATTGTGGAGTCCGCGATAATCGTTATCTTGTCAGAGCCAAGCTTGAGGCCCATCTGCATTTTCTCCCTAAGGGATTTATTGTTCTCCAGACCGTCAGCCTCGCTGAAATGCCCAAAGGCCTCGTGGGCGAATACCCCGGTCATGCTGGAATTAAGCAAGACCTTGTATGTCCCGCCCTTGACTGGCTCGGCATCCAGTAGTTCCCGAGCAATCTCCGCCCTACGAACAAACACATCTTCCCTGCCATACAGGTTCTTCATGCCTGTTGATCCGCCAATGCTCACGCGGACATTCTGGGATACGCCATCTCTTGAGGCAACTGCCTGGCCGCTCATGCTCACGGTCATAAGCTCCTCTGCCACCCGGGTTCCCTCGGAGTTCACATAGAATTTCTTGCGATACACCTCACTGTAAGCCAGACTGGTGGATGATATCTCGGGCTGTGCCAGCATGATATCATTGTACTTCCTGGTCAAATGCATTTTTTCTTCCAATGGGACATCTCTGGGATCCAGTTCCAGTTCCAGCATGATGATGTCCTTGACCACGGGAACATCAGCCAGCGCGGACCTGTCAGTGGCTGATATCACCTTCGCGGCCTCCTTCGCCTTATCTATGGCCCAGGGGATATCCTCCAATTTTGTCACTATGGATAGGCCAAAGCCTCCATTGTTCAATACCCTCACGACATAGCCGTCCGTGGTGTTCGAGCCGACCTCTTTAATGTCAGCACTTTCAAAACCGATATCAGTTTCCTTCTTTATCTCGTATCTGATATCTATATAATCAACTTCAATGTCCTTGATCTGGCTGTAGCACGAATCCAGGATCTGACTTGCTTCTCTCTCATGATCTTCTCGTGGTGTCATAGTTTCTTCTCCTTTTTGTAGAAAATGTAAGTTTGAGTATATAATATAACTGGAAAGTTGTGACCAGTTAGATGTGGAATATTCCGATATTTTCAATTTGTTAAAACAGTAGGAACCATTATGTACTATCTCAACTACTCTCCTTCAATCAGATACATCATATTGGGCGATTAGTAAAGGTTTCTTTGTTAACTGTTTTCACATGATTGGTGATTTATACATCCAGGGAGGTGTAAAGACAATGGGATACAACGACAGAGGACCACGCGAAATGCACAAGGCCGTATGCGCAGAGTGCAATCAGGAAACAGAAGTACCTTTCAAACCAACAGAAGGCAGGCCAGTATATTGCCGCGACTGTTTCAACAAGAGAAAGTGATGTTCAATTACTTTAACTTAAAAAACAATTAATATGGCCTGGTGTGAGCCAGGCCATCACTTTTCAGTTTTGTTCTTATTACCTTTTTGATATTACTATTACTATTATTCTATCTCGAACCAGCGTGGAACTTGCCGATACCTGTAATGATCTTGTATGATGTCATTGTAGGTGTGGACGAAATAAGCATTGAACTTTCTCAGATATATTATCCCCTCCTTCGTGATGGAGATATTATATCTTCTGTCATCCTTTTCCAGAGTCACCAACCCATCATCCTCCAGCTTCTTCAGGACCTTGTTCGTCATTTGATGGTTTGACTTGATCTCGAAGGATATCTCCACCTTCGGAATACTGGGCACCCCTTCCTCGAATATCTTGTCCAGTACCTCGGATATATTATTTTGATAAATATCGATGTTCAGCTCGCCAGCAAGTCTGTTCAGGGCAAGACAGGAGTAGAGTTCCCAGCTTTTGTATCTTCTTTTGTCCCCGTCCATTCACACACCCCTTACTCAACGAACGGGAACAGTCCGTACGCTCCTTCCTCCTCTATCATGATCTGCACAATGGTCTCGGATCTTCCCCCGCCAGGTCCCTTGCCGAGTGATAGGGGATGATGTATCAAGAATTCGGATACATCGTCTCCGATCTCTCCAGGAATGCTTTCCTTTGGCGAATACAATACAATGAACCGGCCTTTGGGTGGAAGATGGGGGCCTATGTTGTCCAGGAGTTCCTGCACTTTCTTCGTGAAATCTTTGACCAGTTCCACGGTGGGTGGAGAATAGGTTATCAGGGCCAGTACGACACATTCTGATGATTCGTGCTTGATGATGTACTCGTCCGCATGACATGCCTCAAGAACTTCGTAGCATTTGTGCGAGCCCTTGAGATACTGAACCAAGCTTTCTGCTGGCGAATTCGATTCCGGGATCAGTGGCAGGGGGGCGGAATTCACTCCATCCAGCACTTTCATTCTCCCATATATGACATCGATGAACCTGCCAGCCTCGACATAGCACAGACCGGCATAGATGGCGAATAAAGAAATGGCTATCATGGACATCTCATATACGGCCCCGATGGAACCTGAAAGCACGGGCTCCAGTCCGTCAGTGAATAGCAATGGAAGCACAAACCTGAGTATCAGATAATACAGGGGCATGAGGTAAAACAATGTTCGAATGAACTTCATCTGTTTGGAGACCTGGGGCATGTTCTGGACGATGTCTTTCGTGAAGGAGGTGGAAGCTCCAAGAAGGTTGAAGAGACCTTTCATCTCTGCGGGCTCTTTACTTTCAGATCCTGTTCTATCTTCCACATTCTCTCCTGTACCGGACATTCCGAAAAGATCTTCCACATTCTCAAAACGTTTGTTCATTACAGTGATGTATCTCCATATCTGGAGTATGAGCAATATCGTGATGAAGGATATGGCCATGAAGAGTAGAGCCAGTATCGCGACTGTCAGGGTCTGAGTTACATTTGTCGGAACAGTGGAATTGATAAAGGGGTATACCAGGTTCCAGGCATTGATAAACAATGAAATACCAAGAAGAATGAGGGATGAGACCATTACCATAATCCCTAGAGCCAGTATGTTCTGCAATCTGGACTTGTATTCCTCCACATCCGTGGACAGGTCCATCATGCCTTCAAGAGGTCCCTCTACCCAGCAACTTAATGAGAAATATTTGGGGAAACCCTTGGCTTTCATACACACCCAAATTCCGTGTTCATTATATTTAAAGATTATCGAAAGAAACTTGTGAAGCTCTTTTTAGACAAACTTGTTCTTTAGCTTATATATCGATTAGCCCCATTTCTCGTTATAGGTGAGATGAATGATACTCGACAAATATCAAAGAACCCATAACGGGAATGGAGCCAGCAACATGAACGAAAGAGCGAACCCAGAGATGTTCAGGGGCAATGCGGAATACCTAGCCTCGACACTGGGTTTCACGAACACCTGCGAGATCTCGATGCTCGGGACAGCAGGAATTAACAAAATAAAGGTGATATAAATGGAAAATAATAATACGAACAACGGGGCACAGAATGCCAATACAGCGCAGATGCCCCCGCAGCCACCACAAGGATATGATCAAAGCCAGTATGGATATAATCATCAATATTATCCACCCCCGCCCCCGCGGAGGAAGCACAGTGACAAGCCCAAGATAGCAGGAGGACTGCTCCTGGTGGTTGGGATATTGGGTCTCATCATGGGATCCTTCATGGTCGCTGGTGGGATATATGTGGAAAGCGGAGGTACATTTGACATGGGCAGTGGTCAGATAGACATAACTGGCATGGTCCTGGCAGCGGATGGAACACCCATCGACAATGCTACTCTGACCATCGCGGGAACTCATATTACTGTGTTAACGGATTCCACAGGCCACTACCAGATGCTTGGTGTTCCAACTGGATATCAATTATTAACTGTTGAAAAGAGCGGTTTCAATACTCTGGAGCACCATGTGCTCATCATCAATGCCGATTCTGGTACTAATGAGGTCTTTGAAGACATGATGGTGATATCCGAAGACTCTGAGCTTAACTTCAATCTGACCACGGGTAGTGATACATACGTTTATGGCGAGGAAGGAAAGATGTTCGCAGAAGAGGGCATGGGCCCGCTCATACTCGCATTCGGCGTGGTCTTCATCCTTTGCTCCATCGGTGCGATGGTGGGAGGAGCCTACGCATTGAAGAGGGAGAAATACCCAGTCGTCATCGTCGGTGCTATCCTTGGAATATTCTCGGTAGGATTCGGTTTGGGCATAGTCCTGGCCATCGTCGCCCTCATCATCTTGATTTTGGCCAGTGACGAGTTCAGATCCAAAGGAAATGGAAATCAATATCCACCGAGGTGATACAGTTGCTAGAAAAGAACGAATACAGGATGTTCAGTGGGAACAAAGGCAATCAGCTCTACCTTCCAATATGTGATTTCTGGGCCAAGCAGGGATTCTCCGTATCCAGAATGTCCCCTTACAGGATCCAGGGAGAGACCTATGACTCGAAAGTGGGCCTCAAGAGGAGGTTCGTGATCAATATGTACGAGCAGGAAGGGAATACGTATCTCGATCTCGAGATACGAGCCAAGGCAACGGATCTGGGAGTCGTCGGTGGAGTGGTGGTAGCAGTTGTTTGCTGGCCTATCGCTCTGATCGGAGGGGCAATATCCTACAGCAAGTACGACTCCGATGTCGGAGATTACACCCAGAGCTTCTGGCAGTACATGGATATAGTATCCAATGCCCAGGCAGCCAATGCGCCTACAGGAGGTGCTTGATCTGAACTCCGAAGCAGTAGGGAAGATGTTCGTCAAAAGGCATTGGAAGATGCTTGCAGTAGCCATTATTGGTATTATCCTGGCTATGGCCGGAGCGGTCATGGTGTATCTGTGGTTCGTGGAGGACGCACAGTCAACTGGCATGGTGCCATCGACATTGAGCCAGGTATCCGTGGGCCACATCGTGGATTTCATCCTGCATCTAGCCTTCTGGGAAGTCCTTCTCGTGGGAATTCCAGTAGCGGTCTCGGCCATAGCCTTCTACTTCCTATGGTGGAGAAGACTCCCGTCCGGGGAAAGACGAGAGTACAGGCGCGCGAAGATATTCGGCTCCGATTCGCATAGCACCAAGGCCGGAAATGGTATTTCCTTCGCCATCCACGTGTTCATCTTATTGAAGATCTACATGGACGGCAACTGGAATGTGGCCATCTCAACCTGGAGCCTGGACTACCTGGTGAACACCGGTCTCTGGGCATTGCTGTGTATCCTGGTCATCGCCGGAATACCCATGGTCATTGGTGGTCTGTGGTGGTTGTCTGGTGGTAAGGACAAGATCAAAGGCATGGACAAGGATAAGTACTCGACGGACGGGTGCTGATACTTGGAAATGGAGGTTTGACTCACCCGGTCAAACCTCCAATAATTTCTTATATGTCATCTGCGGGGAATTAGATAAATATCCAGTCAACAGAAACCATTATTCAGTATAAGGCAATTTCACTCTCGATGGACGAGATTGACCTTATCATAATCAAGGAATTGTGGGCGAACTCAAGAATTACCATTAGAGAGCTTTCTGATAATTTAGATATATCCGTGAACAGTGTGCACAAGAGAGTCAATAATCTTGTGGAAGAAGGCATAATTGAAAGCTTCATTTTGGTACCAGTTAATCTCCATCCAGCCTCAGCATGGGTTTTGATCTTCGGCAAATCGAATTCTCCCTCCCTGGAGAAAGCAATACATAAATTAGGAAAGAAGGGTAATATCAATAAAGTGGTATCCTGTTTGGACAACTGGGTCATGATTAATGGGCACCTTAGGAAAATATCTGACCTCAATAACTTCACTGAAGATGTCGTTAGAGAGCTGGCTATTGAGGATTATACATTCGGTATTTTAACTGACGGTGAAATGAAAGATGAGACCCCGCCTCTTTCCAAGCTAGATTATCAAATATGCAATTCCATGGCCAATAATTCAAGAAAGTCCATGTCTGATGTTGCCAAGGAGCTGAGCGTGACCCCCAAAACCGTAAAAAGAAGACTAGCAAAAATGGAGGAAGAAGGATCCGTGTACGCTAGGATCCAGTGGCAGCCTGCCGTGGGCTCTGAGATCATATCATATATGTACTTGACCTTGAAGCCAGGGATAACGAGGCAGGAGGTCATTACCGACCTATCCAATGATTTCACGCCACATTTTATTCAACATTATGAATTCAGCAACCTTCCTGATTTTCTACTCGTGGCTATATGGGGAAAGACCTTAAGGCAAATAAACGATCTTCAGCATGATCTCAAGGAAAGTGGGAAGTTCAAGAAGGTCACGACCAATGTCCAATACAAGGCCTATCACTTTGATACATGGGCACATGAATATGTGCGAAAGATGGGCGAGATAAAAAAGAGCCAGTAATTTTATTATGGACGGTTCTTAACCCAAAAAGATGAAACATTACTCATTTTGTTACACCTATTTTTATCATTTCTAATCCCAGCCTCGAACATGAGATTATAACCCTTTTTGGCAATACTTCTCTTGAGGTGTGAAAAATGATAGAAATCGACGATCTACTTAAGAGGGCGAAAGAAGCCAGCTCTAAAGAGTCAGTGATCACAGTATGCGAGAAAATGGATTACACAATTGATATTGGGATCAGGATTGAGAACAAAGACACGACTTTTGTATTCACGGCTGCAACTATAGAAATTGGGCTATCAAGTGATGGTAATGTGGATCTTGAACAGCTTAACAAGACAATCAGTGTACTTTGGAAGCTCAGGGACATGGACTACACCCTGTGCTACGTTGGAAATGGATCGGTGTATGCCGAGCGAATTACAACCAAGAAGGATGCGAAGAAGCATGTTGATGATATTCAGAAACTGCTGTCCAGTGACTTAATTTTTATGAATTCAGAATTCAACAAGGAGATCAAATAAAAATAGGTGATAATATGATAGAGAGAGAAAATGTAAATAATATGGTAAAAGATAGTGAGCTTGAATTAATGAATGATAGAAAGATCGCACCAATCTTCGAAGATGTGAAGATAAATGTGAAGATAATACTTGCAGCATTGTGGGCAGGGCATTTTTTGCTCTGGACATTTGGAGATATGGCATCCCTTCTGCAGCAATTGAATGACCCGGTTGCAAATAATTTGTTGTTATTTGTTGCAGTTCCAACTGCAATGGCTCAAGCATTGATGATATTCATCAGCCTTACAGGGAAACCAAAGATGGCTCGTACGGCAAATATAGGTGTGGCCTCAGTATTCCTCCTATTGAATGTAGGGTTTATATCTGAAGCAACAGCGCCCTGGCAAGCACTTTTGGGTGTGACATATCTTCTGTTCACCGTGTTGATAATCAAGTACGCATGGAAGTGGCCAAAGCAGGAATATTCATCTCGGGGTGGAAACTAATGAAAGTAACTGTATGCAAAGAAATTTACTATCTCAATGGGAAAATTGTGATATCTGTGGAATATAATACCACAAAAGAGGATCTGTGATCCATATGAATATCTCATTTCTTCCCCATGGCTATTTGGTATCGACAATAAATGAAAATGAAACTAAAACATCCAATGAAACGATATTTCTAATTAGAGCATTGAAAGTGCAGAACTCATTAGAAAAGGAGGTCTCAATCAAGGAACTTGGATTTGATATTATATCAAATGGTGCCAGTATACAGAAGATCAGCTATTCTGGAAAAACACTGGCAGATCGAGCAGAGCAAGTAGTCAGATTAATGGAGATGATCGGCAAAGAACAGGAAGATCCATTAAGTGAAGAAGCGCGTCTAGCAAACGCGCAATTCTTCATGGGCCAAGAGAAATTCTGGAACACAGATATTTTCGTCCCTGGCTACAAATTAGAGCCGGGCCAAGAAACCGGGATCCGACTTGAGGTTTTTCGATTGGTTTCAATCAACCCAATTGATGAAGTGAAATGCACAGTTGTATATGAGCTGGATAATGATGAAAAGAAAGAAACAGTATCAATTCCCATAAAGACATACAAGACAAAGAATGATTATATCTTTCCACTGAAGGGTGCATGGTTTGTTTGGGGAAATAGTGATGATACACAAAGCCATAGAACAATGCACTCCCAGGAATTTGGAATGGATCTCATGCAGTTCAATGATGATCTGATGATACCTCAAACTAGCTCAACACCAAATGAAAATTTCAAGATGTATAATAAAGAGGTCATTGCAATCGCTGATGGGAAGGTCATCGATTGTTTTGGCCAGTCACCTGAGAATCCTGCGGCTCCAGAGATGCTTCCTGACGAAGTGATCGCAGAAATAGCAGAAAAGTACGGATTCATTGTGGCAGCATCTGGAAATTATGTGGTATTGGAGCATCCACATGGTGAACATTCATTTTATGGCCATTTAGTGAAAGATAGTGTCACTGTCGAGAAAGGCCAGATTGTGAAACAAGGGCAAGTTTTAGGGCGACTTGGAAACTCTGGAAGTTCAACAGGGCCACATTTACATTTCCATCTGATGGCTGGTTCCGATCTCATGACATCCAGGGGGCTGCCTTGTCACTTCACTAACATTGTGGATGTTACAGGCCAGAAGGTGGATTTCATTCAAAAGAACTTCTCGGTTGTTCATACAGTGGAGGACTAAAATAAATAAATGAATCTAAACGAATTGGTGCTGGATAGATGTTATAGAGACTCCCGCCTTTTCTTAAGAAATAATTTAATAAAATATACTGTTACTCTATCATAAAGGTGAATAATTGTGTATTCTGTGAACAAGATAGAGATCAACCTGACCGTTCCATCCATCGAAGAAACCATTGCCTGGTACGAGCGTGTGCTGGGATGGGAAGGGCACTGCGACATGCTTGATGCAGAGGGGAGGTGTGGTTTTGGTAGCGTGATCTATGGTGAGATGTTATCGGACCCTGAAGGCAATGATCCGCCAATGAGAGGATTTAATCTGGTTCGTTACAATGGCGATCAAATAAATTATAACCGAGAGCACTCTGATTTTACCGCTTTCATCAAGGTCGATGACGTGGATGTCGCCTACCAGCGTGTGCGATCGAGCGGTGTTGAGAACGACGGCCCACCGCGTGACCAGCCCTGGGGTGGTCGGCTCTTTTCATTGGTCGACCTGAATGGCTTTCACCTCACTCTGTATCATATTGTGAGAAAGTAGATATGATTACCAATATGAATTAGTGCTGGAGTGCCCATATCATAGTTTACCTTTACTGAGAATTCGATCTTCCTACGGAAGCTTGAAGGGTACGCCCACTGTGTTAGCTATACAATTGGCTACCTGTGGAATGGGCTACCCATCTTTGAACAATGATATACAAAATATAAAAACAAAGATGGGCCCGCCCGGATTTGAACCGGAGTTTATACCCCCCCAGAGTACAAGGATACCAAACTACCCCACGGGCCCTTTGGGTAAATTCCGATACTCATGCTGGTATTAAATATTTATTGAATATCCCCAAGCCATAATACCGCAACCTTTAGGTTTGCGGATGTATGGCGTAATATAATGGCTTGGGATGTATTCAATAAGGGCTCATATCCCTGCTAATTTTCAATGAATTAACAGAAGGGATACCCCACGACAGTAATCATCCATGTATGGTTGATTACTGTTCAAGAAGAACCCATTCGGTTCTTCCCCTTTAGGGTTGGGGAGCCCTCATCTGAATAAATAAGAGGTAGCCAAGACCAATTTGCATTAGATCTTGGCTATTTTATGTTCTGATGGCCGTTCTAGTCGAAGGGCATCAGTTCGTCCACAAGGTCCACATGGGATACTATCATACGACGGCAGCAGTAGCGATCAAGTCCAAGATCGTTCAGGACCATATCTGGCTCTTCTCCCTTACCAGTCCTCTCTATGAAAGGCTCGTAGGCAGATCCTACCACTTTGCCACATGTGAAACATCTTACAGGAATTATCATGCTTAGATCACCTGTATGACTTCTGGCGCTTCTTTCTTGCACCACGTCCGAGAGGCTTCTTCGGAAGCTTTCTCCTGGCATCATTCACCATAAGGCTTCTGTCATATGTTCTGAATATGGATTCCAGGTCTTCATCCTCGTGGAAAGCCACAAGGCCCTTTGCAACCGCGGTCCTGCAGGCCTCTGCCTGCCCCATGAATCCGCCACCAGCTACACTGATGTCAATATCCACAACTTCGGACTTCTTATCGGCCATGACCAGTGGTTCCTGGATCTTCAATCTTGCAAGCTCCGGTGTAAGGATCTCGAGTGGAATTGAATTAATTCGCACCCTGCCTTTTCCTGCCTTGACAGTGGCCCTTGCGATGGCCGTCTTTCTCTTTCCGCTTGTGTTCACAACTTTAGTTTTCTTTGCTTTTGCCATCTAAACACCTCAGAACTCCGCGCCAAGATATCTGGAGAGATCCTCCATTGACATCTTCTTGGTGCTTCCTTTGTATTTTGCATTCTCAATTGTGATATGTTCCACACTCTCGTATTCCTTTGGAACCCCTATGTATGTCATCACTTTCTCATAGGCGGCCTTTCCTCTGGGCTGCTGGTATGGGATCATTCCTCTGATGCTCCTTCTGACCAATCTATCTGGCATTCGAGGATAGTAGGGACCTTTCCTGTTCCTACCTGTCACTCCTCTGTTTCGCCTCTGTTTGTAGTCAGCGAGGATATTATCTCTACTTCCAGTCACGAGTATCTTTTCTGCATTGACTATGACGATCTCCTCGCCTTCCAATGCCTGCTTAGCAACGTATGTCGCCAATCGTCCTAAGATATGTCCTGTTCCATCGATAACCTGCAAAGTATCACCCCATGATCCTGACGCCGCTGCCCTTCGGGTTTGTAGCTGCCAGCTCCTCCAATTGCATGAATGTTCCACCTGCTTCCTCCAGCTTGGTCTTGGCACTGTTGGATGCGCTGAAGGCCGCGACATTCACGGCTTTCGTGATACTTCCAGCTCCCAATAGTTTGCCGGGTATCGCAATGGTGTCCTTATCCTTTGCATAGCGTTCGATCTCGCTCAGGTTGACCTCGCTCCACCGGGAACTCGGTTTTTCCAATCTCTTTGCAATATCCCTCCAGATGGCTGCGTCATTCTCACGCGATGCCTTCTTGAGTTCAAATATGAGATTGGTTATGTTCGGGTTGGTCTTTTCGTTCTTTCTCATTAATACTCCTCCTGGGAGAATATCCCCCAAACACCATCTCTATAATAAGGTTTTGCACAGTTATACAATTGTACAGTCATAAAAGCTTATATTAATACATAAGAACAAATGTATAAGAACACAAACAAAGATACTCTATCAATGTCACAGATACTCGTACCCTATGATGGCTCGGATCATTCCATCAAAGCTTTTGATAAGGCACTGGACATGTCGGAGGAGGGCGATGAGGTGATAATCCTTTTTGTCATTCCCGCGGCCCTGATAGAGGAATTCGCCATTATGGATCCTGAAGTCTCCAGAGCTAAAGCCCATGAAATGGTAAATAAGGCCATAGACAAGGCCATTGCCAGGAATATCAAGGCCATCGGGCTGGTGAAGGAAGGGAATGTGGCAGATGTGATAATCGATTTCGCATCGGACATGAAAGTCGGTCTTATCATCATAGGTTCCATGGGTAAAGGGAATAGTATGAGCAAGATAGGCCGGTTCACCCTGGGTAGTGTGGCAGAAAGGGTTACCAGGCATTCGGACCGTCCGGTCATGATAATCAGATGATTAAGCAAGACAAAACCCAGCAATGATCCTATATTCTGCCAGTAGCATGCCTCGTCTGAATCATAGTATATTTTCAGTTGGAGGGCGGGGTGAGCAACGTCAGTTGCGAACTAGCCCAATATGAATTGGGCGTGGTTTTATATTCGATGACCCAGTGGTTGACAAATACAAATTGGGATTTAGAAAACCCTGCCTGATGCTTATATCATTGATGAAAAGGGCGGGGATATTAAAAAATATAAGATGTCCGGCCGATATGATGCCACATCGGCCGTATTTGCTTTTTTTGACTTCTCACTACAATGTAGCTTCAAAGTCATCCACGGTCAGAAGGTAATCGTCATCTGCGATGATCTTTCCCTTTGCCTTGAGGAATTCCCTTGTTATGAGCCAGTAGATCAATGCCAGGGATCTTCTACCCTTATTGTTGGATGGTATTACGAGATCCATGTTCCTGGTCTCATTATTAGCATCACAGAGGCCGATGATCGGAATTCCGATCCTCATAGCTTCCCTGATAGCCTGCTGGTCCGCTGCTGGATCTGTGACGAAGAGAACCTTTGGTTCCCTATAATCTGGAAGATTATAGTTTGTTAGTGAACCAGGTATGAAACGACCTGGAATGGCTCTAACACCAGTGGTCTTTGAAAAGAGCCTTGCTGGCTTCTTCCCGTACTGCCTTGCTGAAACGACCATGACATCCTTTGGCTCATAGTTACCCAGCATACTGGCTGCCAACCTGATCCTCTCATCGGTCTTTTTCACATCAAGGACATACAGGCCATCGCTCCTTACCTTGAATAGGAACTGCTTCATGTCCGCGCTCTTTTGCTGTGTTCCGATGTGAACTCCGGAAGTAAGGTATCCTTCTTCCGGTATCAGCAATGTCTTCTTTGCTTCTTCTTGTATTGGCTCTTCTGTTGCTTCTGCCATTTTTAGCCCTCCAAATCTTCGGCTATTCTGATCAATTCATTGAGTTTCGCTATCCTCTCGCCGCCTACTGCTCCTGTTTTGATAGCATAGGAGCCAAAGGCAACTCCCAGGTGTGCGATGGTCTCATCTATGGTCTCACCGCTCCTGTGGGAAATTATTGTTCTTAGGCCATTCTCTTTGGCCAAATTCACTGTCTGGACCGTGTCTGTCAGGGTCCCGACCTGATTCGGTTTGATAAGTATCGCATTACTGCTACCCATATCAATGCCCTTCTGCAACCTTGTCTTATTGGTCACATAAAGGTCATCACCGACTATGATGCATTTGCTTCCCACGGCCTCCGTGAGCTTAGCATATGCTTCGAAATCGTTCTCGTCCAGTGGGTCTTCCACCATGTGAAGGTCGAAGTCCTCGATGAGCTTGATGATATAATCCACCTGCTGATCTGTTGAAAGAACTTTGTCCTTGTACTTGTAATTTCCATTTTCGTACAGCTCGGAGGCTGCGACATCCAGTGAAGGATGGATCTCGATACCCAGCTCGCTCTTCACATCATCGCATGTGGATCTGAGAACTTCCAGGGCTTCCTCATTTGTCAACTTGGCCACCCACGCGCCCTCATCTCCCTTTCCTATTGCAGTATCAGGGAGCTTTGCCTTGAGTTTCTTACCCACTGTCTTGTGTGCATAGGCATTCGCGAATACACTCTTGGAAATTGAATCTGATATGGATACGACCAGGAACTCCTGAATATCCGTTCCGCCTATGGCGTGCCTGCCCCCTCCGATAAGGTTTCCCTGGGGATTGGGTATGGACTTTGTGAAAGCCCCTCCAATGTACTGGTACAATGGTATGCCCAGTATGGACGCAGATGCTTTCGCAACTGCTAGTGAAATTGCAACTGAAACATTGCCCCCGATCTTTGCGAAATCAGGTGTTCCATCTATCTGATGTAGCAGGGAATCAATGTATTCCTGCTCAAAGGTGTCGATACCTATCATTTCCGATTCGATATCTTCGTGGAATATGCTGATGGCCTTGTCCACTCCACCCTCTGGAAATGCTTTAACTTCATGCTCCCCGGTACTGGCACCGCTGGGTGCCGCAGCCATTCCGTAACCGTTCTCGGTGATGATCTCCACCTCCACCGTGGGGTTACCTCTGCTGTCTAGGATCTTTCTTATAATGATGTCATCAATGAGGCTCATACGTTCTTGCTCCTCTTGACCGTGATCGGGAGTAGCCCCAGATCATATTCCTGCATTGCTATGTCAATCGGATTGATCAATTCATCTGGCACGTCTATAAGGACTGGAGCGCCCATGCTGATCTGCAAGCCTCTTGCACCGATTATCCTAGCAAGTTCATATCTTGTGTATTCCATAGTGTGTACCCGCCTGTGAAGTTCACCGTACATAACTATCTATTATAAAGGTTTTGCATTATTATACAACCCAATTTTGAATTCACCAGTTCTCTGATCATCTTGGATTACGGTGAAGTATATTGGACAGGCTTGGTCTTTTGTGCAAATGAGGTAGTGGCTTATGCTCTTTATCATCCATTTTCAGGAAGAATATCAGGAAGAGGACCGTGGAAATGGTGTACAGGATCGTGGCTATGTAGAAAGGATATCTCATAGGTAGGGTCTCATAGACATAGACCGCATCCCAGATGAAGCCCCCGATGTATATTCCTACAGCATGAGTGACCATCCAGGCGAAGGCCAGAGCGCTTTGGGCAGTGGAGCGACAGTTATCTGGCATCTTGGATTGCATGAAAGCCGTCATTATTGGATGTGGAACATTCATCATAGCAGCCCGGAATATGAATAGGAATATGACCACGGACAGCCAGGGTGTGAAGGGTATGGCGATCATCGCAAATATGGAGGCTCCATGGAATACGCCGATGGTCATCACTGAGCCTCCCTTCTCCGCTATTCGTGGAAGAATGAAGGTGATGGCGGCCATGACGAAGGATAGCAAGGCGAAGATGATCCCAATGCTTCCCAGTTCCAATGTGAACTCCTCTTTAAAGAATATCTGGAAGTATGGGACTATCATTCCCGCTCCCAGGCCAGTGAATACATTTGGAAGCGCGAATTTGAATATCAGACCCCATGGTTTCTTGTCATCTATGGGGCATGAATCATTCATGTCCTCTTCATCCGCCTCTGGTTTCTTGATCCGGGAAAGAAGTACCAGACTGATTGCCTTGAGAAGGAAAGCCAATATGAAGATCATCCTGTAGGCCTCGATACTGCCGAAGTTCAGCGAGGATATTAGGAACAATGGAACAAAACCACCAATGATGGTTATGGTTCCAGATCCCATCAGATTGAGGAATGAATTGAAACTGAACAAATATTTTCTACGTTTGGAGTTTGATAACTCTGCCAATAGTCCATTAAAGGAGGGGCCATCAAATCCTCCACCCAGACCGATCAAGGCTGCGGCTATGAAGAAGATGGGCAGGGATTCGGTCATGGAAAATAATAGCATGCCCAGCGCACTGAGGGTGATACCCAACATCAATGTCCCTTTCTTTCCATATTTGTCGGCCAGCAGGCCACTGACTATCAAAATTACAACTGTACTAACTTCCATCACAAGACCAAGCGATCCGAAGATCGAATTATTATGACCCAGAACATTAAGATATAGCACAAGGATAAAACCCTGGAGAGCACTACCAGTCATGTTTATGAGACCCACAAATACAAGATTGCGGGCACTCTTCCTGAAACCGGAATACCTTTTCAATAGATCGATCTGCTCTGCCATGATGTCCAACCATAATTACCCGGGGATAATAAATTAATCCCGGAACCATGATATCTTCGAATTATGGTATTTGATAAAAAAATAGTACATATTCATGAACAAATTTTATAACCAATCCCCATATCCTCGGATTGAACATGGGCAATATTGATGAACAGATAGCGGATATCGAGGCAGAGCTTGCGAAGACGAAGTATAACAAGAACACCCAGCATCATATTGGCAAACTGAAGGCCAAGATGGCGAGGCTAAAGGACGATCAGGAAAAAAGAAGGGCAGCCAGCTCGGGTGGCGGTAAATCATATGCCGTGAAGAAATCTGGCAATGCCACAGTCGCTCTCGTGGGATTTCCATCCGTGGGAAAATCAACCCTTCTCAATAAGATAACCGATGCCACCAGTGAAGTCGGTCGTTATGAATTCACCACCCTGGATGTCGTGCCTGGAATAATGGATTACCAGGGCGCGAAGGTCCAGATACTGGATCTTCCGGGTATAATCAAGGACGCGTCCAAGGGAAAAGGGCGTGGCAGAGAGGTAATCGCGGCCGCTAGAAGCGCGGATCTCCTCATTCTGATGGTCGATGTCTTCCGTTATGACATCGATATCATTGTCCGTGAACTTTACAAGGCTGGCATGCGTATCAATTCCAAGCCAGTGGATATCAAGATCTACAAGAGCTTTAGGGGTGGCCTGAATGTCAATCACACCGTGGAAATGACCAAGATGGATGAGGAAATGGTCAAGAACATCATGTCCTCTTATGGAATAATCAATGCCGATATCGTCCTGAGGGAGGATATCGATGAGGACCAGCTTATCGATTATCTATCCGGGAATAAAGTATATGTCGATGCCATAGTCGTTCTGAATAAAATTGATCTGCTTCCAAAGGAAGAGGTGGACAAGGTGATCGAGGCACTGGACGGCTGGAATGTCTTCAGGATGTCCGCGGAAAAGGATCTTATGATCGAGCAATTCAAACAAGAAATATTCGATATATGCCAGTTCGTCAGGATATTCCTCAAACCGCAAGGCCAGGATGCGGATCTGATAGAACCACTGGTTATCAAAGAGGATTCGACAGTTGGTATTGTTTGCGACTACCTACATCGCGACTTCCGTGAAAAATTCAGGTATGCCAGAGTCTGGGGACCAAGCGCGAAGTTCCCTGGCCAGAGAGTGTCCATCGGTCATGTTTTGAAAGATGAGGATGTGCTTTCGATCGTTGTTCGAAAGTAGATAAGATTCTCAAAAGATATTTATCTAATCATAAGTTCCCAAGTCCAATAACAGCATGCGGAAGTGGATAAAATGGATTTCAATCTTACTAAGGAACAGGAAATGGTTCGCACGATGGCCAGGCGCTTTGCCGAGGAAGAGGTCAAGCCAATCGCTCATGATATAGACATGAGCGGAGAGTTTCCATGGGACGTGCTGAAGAAAATGGGCAAGCTCAATATGCTCGGATTGGCAGTTCCGAAGGAATATGGTGGAGCTGGTGTGGATTCCATTTCTTACGCTATTGTTATCGAGGAGATCGCCAAAGTTTGTGCCAGTACCAGTGTGATCATGGCGGTGCATAATTCGGTCTGCTGCTATCCAATTTATAAGTTCGGGACACCCGAGCAGAAAGAGAAATTCCTCAAACCACTGGCACGTGGTGAGAAACTGGGTGCCTTCGCGCTTACAGAACCAAGCGCGGGTTCCGATGCTGGCGCGGTTAGAACAAAGGCCGTTCTTGATGGGGATGATTATGTCATAAATGGCGACAAAATATTCATCACCAGTGGCTGCGAGGCCGATGTCGCCATCATTATAGTTTCCACAGACCCTTCGAAGGGAACCAAGGGATTGAGCACGATAATTGTTGAAAAGGGAACTCCTGGCTACACTTACGGAACTGTGGAGGACAAGATGGGTGTCAGGGCTTCCGCGACTTCCGAGCTTGTATTCGAGAATTGCCGAGTTCCAAAGGAAAATCTACTCGGCAAGGAAGGAGATGGCTTCAAGGTCGGAATGACCACGCTGGACGGTGGCAGGATAGGTATTGCGGCCCAGGCACTTGGCATTGCTGAAGGGGCGATGGAAGAGTCCATCAAGTATGCGAAGGAGCGCGAGCAGTTCGGAAGGCCAATTGGTAAATTCCAGGCTATCCAGTGGATGCTGGCTGACATGTCGACAAAGATCGAGGCCGCCAGGTATCTCGTTTATAGGGCTGCACACCTGAAAGACCAGGGAGCGAGGTTCAGCAAAGAAAGCGCGATGGCCAAGCTGTACGCTTCCAAGATCGCCAGAGAAGTCACCAGTGACGCTGTCCAGATACACGGTGGTTACGGATACATCAAGGATTACGCAGTAGAAAGGATGTACCGTGAGGCTAAAATAACCGAGATATACGAGGGGACCAGCGAGGTCCAGAAGATGGTCATCGCTGGGCAGGTATTGCGGGAATAAATTTCAGGGAAAGCCCAAGTATGCTTTAAATAATCATTAACCATTATTCAATATGATGTCTAGTAAAGGAGTTCATATTCAATCCCCACAATATACTGTTCCTAGGAAAAAAATAAGAGGTATTTCCAGTACTGGAATTCTGCCCTATATATTGGTAATAGCCTTTTGCTACATCTGTTATAAGATACTTCAATCCTTTTCTTTCTGGCCTTATTAAACTACAGCCAATCCGTGAAAATACTTATCAATGCCAGCGATAAGCTAACTGCTCCGATGATGGCACTGATCCATCTAGGATCCTTGTACCAGGGCACGTGGGGCATCTCGACTACTATCTTTGGCTGTGGTATAGGTTCTAGCTGTATTTGTGGTACAGGAACTGAAGAAGATTCTATGACAGCAGGCTTTTCAACAGCCTGCTGTTTCTCAGATTCTACAGGCTGGCTATCTTCTTTTTCCTCTGCTTTGGCCGCCTTCTTCTTGGCCTTCTGCTCCGCCTTGAGTCTCTTTTTCTCTATCTTTGCCTCGTCGGATCCCATTATCTCAATCCTCAAAATGTGATTTGTCTATAAAAGCTTTAAGCCAAAAATCACAACATCATCAGCTTCAAAGCCGCGTACACCAGGAAGAGTGAAATGAGGATAACACCAGTGATCTTCAGCCTGCCGATCCTCTTGCCTGGCCACATTAGGGTGACGGCGATCGCCGTTGCCATGGTCCAGTAAGGTATGTCGAACCACAAAAGATTCTGGTCAAAGGCATAGCCAGCCACCACCACTCCTGCTCCGAATGACAGGAGCGGGTCTGTGATATTGGAACCGATAAGCGCGCCCAATGAGATGCCCTCTGCCTCCTTTTTCATGCCGGATACAGCCACGGATAGCTCTGGCAATGCAGCTCCTGGCCCGATGACCAGTATACCGATAAGTGTGTTTGAAACTCCGAATTCCCCGGCGAGGATCTCCGCATTGTCCACAACGAATATTCCCCCGATTATGAGAATGACCAGTCCTACAATGGCCATGCCCGCCTGCTTGCTAGTGCTGATCTCTTTGTGATTTCCGTTCTTCATCTCATTTTTGATATTGCCAGCAACATGGTCTTGCTTGTTTATCAGGAACAAATAAACAAGGTAGATGGTGATCAGCATCACTCCCTCCACACGAGTTACTTGGCCATCCAATCCCACCATGAAGAACATGGCGATGGCCACGAACATCATTGGCACATCGCGCTTGAAAGTGAACTCACTGGCATACATGATGCCCACCAGAGCTGCGGCTCCGAGAATGAAAGTGATCTGCGATATCTGGCTGCCCAGGATCATACCGACCGCGATCCCGCTGACCTCGGCCCCTGCATTGACCCGGAGGCCGGTATACACATTGGTGAATATCTCGGGAAGGGAGGTGCCAACAGACACCAGGGTCAGGCCTATCACCGCATGGGATATCCCGAACTTGGTTGCCAGATTCTTGGACGCGTCAACCGTCAGATCGCTTCCTTTCCACAATAAAAAGAAGCCCAGTATCATTAGTAATAATTCGCCTATCATCTATTATCAACCCAGATATCGCTTCAGAGAATATAAAAGCGATATGGGATATCCCAGATACCCAAAGAAAAATTAACCTTTTCTCAATCGCATGAAAAAGTATTATATAGATATCCTAAGAATTGTTAATTACACACAATTTATATTCGAATTGTAAATTGTGGAAAAGGGGGTTGAAATATAGACATATATGACGAATCAGGAGATCTAATATATGCCCCTTCTAGAAAGAGGGGGAAAAAGGAGTTCGAAGGAAAGCCATATGCATTATTTGATGAAATGGACATTCTGTATGACGAGTACCGTATAGCCTTTGACGAGATGTTCTGGCCAGTAGGAAGTGCCACTCCTAGAATATCGAGTGGCAGAATGCTGAGGCCATTAGTTTCTGAAGAAGCCGAGGATTAGTCTTCGAGGTGTCCAGTAGATTGATCGTACATGAACTTCAACAGAACGTCTAGGTTAACCTCTATTGAAATTATTGAACTTCCGCCTCTACGAAAAACCTATATATTGTACCTTCTTACCACGACTAATGAGCTCAGCCACGATCATAATTAGATAAAGTGACCGTTCGCCCAGCTCATGCCAGATATCTTTTCTGGAGGTTTTTTTCATGGGTTCTGAAATAGATAAAATCTTTGCTGATGTACCGACCTTTGTCTCCTTTCCGAAGCAGGAGGAGGAGACACTTAGCCAATGGAAGGCGAATGACATATTCGGTAAGCTGCGCGCCAAGAACCAGGGTAATGAGAAGTTCATATTCCTGGAAGGCCCGCCAACTGCCAATGGTATTCCCCACATTGGGCATTCTGCTGGCCGTGCGATCAAAGATGTTTTTCTAAGATACCACGCGATGAAAGGATATCACGTGTTCCCATGGAAAGGCGGTTGGGATTGCCATGGCTTGCCTGTCGAGATAGGCGTGGAAAAGGAACTGGGTCTGAGATCAAAGACCCAGGTAGTGGAATTCGGAGTAGCGGAGTTCAACCGCCTTTGCAGAAAATCCGTCATGAAATATGAGGGGAAATGGAAGGCCATGTCAGAACGATTGGGCTTCTGGATCGACATGGAAGACCCCTATATCACCATGGATGATAATTACATCGAGAGTGTCTGGTGGTCCCTCAAGACGATCTATGATAAGGGATTGTTGGAGAAAGGGCATTACATAGTTCCTTACTGCCCCAGATGCGGGACGCCACTGTCAAGTCATGAAGTCGCGCAGGGCTACAAGGACGTGAAGGAGCTTTCAGCCACACTCAAATTCAAATTATCCGAGTATGATCAAGATAAACTTGGGCCAGAGGCATCCATCCTGGCATGGACGACCACACCCTGGACATTACCGGGCAATGTCGCACTGGCAGTTGGCAAGGACATCGATTATGCAATAGTGGAGCAGAAGGGAGAGAAACTACTTCTCGCCATGGACCTCGTCGAGAAGGTGATAGAGGGTGATCACGAACTACTGGGTGTAATCAAAGGCGAGGAAATGATTGGATGGAAATATCATCCACTTTTCGACTTCATGGACCTCCGTGAGGAAGGCAAGAAGGCTTACGAAGTCGTCGCTGCCGACTTCGTAACCACCGAAGAAGGTACTGGCGTGGTTCATACAGCCGTCATGTACGGTGAGGACGATTACAATCTGGGAATGAAGATCGGGTTGCCGGCCAAGCATACCGTGGACATGGAAGGAAAGTTTAACGAATTGGTCACACAATGGCAGGGTAGCTTTGTTAAAAAGAAGGGCCTGGATGTGGAGATATTGGTCCACCTTGATGATAATAATAGATTGTATAAGGATGAGAATTACGTTCATAGCTATCCGTATTGTTGGAGATGTGATTCACCACTTCTATATTACGGATTGGATTCGTGGTTCATCCGCATGTCTCAATTAAGGGATGAGATGGTTGCGAACAATCAGACGATCGAATGGAAGCCAGAGCATCTCAAGGACGGACGCTTTGGTAATTTCCTTGATGAACTGAAGGATTGGGCTCTGAGCAGGAACAGGTTCTGGGGAACACCACTTCCGGTCTGGAGATGCGATTGCTCCAAGGAGATATGCATCGGGAGCTTTGAGGAATTGAAGAAGATGGCGGGAGATCTTCCCGATGATTTCGAGCCCCACAGACCATGGGTGGACGATCTGAACATACCATGTCCAGATTGCGGAAAAAGGATGACGAGAGAGGAATACGTCATAGACACCTGGTATGATTCAGGCTCCGCTCCTTTCGCACAATTCCACTATCCATTTGAGAACAAGGAGCTATTCGACACCTCCTATCCAGCGGACTTCATAACCGAGGCCATCGACCAAACGCGTGGATGGTTCTACACCTTGCTGGCGGTCAATACAGCGACCTTTGGAACTTCACCTTACAAGAAGTGCCTGACACAGGGTCTCCTGCTCAATAATGACGGGCAGAAGATGTCCAAGTCCAAGGGCACGTCGGTCGATGCTCATGAGACATTTGACAAGTCTGGGGCGGATGCTACACGAATAGCACTTCTATCCGCGCCATGCTGGACCAACCAGAAGTTCAGTGATGCATCGCTCAAGGAAGCACATAGCAAGGTGATGAATACACTATGGAACGTGTATTCATTCTATGTTTCCAATGCGAATCTGGATGGTTTCGATCCAAGGAACGAGAGCGAGCCAGTGCATCTGCTGGACAAGTGGATATTGTCCAGGTTGCAGAGTGCGAATTCCGCAGTACAAAGCGGAATTCAAAAAATGGAGCTTCATAAATCAGTTAGAGCGATATTCGATTTCATTGATGATCTGAGCAACTGGTATGTACGCCGTTCCCGTCGCCGATTCTGGACAGAGAATGTGGATGAGGATAAGAATTCCGCATATTCTTCACTTTACAGGGTGCTGGTGGACACGGCCAGGATGATGGCTCCCTTCACCCCTTATCTGGCTGAAGCTATGTATCAGAATTTGGTAGTTGGCATTGATAAGGATGCCCCAACCAGTGTACATCTGACATCATATCCCGAATCCGATAAAAGTCTTATCGACATGGAACTGGAAAGGATGATGACCCTTTCCAGGAAGATGTCCGAGACCGGCAGAAATGCGAGACAGACATCTGGATCCAAGCTACGACAACCACTTTCGAAGGCTGTCGTCGTCATGGAAGGCGAGCAATTGTATGATGAGTTAATTCCCCTGGTACAAGAGGAATTAAATGTCAAATCCATGGAATTCTCCGCCACAGATCCAGATATGGCAAATGCGGCGATCGCAGAGGGCCAGGGCTTCAAGGTCTTCATCGATATGGAGCTCACACCGGAACTGGCAAGCGAGGGAATTGCTAGAGATGTCGTCCGCAGAATACAGAGCCTCAGGAAGGACGAGGACCTCCAGTACGACCAGCGTATAAAGATCGGCTTCGATGGCGATGACGAGATGGTGAATGCCATCGAACAGAACAAGGACTACATCGGCCGCGAGATATTGGCCGATGAGATGGTCATTGGCGAGCTACCAGATGGGGCCTTCAAGGAATGGACGATCGACAAGCGCATGCTCAAGGTCTGGCTGGTCAAGGTCGACTGATCCATCCATGTATTCCAAATGGTCTTATTCATTGTTAACTGACAACATTTATTAGCCATGGTCAGATTCACCGCCACATACAGGGTTCACCAATTCTGATAGGTGAACCCAATAGGTGATATGAATGACAAATTTCAAAGTAGAATCCGCAGTAAGTGATCTGGAATTTCTGAGAGAGGTACCTCCGTTGGTACATCACATAACCAACTGGGTGACGATATCCGAGTGCGCGAGCATGACCCGAAGTCTGGGCGCTTACCCCGTCATGGCACATGCGGAAGATGAAGTGGAGGAAATGGTAGGTATAGCCAATTCCCTCGTTCTGAACATCGGAACACTCACTCCCGAGCTGATACACGCCATGATCCAGGCTGGTAAAAAGGCCAATAGCCTTCACAAGCCAGTCATATTGGATGCTGTCGGAGCCGGAGCCACAACACTTCGAACCGAGAGCACGCGGAAGATACTGGATCAAGTCCAGATTACCGTGATAAAGGGCAATGCGGGCGAGATAGCTACATTGGCCGGAGCTCAGGCCGAGGTTCGTGGAGTTGAGTCGATCTCCCATGATGGGGACGTGGTATCTCATGCGAAGTCACTGGCCGACAATGCTGGTTGCACCGTGGTCGTTACAGGTGTAGAAGATATCATCACCGATGGCAGAAGGGTGTTCAAGATCAGGAATGGACATGCCAGGATGGGCGAGGTTGTTGGGACTGGCTGCATGGCCGCTTCAGTGATCGGAGCTTTCGTCGCTATCAGTGATAACCCTACTCAATCAGCCGCAAACGCGATGGTCGTATACGGCATCGCGGGCGAGATGGCAGCTGAAAAGGCAAGTGGGCCAGGCACTATGAAGATGCACATGTTCGACAGCATTATGAATATCGGTCCAGAGGACATCCGCAAAGGAGCGAATGCGGATGTCGAGTAAAAGTGATAATGAAATAAACTGGAACTTCTATTTCATCACAGATTCCAATCTCACAAAGCAGGATTGCATGAAGGACGTGCATGATGCGATAATGGGCGGAGCCAGGGTCATCCAGTATCGGGAAAAGAACCGATCCAAAACAGAAATGATGGCCGAGGCAAGGATACTTATCAACATGTGTAAAAAAGCTGGTGTTCATCTTCTGATAAACAATAGCGTGGAGATCGCCCTGGATGTGGATGCCGATGGTGTTCATCTTGGGCAATCGGACATGCCCCTGGAGGAAGCGAGGCGCATTTTCCCGAATGGCATAATTGGCATATCCTGCAGCACACTGGCCGATGTCTCAGAAGCTGAAGAAAAGGGCGCGGACTATATCGCGGTGAGCCCGGTCTTCTTCACAAAAACAAAGGCGGATATTGGCCAGCCTCTTGGGTTGGCCGGCATCACGGAGTTCAGAAAGGCCACCGATCTACCAGTTATAGCGATCGGGGGTATTAACCTGGATAATCTGGAAAGTGTTGTGAAAGCGGGTGCGGATTCTGTCTGCGCCATCAGTGCGACAGTTGCCACTGATGATATTGAGGCCAGTGTTAAGAAATTTGAGGATATTATTGAGAAGGCGAAGGGTGAGAAATAAACCTGAAATAATCTATTTCAGCACCTTGAATTCCCGTCCGCACTCGCACTTGATCTTCCCAGAAACTTTCTCAAGTGGTCGGGAGCAATCCGGGCAAGTGGCTACCTTGAAGAACTCGTCCACCCACACCTTTCTGATATCCTCAACATCCTCGGTCTCGATCTTATCCAGTATTTCCAATTCCTTCTGTGTGGTGGCAATTTCCTTGAGGCTGGATAGGTCGATATCTTTTTCTGATTCTGTTCTTGTTCTTTCGAATATCATCGGGGCCAGGAATATACCAGCTATCAGACCACCAACATGAGCGATATGCGCCACTCCGTCCTGGCTGGATATCACGACCATTATGGTCTCTATAACGAACAAAAGACCAACAGCTATCCAAACCCTCACTCTTCTGAAAAGCATGATGAAGAAGAGTGGTATGGGAAGCAGCACCTTGTCTTTGGGATAGAGTATGAGCAGGGAGCCAGCAATGCCGAAGATGGCTCCAGATGCCCCCAGAAGATGGCCAGTCGAATCCATATTGAGCATGTAGAAGCTGAAAGTGGCGACTATCCCGGTCGAGAAATACAGGATCGTCCATCTCTTTGTTCCGATCCTTTCCTCCAGTGGCATACCCAGCAGGTAGAGGAAAAGACAATTTCCCAGAATATGGAAGCCATTGGCGTGCATGAACATCGATGTTATGAGCGTGTGCGCGTGTTCTAGATCTCCCAATCTGGCAGGCACGAAAGTGAGATCATCCACCATGTAGTAAGCTCTTACGATATCGGTCTGATCCAGTATGATGTAGTAGATGAATATGATGAAATTGGCAATAATTAATATCTGGCTCATGTAAGCCTTTTTCCAGGCCACGTACAATAGGGAAGCTATTATGATCCCCCATACCAGTAATATATCTATCATCGAACCACTCTGTATAGCATTAATTTGATATCCATACTTAATATATTGCCATCTTACTCAATATCTATGATGATCTCAAGGTCTTCTCCCTCTTCGATCTTCAGATTCTTTCTAAGATGGTACTGGGCCAGTACCTCGATCACATTGATATGATGTGATCGTTTTGGTATCACGATGGCGCATTGCACATCCCTGATCCTCGCAGGTATGCAGGATACTTTCCCAAAGCTCCGGCCATCTGCCTTGAAGCTCTTGATCTCGATAATTGCGGATCTGGGAACATGGCTCAGTTTCTGCGCATTTTCCTCATCCACTGTAAGGTTCAGAGTTCCCTCAAATGGTTTGAACCCCAGACTGGTCTTGAACTGATCCGCATACTGGGCGACATAATATTGTCCTTCTCCCAATCCCGCAGATACAGTTCCTTTCATGATGATCTTCTCCACTGGTTTGAACATGGCCATGTAATCTGCATATTCCTTGCAGAGCATGTCTTTACCTCTGGCAGTGATCTTGATCCTCTGATGCCTCGTGCCCATTTTTCTTTCTATACTTCCATTCTTGAGAAGTGATAGAATACGATTGGAGGCGGTCTGCTGGCTGGTACCAAGGTCTTCAGCCAGCTCACTGGATGTGACGGTTATGAAGCCATTTAGGGCGCCCCTGAGGCCCAGTATCTTCAATATCTCGATTTCCCAGTTCATGCGAGATGGTTATACATATCTCATAAAAACACTTTGCTTCAAAATATCAAAGTGTGTGCACTGCAATATTGTCAATTCATGGTGTACGGATGATATGCGATCACGCACTATCGATTCTTGTGATCTGTGAGAACCAGTCTCTTCTTTCCCATCATCCTGATGACCGGAATTCTCTGCTTCAAGGCAATGCCAATGAGCTCTCTATCATTCGTCAGGACTATCCCATCCATCTTGACAGCGGCCTCTATCACCGAAGCATCGCCCATTGTTTCAGTCTCCACCAGCTCCTTCGTCATGGCCAGCTTCAATGCGATCTTTGCCTCTGGGATCTTATCACTCAATTTCTTAAGCTCCCCGATTATCGGAGCGGGGACCATGATCTTGTAGCTACCTAAAATGCCTGCCAGCTCGGAATCGATATTGATAGAATTCTTAAAAGGCATGAGAAGGGCGTTTGAGTCCGCGATAACTATCTTCATCTTATGATACCGTACCCGATCAACCGCCACTTGCCGGAAATACGCCTGCTGATGGCCACTCTCTGGCCTTTCTCCGCACAGACAGGGATCTTTAGCTTGACATCTGCAACGTCCTTTCTGGCGCTGGATACCATCCCCACTGTGGTGCTGGTGCCGACATTGAGCATAAGTGGCTCATTGGTCTTCAGGCTGTCCACCTCCAGCTCTTTCTCGGATCCTACGACTCTTTCCAGAAGGTTGATGTTCATTGAAAATGAATGAAGAACATCTGGTAATGTGCCAGGGGTTCCTACCACCCTGCCGATCAATGTATCTGATTTTGTGATATTAGGGTCGAGCAATGTCCCGACCGCGATGAGGCCACCCTGCTTCACTTCTTTATGGAGCTTATTGCCCGCATATAGGGAAGTTATCTTGGTATGTATCTTGGTCCATTCTGTTTGTCCCTTTATCTCTATCTTCACACCCGGTGAGATCTCTATATCCTGTCCCTTCTTGAAGACACCCTGGATAAGAGTACCGCCAATGACACCACCAATGAGGTCATCTGGCCCGCCTCCGGGATTATTAACGTCAAATGATCTTGCCACGAACATCCTGGCTGGCAAGTCTTCCTGCAATTCGGGAGATGGGATATGATCCTGGATAGCATCTATCAGATATCCGACATTCACCTCATTGTGGGCGCATATCGGTATGACTGGTGCATTTTCTGCAATGGAACCTTTAACAAATGCCTTGATCTCTTCAAAGTTCTTCATCGCCTCTTCTTCGCTTACCAGGTCTATCTTGTTCTGAACTATGATGATATTCTCAACACCTGATATGGTCAATGCCATCAGGTGTTCCTTGGTCTGTGGCTGTGGGCATGTTTCATTGGCCGCAATGAGTAAAAGAGCACCATTCATGATGGCCGCTCCTGAGAGCATGGTGGCCATCAGGGTCTCGTGCCCTGGTGCATCTACAAAAGATATGGATCTTTGCTCCTCTGCAGCTTTACCACAGGAGCATTTCTTCTTTACTGAATAATTCTCGCCTTCTGAGCAATCTGGACATTTGTAGATAGTGGCATCTGCATATCCCAGCTTAATAGAAATTCCACGCTTGATCTCTTCAGAATGTCTGTCTGTCCAATCGCCAGTCAGAGCTTTTGTTAGGGTTGTCTTACCATGATCCACATGGCCGATCATGCCTATATTCACTTCGGGCTGTTTTTTACCCTTCATTTTGTCTCCTCTGGGGAGCCAAGAAGATCTTCCACTTTCTTTGGCCCCATTCTGGCGATCTTCAGATTAAGCTGAACTATGTCTGGAGATATTGTATCTCCTCTGTAGTTCTTCCTTCTCCTCTCGCCGTCCTTATTGGGGTTGAAGCCAATACCCTTTGATACAAGAAGTTTCTTTCTGCGTGGCCCTGGAAGGTCCTTCCTCATGCTAAAACCATCTTTATCGCTACCACCAGTTATCTCCAGCTTGTATCCAGGCATTTCCATGAAGATACCATCTACTGTATCTCCTATCTTCTTACCTAGAAGTGCACTGGCCTGATGGCCGCTTATTTCCCTTTGATAGGACTTTCCTGATTTCTGGTCAGATATATTTGCTTTGAATTCAACCATATTGAATCTCTCCATTTCGAACCTCTTTCGAAGTTCTGCATGCGCGAACCCAGTTCGCTCATTCAATCCACATTACCTGTGACAGAGTAGACCGCTACATAGCCTTTTAATATATATAGATTAAGTATAAATGAGCATGAGCGAGCCTATTCCTCGCTCAGTTTCCAGATCTTGTCTCCGATATAATGGATGGTCTTGACCGCTTTACCGCTTTTTGTATTGACCATTTCATTCGCTGGCATCTGGGCGATCCCGACAGCCAGTGGCTTCTTGTTCCTTTCATCCCTTATCCAGACACCTTCTCCAGGAACAATTCCCATATCAGCATCCACAATGCCCGGGGACATCACATCCGCCCCATTGGCCAGGAATTTCACAGCCCCCATATCGACAGTGATCCATTTTTTATCTGGCATGAATTTCAGTATGCCTCTTATCAAAAGAAAGGGCTTTTCATCAATGTATATACCAAAAGGAACTCCCTTGTACAGGATGAGATCATTATCTCCAGCATTGGCAGTTTCTACATTATCCTCTTCATTGAAGGTATCACATTCCAGAATATCCTTCAATTCTCCGCTGAGCTTGACTATCTCCTTGCGTCTGAGCCTGTGCCTTCTTCTCAATTTCAACTGAGCCAATGTTCCACCTACAGATCCTCGAGGTCCTCTATTTCCTTCAAGATCTTCTCTTCAAGGTCCTCTTCATCATCCTCGAGCTCTTCTTCCAGCAGTGCTAATTCCGCAGCCAGCTCATCCTCAAGGCTAGTGCCGATCTCCTCTGCATCCATTTTCTCATATTGCTTCTTGAGCTCGGCCTCTTTCTTTATTTTCTTTTGCTCGGCTTTTTTGACCATTATCTTGAAATTATCTTCTTTTACTCCAAGTAAGATCTGCTTTGCCAATACTTTTCTGTCCTCATCAAGCAGGATGGCGTTCATGAGTATCGATCTGCAAGCTTCTCTTCTCTCATCTTCAGCAAGGCTTTCTGCCAGTCCATCGAGCTCTTCGACATCATCCACGGTATCTTCAATTTCTGCATCGATGTCGTCAATATCGTCCATGATCTCTTCTATCTCTGCCTTTTCTTTTACAGGAACTGGCTTTTTACGCACAACTGGCTTGGGCCTTTCAATTTTCAATTCTTTAACAGGTTTAACTGGCTCTGGGACGGTAACTTCTTCCTCTTCTTTATCATCCTCTTCATCCTCAAAGGAGAATTTATCTTCCTTCTCCTCTTCCACCAGTTCTCCCTTTTCGACGTAAAGAGGCTCGTTCTTGATACCCCAGAAGAATATGGTGACAAGTCCTCCCACGAAAGGTATTATGGAAACAATATGCCCACTTGGCTCTACAGATCCAATGCCAGGGTATGCATTTGCATCTCCAAGCAGTGATTGCACGATACCAGTTCTCAGCCCTACGACTCCGAACATTCCGGCAAGGCAAAGCATGATGCCTATGATGAGAAGCGTGTACTTGACACCAGAAGTTTCAGGCATCTTATCCAGTTCCTTTTCCTTCTGGATATTTTCCTTTAACTTCTTCTTATCCTCTTTATCTTTATTCTTATCATTTTTGAACTTCTTTTCCATCTTGGGTTTTGCTTTTGGCTCTTCTTTTATTTCCACAGCCTCTACCTCTTCATCCTCAAAGCCCTCATCGAACTCTTCGCCACATTCAGGGCACTTGCCAGCATCTTCGGGAATAAGTTCTCCACAGGTGGGGCACTCTGCTAGGTCTTCAATTTCTTCCACTTTCTTCTTGCTCACAAGACCACCTCCCTGCGCTTTCTCTGAATAATGAATGCCATTCCAAGCATGATTAGTATTGGAAGTAATGGCGTTGGGAACTCGGGAACATCCATTGTGACAGCTGTTCCGTAATTTGAATTGCCTCCATCCTGGTATGTGATGATCCCTCGCTCATTTGTAGGATCATATGCAATTGAGATATATGCTGGAGTATCGGTATTGAATGTTACTGGTGAGCCGAAACTGATGTCTGTGCCGGATACTGATCCCAATACACCTTTTCCGTAATTTGAAATGGTCTCTCTGTAGGCGATCATCAATTGTCCAGTCACAGAATTATAGGTAATGGCATTGCTGTGAGTTGCGCCAGCTTCATATACGGCAGCTGTTCCGAAACTGATGTCTGTACCCGATACAGTTCCGACTATTGCTGTTCCATTGAAGGAATTGGTCACATCCGTGTAGGCTATGATCACTTTGCCATTCGTGGTATCGAAAGTTGTGGAGATGTAGTTGGTATTGCTTGTGGTGTAAGTCACTGCAGTACCATAGTTGATTGTCGTGCCCGATACAGTTCCGACCCTTGCCTTGGCACCAGCCGCGGTCTGATAAACAGTTACTACTTTGTTATTGGTAGAATCGAATGTGGATGAAATATATGTGGTTCCTGTGGTTTCAAAGGCCACTTCCGGTGATGGGAAAGATATGGTTGTGCCACTTACTACCCCAACCCTTGCCCTTCCTTGTCCTCCAGCAGTTTGATTCTGATAAGATATCACTATCCTGTTGGTTGATGGGTCGAAGGTGGTAGCAGTATAGATCGTGCTTCCCACAGCGAATACCGTTGCCGCTGTTGGGAATGATATGGTCGTGCCAGTTATTGAAGGAACTATCGCATGTCCATATCCAAATTCTCCACGATATGATATCACCACCTTGTTATTGTTCGAGTCGAATGCTGCGGATACCCAAGTTGCTGATATAAGGCCAGTTGTGAAGGTTGCTGGAGTTCCGAATGTGATGGCGTCTCCAGACACGGTTCCTACAACTGCAGTTCCATCATTGCTCGCTCCCTGGTATGCGACCACGATATTGCCAGTTGATGTGTCATAAACTATGGAGGTGTATAATGTGGATGCAGATTCAAAGACCGAGGCTGTTCCGTAATCGTCAGTCTCGTATTCACCCCCGCTCCTTGTTCCATTACCTGTATTGTTCAGCGTGATATTCTGCAATGCTGGAATCAGAGTATAAGGGTCTGTGTCGTCCATATTGCTCTTCCAGTCGGTTGATTGGAAATAAACCTGCATGATGCCAATATAATCTATATCGTCAATTGGTACGCCAGTTTCCAATTCTGTTATTCCATTTCCTGCTGGAACATCACGAATGAAATTCTTTGCTGGTAGGCCATATAATTTACTCGAGGTGATATCTCCATCGATCCCCTTGATCTCTATCAAAAAGTCGGCTTCGATGCCGCCCACTTTCTGTCCGCCTGCTTTTGTATCCACATATATTCTGGACATATCTTCTCCACCAGTCCTTATCAATGGTGCTGGTGTTGATGGAGTTCCTGGCTCGCCTGGAGGTGTGGTTTCGCCTCCTCCTGTGGAAGTGGCCTTATGTCTGCCATGAGGTACTTGACTACCCCCCATCATCATACCATTTGGATCGATCTTCAGGTAGAAGAAAGCATCATTGGTGGAGTTGGTGGCAGCATATTCCAAAGTATCGATGTCTGGATTATCAACATCTCCTTGTGTGTCGGATGATCTGCTGATTCCTGTCCAGTCGGCGAAAGCCCCATCGATGTTGATATCATCTGGACCGGAGTTCACATAGGCCTTGACCCCGTCTCCGATTATGGAATTAACTCCATTCGATGTAATGCTGGATACCTTGGTGCTTATGAAGGTTCCATCACCGAGGGATGTGATACTTCCGCTCGCGCTGAGTGTCGATGTCTGGCCAGCTGTGATCGTAACTGGCAATCCGGCTACAGATGCTGTGATACCAATATTGCTGAATGTGATACTGTTGACAGTGATATCCTCTCCATATGCTGTGAGCTTGAGATCCAATACTGAATTTGCTGATACTATGCCATTCACATCCTTCGGTATCTGCTCAACAATCAGTGATCCCTTTCCCTCGGAGATGTGAGCATTGCATATCTCGGTTACAGAGTTGCCGCTACGGGTCATGAACAATAACTTAGCATTTGCATCCAGTACTTTCGGTATGCTGGCCTCCAGTTCATTATTGACCGCGCTCGCCTGAATACTTGAGAATCTCCATGAATAATCATTATTGTCCGCGCCTATGAACTCACCAAATTGCTTGCCAGATATCTTTCCATCCCATCCATAGATATCCAATACATTGTCCGCGCCAATTCCTTCTATGGAATAGCCAGTACTCGCGGAATTATCAGAATCAATGAAGACCAGAAGACTCTGGGCTTCTGCTGATGACATCCAATTCCCTTTTGCCTTCGCATATATGAAGGAATGTCCATCATCATTTGTGGATACACCGTATGAATCTATGTCCAGTGACTGCGTGGTCACGGAACCAGTATCCGTTGTCAGTGGTTCTTCTGTCCAATCCTCGAATATTCCATCGACCGAGATGCCCTCGATAATAGCTTCATCGTCTGTTCCAGTCAATACTGCAAAGGACGAAGTTATCATCAATATGAAGACCACTATCAGAACATACGAGGTCTTTTTCGGAGCCATGGCCTTATTGTTAATACTGAGCCTTGGTGTGCCGACCAGGCCATTGGTCATGCCAGTTCCATTTACCATTCCACTGCCATTCACCATGCCATTTCCATTGACAAGCCCATTGCCGTTGACAAGGCCGTTGCCATTAACGAGTCCGCTTCCATTAACCAAACCATTGCCGTTGACCATGCCATTTCCATTGACAAGACCGTTACCATTAACGAGTCCACTACCATTTACCATTCCACTGCCATTCACCATGCCAGAGTTCCTAATGCCATTGGTCATCCCACCGATCACGGTCATGTCCTTCTGCGCTTTTGTGCTTCCATTGGTGAATCCCGTATGGTTATGGCTGGAATTACCATTGGTAAAGCCCTTGGACTGTGGAATTATGGCAGATCCTATATCGTTCGATTTTATGGGTGAATTGTGCTTCATGGCTCTTCCTCAAATAAATTTGGGAATATATATGGATAACCAATGCAATAAATCTTACATATATATTATTTGCCTATACTTATTATTACCAATCGGGATATACTGAATCAATACTTTCACTAACCCCATGAAAGCCCTCTAATACTCTAAGCTCATCAGCCGTCATAATGTCCATGTTCTGTGATGGTTGTGGAACCTTAATGAAGATACGAAAAAGGGGAGGGACAAAGGAGACCTTTTGTCCCAAGTGCAGCAAGCAAAGCCACAGCTCGGGTAATAGCCGGATCAGGTCAAAAAGCTCATCACCACCTGCGGAGAGAATGTCTTTCGATCAGTTAAAGAAGAAAAATCCGGCCTTTGCCGCATCCCCCAAGATGACAGAGGCTCATGCCAGACATCCCACCATTCCATATTTTCCACACCCTACAGCCAGAGATGGACAGGCACAGTTCATCAAGGATGCCAGCACGGCCATAAAATTGAATAAACATCTTTTAGCCTATGCACCCACTGGTATTGGCAAGACCGCTGCCGCTCTGGTGCCGGCTATCACGGAATCTCTCAAGACTGGCAAGGTGGTCTTCTTTCTCACATCGAAGCAATCTCAGCATTATATCGCCGTGGACACCTTGAAGATCATCAATTCCATCTTCAATGCCAAGATAAAAGTTGTGGATATAATCTCGAAGCAGGCCATGTGCCCCAGGGATATATCTGAGGAATTTCACGCGGCCTTCACGCTCCTTTGCAGGACCAGCCAGAAGACCGGCACTTGCAGTTATTTCAAAGCTCCGGAAGATGAGGATCTGATAGGGCAGATACATTCCAATATCCTTCATGTGGAGGAATTGAAGGATGTGGCTGTTGGTCATCGCTCCTGTCCCCATAAAGTGGCATTGAAGGCTGCGGCCAGTGCCAATGTCATCATATGTGATTACAATTACATCTTCGACCAGGATATCAGGGAAACGATCCTTGAATCATTTGACAAGTCACTGGACGAGTGCATCGTGATAGTGGACGAGGCACATAATCTGCCAGATCGAATAAGGAATTATTACACCCAAAGCCTGACAACGAACATGCTTTCCGAGGCAATATCCGAGATGTCCAATAAACAACTGGCGCACATACTCAATATGATGAAGAAGGAATTGCGCAAGATCCTGGATGCGGTTCCCCCTGGCAAGGAGGAAGTTGTCGATAAGGATGTCTTCCTGTCAAGGATAGAAGGGATCATGGGCCAGTCACTTTTCGAGGCCATGGACCTTGACTCGCTCATAAAGGAGCTGAAGAAGGTCGGAGAGATCCGGATGGTCAAAGGCCAGAGCAGTTCCGCCGCGGTAGTCAGCGAGTTCCTCGAGGGCTACAAGCAGGATCTTGAGGGGCTTATCAGGATATCAAGCCAGAAGGATGGGTCAAAGCTCTACTTCCGACTACTGGACCCGTCTGTTATCTCAGCTCCGATATTCAAAGAATTCCATTCAAGTATCATAATGAGCGGAACCTTATTTCCAACAAAGATGTTCGCGGATATCCTGGGAATTGAGAATGGTTCCCAGATACTTCGAACCTATCCATCACCCTTCCCGCCAGCCAATCGGCCAGTGTATGTGGCGGATGATGTCACCACCCTTTACAATGAGAGGTCGGATGCGATGTACGAGCGCATCGCGAAGCACATTGGCAGGGCTTGCAAGATCATACCTGGCAATGTCGCGGTCTTCTTCCCATCTTACGGCCTGCTGAAGGAAATTCGCTTCCGCATCGAGACCGATAAGGAGATATTAGCGGAATCCCAGGCCTCGAACAAGGCGCAGAAAAGAAGAATGCTGGATACTCTGGTGGATCTGAAGTCCACATGGGGCGGTCTTCTACTCGGAGTTATGGGTGGCTCTCTATCCGAAGGAATAGATTACAAGGATAACCTTCTAAATTCGGTCATGATCGTTGGAGTCCCCTTTGCCCCTCCATCTCTGGAGCAGAGCCAGCTTATCGATTATTATGATAGGAAGTTCGGCAGGGGGAACGGGCGAGCTTATGGCTACACATCGCCCGCCATCAACCGCGTTCTCCAGTCAATGGGCAGGTGTATCAGATCCGAAACAGATCGGGCGGCGATCATCCTGCTGGACAAGAGATTTGGATATCCGAAGTACAGTAATTATTTTCCTGAAGATCTGAAAATGAGGAACATGAGGAATATCGAAGAGGAATTGAAGTACTTTTATGAAAATTGAGCCTCAAAGCTCCGCCAGCCTTCTATGAATCTCAACCATTGCCAGCGTATCCCTTTCGCAATATTTCAGCAGGGCATCTCTGATCTTTTCTTTTTCAGATCCTGTTTTCATTTCTATGAACTTGGCAAAGGTGGCCATCGCCAGGCCACCTTGCTGAATTTCGAGATCCTTGTAGCTCAATTCCGGCACAAGCACTGGCAACACGTTCTTTATCGAATTACTGCCGCCGAACGCCGCATCCGTGTAGAAGTTCCTGAATATCTCCAGCTGATCCCATAATCGGTCGATGACCGCGTTAATTCTATCGCGGTGCTCGGGGAACGCATCAGCCAGCTCGTTCAGCCTGCTCTTTTCGAAGGACGAGTAAACGACTATCGAGCCCTTGTCTCCGAGGGCATCCAGCAGCTTTTCTGTTAATTGTAATCGCGGATCTTCTTGGTTATCCCACAGGAATTCCTTATGCTCTAATTTTCCATCTTCCAGTGTGTGCAGTGACCACTGGAAGGGCACCTGCATGTAGGATCGCATTCCCTCATGCTTGGGGACCGCCCAGTTTATCGTCTCAAAATCAAGGAAATGAATTGGCTTCTCCATCTTACCCAATTCGTTCTGTATCGCCTGGGTGTCTATTATCGGCTGGCCTATTCTGTACGAGTCGAGGAAAGCCTGCTGGCTCACACTTAATTTTGTGCCATCCGGTACATCGCTCAATAGGACCACGCCCTGCTCGTACAGCTCCCATTTTTTCCTGTAGCCAGTTATATTGAAGATCGATGGCTTTGGAACTCGTGCCCAGCATTCGGGCATGAGCGCGCATTCTCTCGGACTGGTGCAATGCGGGCCGATCTCCGATCTGGGTGGAGAGTTCAATTCGCAAGTCTCTCTCATCTCGGCCAGTCTTTCCGGCACAGTGGCCAGGTGCTCGTTCACCTCATCTGTGCAATCTTCCATGACCAGAAGCTCCGCATCTCCATCGCCAGGATGTACATAGTCGCGGTTCAGATGCATTAAAAATGTCTTATTGACCTTGAACCCATTTCCCTCGACAACGTATTTCTGTATTGCCAGATCCGGAATATGTTCATCCTTTTGCCTTGTGGATTGCTTAACTTCGATGATGTCCACGGTCTTGCCGTCCAGCTTTCTCAGGACATCCACAAGCACGACCACTTCATCATGAAGGAACCCTGCCTCGTAAACATGCTCGGCCAGGCTGTTGATGGCTGTTTTCGTCCTCTTGGTGATAGTGTGCCATGGGAACATCTGGATACGGATGCCACCAGGGAATTTCTGTCTGGCGATCTCTCCTACCTCATTACCTTGTTTGAAAATGAACTGGGTGGCCTCATCAGGCGGTGGGATATCATCCGGCATGTTCACCGCTTTGTACAATAATCTCGGGCACTGGATGCCATTCATGTACTTGCTCTTGGTCAAAAAATATTCTTCTCCGTCTATGTTTTTCTTCCACATGCCCATGATCTCCTTCGACCAGTAGTGCTTGAGGGTATTTAAGAGATATGAATGGACATATGCTGGGCTTTGATTTTTACATATATTATCTCACCAAATATAGAGTAAATTTAATAAGGCCAGTTACTATTTCAGGTTCGATGATATTGGACAATGATGCGGAGCTGAAGAGAAAGAACACCGAGAAGTTCATAAAGGAATCCTACGACCCGCAGAATGTCGGAAGGATGAGTGATCCGGATGGCTTCGGAGAAATAACTGGCTCATGCGGAGACACCATGGAATTCTATGTCAAGGCCAAGGGCAATATCATCGAGGATGTTCAGTTCTACACGGATGGATGTGGTACCACGATCGCCTGCGGAAGCATCACGACCCAGATGGCCAAGGGAAAGGATATTGGCCAGGCTATTGAGATATCCGACCAGGATGTGATCAAAGAGCTGGGTGACCTCCCGGAGGATCATCATCATTGTGCCAAACTCTCGGCGGACACTCTGAAGAAGGCATTGACCAATTACTTAACAAAGAAGTAGAAGTTCATCTTTCAAAAATATTATGTGCCAGTAATATATCCTGGTTGTGAGGCAAACCCATGACACCCGATGAAGATCAGACAAATCAAGACATTGAAAATGAGGACTCCAACAGTCTCCGCCCAGTCTGGGGGATAATGGAGGACGAGACCGCGAAGTTCAAGCTCAAGGAAGAAGAGCTTGTCCAGTGGGAATCGGACCTTGCCAGGCGGGAAAAGGAATTCCTCGATTCTGGTGGTGAGATACCTCCAGTCCCACCACTACCAAAAGTGCTTGAAGAGGATCATGATATGAATTTTGATGAATCTTCTTCACTATGGGATATCATGCAGGTGAAAGCAATGAGGTATGCCAGGTGGGAGATGAAGCTCATAATGAGAGAAGATGTTCTCGAAAGGGGTATCGAGGGCATTGGCTGATCATTTTTGATGATTATCAAATGTAAGTTTATGATCAATATATTATGATCTTTTAATTAAAAAATTAAAGTTTGCCCAGCTTTTTGTGCTGGGCATTGATGTTTTCTCCCTTTCATTATGGGGATGATCCATCGCCAAGGTCCAGTATGAAGGGATTGTCTCCCATTATGTACTCGATATTCGTGTCCTCATCTGTGAGGGCCCTTATGTACAACCACTGAAGGTAGATGCTCGCGGCCTCTGCCTCATTGGTCACATTGAACTGGTCCATGATTATTCCCACGGCAGTTGCCTTCGCATCCGCGTCTATGATGGTCACATTGGCTTGAGCCAGAGCATCTATTATGTCTCTCTCAGCGATGTATTCTTGCGCGTCCAGATTGTATTGCTCGGTTATGACCTTCTGCTCCGCCACTTTCTTCTCGTTTATGGCAGATTCATATTCGACTGGCAATGAGATCTCCTGTAGGGCGAACTCCTCCATGATTATGTGCTTGGTAGCGAATTTCGCTGTTATGTTCCGCTCTATGGCTGCTGCCACAAGGTCACGACTGTCACCCCTGATCTCCAGGGCCTCGAACTTCGCACACACATCTCGGGGGACCGATCTGCATATTGGCACGATGATGGTCTCCTCGAAGTCACCATTTTGAACTCTTATCTCGCTCACATAGGCTTCTTCAAGATGGAAGACCACCTGGAAGTCCATGAAGATCGCGACATTGTCCTTGCTGTTGACAACGATGTTCCCTACATTGTCCTCTCCGTATGATGCCCCGATGAACTCCACCCTCTGTGTATTGTATCTGACAAAGTCCACAGACGACAGTGGATTCTTCATATTCCAGCCTTCGTCGAAGACATGGCCGACCCCGAATCCTTTTACCACCACGGCTTTGTAGCCCGCGGGTACGTTCACGAGCATGGATAATGGTATTACGATGATGACCACCAGTATTATGGCGAGTATGACACCGATTATCTTTATCTTCAGCTCCCTTAGCATTTCCCTGTTTTGACTACTTGAATTTTTTTTCATGTAATATTAATATTGACGGTTGAGATATTAAGGATATCTTGGGATATCCATGGGAATTCCCAAAGTAAATATATCGAATGAAAAGGTGCACTGATCATGGGAATTATTGTATTATGATAAATGCTATATTGCTGGCATTGGGCTCAATGCCAGCAACAAAAATAATACTTTATAATTGCCTAACTATTGAAGTACATGTGATACATGATCATCAACTATTGAAGTACATGTAATGTTCCCAAGGAGACACATAGATCCTCTTGGCGAATAGTTCCTCATGTTTCTTTTCAAGGTAGTGGTCGAATAAGTTCTGGCCCAAAATGCCCTTCACGAAATCCGATGTCTCCATGAATTCCAGTGCGTTCTCGAGGGTTGTTGGCAGGATCTCTATTCCCTTCTCCTTCATCTCCCTCTTTGAAAGCTTGGTCACATCGCCGATAACTGGCTCGCCAGGATCGATCTTCTTCTTGATCCCCTCAAGTCCAGCATGGATGAATAGGGAATATGCGAGATACGGATTGCATGTGGGGTCTGCCTGTCTTGGCTCCACATCGATATGGGCCTTGTGAGTGGGTGCTGCCACTCTTATCAGGGCAGTGCGGTTCCTGAAGGACCATGATTTGAAGACTGGAGCTTCAAATTCTGGTATCAATCTCTTGTAGGAATTCGTGATCGGATTGGTGATCGCGGCCATATCACTGGCATATTCCAATATTCCACCGATATAGTACCTGCCTATCTGGGATAAATGATCGGGATCATCCGCATCGAAAAATGCATTCTTTCCATCTTTTGTAAGGTATTGATGCGCATGCTGGCCACTGCCCAGGTCCGCGAAAAGCGGCTTTGGCATGAAAGTTGGAACGAATCCTCTGTCCTGTGACAATAATCTGGACATCTGCTTGAAGATCACGCAGGCATCCGCGGGCTTTGTGACTCCTTCTATGAATTCAAATTCTATCTCATGCTGGCCATTACCATTTTCATGATGATGGTACTTGACAGGGAATCCAAATTCCTCCATGAGGTTTGAAAGCTGGTGACGATATCCCGCCACTCTATCTTCTGGAGGGGCGAGGAAATAACCCTGCTTGGGCTTGATGATATAATCATGATCCACCAATGGCTTGATGTGGGTTGGAATGACCTTGAGGCTTCCTCCACCTATATTGGAATCCATACCCCAGACATCATTCTCTATCTGGGCGGCCTCCATGGATTTGAAAACGAAGAATTCCATCTCGGATAGAATATTTACGCCATCAAAACCACGCTCGCCAAGAACTCTTTCTGAGTTCTTCGCAATGCTTCTCGGATCGCCAGGAAAGTTTTGTTTCGTATTCACATCCCTTATGTCGCATATGACGATGGCGGTCTTTTCACCTGGAGAATCTTCAAAAGGTAGGATCATCAAGGTATTTGGATCTGGATAGGCATTCATGTCACTGTCATCCGTGGCCAGGAACCCGATGGAAGACCCATCGAAATTCACGCCGCGCTCCCATGCGTGGCCATCCACGAACTTGCGTACAGGAAGGAAGACACATCTGTTCCTGCCGAAGACATCGCTGAACTGGACCTCCACCCATTTGACATTCTCTTTTTTCAATATCTCATTTGCCTGCTCTTTGGTCGTCATTTTTAACCTCTCCATATTGAATCTCTCACTTCGTTCGAGTTTTTGAATGTGCGAAACAAGTTCACACATTCAATGTAGAGGTTTAGTATGCGCGAATTCATTCATGCATTCAAAGCTTCAATTTTTTGAAGCTCTGTATGCAATCACTATGTTCTCGCATACTAACTCCTCTGGATGTGTTCGTTAAATATTATATGTAAAGGCTGATAAAATAATGGGTAATATATATAGTTATAGGTCTGGATAATTCTTATTGATGAACTTAACAAATTATATTTATGACCGAGGTATTCTATGATTACATGGAAGGACCAACCTTGAATCAGCCTGAGCTTATAGGCCGTCACAATGAACTGGCACAGCTCACACAGGCTCTCATGAAGTCGCTTGAAGGTGATGGATCCACTGTTCTGATATCCGGAGAGGCTGGTATTGGAAAGACAAGGCTGGTCAATGAGCTTTTTAAAGAGGCTGGAAAAAATGAAATCCAGATCGCCCAAGGCTGGTGTCTGGCTGAAAGCCAGGAACCATTGATGCCTGTGAAATCCGTATTGAAGGAATTGGACATACTCCATGTCATGTCCGATGCACCTCCACCATTTTTGGTATCATTATATCTTATCAATAAGGCCGGTATGCTGGTCGCCAAGGTCGAACGTGAGGAAACAGAGCTGGACCCGGACATATTTGCATCAATGCTGAAGGCGGTCGGTGATTTCGTGCAGGATTCCCTTTCCATGATGGGCAAGGGCAAAGGCGCTGGTCTTAGTTCATTGGGTTATGACAGATACAAGATACTCGTCCAATCATTGGGAGAGATATCACTGGCTGCTGTTATCGAGGGGAATGAGAGCGAGTTCCTTATAGACGATATGAGAAGTGTATTGGAAGATTCTTCAAAGGCTCTGATGAATTGGGGTGGCAATATGAGTGAAGCAGATGCACTCATTCCCCGGTTAGCAGATCTGACTGGGTCTGGAAAATATGATGGTAGATTCCTTGTTGATGATGCCAAGATAAAACAAGAGAATCTCTTTGATAATGTACTCTTGGGAATTCAAAGAACAGCAATGGATATTCCATTGCTGATATTCTTTGACGATCTCCAGTGGGCGGATCCTACGACTCTCAACCTGATTCATTATCTGGCTCGAAACACCCGGCAATCGAAGGTCCTCATGGTCGGCACTTACCGCCCGGAAGATATCATCGCAACAGATGATGGAAGGCCACATCATCTGGAAACCACGATGCAGAATATGAGCCGTGAATCATTATTCAATAGGATCGAGCTGAAAAGACTGGGATCTAATGAGACCGAGGAAATGATAATATCCGCCTTGGGTAAGGTGCACCTGGAAAAAGAATTGCTGGCTCGAATATTCAAAGAGACTGAAGGAACCCCATTTTTTGTTCTTGAGGTAACCCGGCTTCTGGTGGGAGATGGTACCATTGCCCAGAATGAGGAAGGGAAATGGGAGATAACCAGATCATTGGAGGATCTTGATATTCCATCCAAGGTCTATGATGTTATAAAACGACGTCTGGATAGGCTGGGGGCGGATCAGATGGATGTTCTGGAATGTGCTAGTGTCATCGGTAATGAGTTCAGATCGGTAGTGGTTGGAAGGACCCTTGAACTGAACCGTATCAAGCTTCTGAAGTCGCTCAGGGAGATAGAGAATAATCATCGCCTTATCAATTATCTTGATGACAAATATATCTTTGATCATGCTAAGATCAGGGATGTGCTATACACTGGCATCGGTACTGAGCTGAGAAGTGAATATCATTTGATGGTGGGGGAGGCGATGATGGATCTGGGAGAGGATGAATTGGGCGATATTCTCGATCCTCTGGCCTATCATTTCTCAAAGGCTGGAGATAAAAGAGCTGGCCATTATCTCATCCTGGCTGCGAATAGGTACCGGGATAGATATGCCAATGAAGAGGCCATACGCTCATTCAATAATGCTCTGGAATTTATAGAGGATAGTGAAAAGCCCTCTATTCTGGAGAGTTTGGCTGACATCCAGATACAGATCGGGGATTATGATGAAGCACTTCTCAACCTCACCCTGCTATCTGGGATCATAGAAGGCGGTGAGTCCATTGACATTCAAACCCGGATACTCAGGCGCACGGGTGAGACCTATGAGAAGAAGGGTGATTTCGACAGATCTCTGGAATTATTTGGTCAAGCAAGAGAGCTGGCCAGTGATACGAATCCCATGGAATTGGGAAGGATACTGGTTGGTGAAGGCTCGGCCTTCTGGAGGAAAGGTGCCTATGATGATGCCATGGATCGTTTCAAAAGAGCATACGATACCTTTGAAAATGTGGAGGGAGCCAAGAAGGACAGTGCCAATGCTCTCAGAATGGTTGGAAATATCTACATAAGCCAGGGTGAGAATGACCTGGCTTTTGAATACTCGGAGAAAAGCCTGGCATTGATGGAGGAGATAGGAAATCTGCCAGGAATAGCCTCCGCGCTTAACAATATAGGTATAATCCATCGTAGAAGAGGAGACCTGGACCTTGTTCTGGAATGCCAAACTCGAAGTCTGGAGATAAGGGAGAAGGTAATGGACAAGCGCGGTATAGCCTTCTCACTCATAAATCTAGGAAATCTTAACTGGGACAGGGGCGATATGGGCAAGGCATTGCAGAATTATGAAAGCAGCCTGGAGATCATGGAAGCTATGGGGGACCAACAAGGTACTGGCCTATCTCTTAGCAATATCGGATTGGTGCATATGAACAGAGGGGATATGGACATCGCCTTGGAGTATCAGACCAGGGGATTGGAGATCCGTGAGAATATTAAGGACAAACATGGAATTGCAGAATCACTGTATAATATCGCACTCCTTCACATGGCCAGTAATTCTCCAGACCATGCCGAGGAATATTTTGATAAATGCCTTGAGATCTATAAGGGGCTGGGAGACAAACGCCACATCATCCAGATCCGATGTGGATTGGCCGAGGCCAGTATGATGCTCGGAAGAATGGATGAGGCTTCCAGTCATGGTGCAGAGGCTCTGGAGACCTCTATTCAAACTTGCTTGAAGAGGGAAGAAGGAATGTGCCTCCGCACCCTTGGTATGATCCACAGAAAAAAGGGAGATATGGACAAGGCCAGTGTGGAATTTGAAAAGGCCAGGACGATCCTTCAGGATGTGGGTGAAAAGATCGAGATCGCATTCCTCCTATACGAGCACGCTCTTCTTCTGAAGGACATGGGCGATCCAGGAAAGGCCAGGGAATATCTGGATCAGGCCTGTGACATGTTCAGAACCATGGATATGACGGCATGGGAAGAGAAGGCCAGGAATGAATTGATAGGGCTGAATTGATCTACCATATCTGAATGAGCTGGTAACTGAATAGACAGCTCTGTTCGCCTTCGAATTATCGAACTAACTGGTAATTCGATCAATCCCAACTTACCATGATATTCCTGTTGTCAGTCACCTGGTATTCGACGGTCACATGGTTCCCCACATTGATCAGGAAAGGCTGGGTGTTGGAGTAAGCGTATACCACGGTTCCATTGATATCCAGATACCATTCAGTTTCTCCATCCACAACATATGAGTGAATGTCATTCACAGTACCATTCAAGGTGATTATTGTTGAATTGACGTCTGCTGGAACAATGTTATCAAAATCGAACTGTGCCAGAACTTCTTCCAGGGTGTCACCCATTATGACCTTCCCATCAAGAGCTTGGACCAGTGCCACCTTCTGCAATATGTTCGTTCCAGAATGGATCGGGGTGAACCAGGTCTCATTTCCATCAATTATCAGGAATATGGGTTGTGTCGCATACCAACCTACAAAATTGGTCACTTTCGCGGTCGCGGCTTCCATTGCGGCATCCCCATTGAGAAGTCCAGTAACTTCATAGAAGTTCATTTTACCGGTCTGTGTATTTATCAAAGCGTAACCCACCATGCTCTGATCCGAGCTGGCTGGTGATGTGAAATCCGTGAACCAGTAAGATTGATTGTCTTTTCCGACTATCATGTAAACATCGGTGCCGAAATAACCTGCACCATCCTGGGAATAGGCATTGTTCTTCGCAGTCGGTCTCTTAACATCCTTCTCAGTAACAAGGGTGTTCCAGAAGCCATGCTTGTAGCTTCCCCACCACTCACAATATTTCTCCGCCAGCTCCTCCGGGAATGCATTGTCTATCCAATCAGGTTGCGATCCAAATGGATAGCTTGTCATGGTCTTGTTCAGGGGAGACACGACCACTACAGTATCTGCCACATCTCCACGGTATGAGACTGTGGGCTGGCTGAGTGTGACGATGACCCATGGCGCTCCCGTTTCATCGATCTCGAAGGACCAATATTGATTATGGTCTGGATATTCATTGTAAACTATCCTGTGCATGTACTCGCTGAAGAATTCATTTTCGTAGGAATAATCGATATCATAATCATCCACAAGTATAGCTTCTTTGGTGGGATCCTCTCCATCCACCAGGATATATCCGGGTGTGATATCATATTCCCATTGCTTGAAAATGCCTCTGTGTATGAGGGGACAGACCCATGTCAATCTCCCCTGGAAAAGAATGATCTCCAATTCTCCGATCATCACTCTATTTCCCATCTCACCCACTACTTTATCCGCCTTCCATTTTGCATATTCGTAGTTGACCTGTCTAAGATGGGAGGTGTCAATTACCATGGGTTTTTCAGTGGCAACCTCCACATCTGCCAGTTCATACAATTGCTTGGTCATTGCATAAGGTGATAGTAAAAGTATGACCAGCACGATGATCGCGGCAATTCCTGGAAATACCTTTTTTGAACTAAATAATCCATATGATATCCAGAACCCGATTATGAATAAGAAAGTGAAAACAAAGACCAGGTTGATCGCATAGGTCTTGATCATTATGAAGTAGTTCAAAACTCCAAATGCTATGCCGATCACCAGACCGATGATCATAACCTTTTTCAAGACCTCATTCCAGTCTGACCTGTCAGACTCGATAATGAACGCATTGGTCAATATGCCTGCAACCGCGGCGATCGCGGCTAATATGGGGATGATCAAACTCATGATGTTCCTTCCTTTATGTTAGATCCAGCAATTCGCCAGATTCACTCATCATATTTGTCCTCAAGTATAAAACTCTTTCATGGGTATTCCGCGGGGTATTCTGAGATGAAGATATAACATGCACTATGCATATTCCATTGCTTAGAGAGTTCGAGTTCCAGATTGCAATTATATCGAATAGCTACCGACATATTCATATTGATCATTTATCTTCTTCATATCTGGCTCCTCAAATACCCATTTTCCTGCTTTTTCGAGTTCTATTGCCGAGACCTCGAAATGACTCATGGCGATCCCGATGTCAAGTTTCTGTATGGGATATCCCAGCTTAGTATTGCCAGTGTATTTTGGGTCAAAATCCAGATAAAAATGAATTGTTCGTATGTCCTGTTCTTCAACCAACATAAGTCGCCAGGGTTGTTTATTGGATGCTGATGGCCCCCATCTCACCATTTCGAATGCGATCTCCAATTCCCCAGCATGTTCTTTTTTCAGCTCTGTTGAAAAGTCATTTTTGAAAAACATCTGATCCCAGGATTTTCTATTGTCCGCACCTGCGGTTCTTCTGATAATTTTTTCCTTGATCCTATTATTATCTGAACCATAACCAATTGGTGAGATAGCGCCAATGAATTCATTGTCCTTTAGATCGATGAATTTCATGAAAGATTCTCGGCTGAATGTGCCCCCGATCCAGCATGTGCCCAGCCCCATCTGTGTCATGTTCAGGATCACCTTCTCAAAAGAATATCCCATATCGATTATGGCCTCGTTCTCTTTTGAGCAAATCGCCACAAGATAGGCCATGTGACCTTTAATAAAACCATAAGTGCCCAGTTTCACTCCTTGGTGAGACTCTTCATTATCGAGCTTCAGGATCTGAAATCTTGAATAATTTCCAAAGGGACCTGGCTCAGCCTCGAATTTCTTTAGTATGATCGTTATTTGGTCAAAGATCTCTTCTGTTATTTTCTGCTCATCATATGTTCTAACAGATGTTCTTTTCTTGATAGTATCGATCATTGATCCATTTGAGTTTAACACAGTATGCACCATGCCTTTAAATGTATCATTCACTACTTGAGGTTATTCCATGAAAAATCAAAATGAATGAATATTGTATGGCCTATTCACCACTCTTTTTCACCTCTATCTCAATCAGATCATGAACATACTAACGAATATAAGAACATAATAAATATTTATAAGCCCTCATTATTGATTATGTTCAGGAACTGGAGGAAATAAAATTGAAATGCTTTTTCGTCTCGGACCTACATGGGAATGTTGACAAATACAGGAAATTATTTAAGATAATTTCCATCGAAGAGCCAGATGCAGTTTTGTTTGGAGGGGATATCTTCCCAAGTGGCTTGGGGATGGAGGAAGACCCAGAGCTCTTCTTAGAGAATGAATTATTTTCACTTATCAAGGTTTATTCAGAAGCCAATGGATCCAAAACTCGTTTCTTCGTCATAATGGGGAATGATGACCCACGCCAGTATGAAGCATTGTTCCTAGAGGCAGATAAATCCGGATTGATAGAATATCTGCACGATCGTACAATTTCTTTTGATAATTTGTACATCACTGGCTATTCTTATGTTAACCCCACTCCATTCCAATTCAAGGATTGGGAGCGTTATGATGTTTCAAGACATGTGGATGTGGGCTGTGTTTCACCAGAGGAAGGTGTCCGTACAGTGCAAGTACCTGAAAAAGAAATCAGAACAGCCACCATTGCCAATGATCTAAAAAAGCTAGCCCTGGCCTCTCCCCCAGATAGGACGATTTACCTATTCCACGCTCCACCTTATGATTCCAATTTAGATAGGGCGGCATTGGATGGCATGAAAGTTGATCATGCCCCCATGGACATTCATGTGGGAAGTATCGCGGTTCAGCGTTTCATAGATGAAAAACAGCCATTGCTCACACTGCATGGGCATATTCATGAATCTGCCAGATTGACTGGCCAATGGCGTGAAATGAAAGGGAAAACGCACTCCTTCAATGCTGCCCATGATGGTTCAGAGATCGCTTTGATAAGGTTCGATACAGATGACCTGGCCAATGCAACAAGAGAACTTATCTCAATAGATTAGTTATCATTTCTTAATGGTATCTTCTTTGCAGCACTATGAGGAGAGTTAATATGCACTGCCCATGAACTCTTGTTCTTAATATCTTCATCTGTGATTATGTGAACATCCAGTATGTCATCTGTCTGGCCCCCTGTCCTTTCTTTATTCTCCTTTCCCAACTTGACACCACGTTCATGGAGCCAGGATAGAAGACTCTCTCTCTGTTCCTCATTTCCGTTGAAATGTATCAGAAGATCAATGTCACTTGCCGGGCCAGCAGTTGCTTCTTTGGTGCTCCCGAAGACATAAAATGCTTCAACCCCATACAATTCGGCATCCAGCATATTGCCTAATTCCTCGACCTTCTTCATCCTCCAGGTCCAGTGATCAGGTGGCATGACATAGGCAAGTGCATCATTCGCTTCCCCGTCCATTACGACATTCATGGTCCCACCATCAGAGATATCTGCGATCTGAATTACCTGGATCACATGTTCCATATCCTTGTATTTTGGTAGTAATTCACCAAGCCTATTGGGGGCCATGTTCATCAGATTTTCATTGAATATAGAATCTGGATCGTCAGGATAAAGTGGTAGATAATGGATATCTGCCTCGACGAGATCCTGGAAGAAGTGCGTGCCAAAGGAGAGGTCAGGTAGATAACCTCCTTTTTTGATAGCTATCTCTATCAGAAGTGAAGTGTTGTTAATGTCACTATATGAAATAGGCACACCCAACTTGATGTCTCCTCGGCTTCCCCATCGGCCAGGCCCCATTAGGATGAACCTACCTTTTGGAAGAGCCTTATTTAGACCACCCACGGCTTTGGCCACATTCAGCATATCGTTTCTCTCGCTCAAAGCATCATATGCACTAGGCCTCACATAGACCATATATTCGATATTTTTTATGTGGCTGTTAGTTACGTATTTACTTGCTGAGAATATCTTCCTGTTATTGGGTATGTTCTTTGGTATTGGGACTCGTACTGTCTCCTTGCCAAAGCTTTGAGGACGACACTGTAATATGTGAAGTTTTTCACCATCGTGTGCGAACTCCACGTCTACTGGGGTTCCCATCTTTTCCTGCAAAATATTTAAAACACTTTTGATCTGTTTGATGAAAGAAGTTTTTTCTATCAACCCAGAGAAGGTTATGACAAGATCCGCATCTTCGATATCCATCAATACACCTGTGACTGGTCTGAGTATTCCATCACGATGTATGGAAACTATTTTGGTTATTATTGGATAAACATCCCAATATTCTCTAATGAGATCCAGGGAGCTTACTGTTTCAAAGGTTCCCTTTTCAATATTAATGACATCCATGAAATGCTGTGAATATTGAATAGATTCATCAACAAGGGCATTCACCTGAATATCTGGCTTATTGGGAGATACCAATACAGGATAATCATCTCCGACCCTATCCACAGCTCTTGTTCCAAGGCCAGCGACCATTCTGATTATTCCATCCTCTCTTCTTATTCTCGGAGACCATCGGAACTCATTGTTGCTGAAGGCCACACCTGCAAATGCCGGGATGTAATAAGGGCCTATTTTCGTTCCAACGACCTTCTGGATCAATATCCCCATCTCTTCCGAGAAGTCAAGGAGTCCACGCTCTCTCCTGTATTCAATGGGATCCGGGGCAAATGTAGATGCATAAACCTCTAATATTGCATCCATGAGTGCGTTTCTCTTTTCCTCCAATGTACCCTTATTGACCAAAAACAAGCTTTTGTATTTTCCAGAGAATGCAGCTCCAAAGCTGTCCTCAAGAAGGCTGGATGACCTTACGATTATTGGATTGTCTCCAATATTTCTCAATATCCTGTTAAGGCCTTTCTCGATCTCAGGAGGGAATATTGAATTTTTGAAGAGTTGTTCCAGAAATGGGTGCTCCTGGCGTATCTCGCTTGGATCAAGATATTTTATGTGTACCATATCATCCAGATCATTGTAATGGATCACATCTATCAGTGTGTCTGAAGTGATATACCAGCTATCAGCGAATTTCACATCCCGCAGGTGCTCATGGGTTATTTTTTCCATCTCGATTATTTTTTCAGCAAGATATACACCAGATATCTTTCCACCCAGCTTTCCTTCTCCTTCAGGGGGACCAACAACTGTCTTTAAAAGACTGACAAAATCTCCAACACCAATGTATTTTTTTGCATTGTTGATGAAATCAAGCCTACTGGTGAAAAATCGACGTATGAGGGCTGTGGATATGGATATATCATCCTCAGGAAGTAGTGTTCTGGCATCCTCCGGCATATCCCAGAACCTATTGAGTTCACTTGTGATCTCTGTCAAAGGAATACTTTGCTTTTGAGAAGCCAGAAGAAGAGGGCGAGCTTTATCAGCCTTCAGCCACATATTGAATAGATTTGATATCTCCTCAGGTGGTAAAGCGTCCTTCGCAATTTTAAAAACCTCTGCTTGTATTTTTTTCAAGGCTACAATATCCTTTCTGGGATTGGGTATATTGATCCCACACCACTCAGAATCTGCCTCGTCCAGCTGGCATATACTGTTCACAATAGCTGCAATTTCTTCGTTCTGGATTCTGTAAAGATGATATATCATGCGCCTTGTAATTCGAAGAGAACTTCTTGGGTCTGTCTTCATCAATATGCCCAAGATTATTTCCCAGTCATCTTTATCAGCTGCCTTGTTGATGTTATTATTGTTATTATTTAGTCTATCACGGATCTGTCTTTGTGCAATGAAGTTTCCAATCAACTCTGAAATGGCTTTGAGTAACTTTCTTTCCTCTGCTAAGAATGGTCCTTCATCCATGGCTGGCATCTCTTCAAGATAGCCGACCTCTATAATGCCCTTGATTTTTCCTCCATGCTTTATTTGGGTTGATTGTAGCCAGGGCGTTTCTTTATAATTTGGTGTTGAATGAACTTCATCATCTATGATAATTCGAGCATATGTGGAATTGGGATACTGCCAAGCTTGGGAGATCAGCTGGAGAATATCCTGTAGTGCTTCATTTAGGGTGATGCTTTCATCTTGAGTGATTGCGGATATACCATATATGCAATTGAGCTCCTTTATTCTCTCTTCAAGCCTCTGTTCTGCACCATTTCCTGATATCTGGCCATCATTCATCTTCAGCAACCTCCATTACTTCTTTCGAAAGCTTTTTCAGTATCACACCGAGACCATGATTGCCATCTATTCGTACTTCCAAGGGAGTGTCAAAGCGAATATGCTTCAGATTCTCGGTCTCTTCAGCAGTGGGAAGTTCTCCCAGCCAATCCCAATCAATGGTTCCTTTTCCAAATGGAGTTATTGTGAAATATCCGATGTGAGCGGATGTCATATTATGGAAGAAATGCGAACCCTGGGATGGATCGATTATTCTCTCTTTCACAGGGGTTTCTACTATGATCTTCGCTCCTGCTATGTCACTCCAGGTTACTGGTATTCCTAGCCATTGGTCTGTGGATCCCCATCGGCCTGGGCCTATCAGAATGTATGGGGTTTTACTTTCCATCAATTTTTTATTCAATTTCCTTATCTGTGGAACAATGGATTGGTTTTTGGATAATTCAAATCCTTCAGGCTTGACAAAAACAATATCCTTGATATTATCAATTATACCATTACCAAGCACATTCTCGGTATAGCAGATGATATTCTTCTCATCATGCTGGCCGATCTCCACTTCCTGGGTAGCCACATTGGAGAACATACTTCTAATTTGTAACAGATATAGATCGACTGGTCGCTTGGGTTCTGGATGGATATTGACTGCAAATTCTATCTCCACTGGTGTTCCTATGGCTATTTCACCGACTTGAAGGAGCATGTGGATCGCCTTAGGAAGGGGTATGATACCCAGCTCACGAATGGGTGCGAAATCAATGACTCTGGAACCATCTCTCCCAATTCCGGGATATAATCTTTCATTCGAATATGTAGAGGCCGTATGATCCAGTATGCCATGCTCCTCAGCTGTTGTCAAGTCTAATTTGACCAAGGCACTATCCTCATCCCGCTGAACAATATTAACATAAGAGGTCAGATCCACAGCATAGAACTTCTTTTGGGATTGACCCAGAAGTTCTTTCACAGTTCCGTATTTGTGGACCTTGGGATGCATCGGGCAGAACCTGAATGTGCTACTTCCATCTACCACGGCCTTCCCTAGCCCCAAAGCCAAGTTGACCACACCATCTGTGTTCTTACATGAGCCAGATGGATAATATTCGTATGATTTCGTTACACCGGAAATCGTGGGGTAGAAAACATCACCATATTTCTGGCCAATGAGTTCCTGGATAATGACAGCCATCTTCTCATCCTCTATCGTGTTGGGGGTTGTTTCCATGTAAGTTCTGGCCTTTTGGAAGAAGACTGAGGCAAACACATATTTTACAGCATTGCAAAGCTCCTGGAATCTTAGATCTGTTTCCCATGATTCATTTGGTAGAAGAAGGGATGAATAAACCCCTGCAAATGGATGGTTCAAAGCATCCTCCAGTAGGCTTGACGAACGTACGACAATGGGAACCTTTGTCTCTCTGACGAAGGCTCTAAGATCACCAAGTAATATTGGTGGTAGGTCAGCTTCCATGAATTTCATTGCTATTCTTTCATCAGACATGAAGTAGAGCTCTTCGTTAACCAGGTCATTATCCTCAAGGAATGAATCGAAGATATCCGAACAGATGACAATGGTCCTGGGCATTGAGATATTCAAATTCCTGAACAAGCCATTCTCCAGATAATTTGATATTATCTTGTCCATGAAAGCAAGCCCTCTAGCCTTTCCCCCCATGGCACCTTTGCCGATCCGACAGAATCTTGAATGCTCTCCATAGGTTCTTCGAGAGTATTTTGATACCACCCCCTTATTGAGATCTCGCCTGTGTTGTTCCATGGCATCGGTCATGTTCTTTCGGAGTATTTCAGGCTCATCTTCTATTGAAATAATGGTTTTAAATTCATGTGCTAGCTCGAACTCCAATCTCGAAATAAGCCATCTTATCAAACTATTGTTGTGAGAGTGATCTAGAAGGATGGGGGCAGGCATTGTCCAAATGGCTTTTTCAAAGGTCTTGATATCTTCAATTCTTATCAATTCTGCTCCATCCTTATCCGAAATGGATAAGTCCTTGGAACCCAAAGAATCCTGAATGAAGTTCCGTATCTTGCCAATATAATTAGGAGAGCCCTTTTGTAAGAAATCTATTTCACTTGATTCTGACATTGATTGCCAATTAGAATCTGAGGATAACAACAACGTAGGAGCTGAAGGTTTGGTCTCTACAACTCTTTCTATGAATTGATATAGTAATGATTCATTTTTCTCAATATTAGATTGGTCAATGTCGATTATAACACAGAGAATATCGTCTAGGTTTTCAGCAAATATCGTTTTGGCTACTTTGGTGGAATCTGCAATAAGGACCTGGGGATATCTCCTTCTGAGCCTGCTTTCCAAAGGAGATGGCATATCCTCTGGCAAAATACTGTTAAGTTGACCCCATATTGCTTCATAGGCCTCTGACAATAGATTAGAATAATATCTTGGAGACTCGGCAATGATCAGCACTCTTTGAGGGAGAATTGGTGTATCTGATCCAAAATTTTGCTGATCCTCTATGAACTGTGTTATGTTAAGGAATATCTTACCATCACCGAACCATGTGAATATCCAATCAATGGTTTCACCAGTATTTGCTTCAACCAGCTCATCAAGGTCTTCTGTATTATTATCAACCAGAACTATTGGCAGATCTGGTTTTTGATCTTTAACCTTCCTGGCCAGGGCAAATGCATCCATTTCAATTGGAGGTTTGAACATGATCAGAACATCAATGTCCTTTGTTTTCAGGATGGACAACAAGGCTTTCTCATTTTCTGCCTTGATTATCTTTGGGGGGTTACCCCCAATGTGGTCGTACATCTTACGAAAGAGTGATGTCAATCTACCCTCCTCCTCCAGAATGAAATAATCATATTCAGTACAAAGTAGGAGAATATTCCTGATGAGGCGTGGAGAGGCAGTGCTACCTGCTCTCGAGGTTGAACTAACCTCCCCTGCCTTTTTGTTATTAGCTGCTTCAGCTATGATCTTTTCGATCTCATCGAATTTTTTGATCATCGTTCCCTTTCCATTATCATGCCCAGCCACGTAAATGGCAGGCCTCTGCTACGCGCGATATGGCGATCATATAGGCCGCATCTCGCATAGGAATATTTCTTCTCTTTTTCAGTTCGATGACTGCATAGTAGGCATCTGTCATCTTATCGTCCAGCTTTCCCAGGACCTCGTCCTTTGGCCAGAAATAATTGGTATTGGATTGGACCTGTTCGAAGTAGCTACATACCACTCCGCCTGCATTGGCCAGGAAGCACGGTATCACCAGAACATCATTGCTATAGAGATGCTCATCAGCTTCTGGTGTTGTTGGTCCATTAGCACCTTCTGCAATGATCTTGACCTTATTGCTTATGTCCTTGACATTGTCCTTATGGATCGAGTTCTCTAGTGCGGCTGGTATGAGAATATCTACATCCTGCTTCAGCCAGTCATCACCAGGCAATACCTTGTAGCCCAATTCCTCCGCCCTGGATTTTTCCACTGTTCCATAACGATTGGTTATCTTCCTCAATTCTTTCAGATCTATGCCATCTTGTTTAAAAAATGCATATGTTGTTTGGTCATTCTGATCCCAGCAAGAGACTGAAACGACTTTTCCACCATATTTGATAAAGAGTTCAATAGCATATTGGGCAACATTGCCGAATCCCTGGACAGAAGCTGTGGTCTTGGATATGTCCATCTCTAATTCCTTAAGGGCTTCTCTCAGCACAAATACTACACCATAACCTGTTGCCTCAGTTCGGCCAAGTGAGCCGCCCATTCCAACAGGCTTTCCGGTGATAGCTCCGGGGTATCTACCTCCGCTGATGGCCTCATATTCATCCAACATCCAAAGCATGTGCTGGCTATTGGTCATCACATCTGGGGCTGGAATGTCATTGTCCGGGCCAAGGTTCTTGTATACTTGACGAACCCATCCCCTACACAGGTTCTCCTGCTCTCTCTGTGAAAGGTTATGAGGGTCACAGATGACCCCGCCCTTTCCTCCACCCAGAGGGATGTTCACAAGTGAGCATTTCCAGGTCATCCACATTGAAAGTGCCCTCACGGAATCCGCGGTCTCCTGAGGGTGGAACCTTATTCCTCCTTTACATGGGCCACGGGCATCATTATGCTGGATCCTAAAACCTTTGAAGATCCTGAAAGTGCCATCATCCATTTTAACAGGAATATTGAAATGATATTCCCTAATGGGTGAACGCAATAGGTCTCTCACGCTCTTATCCAGCTCTAAACTATCAGCCATTCGATCAAACTGTTCCTGTTCTATCTCAAATGCGTTGTATCCGTCATCTGCCATATATGATCCCTCCTGGGATTATGATACCAATAAAATAGAATTTAATATATAAGATAATATCACAGTTATAATGTCAAATATGTGCATTGTGGTATATTAACTTAATAAAAACATGACAAATGTGCTATTGCAAACATAATAAAGTTGTGTCTATTTTTGCCTTGCCTTCTGCCTTCTAAGTTCAAGCAACATCTTTTCTATCAACCCCAGAGACACCTTCTGAGCATTGATCGTGTGCATTGTTCGAGATGAGAGGATCGTATTTGACATGGCTCCAATGCTCTCTGGGAATTTATTTATCAATCTATCCCCCCATTCAAAGAATTCATCAATAGCAGGGAATGCAGAGAATAGAAGAATATTATACCTGCCAATACTGCTTTCAAGTGCCCTCGGGATATTATTATCTGCAAGAATGAACTTCTTGATCTCACTTCTATTCGACTTCAATTCTATCATTGATATTATCATATTATATTTAGGAGGGGCGAGGAGATCTGGAAAATAGCACCGTGCAGGAGCGACAATGTTATCTTTCAATAATTTCTCTATTCGACGACCTATCTTTTTTCTATTGGTCCCTAATTTATTAGCCAGATATGTTTCGTTCACATGGATATATTCTCCGCTCAGGAGTAATTCAAATATCCTGAAATCTGTTTTATCCAGCTTATGGTCACCGATCATCATTTTCTTGTTTGATTTGAATTCGCTCCGCATATTGTTAAGGAAGCATGCTGGGTCGTACTTGAATTCAAGCTTATTGCTAAACATATAGACCTCGGCAGCTGTACGATTCTCTCGCCGGGGTAATTTTTGATCTTTTACTATAGTCTCACGCCATGAATGATAGGATTCCATATCCTCGAAGAATTCTATTAAAAGAGTATTGTAAGGACCTTCCATGCAGGGAAATGCCGCAAAGATATTCAGATCCTCTTCAAAGAATGACCTGGCTTGGGATATCCGCGGGATATCCGCCCAGGCAAGCACGAGTAAAGGATACTCCTGAAAAAGATGGATGAATGGATATTTGGGGTAATCCAGAATCTTTTGATCTATCAATGCCTTGACCTTGTTCTTTGCGGTGGTACGGTGTATACCGAGTCTTTTGGCAAGAGCATTGATATTGACATCCACACCCTCTCCTGAAACCAGGTGGCGAAGGAGCCGAAGGCTGAATTCATCCTCAAGATGTTCCATGTTGGATGATTAATGGTATCATGTTATTTCTATCTATTTGAGATTGATATCATTTGTTTCCAAAGCAATTATGCCCTTGAAATCATTACCTTACCATAAGGAAATTCTTAAGTAAAGAAATAGTGGGCCCGACCGGATTTGAACCGGCGGCCATCTGGTTATGAGCCAGACGCTCCACCAGACTAAGCTACGGGCCCCCGTAGTGGTATCTGCATAAAAATCGCAATATTAATGCTTTCGGTTACAAGTTTGTGATATTTTATTATCGTATCTGAATTTGCGTTCGATCACTTTCACCCATCCCCCCTCATTAGTTTTATATTCTATATTCCTACTATATAGTCAATACAATGAACGAGTTCAGTCTTTTGGATCCCAGGATAAGGGATGCGATGAAGGAGCTGGGTATTTCACGCCCGACCGATGCACAGGCGCAGGTCATTCCAGTTTCACTTGAAGGAAAGAATGTTCTACTTGTCGCACCCACAGGCATTGGGAAGACCGAGGCCGCTATCCTTCCGATATTTCATAAGATATTGGAAACCGAGCCAGCCGGATTCCACACACTGTATATAACTCCGCTTCGGGCACTCAACAGGGACATGATGAAGAGAATGACCTGGTTCGGGGAAAGACTGGGAATAACTGTGAGCGTGAGGCACGGGGACACGACCCAGAACGATCGCAGGAAACAGGTATTGAAGCCTCCCCAGATATTGATCACGACCCCGGAGACCTTTCAGATAATGATGACTGGCTCTCGATTGAAGAACATCCTGAAGAATGTCAAGCACGTCATTGTGGACGAGATACATGAGCTGGCACAGGACGAGAGGGGGGCTCAGCTGTCCATCGGTTTGGAAAGACTGAGGGTGCTGGCCGATCATGATTTTCAGCGAATTGGACTTTCAGCGACTGTCGGCACACCGGAGGAGGTGGCCAGGTTCCTCCGAGGTAGCAGCAGCCCGATAGAGATAGTCAATGTCGCCAGGGACAAGCGGATGTCGGTGAAAGTCTCATCTCCCGTTCCTGAAAAGGGAGATGTTCTATTGGCTGACACCATCCATTCGGATGAGGACACAGCCGCTCGCCTTCGCTTCTGCTCGGAGCAGATAAAGGCTCATAATTCTACTTTACTATTTGTCAATACGAGGGATTCTGCGGAAATACTGGGTGCTCGCTTTCATCTTATAGATCCCGATCATCCTGTCGGGGTTCATCACGGCTCGCTTTCCAAGGATATTCGGATCCAGATGGAGGATGAATTCAAAAGCCAGATGCTGGATGCTCTAATATGCACCTCTTCTCTGGAGCTGGGTATAGATGTTGGATCGGCTGATTTTACAATTCAATACAATTCTCCAAGGGAGGTTTCCAGACTTGTCCAGAGGCTGGGACGATCTGGCCACAAGATAGGCCAATTGTCAAAAGGAGTGATAGTCACCGACACGCCTGATGACATACTCGAATCCTTGGTGGTCGCTCGCAGAGCATTGGCTGGCGAGCTGGAACAAACCGATATCAGAAAGAACCCGCTGGTGGTCCTGGCGAATCAGGTGATCGCTCACGCGATGCAGGTTGGCGATGAGAATATCGAGGAGTTCTTCAAGATCGTGACAAGGGCCTATCCATTCCAGACACTGGATAGGGAGGAATATGACCGAGTTGTCGAGCAACTCGGAGAGATCAGGGTCATCAGGGTGGAAGATGATGAGTTCAGAAGGAACAAGAGATCGCGACTTCACTTTTTCGATAATGTTTCCATGATACCCGATGAGAGAACGTTCCGAGTTGTCGATATCACAACCCGGAAGCCTATCGGCAAGCTGGACGAGAGCTTTGTCGTCGCCTATGCCGAGCCAACCGCTTCCCTCATTGTCAGGGGAAGACCCTGGAACATCGTGTCACTTGAAGAAGACACGATATTGGTCGAGCCTTCTCTGGGCCTGGGAACCGTTCCATCCTGGTCTGGGGAGGACATTCCAATACCCTATGCCATTGCCCAGGAAGTTGGCCGACTTAGAGAAAGGGAGAATTATGATGATTATCCCGCAAGGGCGAATGCCAGGGACAAGGCTCAGGAATTTCTGGCTGGACAGAGGGCGAAATGCCTGATGCCCACTGATAAATTAATGACCATCGAGACATCGGATCGTACCATCGTCATCAATGCCTGCTTCGGGACCAAGGTCAATGAGACCCTGGGAAAGCTGGTCTCAGCTTTACTGATGGCCAGATTGGGCGAATCCGTGGCAGTTCGAACCGACCCTTACAGGATCATGCTCCTGCTGCCCAGAATGATCAATATCGACATAGTGGAGGACATATTCAGAAAGACCGACCCAGTCACCGTGAATGACATTCTGAAACTATATCTGAGGAACACGGCTTATCTCAGGTGGAAGTTCGTCTATGTGGCCAAGAAGTTCGGAGCTATTCGAAAAGATGCGGATTATCGCAGTTTGAACATCGAGAGGATAATGGGAACCTATGCTGGAACCTCCATCATGAAAGAATCCGTTAATAAGACGGTGTACGAGAACCTCAACATACCACTGGCCACTCAAATAATTGAAAAGATCCAGAGCGGGGAAATAGCTCTGGAGAGATCGGCTCTTTCTCCTATCGGCAAGGAGGGTATCGAGCAGAGGATGGACATGATGATGCCAGCACGTCCAACTCACGCGATCCTCATGGCCCTCAAAAAACGATTGGAAAAGGAACGCATGGTGCAGGTGTGCATGAACTGCAATAGCAAGACCATACGATCCGTGGCATCCATCCCGGATCGTGTATCCTGTGAGAGATGCGGAGGAGTGATGGTCGCCACCATCAGAAGGCATCAGATGGACAATCTCAAATTACTAAAGAAAAAGAATCCCACACCTGCCGAGAAGAAAGAAATAAAGAACATGATGAAAACAGCCTCCTTGATGAGCAATCATGGACAAAGAGCCGCGCTCTGCCTGGCCGCCCGGGGTGTGGGGCCAGGCAATGCGGCCTTGATACTCCAGAGGTCGTATCAGGATGAGGATGATTTCTTAGCAGCCATCCTCAATTCGGAAGTCAAATATGCGAGAACGAAGAGGTTCTGGGATTGAGTTAATTGATGAACTCAATCCGGCCCATAATAAGGTGCTGGTGGTATCGCATCCAGCTCCTTGTAAAGAAGTTTTTCCAGTTCTTCAAATCCCTTGTCGTGCAGGGCGGACACGGCCAGATACTCGTCCATGGTCGCCATATCGGATTTGTTGGTGATCGTGATGACCTTCGCTTGCGGGAAGGACTTGATTATGGTCGCTCGTAGGTTCTCCTGCTTTTCCATCACATAGCCGCAAGATTCTGATGGGTCGAGGATGAAAACAATGATACTGGCAATATGTTCTATCGCCAATATCGCGTGCCTCTCGATGTCATTCCTTTCCTCAAGAGGTCTGTCCAGCAATCCTGGAGTGTCCATGATCTGGAATCTCTCATCTTCCAGGTCCATATGCCCGATGCTGATGTTCTGGGTGGTGAAAGGGTAGGAAGCTATCTTGGGTGTGGCCGCTGTCAGCCTTGTCATGACCGCTGACTTTCCGACATTCGGAGCGCCGGCGATGACAGTGACTGGCTCGTCGACATTTATCTCGGGCAGGGACTTCATGAACTCTCTTGTTTCCTGAAGCAGGACAAGGTCTTTTTCCACTTTCTTGACCACGGAAGAAATCCTGCCATAAGCGGATTTTCTCACTTTTTCCATATCCTTCTTGCCCTCAGTCCCTTTGAGCTTTTTTTCGTTCTCTTTGAGTATCAGATCCGTGGTATTGGCCGCCCACTGGATCGCGCCCAATGAGTGCCTTAGTTTGTCATTATTGACCTTGAGGTCGATAAGTGAATAATAGAAGGGGTGAAGCTGATCCAGGCTGGGGAATTTCCTCACATACATTCGAAGTTTGCTCGATATCGTGTGTCCGAATGAATTCAATTTGGAGCCAGAGTCCGACCGGGTCTTATTGCGGTTACCCGCGTTCCAGACCTGGATCTTATCCGCTCTCTTGAAGGCTTTTTCCAGTATCTCGTCTGCCGATAGTACAGTTGGTATGCTTTTCGCGTTCACGAACTGCCATTATCGATATTATATATAAGGTAGATAGGAGGGATGGATAGGTATAAAAGCAGGTTTAAGCGCCGAATTTATCGTTCCAACCGCCCAATCCTTTCAATATCTGCATAAGCTCCAGACCATTGATGATCCCCAATGAGCCATTGGAAACCTCATGCTCATTGAATACCTGGCACTTGTCCGCTCTCAATCCCTTGCCGTATATGAGCAAGGGCACTGGATCGGAAGCATGGTCCTTCACCGAGGTTGGGGTGGAGTGGTCGGCGGTTATGGCGATCATCACATCATCGCCCAGCTTATCCACCAGGCCAGCCAGGCTGGCATCGATCTTCTCGATGAACTCTTTTTTGCCAACAGCATCACCATCATGCCCGAAGACGTCAGTTCCCTTGATATGCCACAGCACGAGATCATGATCCTTCAGAGCTTGCAGAACAGCCTGGGTCTTATTCTCCAGGCTGGTGTCCGCGCCTCCGGTCGCGCCCTCTATCTCGGGCACTTCCATTCCAAGTATGCGGCATAATCCTTTGACAAGGGTGATCCCGACTATGGCCGAGGCCTTCATCCCATGCACTTCTTTGAAGGTCGGTATGTCCGGCACATCCCCCGGTCCTCTGGCCAGTATGATGTTCGCGGGAAGCAATCCCTCTTCTTTTCTCGCGATATTGATCGGATGTTTATGCAGAATATCAAATGACATTCTGGTAAATTTATTCAGGATATCGGCAGTCTTCTCCGCTCCAGGTTCCGTTGCTACGGATTTCCAGGCGATCTCGCCTTCATTATGTGGATCGACCTCCGAGACCTTGGAGCTCAGGCCAGGACCTCGAAGCACCATGACGGAACGATGCTCGACAGCGTCCTTGAATATCACCTTCACGCCATCGATCTCAAGTCCATTGATCGCTTCGGCCAGTTCTTCAGTTCCGAAGGCAATTCTGCCCGCTCTGCGGTCGAGTATCCGCAGATCGCTATCCGATGTCGCGAAATTGCATCTGAAGGCCACATCACCTTTTTTCATGTATATGCCGAGGCCAGCGGCTTCGAGAGTTCCTCTTCCGCAATAATATTTGTATGGGTCGTAGCCAAAAAGTGAAAGATGGGCAGTGTCGCTTCCAGGAACTATGCCCTTGCCTATCGGGTCCATCAGGCCATTGGAACCAAGCTTAGCCAGCTTGTCCATCGCGGGTGTTGAGGCGGCTTCCATCGGGGTCTTACCCTTCAATTCATAAGACGGTCTATCCGCCATTCCATCACATATGATAATCAGTATCTTCATACGAGCCATGTCAGTATCCACCATGCTATTATCGCGCCAACTGCTATTGACGACAGATTATTTGTTAATTTTGTAAGTATTCCTTTTGTCTCAAGAGTGGCCCCGAAGACACTATCGACCTGACATCCCATGAAGCCGATGAAAGTGACCAGGGGTATGACGACATACCAACTCTGGTCTATCATATCGAAATAATAGAATGCCAGATATCCCAGGACAGCGGTGTAGGAAGCTGCAATGAAGGCGGCCGTTTGCCCAAGCAATGAGATACCGCCATCTATTCCTGCCTTCACTTTCTTTCCATTGGTGATGAGATAAACTTTATCGGATATCACGCCCAATTCACTGGCCAGTGTGTCAGAGGCAGCGACTGCTATAGATGAGATGAATATTATCGACCACGTTCCTTTATCCAGGTATGAATAGTGTTCGGATATGAAGCTCAATATCGCGATAAGGACTGGCACAGCTCCATTCGCCAGTACGTTCTTCAGTCCTCTCTCGCCGCCCTTTCCTTCCTGTAATCCCTTCGCTTTCTTGTATTCAAATTTATATTTGGTGGCAAGGAAGCTGGTGAGGAAGAATATCAGAAGAAGGATGACCCACGTGATATGTCCCATGATGCCTATGATGATACCGACGAAAAAAGCTCCAATGGACCCATTTTTTGTAAGTATGGACTTCCTATGGGCTAAGAATGCTAATGTGAAACATATGACAATGATCAGAATCTCTGCATCCCATTCGCTCATCAGTACATAATCAGCCACTGGGGTTATATAATTACTGGTGGATGTTCTAGATGGCTGGCTGGTCAGCTCATACACAATATGAAGTTTAAAATATACTGAACTTCATGTATCATCTGGTGTGAGATTGTCCAAAAATAATATCATCATCATATTGACCATGGCCATCATCTCGATATTGGTGGTCTCAGCCCTGCTCTATGTGGATCTCAAGCCTGATGATGACGATGACAATGAAAATGATGGCACGGATGACGAGACGATCGACGATGACATTGACTATGAGGCATCGGTAATTCTTTATCCGAACACATCTGGAAATGCCAGCGATGGCATGGCTGGCACAAATGATAATCTGACGATATTCTGCGATATAGCCAGCACGGATGAGGAAAGACAACAAGGTTTGATGTATGTGACAAACCTTTCTCTGGATCGGGGTATGTTATTCATCTTTGATGAGCCAGCCCCCAAGACATTCTGGATGAAGAATGTCGAAATACCTTTGGATATCGTGTTCATAGGTGAGGATTTGAAGGTCCTAAATGTGGAAGAGGCCATTGTGGAGAATACCAGCACTCCGGATGACCTTCTTATTAGATATCTCAGTGAAGGCTCGGCATTGTACGTGCTGGAAATGAACTACGGCCTGGCTGCTGAAAATAATATCACTGCCGGAACTGAAGTATCTATTATTTTTTCTTGACCGGGAACTGGATATCACTGAATATGATGGTCTTGCCATTCTTCACTTTCGGTTTCTTACCATATATCTCCATTAGGGGATCCGTGACCTCGAAGCCATTATCCTCGATCCATTTGGCAAGGTCCGTATAAGAATTCTCGTATTCCTCGGCAGGTGCGGCGTGTTTGAACACGGCCACATCCATTTCGGGCAGGTTTTTCGTTTTCACATCTCCTTTTGATTCGATCGTTATGCCGATAGGAATGGCAATAAGGGTCACGAGCTCATCTTTTGGTGTTTCATTAGGATTGCTCATGTATATGGCCATGGGCTTGAAACCTGGCCTGGCCTTATTTTCTTTCGCCCAGGAATAAAGGTCAGTGTAATACTTGTCAAAAGGAATGGAGTCATATGGCCCCTTGTGTTCCATATACGCTATATTTCCTGATTTTCTGTGTTTGATCTTGATCTTCGCACTCATAATATCAATTTGATAATGATTGTGCAAATATTAATAATCTCCTAAATTACGAGAACATTAGCGGTTATTATTGCCATTATTGTTCTCCGGAGGCTGGGTGAGGTTCGCATCCTCCAATTTAGAGTGTATCTTCACCGTCATCTTGTCCCCGATAATGCTCTTGATAATGGTCACGTCCTCTTCAATCTGGCAATCTCTGGATATGACACTTTCATCAATCGTGCTCTGCCAACCTATCTTACTGCCATCCAGAATTATACTGTTCTTGATGCTCGTGTCTCGATCGATGAACACGCTATCATAGATACATGACTTGTCTATGACGGTTCCAGAGCTAACGTAGACATCATCCCCGATGTAAGCAGGCCCGATGATCCTCACGCCCTTCTCTATGGCCGTGTTCTTTCCAATAATGATATTGCCCTTTGTCTTCACTTTCTCCAGCTTGACCTTCGCTCCTTCTCTTTCAACAACATCCAGGCTGGCTTGTAGAAGGTCAATGGGCTTTCCTATATCTCTCCAGATGCCTTTTATCATCTTCCCATATAGCTTCATATCCTTTTCCAGGATCTCGGGGAAGACCTGTTTGGAGAAATCATACATGGTATTTTCAGGTATCAGATCCAGTACTTCTGGTTCAAGCACATATATACCTGCATTGATAAGATTGGAGAAGACCTCTTTTTTCTTCGGCTTCTCTGCGAATTTGATTATCTTATTGGACTTGTTCATTCCCACAATTCCGAAATCCGTGGGATCGCTGACCTTTGTCAGGGCCATGGTCGCCATCGCTTCCTTGTCCTTATGATATTTCAGAAGCTGGCCGATGTCTATGTCAGCCAGTAGATCACCGCTTGCGACAACAAATGTATCGTCTAAAAAATCAGCCACTTTCTTGATCGCACCTGCAGTTCCAGCAGGCTCCTCCTCGAAGGAATATAGGATGGTGGCACCATACTTGGAACCATCTCCGATACTTTTTATAAGTCTATCTGATAGATAGCCAGTTGTTACAATTATTTCTTTGAATCCCCCACTCACCAGGGATCTTATAACAAAATCAATACATGGCCTACCAGCAACAGGTATCAATGGTTTTGGCCTATGTTCGGTCAATGGCCTCAGGCGTTTACCAATACCGCCTGCGAGAATGACGGCCTTGAGGTTATCTGACATTAAATCTCTACCTTGCCTTTCTTGAGGAGCTGCTGTAGGGCATCGTCGGCTGCTTTTTCTAGATCATCTTCACTGCCAAGGTGTTTCTTCACATCCTTATTGTGGTCTGTTACCTGTTTCCTTCCCTCTCTTACTTCCTCTCTCTTCTCATTTTTGATGGCCATGAGCTTCTTGCGCATTTCCATGGCCTTCTGATGGTAACCATCTGCTTTTTCCTTCATGACCACGTATGCTTCGTGATTCTTGTTGGCTTCTGCAATAAGGTGTGAAATTGATTTCATCGAGGTGCTGATCTTCTCATGGATCTCATTGGCCTTGTTGGAGTATTCGACAACTTTCTTATGCTCCTCATCAGCCAGTTCAAAAAGTTCATTGATCGAAAGATCTGTCTTTTTGACATCATCCATGATCGCATCTTCCTCCTCTTTGACGACCTCAAGGTCTTTGAGGCTCTTCATTTTGACCTTCATCTCGTCTAGAAGAATGTTCTCCTCCTGAACCGTCATGGGTACTGTCTGTTGCTTGTGTTCCAGGCTCTTCACATCCGCTCTTGTGGTTGCGATCTCCTTGTTCAGGCCTTCTGGGAGCTTGCCTTTACTTTTCTTCTTCTTTTCAATAAGTGCCTTTCCCTTGTCCTGGAACTGGTTCCTTCTTTTCTTATGCTTGCGCATCAGGTCAACATATTTCTTGCGCTCGTCCCTTAATTCCTTGGACTCATCCAATATACGTCTTCGCTCTGCATTCAAAGTATTTCGAGATTCAGCGAATTCTCTAGCCTGGGTATTAAGTTCATTCCTTTTTTCCACTAGGCTGCTATACTTTTCTTCCGCGCTGTCTTGTTCAGAACGATTTTTCTTCTGCATGAATGGTCCCACCAATTGAAGGATATCTCCGGGTATAATTGCATTTTGTTATTAACCCTTTCGATTGCATGAGATATGCCGGTCTCTAATAATGTTATAGTTAAGGATTATATATAATGATTACCTTTTGAGCCGCAGGGAGTAAGTGAGAAACATGATCGAAGCAGTTCTTTCAATTAAACTATATGGGATATGGCACACAGAGGTTGTCAAGAGATTTCCAGTCGAGATCAGAATATTGGATATCATTCCATTTGGAAAAGACGGTGTCCAGGATCTTGTGGAGATCAAGCTTAATGGTTCTGATATTGATGAGATAAAGAAATTCATTGAGGGTATAGATGAAGTGGAAGGGGTGAACATCGACCATGTGGACTCCAGTAAGGCACTGGGTATTGTCAAGACAAAGATGTGCTATGGTTGCAAGGCTCTTTTACAATGCGATTGTTTCCTCATCTCATCGGTCACGACCCAGGACGATCGGGTCGAATGGACGATGTTGGCTGGTGACAGGGAGAAATTGAAAAACCTCGTTGCCGAGCTGGACAAGCATGATGCCGAGCCAAAGCTGATAAAACTTACCAGTATCAAAGATGATGACCTTCTTACAGAACGCCAAGAAAAGATAGTCAGGACTGCTTATGATCGTGGCTATTATGACTTCCCAAAGCGCATTGGCGTGAAGGAATTGGCAGATATGTTTGAAGTATCTACTGCCACCCTATCGGAGATATTGAGGCGCGGCCAGAAAAAGATAATCGAGACCTATTTTGAAAAGAATTAATTCATAATAGATTAATTCAAAATACAAAACTTGACAAAGGTAGATATCTTCTTTCAAAGTCATTCATTTACTAAATGAAGTTATACTCTTTCAAAGACTACTCTTTCAATATTTTGTATACGTACTCTGATATCTCATAGATCTTCTCAGGAGGTAGATTGAACGCCCTTTCATCCGCGAATGGCAGGTCCGTCAGGAGGGGTTTGAGTTCCTCCTTGGTAGTGCCCAGAACACCAGTCTCCGAGACCAATGCATTCCTGACAGTACGCTTCTTGTGAGAGAATAGTATTCTAACAATTTTGAAAAATTGATCGATATCCCTGGGCTGGAAGGGGGGCTCATGGCCTTCCAGTTTCACAATGCATGAATCAACTTTGGGTACTGGATAATAATTACTTTTTGGAACTTCCATGATGATCTCCGCATCCGAGTAGAATTCTCTGAATACCGTGATACGGGAATAATCCCGACTTCCCGGACTGGCGGTCAGATGTACAGCGAATTCTTTCTGGAACATCAGGATGGCTGTTCTGAAGCCCGCCTCCAACAATCTCACGGTGATCTCGGATGATATGTGATAGGGTAGATTGGCTATGACCACATCGAAGCCAGAAAGGTCTTCCTCCATCGCATCACCACTTATCACATCTGCTGAATATTCTTCCCTGATGAAACCTGCCAAATGAGGATCCTTTTCAATGAATTGGACATTCTTCGTCTTGTCCAGTATGTGCTTTGAAAGGACACCAAGGCCTGGCCCAATTTCCAGAACTCGATCTCCATCCTGGATACCTGCCGCTTCTACCTGTCTACGGGCGATATTCTCACTTATCAGAAAGTTCTGGCTGAATCTCTTGGAAGGCTTGATACCCAGTCTTCCAAGTTTGCTCTTGATCTCATTGATCTCCATCAATTTCTCATCTGTCATTGATTATAAAATACTTCTCCTTTGAGGCATAGGAGTGAAAGTCAGAATATATTCCTTAAATCAGTGCCTATGACATCTTACAATTTTTTCCCGTATTATATAAAGCAGAACAACCATGTTTGGAGATAGTGTCAGGGATGTTCATGAATCAATGATCTTATGCCATTATGGTTGGAGATATACGGCCAATATTGAACATTATTGTTATTGCTCTTAATTAACTGTGTTAATATTTGTCTAAAAGTGTATGAAATTGTTAACATATTAGCCATAAGGGTTAATATAAATGAGTGTTTTATCCTCTCCAAATCTACCATCATTGACAGCGGTGACTGCCATGAATAAAGCAGATATTTTGAATGTGATAAAGGATGCGGAGGAGAAAGCTGAAAAGCTAAAGACCTCCGCCCTCCAGAGAAAAGAAAAAGATCTTGCGAAAGCGAGAAATGAAGCCTTGGCCAAGTTGAATGAAGGTCAGGCCAGGTCCAAGGTGCTTTATGATAATATGTTGAAAAAGTCCGTAGAGGATATCTCAAAGGAAAAGGAGATCCTGAGGACTCGTTCCAATAATCAGATAGAAGCACTGCGGTCACAGGCTGATGCCAATATTGACCAGGCAATGAATTTTTTAATTCAAGAGTTCGAGAGGAAGGCAAATGGGGCTTAAAACAGCAAAAATGGCCAAGGTCGTGATCACTGGCTCCAAGGACCATATGCGCACTGCCGTTACCACTCTTCATGATAAGAATGTCATTCATATCAAGGATTTTACAGAGGAGAAGGGCGGATTGAAAATAGGCGAGGCCCTTCCCGAGGCATCTGACATATCGAGAAAGATCGTCAGAGTGAAAAGCCTCATAAGCTCTCTGGACATTGATAATTACACATCTAATAAAAAGGAAGATGTGTCCAATGTTGAAAAGTGGCTCAAAGAATCATTTGACCAGGCCGATAAGGAGATCACTACTTTGGTAAAGAACAAGACCACGGTTGACTCAAGGCTCGAAGAGATCAGGAGAGATACTGATCTACTTTCACAATTGGATGGACTTCCCCAAGATATCAGACTGGATGTTTCCAGTGTGACTGTCTTCGCAGGTAGGATGAAGATACCACCTGCAGAGGCTCTTGGCAAGCTTGCATCTGAATGCAAGATAGTGATGAACAAGGATCATAAGGTATGGACAACGGTCATACACTGCCCGACATCATTCGAGGTGCGTGTGAAGGAGCTATTGGAAATTGCTAATTTCGAAACTCTGGATCTTCCAAATTTCAAGGGCACATTGGCACAGGTCAAAAAATCCAATTCAGAAGAGAGTTCGAAACTCGAGAAAAGATCATCCGAGATCACAGAGAAAGTGGACTCTCACAAAAAGAAAAATGGCAATTCCCTGCTTGCGGCGGAAGAGTACTTAGCAAATAAATTGGATATTGCGGAGATCCCATTGCACTGTGCCACGACCAGTGAATTCTTCATAATGGAAGGGTGGGTACCTAGTACCCGTGTGGACGAGGTGAAGATATCCATCGATAAAGCAACATCTGGTCATGTCGTGGTGGAGGAAGTCGAATCCACTGATGACGATACTCCCGTGCTCATGAAGAATCGTGGACCTCCAAGACAGTTCCAGCCAATGATCGATGCTTATTCCAATCCTCAGGCCAAGGAGATCGACCCGACATTACTGGTCGCCATCTTCTTCCCGATATTCTTTGGCTTCATGCTGGGTGATATCGCCTATGGAGTGATAGTTCTGGCGCTTGTCCTTACCAAGACAACTGACAAGATATTCCAGATGTTCGCCATGGACACGGTAGGCGCACAGCTCAATCGGATATTGAAGTGGTCGTCGCTTTCGACCATCATATTCGGATTATTCTTTGGAGAGTTCTTTGGCTTCGAGCTTTATAATTATCATGGCGCTCAAGGATTGTTCATGCAATTGGGAATGCAGGATATCGAATATGGCCAGTATACACTTTTCAAGATATTGTATGGTATGGAGGTCACATTCCCACTTCATAGGGTGCATGAGATCGATCTGATGCTCGTTCTGACTAGTATGATAGGTATGTTCCATCTGTACATAGCCTGGTTCCTGGGATTCAGGAATGTCGCCGTCATGCACAATGTGAAGGAAGCCATCATGGAGAAAGGCGGATGGGTCATAGCCCTGACAGGAGCCTGGATATTATCCATCTATGTGGTTCCAATAATGATGAGAGGCTGGGCATTGCCGAACAGCGATACCATGATATACATCTCAATTGCCTTGATAGTCGTGGGCATGATAATGGTCATCAAGGGCGAGGGAATGACTGGACTTATCGAATTGCCAACCATGTGGCTTAGTAACACTCTGTCATATACCAGGCTGTTCGCTATAGGTGCTTCATCAGCTGGAATTGCCATTGCTTTCAATAATATGGCAGTGGAACAGTGGAATGCTGGTGGAATGGGGATAGCCATGGCCGCTTTGATATTCTTCATGGGTCATTTCATAAATGTCATATTGGGGCTGATAGGACCGACACTGCACTCTTTAAGGTTGCATTATGTCGAGTTCTTTACTAAATTTTACGAGGGCGATGGACACAGGTACACGCCCTTTGGAAAAAGGAGAAAATATACTATAGAACATTAAGGAGGAATTAAGAATGGGAAAGATAGTGAACACAATGCTGGTATTTGGCATCGCACTGATCGCACTTTCGGTCATATTCGGCGCCGTGTCTGCACAGGAGCATGAAGAGACCACAGAAGAAGCGAATCCCGCAGGTGTAGGCCTGAAGCTCATAGGAGCAGGTCTGGCCGTAGGATTGTCTGGTGTCGGAGCAGGAATTGGAGAGGCATCTATTGGAGCCGCCGCTGTGGGAGCCATGGCAGAGGACCCGAAGATGTTCGGAAAGGGATTGCTTATGACCGTTATTCCAGAGACAATTGTTATCTTCGGTCTGCTTATTGCCTTTATGATCATCGGCAGTTGAATGAAAGAGGTTAGCAAATGAGCTTAGACGAAGTCGCGAAAAAGGTGATCGAGAAGGGTAAACGTGAGTCCAATATCATAATCAAACAGGGCGGACAGGAAACACTTCAGATAATCAATAAGGCAGAGACAGAGGCTAAAGCATTGGTTACCCAGGCTAGAGAAAAAGCTGAGAAGCAGATAAAACTGAACAAGGAGCAGGAAGTATCATCGGCCGATGTAGAGGGTCGAAGGGATAGACTTACAGCTGAAAAAGAGATACTGGACAAGGTCAAGGAAAAGACCTTCCAGAGCTTGATAGCTGCTTCCACGCCTAAGAAGGAACAGATCATAAATGGCCTGATAAAACAGGCTGTCCAGATCATTCCAAGTGGCTCTGTGTATTCCAATGAAGAGGATTCTGTTGCTGTTAAGAGATTGGCGTCTCAGTACCAATTCGCTGGAACCATAAAATGTTCTGGCGGGATGATAATAGAGAGCTCGGATAGAACTCAGAGATTGAATCTCACCTACGAGATGCTTCTTGAGGAACTATGGGCGGAGAGGATCGGCGAAGTGGCCGACATGCTCTTCAAGTGAGGGTGAAAAGTTTGAAGTTCAGTCGTGCATCCAGTAATTATCCCTATGCCTGTACAAGGGTAAGGGCCAAGAGACGCTTCCTTATTCAGAAGGATGAATATCTAAGGCTTTCAGTCATGGACTTGCCAGGTATATCCAGATATATCGGAGACAGCCAGTATAAGGCCGAGATCGAGAAACTATCATCTGATTTCTCGGGAGCGGCTCTTGTTGAGAGGGCTACCAATGCCAATCTGGCTATGATATATAATCAGATAATGACCTTCTGTGAGGGTCAATTAAAGGATCTGGTAAGCCATTATCTTGGGAAGGTGGATGTATGGAATATAAAGACAATTCTCAGAGGTAAATTTCACGAAGCAGATGCAGAAGCGATAATCGCGGAATTGACACCCAGTGGGACCATGAAGATGGCAAAACTTGAGGAATTGGCAAGGTCTGGCTCGATCCCCGAGGTCATAGCTGGCCTGAAAGGCACGCCGTATCATCACTCACTTGAGAAAGCTATGAGGAATATTGGAGAATCAACCGCCATAACAACTCTAATATCCTTTGAGAATGAGATAGACAAGGCGTATTATGCTACACTTATCACATCCGCATCCGCGGTCAAATCTCGTTCCACAGCCCTTTTCCTGAACTTCATAAAGAAAGAGATAGATATTGAGAATCTTACAACTCTTATGAAGATAAAATTCGATCTGATATTGCATGAAAAAGGCATCAATGATCCCGAGCAGTATATGATACCTGGTGGAGGAGAACTGAAGGGTGCGGGTATGAAGGCATTATTGGCCGCGACCTCGTATCAGCAGTTCATAGGAGAACTTCAAAGGTTCTCCTTCTACGAGGACATTGCGGAAGCCTCTGAAAAAGTTGAGGAGAAAATGACATTGAACGAGATGACCAGGCAGGCGGAGAAACACTTGCTCAAGCAGGCGGACAAGTTCGCCAAGGTGTATCCATTATCCGTGCTTCCCATTCTGAATTATCTGATTCTTAAGAAGATAGAAGTAGATAATCTACGGATAATCGCAAGAGGAAAAGAGAGCGGCCTGGACATTGACACGATAAGGGGATTGCTGGTGAACTGAATGAAAAACATCAAGATATTTTTCATTTTACAACATCCCCGACAGGAGATGGTCTGAATGAAATGGATAAAAGCATTTCATTTTACACCATCCTCGATACAGGAGATGGTCTGAATGGAACTGGCTGTATTGGGTACAAATGATTTCGTGCTGGGCTATCAGCTTGTTGGTATCAGAAAGATCCATGTCGCGAATGATGTGGATATCGAAAATAAACTTAATGAGATTATGCAGGATGAGGATGTTGGAATCGTGGTGATACACAACTCGTCCCTTCAATCGCTGTCGGAAGAGTCCAGAAGAAAATTCTTGGCATCCGTCAGCCCGGTCGTTGTCGCTGTTGGCAGAGAAGAAGAGAGCGACCTGAGAGAGAAAGTTAAGAGAGTTATTGGAATTGATCTATTCAAAGGAGGATGAAAGAATGAGCGAAGAGAAAGGAACAGGTGAGATCTTCAGGGTTGCAGGTCCTGTGGTCACGGTAACTGGCATAGAGCCTAGGATGTTTGATGTGGTATTCGTCGGCGAGGAAAAGCTGATGGGAGAGGTTATCCAGATAATTGGAGAAAAGAGCATCATCCAGGTCTATGAGGATACCTCGGGTATCCGCCCAGGTGAGCCAGTTACGGATACCGGCGAGCCATTGACTGCGGAACTCGGGCCCGGGCTTCTGACAAGCATATATGATGGAATTCAGAGACCCCTGGAAGTGCTTCAGGAGAAGATGGGTGACATCATTGAGAGAGGGGTCAATGTACCTGGTCTGGATCACGAAAAGATATGGACATTCAATCCAACAGCCAATGTGGGCGATGAAGTATCTCCGAACTCGATAATTGGCTGGGTTCAGGAATCCAAGAATATCAAGCATTATATCATGGTGCCCCCTGGAATATCTGGCACGATCACGGATATCAAGGGTGGAGATTTCAATATCGATGAGATAATCGCAACACTGGACGGTGGCGATAAGTTGAAGATGTATCACAATTGGCCAGTTAGAAACCCCAGGCCGATCGTGGAAAAACTCGCACCCGATATACCACTTATCACAGGTCAGAGGGTTCTGGACACTTTCTTCCCGATAGCCAAGGGCGGAACTGCTGCAATTCCAGGTGGATTCGGAACTGGGAAGACAGTCACCGAGCATCAGCTGGCCAAGTGGAGTGACGCGGACATGGTCGTATATGTCGGCTGTGGTGAAAGGGGCAATGAGATGGCCGATGTGCTCAAGGAATTCCCCGAACTGGAGGATCCGCAGACAGGTGCTCCTCTTATGGACAGGACGATCCTGATAGCCAATACCTCCAATATGCCAGTGGCTGCAAGAGAAGCTTCAGTTTACACAGGTATCACGATGGCCGAGTATTATCGTGATATGGGCTATGATATCGCACTGATGGCTGATTCAACATCAAGATGGGCCGAGGCGATGAGAGAGATATCCTCCAGGCTGGAAGAAATGCCTGGGGAAGAAGGATATCCAGCTTACCTGTCATCCAAATTATCCGCTTTCTATGAGAGAGCTGGCCGTGTGAGCGGGCTCAATGGAAAGGAAGGCTCGGTATCTGTTATCGGGGCTGTATCTCCACAGGGTGGGGATTTCTCCGAACCAGTTACGCAAGCCACATTGAGGATCGTCAAGGTCTTCTGGGCTCTGGATACCAAGCTCAGGGAAAGAAGGCATTTCCCTGCTGTCAACTGGTTGAATTCATATAGTTTATATTCACAGTCATTGGACCCATGGTTCAGTGAGAATGTGGACAAAGATTGGTCCAGCAAGGTAAAATGGGCTATGGGAGTTCTCCAGAAAGAAGCCGAGTTACAGGAGATAGTTCAGCTCGTTGGAGCCGATGCATTACCGGATGATCAGCGTGTGTTGCTCGAGGTGGCCAGGATGTTGAGAGAATACTTCCTTCAGCAAAATGCATTCCACGATGTGGACACCTTCTGTAAACCATCCAGACAGGAGAATTTAATTGATTGTATCAAGAAGTTCAATGATGATTCAATGGACCTGCTTTCAGTAGGTGTGCCGATCACGAAGATAATGTCCATGAAATCCAAGGACGACCTTGCGAAGGTCAAATACGAACCCGAGTTCGATGCAGAATTGAAAAAGGTCATGGACTGCATGATGGGCGAATGCACGGACATGAGAGGAGAAGCTGAACCATCCAGTAAGGTGGAGAAACTCAAAGAGGTGAATCAATGAGCGACTGCAAGGAGCGCATTGATAAGCCCGTAGCGAAGTGGAGGGATTCACAATGAGAAAAGAATATCGAACTATCACGGAGATAGCTGGCCCCCTGGTCTTCCTCGAGAAAACAGAGCATGTGGGCTATGGCGAGATAGTGGACATCACACTCTCCGATGGAAGCAGGAAGAGAGGCCAGGTCCTTGATACTTCAAAAGACATGGTGGTTGTCCAGGTCTTCGAGGGAACTGACGGTATCGACAGGAATTCGACCGTGAAATTCCTGGGAGAGACTGTGAAGCTGGGTGTTTCACCCGATATAATAGGCAGGATCCTGAGCGGTGCTGGCCAGCCATTGGATGGCGGGCCACCGATCATACCCAAAGAAAAGAAAGAGATAATTGTCGGAGCTATCAATCCTTATGCTCGTGAGAAGCCAAAGGAATTCATTCAGACTGGCATATCCACGATAGACGGTATGTTCACTTTGGTGAGAGGCCAGAAACTTCCAATTTTCTCTGGTAGCGGTCTTCCGCACAATGACATCGCGCTTCAGATAGCCAAGAACGCGAAGGTGTTGGCCGAAGTAGAGGAATTTGCTGTGGTATTTGCAGCCATGGGTATCACCAATGAGGAAGCACAGCATTTCATGAGGGAGTTCGAGAGAACTGGTGCGATCAAGAAATCGGTCGTGTTCCTGAATCTGGCCAATGATCCAACAATTGAGCGTCTTATCACACCGAAGATGGCATTGACAGCCGCCGAATATCTGGCTTTCGATCTCGACATGCACGTCCTGATCATTCTAACAGACATAACGAACTATTGCGAGGCCTTGAGGCAGATAGGAGCTGCCAGGGAAGAGGTTCCTGGCAGGAGAGGATATCCGGGTTACATGTACACCGATCTTGCCACCATGTACGAGCGAGCGGGCAGGATAAAGGGAAGAAAGGGTACCATAACACAGATCCCAATTCTTTCCATGCCGGATGATGACATCACACATCCGATACCTGACCTGAGTGCGTATATCACCGAGGGCCAGATCATCGTTTCAAGAGATCTGCACAGGCAGGGTATCTACCCACCTATCGATATATCTGGATCATTGTCAAGACTGATGGATTCCGGTATTGGAAAGGGCATGACGCGTGAGGATCACAAAGCGGTATCCGATCAGTGTTACGCGGTATACGCTAATGGCAAAGACCTGCGATCACTGGTGTCCATAATTGGAAAGGAAGCTCTATCCGAAGCTGACAGAAAATATCTGGACTTCGCGGATGGCTTCGAGGATAAAGTTGTCAGGCAGGGATATGAGGATGATAGGCCGATCGAGGAGACATTGGGTATATGCTGGGATCTACTGTCCCACATACCAGAGGCTTCTCTTACGAAGATCGATAATAAGATCATAAATGCCTATCACCCAGCGCATAAAAAACCAAGTAAGCTGTGATAATTGAAATGACAAGATCAAATATAATTAAATAAAATAAAACAAAGAGGAAACAACACATGGCCAGGGAATTCAAACCAACAAGATCCGAACTGCTCGATGTCAAGAAGCGCATCAAATTCTCTGAGAAAGGTTACGACCTTCTCAAGAAAAAGAGAGATGGGCTAATTCTTGAATTCTTCGAGATACTGGAGGAGGCGAAAAAGGTTCGCGGTAGCATCATGTACAAATGCACGACCGCGGAGCGGAAGCTGGCCATCGCCGAAGCAGTGGAAGGTGAGATGGGAGTGAGGTCAGCGGCGTTTGCAGCCGCTGAAGTTCCAACCATCTCCCTGTACACGAAGAACGTGATGGGTGTTGTTGTTCCGAAGATCAAGGGCGAGAAGGTCAGAAAGCGAATTGACGAGCGCGGTTATGGTCTGATAGGCACATCTACCAGGATCGATGAAGCAGCGGAAGCTTATGAGGAACTGGTGGAGGAAATTGTAAGGGCCGCCGAGATAGAGACCACGTTGAAGAAGCTCTTGGAAGAGATATCTGGAACCAAGAGGAGAGTTAATGCGCTGGAGTTCAAAGTTATACCAGAGTTGAAGACTGCGGAAAACATGATCATGATGAGGCTGGAAGAGCTTGAGCGTGAGAATGTGTTTAGGCTGAAGCGCTTTAAAGAAGATTGATTCAACAGGGGTTGTAAATATATACCTGAACCAAGATTATCTATCGATAATATATGATAGAGTACAAATTTAGGAGTGATGATTATGGAACATGTTGATGGAATTGACAAGGGGAAAGTCGTATTGTACGCACTCAGCACATGTGGCTGGTGCAAGAAAACGAAGAATTTACTGAATGAACTGGGAGTTGCCTATGAAGTTGAGTTCGTGGACAAGCTGGCCGGGGAGGCCCGCGAGGCATGTATCAAGGAAGTGGCAAAGTGGAATGAGCGCACCTCATTCCCCACACTGGTCATCAGGGACGAGATATGCATAGTGGGCTTCAAAGAGGAAGAGATCAAGGAGGCCCTTGGCGTATGAGTGATATTCCTCCAGAAAAGATCGAAACTACATTCAAGAAACTGGATGCGGATGCTGAAAAATTCGGCTATCACCTAAGTCCAGATACGGACTTCGTGAAAGAGCTCATCGAGGGCTTGCTGATCAATGAAGAGACTTACGGATATTGGGCATGCCCGTGTAGGCTGGCCGATGGCGATAAAGCGGATGATCTGGACATCGTCTGCCCCTGCGATTACCGGGATGCGGATCTCAATGAGTTCGGAGCCTGCTATTGCGCGCTTTATGTCTCGGATGAGATAAAGCGTGGCGACGCCCAACCAGAACCAATACCAGACAGAAGACCATCCTATTCAGAAAGGAAGATCGAGAAGGCCCAGATCCCAGTTCAGGAAGATGAAGCGAGTGGGGCGGAAGCACCCTCTGGACTTGCCTATCCTGTCTGGAGATGCAAGGTCTGCGGCTATCTGGCTGCAAGGGACGATCCCCCTCCAGTATGCCCGATATGCAAGGCGACGAAGGAACGCTTTGAAAGATTCATGTAGTGATATTATGAGCAAGTCTGAGATAATAATCGATGTGAGATCGCGAGAGGAATTTGTTAGAGAACATATCAAGGGTGCTTTCAACATACCCCATTATGATCTGATATTCCATGAGGAATTCCTGAAGGACAAGGATGTCAAGCTGGCCTGCAATACCATGCATAGATCCAGGATAGGCCAGCAAAGGCTTGAGGATATGGGCATCGAGTCACAGGTCCTTACATTGGAGGAGCAGAACTCCTATGAGACCGATGGCAGGCCGATAATCTGCGCCCTGAACTTCATATCTTTGAGACCTGGGGAGGAGGGTGATTTCATGTCCCAGGCAATGCAATTATGCAGAGCCACAGAGAGCATGGATGGTTTTCTTGGATCCAAGGTCCTGAGGGTGGATGGCATGTCCGCCATTGGGAGTTTCCTACCAGGGGATCTGACGGATATGAAGATCGAGCCACTGAAGTACATACTAGTGACCTTTTGGGAATCCAAAGAAGCACATGAGGTATCGCATGCTCTTCCAGAGTTCAAGGAGATATTTGACAAATTGGGCAGGCATCTGGCTACCATGCCAATCGAGGAATTTTACGAAATATTGAAATGATCATCGGATGGTGTTTGATTGGAAAAGCAGGATATTCAAGTTGAAATGGTCACGTCCTGGCCTCTGGATGAGATAGTCGATCTTTACAAGGTCGGAGGCTGGTGGAAGGATGAATATGATCCAGAAGGTGTTGATCTGCTGATCAAAGGCAGTTTTGCCTTCGCCATTGCCGTGGACAGAAAGTCTGGAACTGCTGTTGGAATGGGCAGGGCGATATCGGATGGTGTTTCGGATGCTTATATTCAGGATGTGGCAGTTCGAGAGGATCTGAGAAAATTGGGTATCGGCAGTATGATAATCAATGCACTGGTGGCACATCTCAAGAAACACGGTATCGGATGGATCGGCTTGATAGCCGAGCAGGGTTCTCGACCATTCTATGAGAAAATAGGCTTCAATAATTTTGATGGTGAGCCAATGCTGTACAAGGGCGAGACCAATAACAAGGAGTGAAATTGCATGTTCACAATAGACGATTTCAAGGATATCACGATGGATTCCAAAGAGGAATTCGACAAGCATTATGCCAAGTATCCAGTATCACATTCTGAAAAGCTTTTTTCCACAATGATATCCTGGAAGCATCATACAGATTATTATTATCATTTTGTTGGTGATGATCTGCTTCATATGAGCAAAATGGGTGGGCAGGTGTTCTTCCGACTTCCTCATGGCGCAAGAGACCCTGATGTCCTGACAAAACTGGTCGAGATGGCCAAGGAGCACGGGGGAGAAAGACCACTGGTCGCTGTCCAAAATGATGAGATCGAGTGGATTTCCAAATATTTCCCGGAGATCAAATTCACACTCAATGAGGATTATTTCGATTATACATATCTGGCTTCCGATCTCGATAAGCTTGAAGGTGGCAATTATGCCAAGATGAGATCCCGAATAAGCAAGTTCAAGAGAAGGCATAATTATGAGATCAAGGAAGTTTCCCAGAATAATTTTGAAGAAGTTATGGAATTTCTAAAAAGATGGTGCCAGTGGAAGAACTGCTCTGGGGATCCCATACTTGCTGAAGAGGCTGAGGCTTTGAAAGTATCAATGGATCTGCTTTTTGAGCTTGACCTGAAAGGGATCATCATTCGAATAGATGGTAATATAGAAGGTCTTTCGGTCTTCGAGGCAATGAACGATGACACAGCTATCGTTCATTACGAGAAGGCAATGCCCGAGTTCGATGGAATATATCAGGTGATCAATCAGGAGGCCGCCAAGATATTGGTCAAAGATTTCAAGTTCATTAATCGCGAATCAGATCTTGGGAAGGCAGGCCTCAGAAAGGCAAAGCAAAGATATCATCCACATCATATGGAAGAGGTTTCCTTTGTGAACATGGATGACCTGGTCATCTGAAAGTAAAAATTAAAATAACCTCCAGGTTCTTTATGATCGCCCCTCATTCTTGAGGGGCAAGATATATAAGTATAACCTCAATGAACTCTCAGGGTGAATAGAATGCCACCGAAAGTTGACATGAATGTTTGTGAGGGAGCCGGGGATTGCTTTGATGTATGTCCAGGCGATCCCAATGTGTTTGAGATAAAAGATGGAAAGGCCCATGTGGTCAATTCAGATTCCTGTATTGAATGCGGAGCATGTGAGGCCAGCTGCCCGGTAGGCGCTGTTGTCCTGGAATGATAGGAGTTGATTGATTGCGAGAACTAAGTGATTGCAAACAAATTTGCGACTTGAAAAGGAGGAAATAGATATGTTTTGTATAGAATGGGATGAAAGTCTGGCAGTGGGTATTGATATTGTTGATGAACAGCACAAGACCCTGATACAAAGACTGGCTCAATTATCAAAGGCAGTCGAGACATCACAGGGAGCCAGTGAGATATTGAAATCACTGGAGTTCATGTTCGAATACACGAACTTCCACTTTGCTGATGAAGAGAAGCAAATGGCCAAATATGCCTATCCTGGATTAGAGGAGCAGAAAAAGATGCACGCGGAGTTCATCGGGGTCATAAAGCAATTGGAAGAGGATTTTGAGGAAGAGGGAGCAACCGGATCATTGGCAGACTCCATAAACACTTTTCTTCTGAACTGGCTTGTAAATCACATCAAGGGCGAAGATGTGAAATTCGGCAATTACATTAATGATAAAAGTATAGATATCGATATGGAGGAATAGTAATGACAAGTCTAAAAGGAACACAGACAGAGAAGAACATAATGGCCGCCTTCGCAGGTGAGTCACAGGCAAGGAACAAGTACACTTACTGGGCTGCAGTGGCCAAGAAAGAGGGATACGTGCAGGTATCACTGGCCTTCGAGGAGACCGCGAATCAGGAGAAGGAGCATGCTAAGAGGCTGTTCAAGTTCTTCGAGGGCGGAGAGTGTGAGATCACAGGAGCATTCCCTGCAGGCTCAATAGGCACTACTGTGGAGAACCTGAAGGCCGCGGCCGAGGGCGAGAACCACGAGTGGACCGAGATGTACCCGGACTTCGCCAAGATCGCTGACGAAGAGGGCTTCCCAGAGGTTGCGGCTGTCATGAGAGCAATAGCCGTGGCAGAGAAGCAACATGAGGACAGATACCTCGGATTCATCAAGAACATCGAAGCTGGAACAGTCTTCAAAAAGTCCGAGCCAACAGTCTGGAGATGCATCAACTGCGGTTACATAACAGAAGCAGAGGCAGCACCCCAGATATGCCCAGCTTGCAAGCACGATCAGAAATATTTCGAAATGCTGGCAGAGAATTGGTAAGCAATCTGAAGAAGGCCGGCTAAATATCCGGCCTTCACTTTTACATTATGAACTTTTTCTTCACCAAAACTGATAATAACCCCTGATTTATTACATGGTTCAAGGGCTCATAGGGTAGCTAGGATATCCTGCTGGCCTTCGGCTGCAGACGAATGCGCGCATTCGTCGCGTACTTCCTGCAGAAGCAAGCCAGCGACTGGGGTTCGAATCCCCATGAGTCCGCTATATTTTTTATCCCATTATCTGCGGACTCATAAGTTCGCGTTCTACATTCATTATAATTTTGTAGCGAACTTCGGAGTCCGCTATTTATTTATCAAACAATAAATTCTTTCTCATCAGATTTGGGGCCCTCTGGCTTATTTTCCATGGTGGAGCTGTACTGCTCAAGGCAATTGACGCATTTCATAGCATAATCAACACCTTCCTTGAGCTCCGATCTCTCAAGCGCCTCCTCGGCCTTCAATAATAATTCGATATATTCACTAACTTCTCCACCATTATTGACGATCTCATCCACCATTTGTCTTCCTTTCTTTATGGTGGTCACCAATAATTTGTGATGTTGCAGGGTGTAATTCGCCAATTCCAGGGCAAGCTCGGACATATTGGCGGCCTCTTGTATAAGCCCGCCATCGAGCATCATCTTCGCGCCTGCCAGCATATTCGCAACTTCTTGCAGGTCTGCCCCGATCCTCATGCCATGCTCTACCTGGCCTTCTACATAATCTATCATATTTCTAACGTGTTGTTCTTCTTCCCCTGTCATCGTACCCACCGAATTAAGTTAATTATGTTTGAACACGATTATATAGTTTCTGGTATGACTTTCAAAATTAATGATTTATTGTTATTATTGCTCCCTCTGGTCTTTACATTATTTGATATGATAATGATTTGAAGTTTTGGCTGAGCTATTGCTATTCGATAGGATAATATTCATTTTCGATAGTTCATCTTACTGGTCGTCGAACATCTCGGAGATCTCTTTTTGAGTGAAGACTGGCCCGTCCTTGCAGACATAGTTGTCGCCAACATTACATCTGCCGCATTTACCAATACCGCATTTCATCCTGTTCTCCAATGTTGTGTAAACCTGATCCGGGCTCCAGCCCAGTTTGGCAAGTGCCTGTGTGATGAACTTAATGGCAATTGGTGGTCCGCATGTGACAACTATGGCATTTTCTGGCTTCGGCTTCACGACCTCGACAAGCTGAGGAACGAAGGCGGTGAATTTGTTAACGCCTTCGGGAATGACTGTATCGCCTGGCGCGCTCATATTGATGGCTGGCCAGTCAGTGTGTGCATTGCCCTCTATCGGTCCCTTTGGCCCGAACTTCCAGTCGATGCAAAGCCAGAGATTCAGATCATCTCTGGTGTCCATCTCTTTGAACTCGTCCTTAAAGGCGAGATCCGCAGGTGTCCTTGCTCCGTAGATCAATGTCACATCACCGTAGTTCTTCCTTTGCTCCGGTGTTAGTACATACTGATAAACAGCCCTTACAGGCGATATACCGATGCCCGCGCCTATGAACACAAGGTTCTTCCCCTTCCATTCGTCAACAGGGAAATCCTTGCCGTAAGGCCCTCTAACGCCGACCTTATCACCAACTGCAAGAGCATGAAGTCTTCCAGTTACATTTCCTACCTTCATTGCGGATACCTGGATGATACCATCCTCGTTTGGAAGCGAGGATATCGCGAACACGCTCTCTCCGGTTCCGAAGTAACTGATTATTATGAACTGACCTGGCTTGTGCAGGAATTTCTTCCTCTCTGCTGGATCATCAACCTGGAAGGTCATGGTCCTGATGGGTCTGCCACCGCCAGCTTCGAGCTGTATGTCTGTTACTGTCGCTGTATCTGGCTTGTAAACATTGTCTCTGCTCATTGGCCCAACTCCTTCGCGCCTTGGATCACTTCAATTATATCGATATTCACCGGGCAGAGATTGATACATCTTCCGCAACCGACACATCCAACAAGTCCAAGTTTATTCTCCGAATAGTAGAACTTGTGATAAACACGGTTGCGTTGTCTGTTCTTTTTCTCTGGCCTTGGATTATGATTTGAAGCATGTATGCTGTAATAGTCGAATTGGCAGGAATCCCATGTTCTCTGTCTCACGCCTTCGCCATTCTTTACGATATCTTGTATATCGAAACAATGGCAGGTCGGACACAGGAAGGTGCATATGCCGCATCCCATGCATCTCTTGGAGAACTCGGCCCAATAATCATTGTCAAAGGTCTTGGCGAGTGCATCACGCACTCCGTCTGTGTCCAGCTTACGATCAATGGCATTGGCGGCATCCTCTATTGCCTTTCCAGCCGATGATCTTATATCATCGCCAGATTCCTCGAATATGCCTTTTCCAAGTTCCAATATGGCATTGCCTTTATCATTAAGAGACTCGACATAGTAAGAATCTCCTATGTCCACCCAGAGCATGTCCATTCCCTCGCTGGATCCCGGACTGCCACCCATGGATGTGCAGAAGCAATTGTTATTCGGCATCTCTGGCAAGGTGCAGGCCAGTCCTATGACCGTGGCCTTCTCCCTTTTGTCCAGATAATAAGGATCCTTGTAGTCCCAGTTGAACAATTCGTCCAGAACATTAAAGGCACGTCCATCGCAGGGTCTTATTCCGAACATGACGATATCTTTGTCACGAGATGGAACATCCTTTGCTCCGACGAATCGCGTTCCATCCTTGACCAGATCGAACATCTTCTCGGTCTGGGGGAAGAAAGCTTCCTTTGGTGGCTTTCTTGAATTTTTGAATTTAAGGTTTGGAGTGCCATCCACAAGTTTGAATCTGCTTATGCCATCTTCTGTAACAGGAGCATAGACATCCTTGCCTTTCATTGCTTCGAATAGGCCATCCACTCTTACTTTCTTGATGATCATTTCCGCCATCATTTCACCTCCTGAATGAAAGACGCATGGGAAGTTTCCATAAATTTGGAAACTTCGAGATGAATGGTGAGTAGTAACGAACCCATTCCGAACCTCTCGGTTCCCTCAAGCTTTTGAATGCAATCACTTTGTTCTCGCATTCATACCACCTCATCTGGGTCTGCAATGTCATAGCTTCCGAACATCGGCTTGTCCTCTGGATTCATACCTGGGTATATCCTGTATCGATCTTTCGCACTCTTCAAAAGAAGGCGATTGAGCTTCCTGATTGGTATGTTCACCGGGCAAACACGCTCGCATTCACCGCAATCTACACATCTACCTGCCAGATGCATCGCTCTGACCAGATGGTAGAACATATTATTGCTCACATCTACAGTTTTATCGATCCAGGTGAATGGTTTCTCCTTGTCGAAGACGCACTCTGCACAATAGCATAGTGAACATGAATCGCGGCAAGCGTAACATCTCACGCATTTGGATATCTGTGCTTCCCAGAATTTCCATCTTTCTTCCGGGCTCATATTTTCCAGCTCGGCCACATCTGCCCATTCATCCTTTTCGAAGCCTTCGATCTTATCGCCAATGACGACATCGTGTATCACTGGATTGTGTGTGACACATGTTTCGCATTTATTGGCTAATAATTCCGGTCGCGGAACTTTCAGTTCCCCGCCTTCATACTTGATAGTGAACTCATTATCATCCTGTAAGATATCGATGCCCGCTCTTTTGTCCTGTGGTATCTTCTGAAGGATTTTTCTGAGCTTGTTAGTTTCCACTGTGCCAATATTTGTTACAGCGATGATCTTCACCCTCTCTCGGGGCACGATATTTTCTTTGATAAGTTCGACAATTGATTTAGAGTCGCATGGCTTCACAATGATACCAACCGGGCTGAGGTCTGGTTCTTCCCCCCTCTTGGGCTTGTACTGCATTTCCTCAACAAGGTATCTGGTAAGATTGTCCACGCAACCTGGATTCCATACCAGCCTGTCCGTGTCGCCTGCATCCCTTATGATCACTGGCCTGGATATGAATGAATTAGCACCTCTTTCCCAGCCAATGATGTACTTGACCTCTTTGTTCTCAAGCATTGCCTTTGCCTTGGCGCGTATATCCAGGGTCATTGCATTGTAATCGACCATTACTTCTCACCTCCAGCAAGTTTCTTCTGGGGTCCAAGTTCCTTCACCTGCTCTGTAAAGGCGGTCACGATCTCGGCGAACTTCTTACCTTCCGAGGCAGATACCCATGACATCTGGAATCTCTCTGGCTCGATGCCTGTGAATTCAAGAATATCTGAGAGCATTGTCAGCTTTCGGCGGGCGTGGTAATTACCCTCGATATAATGACAATCACCTGGGTGGCATCCTGAAACAAGAACCCCATCCGCTCCTTCTTGGAAAGCCTTGAGCACGAACTGTGGATTGACACGACCAGAGCACATGACCTTGATGATACGAATGTTTGAAGGGTACTGGATACGTGATACACCAGCCAGATCCGCTCCTGTATACGAGCACCAGTTGCACAGGAATCCTATTATCTTCGGCTCGAAATTATCATCCGTCATCTAGAACACCTCGTTCAATGAGCTTTTGATCATACTGAGTATCTGATGATCATTGAAGCCTTTCTGTTGTATAGCTCCAGATCTACAGGTGGCATTGCATAATCCACAACCTTTGCACAGTGCTTCATTTACCACGGCCTTGCCTTTGATAAGATCAATGGCTCCGAAGGGACATGCCTCTGCGCAAATTCCACAGCCAACACACATATCTGGCTCGACTATGGCGGTTATACCTTCCAATACCAGTCTCTGTTTCATTATCGGAATGGCGGCTCTTGATGCGGCTCCCTCGGCCTGGGCGATAGCGTCTGCCAGGTTCTTGGGGAAATGCGCGCTTCCACAGAAGTAAACACCATCTGTTGCGAAATCCAGCGGTCTGATCTTGGCATGCGCCTCTATGAAGAAATGTCCGGGTCCAACAGGTATCTTGAACATCTGCTGGAGTTTGTCCGTGGACTCGCTTCCTTCTGTCTGGGCAGTGAGTACCAGTAGATCTGCAGATAATTCCATCTCGTCATTGTATATCTGATCCCTTACCTTGACCATGACAGATCCATCATCATTGATGACGACTTGTGGTTTCTCCACATCCGAGTACCTTGTTATCTTCACGTGCATGTTCTCGATGACATCGGCGAAGTATTCTTCCTCTTCTTTGCCGAAGACACGTATATCCCGGTAAAGGATATTGATCTCCGCATCCGGATACTTCTCTTTCAGAAGCTTGGCATTCTTAATGGACACGCCACAACCTATCCTGCAGCACCACGGTCTTTCTTCATCCATGGCTCCGGCACAGTTGATCATCACGATGGACTTTGGTTTTTCAAGGTCATCCGCTATGAGGCGGCCTTCCAATTCCATCTGGGTCATTATTTTCGGATTATTTCCATAGCCGTATTTCCCGGCCATGTCTATCTCTCCAAAGCCAGATGCGATGATGGCTGTTCCGAATTCTAATTCGGAATCTCCGCCTGGGCTCTTCATGTATGCCTTGAAATTGCCGATGAATCCCTCAACATTCTCCAATGTGGTATTGAGGTGAACCTTGATGTAGTCAGATGCCTCGATCTTCGTCCGCATTTCATTGGCAAGCTGGCTTGGGTCAAGCTCTGTGGGGAATAGACTGTGAAGCTTATTCAGATTTCCACCAAGCTTGTCACCCATCTCGATGATATGTGTCTCGATCTCCATATCGGAAAGTGCCATTGCGGCTTTCATGCCCGCGATGCCTCCTCCGATGATGACCGTGACAGGTATGACATCCACCTCTTCCTGGCTCAATGGCTCAAGAAGCACGGATTTGGAAATACCCATCCTCACAAGGTCTTTCGCTTTCTGGGTGGCCTTCTCCCTATCATGGGAATGGACCCAGGAGCAATGCTGTCTGATATTGGCAAATTCAAATAGATATTTATTAAGGCCAGATTCTTCCAGAGTATCCTGGAACAGACCGCCATGAGTGATCGGTGAACAAGCCGCGACTATCACACGATTGAGACCTTTTTCCTCGATGGTCTTCCTAATATCGGTCTGTGAATCCTCAGAGCAGGCGAACATAACATCTGTGGAATATTCCACATTCGGGTCATCACGGACGGTATCCGCGACATCCGCGCAGTCAAGATAGCCATTGATATTCTTTCCACAATGGCAGACGAAGACACCGATCTTTGGCTTATCACCAGACACATCCTTTTGTTCCGGTGGTTTGACCGCATCTGCTTTCTCTCTCTCCACAATGGCCTCGACGGCTCTTGCGGCTGCTCCGCTGGCCATCGCCACACTGTCTGGAATATCCTTCGGGCCTTGATTACAGCCGGCCAGGAACACTCCATCTCTTGTGGTTTGTATCGGGTCTGAGACAATAGAGCCGGATTCAAAGAATCCATTATGATCCACACCGATACCGAGCACTTTGCCCAGTTTCGGATTTTGTTTTGATGGCATGATGGCCGTGGAAAGCACCAGCATATCGAGGTTCATGTCCAGTATTTCCCTTGTATGGGTGTCCATGTACCTTACAGCGATACTTCCATCCTCGTTCTGATACACGGAGGATGGTCTGGCACGGATGTAATTCACGCCCATGTCCTTGGCTTTGTCATAATATTGCTGGAAATCCTTTCCATAAGCTCTGATATCCATGTAGAAAATTGTAACTTCAAGGCTATCGTCGATCTCCTTAGTTATGGCCGCTTCCTTGGTCGCGTACATACAGCAAACCCTGGAACAATATGGGAAACCAAGCTGCTTGCTTCTGGATCCGACGCATTGTATCCAGCCAATTGACTTGGGTGCTGTTCCATCAGAGGGTCTCAGTATCTTGCCCTCGGTTGGACCGAAAGAAGATAAAAGCCTCTCGAACTGCATCGCGGTTATGACATTCGGATACTTTCCATAACCGTATTCCTTCCTCATTTCCAGAGGTTCGAATAGATCATAGCCAGTTGCGACTATCACACTGCCTATTTTGACCTCAATGTCCTCGGATTTCCTGAGGAACGAGATCGCACCTGCATCGCACACTCTCTCGCAAGAGCCGCATCCGACGCAATTATCATAGTTTATGGAATATACAATTGGTACAGCCTGTGGGAATTCGATGGATATTCCTTTTCTCTTTGACAGCTTGTCATCAAAAGGATTTATGACCTCGACTGGACAGGCAGTTGCGCAATCTCCGCAACCGGTACAGACATCTGGATCTACATAGGCAGATTTCCTGTATATGTGAGCCGTGAAGTCTCCCTTCTCACCTTCAAGTGACATGACATCCGCATAGGTCATCAGAGTGATGTTCGGATGTCTGGATACTTCCACCATCTTGGGGGCCGCCGTGCATATGGAGCAGTCATTTGTCGGGAAGGTCTTGTCAAGTTTGACCATGTTCCCGCCTATCGTGGAAGATTTCTCTATCAGAATAACACGATATCCCTTGTCCGCTGTGTCCAGAGCAGCCTGCATACCCGATATGCCAGCTCCCACTATCAGCACGTCTCCGTTTATCCTTCTGCCTGCAGCCAGCTTATTCTTTGCGAGACCGTCCTTTTTCACTTCGATCTCATTTTCCTCGGCTTCCAAGAGCGCGAGCTCTGGAGGGATCATGAGATAATCATCATGAAGATCGACTTCCTCGTAGTACTGCTCGAAATATTCATTCTGGTCTTGCATTCTTACCCGCCTCGAGGCCTTTTTCAAAGGCATTGATATTCAGTTCCATGAACTTCTTTGGAACACTGTCTATGACCGCCTGCTTGACTGCCTCATCCGGTACACCAAGGTCATATATTCCGGTCAGTGCACCGACCATCGCGATATTGGTGACGATCTTGTTTCCAAGTTCCTCCGCGATCTTCTGAACTCTTACTTTGTAAATTGGTCTTCCTACATCGCTCTGTGTGACAAGGTCAGGATCTATGATCAAGACCGTATCATCACGGCAGTCTGGAAGGTATGAATTGAAGGCCTCTTGAGCCATTGCGACAAAGACATCGATGCTTGTTGGTCTTGGGTATCCGATGGTCTCGTCAGAGATAATAACAGCTGTCTTTGCTGCTCCTCCTCTTGCCTCTGGACCGTAGGACTGGCTCTGCACCGCATTGAGGTCTGCAAAGACACATGCGGCCTTTCCGATAATGAAACCGGAAAGAATAACTCCCTGGCCACCGAATCCCGCTACCTGAATTTCCTTTTTCATCCTATACACCTCCCCATTTCTTGTCATCATTTGCCATCAGATTCTTTATCTGTTCCTCATAGGCCTCGAAGAAACCAACTTTTTCCGTATGCTGGAACACACCTATCTTGATCTTGTTAATGGTTGCAGCTTTCTCTTCATCGGTTCCATAGTTCATGATCTTATCATATTCCTCTGCAAGTACGGAATTGTTCTCATACCAATCCCAGAGATTCTTTATGTTCCCGAGCTTGTTCCTTCTGCCGTATGCTGTTGGGCATGGTGACATAAGCTCTACCAGGGAGAAACCTCTGGTCGAGATAGCATCTTTAATGGATTTGATCGGTTGTTGTGGGTAGAAGACCGGCCATCTGGCCACGTATGCCGCTCCCAATGATTTCGCCAATTCACTGATATCAAATGCACCCTCAAGGTTTCCGTACGGTGCGGTGGTCGCGATCGTACCCTTTGGTGATGTTGGAGCCACCTGGCCACCAGTCATTCCATAAATGAAATTGTTGAGGATGATCACAGTCATATCGATATTACGCCTGGCAGCATGGATGAAGTGATTTCCTCCTATGCCAGTCGCATCTCCGTCTCCACTGAAGACAACAACATTCAGATCTGGATTTGCAGCTTTAACCCCTGTAGCGAAGGCCAATGACCTGCCGTGTGTGGTGTGCAATCCATCTGCATTGATGTATCCGGGGATACGTGAGGAACATCCGATACCTGATGCGAATACTATATCATCCAGGTCCAATCCCAATTCCTCTATCGCTCTGAAGGTGTAGTCCAGCGAGGAACCATGGCCGCAACCATTACAGAAAATGGTTGGCAGCATGCCCTTTCTTAGGTATTTCTCGCGCATCTCTGCTTGACTTATCATGTCCGCCATTAAGCTCCCTCCTCTAAATATTCTAAAAGCTCAACTGGAAGGTGCATCACTCCACCGACCTTTGGAGCTACAATAACTTCGCAATCCTTGGCCGCGAACTCCCTGATCGGATGAACCATCTGGCCAAGACTCATCTCTGGAACTATTATCTTATTCACTTTCTTGGAAAGGTCGTAAATGGCCTTCTCTGGGAAAGGCCATACTAATTTCAATCTAAGCATTCCTGCCTTGATGCCTTTCGCACGTGCCATCCTGACCGCGCTCTCTGCTGGTCTGGCGGATGCTCCATATGTGACGAAGACGACTTCCGCATCTTCCAGCTCTATCTCTTCAACATCAGTGAGCTTCTCACGATCGTCCGTGATCTTGGAGACCAGACGATTTATGAGTCTCTCATGGTCCGGCTGCTTATCAGTTGCCGGGAATCCCATGTCATTGTGCGTGAGGCCAGTGACATACGATCTGTATCCAGAGCCGAAGGTTGGGAAATCCGGAACTTTGCTTCCAGGATTCGTCTGAGATTCTGAGTATGGTATGAACTTGTCCTTGTCAACAGTAGCTTCAATTCTTTCGAAGAGCTCCATCTCGTCAACATCTGGGATGACCACTTTTTCTCTCAAGTGACCGACTTCTCCATCTGCCAGAAGAACGACTGGATGTCTGTATTTCTCGGAAAGGTTGAAAGACTCTATTGTCATGTCCAAGCACTCTTGGACCGTGCTTGGGCAGAGTGCGATGGCCATCATGTCACCATGACTTCCCCATCTTGTCTGAAGCATATCTCCCTGGGCACCCTGTGTTGGCTGGCCAGTTGATGGACCTGTCCTCTGGACATTGGCAATGACACATGGTGTTTCGGTCATTATCGCGTATCCATAATTCTCCATCATCAATGAGAAACCTGGACCAGATGTCGCGGTCATTGTCTTCGTACCGCTCCACGCTGCTCCTATGATCGCTGCCATACTGGCTATCTCATCCTCCATCTGAATGAAGGTTCCGCCTGCCCTCGGGAGCATACGGGCCATACCTTCCGCGACCTCACTGGCTGGTGTGATCGGATATCCTCCGAAGAATCCCACTCCTGCCAGAAGACCACCGTATGCGATCGCCATATCTCCCATTATGAATTGTTTCTTATTTCCCAAGATCTTTCTCACTCTTACCGGGTCTAGTTCGTATCTCATCAACTACCCTCCTTTATTGATTCTCTAATAATATTCATTATATCAGTCAGCGCAAACACCTCCAATGATGAGCTTGCACTCTTTTTCTTCACCTTCTTCCTTTTCTTCTTTTGTCACGGTGATGGCAAAGTCAGGGCAGAGCTGTTCGCACAGCCTGCACTGGTAGCATTTGTTCACGGCCTTCAGCCTGGGAACCCTAACGCCCTTCTTGTTCATGATCTCTGATATCTCAAGTGCCTGGACTGGGCAGCGGTTCACGCATATCTCACAGCCTTTACACCAATCATCCAATATTTCTATCAAAGGATCACCTACAGTATATCTAGAGCTCTTGCCAGCGCTTCTTTCCCTCTGTACTCTGGCAGAAGTATGGGTGCTTTGACCCCGCTCTTCAAGCCGGCCTCTTCGACCGCCTTATTGTACTCGTCGATATGAGCCAGTGAGAGCTTGCCAACTGTTCTGGTCTTCACATATTCGGCAGCGTATATTCCAGCTCTTCGGCCGAACACATTGTAGTCCAGAAGTGAATTGCCCATCAGCCTGTTCTTTCCATGAACTCCACCGGTAACTTCTCCGGCGGCGTAAAGACCTGGCACTGCTGTCTCACACTTCTCATTGATCTCCACACCACCGTTCTGGTAATGGTAGGTTGGGTAGACAAGAATTGGATGTTTGGCCATGTCGATACCGAACCTTCGGAACTTCCTGACCTCTCCGGCCAGCTTCTCATACACAGTTCCCTCTCCATGGATTATATCTATCATTGGAGAGTCCAGCCAGATACCTGGCATTCCTGTCGGGGTGGTTATGCCATTGCCCTTGTCGCATTCCTTGAGGAAGGCCGCGGATTCAACATCCCTTGGCTCCAGTGGGAAAACAAATGGATCTCCGTTAACGTTTATCGGCTTTGCACCCAGTCCCCTTATCTTCTCAGTTGAAAGGATACCTATGACCGGATCTGGGTAGATATCACCAGTTGGGTGTATCTGGATAGTGTCCAGGTCCCTCAGGTTGGCTCCCACATGGTAAGCCATGACAAGGCCGTCGCCTGTTGCTCCGTAATGATTCGTGGTGGGGTATCCTGCCAGATGCAGTCTTCCACTGCCACCGGTTGCCATTATGGTCGCCTTGGCTCTTATCACATAGTATTCATGTGTTTCAATATTGAAGGCCACACCACCAGAGACAATGCCCTGGTCATCTAGCAATAATTCAACAATTGGACAGAATTCCAAAACAGGTATATCCAGGTTCCTTGAGCGGTCACGGATATTCCTCATTAGCTCCATGCCAGTGTAATCCTTCGCACTGTGCATCCTGTTACGTGATGTTCCACCACCAGAGAGTTCTTGAAATTCTCCGTTGTCGTGACGGTCGTACATCACACCGAGTTCCTCATGCCACTTGATTATTCCTGGAGCATCCATTGCCATTGCCTTTGCCAACTCTGGCTTATTGGTGAAATGTCCTCCACCATAGATGTCCAGATAATGGATAGGCGGGCTGTCCTCGGGTCTATCTGCGGCTTGAATTCCTCCCTGAGCCATCATGGAATTAGCATCCCCATGCCTCAGTTTGGTAGTTATCAGTATCTTGTCGAGGGGAACACCATTCTCGAGAGCGAAAAGGGCGGCCACTGTTCCAGCCCCTCCACCACCTATTATGAGCATGTCCACATCGAAATCTATCTTGGTCAGATCCACCTCGCTGGTGTCGAGAATTGATGGTGATTCCAGGAGATCTACTATTCCATTGTAGGATTCATTGCCCTTGTCCACACCGACCTTGACCGCACGTTTACTTGAATCCATGAAGTCTGGATGGAATTGTGAGAGAACGGCCTGACGCTCTTCCATGGTCAATGGCTCGATGCTCTTGCCAATGTTCTCCATCCTCTTATCTTCCACCTTCTTGATGGAGTCCAACATATATTGTGGGTATCCGTCTATGAGTTTCATCACTCACCCTCCTTCTTCTTTTTCTTGGCCTCAATCTCACGCTTATTGTAAAGGCCTCTTAATTGTTCCTCGCTCATGCCGACCAGTTCTTCAATTTCTTTGTCATACTGGCCTCCCTCTACCTCGGCAACCCTCTTCTTCAGATCCTGGGACTGGGTGTCGATGTACTTGCCTCTCAATCTACGAGCCAGTTGTCCAACATGATAGTGTTTGATATCTGCTGGGCATCTCATGGCGCACATTCCGCATTGGATACAGTCGAACGATAGTTCAGCTGCCTTTGCGATATCGCCCCTGAGAGCATTTTGAATATACATCATGACCTTGATATCCTGCGGACATGATTTTGTGCATGTATTGCAAGAGACACATCTCGCGATCTCCGGATACATGGAAAGAATGGTATTTTCCTCTGCCTTGAGGTCCTCGATCATGTATTTGGCCTTGGATGCGGGAACGAAGGGTATCTGAACCAGATACATTCCATCTTCTACCGTTGTCTGGCAGGCGAGAGCGAAGTGTAGTTTTTGCTCATCATCCTTCCTATACACGGTGGAGCATGCTCCACAGAAACCAGCTCTGCAGCCGCAAGCCCTAATGAGCTGGTAACCTGCATATTCTATAGCGGCCATTATGGTCAGTCCTGCAGGGACCTGGTATCTTTTACCCATGACGAAAATATTGACTATACTGACCTCGGGAGTATCAGCAGCATTTGCTTGTCTAGCAGCTTCATTGTTAGCTTCAGTGGACATTCGAGCGCCTTCCTTATATGACCTTTTTCTCCTTCAGGAGCGGTATTGGGTCGACCGTGTGTGATTCAAATTCACAATTCTCGACATCCAGCCCGAGAGCCAATGCCAGTAACTGTGTGTAATAGTAAATCGGTATCTGCTTGTAGCCATCGAATATCTTCTCTGCATCCTTTCCCCGGTAGTCCAGGTTGAACTTGCACATCGGGCATGATAGCATGATGGCATCCGCGCCCGCATCCTTTGCGGCTTGAGATATTCGATAAGCTCTCTTTGCAGTCAGATCCTTCTGTTCAATCGTGTGATAGGAGCCGCAGCATTCTATCTTGTAAGGTGTGTCGATGACCTCCGCGCCCAGAGCCTTGAGCAGATCCGCCAGTATGGTCGGTTCTTCCGCATCATCTATGGCAACTTCTCTTGGTCTCAACATCGTGCAACCGTAATAGGGCATGATCTTCATCCCCTTCAGTGGCTTCTTCACCGACTTCTTCAACTTGGCAAAGCCGATATCATCTCTTAAAAATTCCAGGAAATGTTGGACATCCACACTCTTTTTATAATCTTCTTCTTGATCCATAAAATTGTTCAGGGTGTCAAAGTCTTCCTCGCTTTCCTGTACTCGGAGATTTGTCTGTTTCAGGGTGTTTCCACACATGTCACAGAACGTGACGATCTTTTCCTGGCCTTGATCTTCTGCGTGGATCAGGTTCCTCAGTGGGGCCAGATGATGCATTAGATCATCATCTGTCAGGGATGCGACCACTCCACAACAATTCCATTCTTCCATCTCTACAAGATTGTGACCAAGAGCCTTGATAACAGCGAAACCTGAGGTCTCAAGGCATTTGGCAGAGGTCTTGACCGTACAACCGGGATAATATAGTAGATCCATTGAATTCACCCAATGTTCTTTCTGAAAAGACTGACGAAAGCTATTTGAGGTATCTTTTTCAGCTCATCATCCGTGATGCAACTCATATCGGTCTTGTCCACACTGTTCCTCAATATGATCTGCCTTAGAGCTTCCATCAATTTCGTGATATTGATGTCTCGAGGGCATCTTTCAGCGCATGTGTAACAAGATGCGCAGAGCCATATGGTCTTGGACCTGAGAACTTCTCTCTTGTCCATGATCACATGTCTGATGACCTCATCCGGTGTTAGGTCCATCTCTTCTATAAATGGACATCCAGCAGCACAAGTGCCGCATTGATAACAACCAAAAAATTCTTCCTCACAAAGATCCTTCAATTCCTCGGCAAGGCTATGATCTATTCTGATCTTTTCAAGTTCGTGCTTTTCCCTGCATTCATTACCCGATACCTCGGTCATGATATTCCTCCGTCCTCCTTGGATGGAAGGCGCTTAGCCTTCCATATGAAAAGTCTTTAGCTTTTCATCCACAGCTGGCTATTTACTATCACCAGTTGTAGAGGAGGGTATATTGAGAATAGGTATTTAAAACTTAAGCCAATGCCTCTCAAAAATTCATATTTCATGGCCAATTTCAGCATTAATGATAGATATTTATTGCATAATGCTACATTAATTTACATTTTGAGTGCATTTTTCATTTTTTTCGTATAATTGGAGGAAAAGTATATGTTTCATGACCACATTAACATCAAAGATGAATAAATTATCCCGGCGAGAGAAACTCGCCCTATATGGACTTGTCAAATATCCACATTTCACCGATAAGGAAATAGCTCATCGGGTGAATATGAAGGTCTCGACCTTCTCATCTATCAAGCAGAGGCTGAAGAAAGCTGGATATTTCAAGAGGATAAGAATTCCGATGTTACAGAGGTTGGGTGCGGAGCTTTTCTGTGTCATATACACGCATTTCAATCAAGCAGTGCCATTGGAATCCCGGATACAGAAGACAGCCAGCACCATCGAGGTCTTCGAGGAGATATTCTATTCGGTTGGAGATACCTTCCGTGGCTTTTCTATCAGTGTTGCCAGGAACTATTCCGATGTCACGCGTATCGAGGACAAGCGCATAGAGACATTTGGCCAGATGGGACTTTTGGAAGTGGAGTATCCGACCATGGTACTGTTCCCCTTTGAAACAAGTCGAATTGAGAGATTCCTTGACTATGCCCCGATATTGAAAAAGAACTTTCAGATAGATGATAGGGATCTGGTCAATGAAGATGACATCGAGGATGAGCTCAACGAAGGGGCTGACACATATGCCAAGGATGCCTTCAATGCGAATGAACCATATGAGCTTTCCAAAACAGAGAAGCTCATTTTCTGCACCATGGTGGACAATCCCGATCTGAGTGACAAGGCTCTCGGGGATATATTGCCAGTTTCCAGACACACGATATCCAATACAAGGAGGAAGTTGGAATCCCTGGGCATACTTAGGACATTGTGCGTGCCCTCATTGAAATTGCTAAATTTCGATGTACTATCGATATACCATATCACATACAATCCTGGAAATGTTCCAGATCAAGACCAGGTATTGGATAGGATAATGGATGACTCGACGATATTCCTGTGCTCCAGGCGATTTGAATCCTTCATGATATCCGCGTACCCGGACTATGAAACTGCCAAGGACGAGAGTGCGAAGATGATCCAGTATCTGAAATCCAATGATCTGATGACTGACAGGATGATGATCGAGGAGTTTAGTGTCAAGAATATGATCACTATTAAAGATATTAAATTCGGGCCAATTGCAAGGAAGATCGTGGATGAACCGTAATATTTCTTCCTTTGTTATCTCTATTAATATCATCAAGAAGATATATATATAATGCCGTTAATCCAATAGGCTAATGACCGACCGAATGCTAAGAGGAGGTGTCCTGAAAGGATATTTTGATTTCGTATTGTCCGAGCATGGAAAAGATGCTTGGCAGGATTGCATTCTCAATACCAATATAAACCCAAAGGATCTGAAGGATAAGGATCTGTACCCAGAGGCCTACAATATCGACCTCCTAACCTGCATTTCAGATCAGTATGGATTGGAAGAGCTCAGGAAGGTCGGTAATTACACAGCCAAGAACCTCGGGGGTCTTGCGCATCTGGTTCGATTTGCCAATATCAAGTTCTTCCTCAGAAAGGCCAAGGAAAGTTATGAGGAAACCTTCCCTTTTGGCAAGGTGTCTGTTCTGACGGACGAATTCAGTAAAAATGCGTCTGTCATCTTCAAAGATTCGAATGTGATCGAAGAAAGCTGTGTGGCCTGGCTGGGTGCATTTGAGGGTTTCTTGGAAGTGACTAGAACAAAGGGAACTGTTGAAAAAGTGAAGTGCCAGGTCAAGGGCGATGAATATTGCGAGTATAAACTTAGATGGGAATAGAGTGGTCTGATATTGTATTTGCAAACGGAGGTATTTGAATGGAATACGAGATAGTCAAATTTTCAATAGATGATTACGATTCCATGATCAAAGTGTGGGAGTTGGCAGGTCTCCCATCCAAACCCCTGGGTCGAGACAGTCGCGATTCCATTAGTACGCAGATGGATAATGATCCTGGTATGTTCCGATGCTGCATGATGGATGGCCAGATGGTCGGTGTCGTGATCGGCTCCACGGATGGCCGGCGTGGATACATAAATCGATTGGCTGTTGTTCCCAAGCACAGGAATAAGGGTATTGCCAAGGCTCTTCTGGACAGCATAGAAGAATATCTGGATAGCCTTGGTCTCGGGATAATCACAGTTCTTATAGAGGATGAGAGCGAGGGATCCATGAAACTTTTCAAGGCCAGAGGATATCACTTTCATGAGGACATCCACTATCTGTCCAAAAGGGAAAGCCCGGATGTGTGATTTGGCATGATATTGATACTAACCTCGAAAGAAGATGTAGCCAGTATGAACATAAGAGAAGAATTACTGGACCTGGGAGAGTGGAAGCCTGCTGGGATCTTTGATGGAAATGAGGTATTGGCATATGGAGATATGGCCATGGTGGAAATAAACGAGATCCATCTACATTGCGAGGATCTGGACCTTCAGGTGAAAGAGGAACTGGACATAGAGCCGGATATGATCATCGTGGCCTCGAGGCATCGTAGCCAGTCCAAATTGCGAACACTGACGGTTCATCCACTTGGCAACTTCACATCCGCTGATTTTGGAGGAAAGCCCGGAACACTGGCAAAGACCGCACCCAGGAAAATGACACAAGCCTTCCTCACGCTTTCCAGGAAGGCGAGTGACCTTGATTTTCACATATCATTCGAGGCCACCCACCACGGCCCGTACATCGATACCCCGACCTTCTTCATCGAGATAGGCAGTGATGAGACCGCCTGGCCGGAAAAGCCACCGGCCAGAGCCATAGCCGAGACCATAATGTCTATCGCCATCAAACCAGGCCAGAGTCTGGAAACAGAGGATGATATCATCGCCATTGGAATTGGCGGTGGGCATTATATGCCGCGGATGTCCGAGGTGGCCATGACACACCAAATTTCATTCGGGCACATGGTCCCAGGTTATGCGACGGACGCCCTTGACAATGACATGCTGGTGCAGTTGATGAAGCAAGTACCAGATGTGGAAGGTGTGTACTTCCACAGAAAGGCTTTGTCCAAGCCCCGACTTCGAGAATTAAAGGCCATGTGTGAGGAACTTGGGCTCAAGGTGCTCAGCTCGAAGGAAATACCCCTTAGATGAGTCTCCTGCCTTTGTATATATTATATATGATAGTCTAACTTTCAATAATATTACTATCATAATACTATGAATATTACTAAGAACAATAGCAAAAGGTATTATAGTTGCGAATATTACTGATTTAATAATAATAATCAATAAATCAATATGGAGCTATTTTAATGCTTAGAGAGTGTAAGACGCACGGCTATTTTAGAGCTGAGGAGTGCCCGATATGCGGAGAGAAAGGCAGATTCTTCCTTAATCAGGAGGAACTGGACATAATAGGTCGTACCATGGCCGGAGTGCTCAGGCATTTCCCGGAAAGGTATGAGCTTGAAATGAACGAGAACGGATGGATCGACCTGAAATCCTTTGTCGATGCTGTCCAGATAAGGCATAACAGGTTCCGCTGGCTCAGAGCCCACCATATTTTAGCAGTTATCGACACCGACCCAAAGGGAAGGTATCAATTCCGAGACGGAATGATAAGGGCGACCTACGCTCATTCCGTTGACATCGACCTTGACCTGCCAACCAGGAATATTCCAGATGAACTTTTCTATCCAACAACAAAAGAAGAGCTTGAAATCCTGCTGGAAACCGGTCTTAAACCATCGGATAGGAAGCGAGTGCACCTTAGCCTGGAATACAAGAACGCGATGGACGCTGGCCGCGTCAGGGATCCCTTCCCGGTGATAATGAAGATCGACACCAAGGCCATGATCGCGGATGACCTGATCATAAAGAAAGCTGGCACGACGGTCTTCCTCACAGATGAGGTGGATCCAAAGTATATCACCGTGATGGAAGAGAGCCTTGGACCTGAAGTTCCAGAGGAAGAGGACGAGGAGATCAAGTTCACCGCGGATGAGCCAGAGGATGTTCCGGAAGTCCAGGAAGAACCTGAGGCTGAAGAACAAGCCGAAGAAGAAATAAAAGAGTGAGCCAGTATATAGGCTCACTTCTTTTTTTATTATTATTTAAGACTATCACATTATATTCAGTAGAGAAGTACGCTCGTCGAATTCCTGTCAGGCTCTTCACTGATACAATAAATAAAAACGAGCCTGCCGGAAATGGTGCCTCGTCAGCGTGCTGACGAGCCCACCTCATATTTTTTTTCGCTCCGCTCATAAAAACATTCGTCGAATTCCTGTCAGGCTCTCTAATGAGACAATAAATAAAAACGAGCCTGCCGGAATTCGAATCCGGGTCAGAGGCTATCTGCTTTCCAGACCCATGCTTCGCAATAGTCTGAAAAACCGGAGGCCCCAGTGATATCCTGGCTACACTACAGGCCCGTGTTGTCAAAATAATAGGGAGTTAAAGTTAGGCATCTGCCTTGGGCTTGTCATCTGCTGACTTCGCTTCTGGCTTTGGAGCCTTGTTCTTGAATTCCGTGTATTGGCAGTGGCCGCATGTCGTCCTGTCCTTGTGCTCGGCCAGGAAGGTCCCCTCTCCGCATTTTGGGCAATGTCTTCTCTTTCTGATGAGCTTGTCACCCTCTATCTGGTATAGATCGCGCTTTGGCATGCTTCACTCCTCCTTCTTTTTCTCTTCAAAGAGCTTGTTCCTCTTCAAAATATGATCTCTTTCTGTCTTGACAGCTATTTCTTTCGAAGTGTAGACCTTCGCATATCCAATGCTGATGCCCCTGCCGAATTCGGATCTTATCCGCTCTACGACCACAGTGTCCTTGGTTGCCTTCAGTTCTTTGGATATCATATCCCTGACGACATCTCTCTTTGGTGTCTGCTCATTCGAGTGGGTGAGTTCGAACTCCACTTCTGTTCTGTTCAGCAAAGTGTTTTGCTTTTTCTCGAGGATCTTCAGCTCCATGCTCATATCTCCATTTTTGTCAGTATCTCTCTGGCATACGCACGTTTGTGGGCGTCTACGCAGAGGTGCATCAGCCCCTTAAAAGGGATGCCGTATATTACACTTGTGCCGTCAGAGGCAAGCAAAATGCAGACCAGCGCTGCAAGGTCTTCCTCGCCTTCCACGACTATTCTGAGATGCCTGGACTCTTTAATACCATCTTCAATGGCGTCCCAAAGCTCTCCGGTTATCTCGCCAGCAGGAGATTTTACTAATACCTCCTGTTGTTCGTACTTTCCCAGCCTTTCCTTTATCTCCTCACTGGGTACTCTTTGTGTCTGATAGTCAACTATCGATAGGTCAGGGACGATGCCCATGTCCAGTAGTGTCAGTGTTACGATATCTCCGACAGTTATGATGGGATTATCTGTGTCCAGTCTATCTGCCAGTTCTTTCTCCGTCAGTATGTCTCCGATGATCTCCTTTAGATCATCCCTCATACCCTCTGGGAGTATCCAACGGCGCTCATCTGACCCTGAGTGCGAACTTACCATTTGTCTCGATCCCCATTCTTCTGGCGATCTCGGATTTTGTATGGTCGACGATTATGATGTATCCCTGCCATTCTCTCGAGGTGGGACTGCCACAGATATTACACTCTGTGTCTTCTGTGACCGCACTGCAACTTTTACATGCTCTGAATGTCGTGGCCATAATCATTCCTCCTTCTTGTTCAGGTCTTCTTCGATCCATTCGAGCTTGCCGAGTCCAGTTTGTCTCATTGTCAGGCCGATCTTGCTCTCTCTTGGGCTTCTCTCGTTCACGCTGACAGTGACTATCCTCGCGCGTACATCCGCCTCAGATTTGAGATCTCTCTTAGATTCCTTTCCTATGAGCCTCTGATTATCTCCATCGATGTCTATGTGATCATCCATGACCTGGCTTATGTGAAGCAGACCGTCCAATGGCCCGAATCTTATGAAGGCACCGAATTTCAATACCTCGCACACAGTTCCTTCAATGACTTCCTGGTTCTCCAGCTTGAAGGTTATCGCATCATAGGATACGTTCTGGTATACTGCTCCGTCACCATGAACGATCCTGCCTTCGCCTTCTACCTTTATGTTGGCAGTCAGCACTATAAGGCTTCTGTCGCCTACGATCCTTCCTTCAAAGGTCTCTTGTGTGAGCTCCTCTGCTAGTTTGTCGATGTCTTCGCCAAGGCGCTCCGGGGCTATCCTGACTACATCCTGCCTTCTTACTTTCAGATACATGATATCACGTCTTGAATTTTACTGGGTTTCCAATTTTATTGGTACTTCCTCTTCTGGAGGTGCTGGCTGATGAACTTCTGGCTCATCGATCTGAGCAGGAGCAGATGGAGCCTCCTCAAAGGTAGGCTCCTCTACTTCTTCCTCATGAACAGTTACTGGGCTCTGGTTCTTCGGCCTCTTGTTCTTTGGTTTCGTTGGCTTGGCTGCCTTCTTGCTCATCATTACTGCCCAAGCGATTCCAAATATCATAAAGCCAATTCCGCCTATGACTGCCATCATCTCGACAGGATCCTCAATAGCTCCAATATTGTACTTCACAACAACTGGCACAATGAGAACCGCTATGAGGTTTATGACCTTCACCATCGGGTTCAGGGCTGGACCTGCTGTATCCTTGAGTGGATCACCGACAGTATCTCCTACGATACTGGCCATGTGTGCTGGTGAGCCTTTTCCACCGTGATGGCCGTCCTCTACATATTTCTTTGCATTGTCCCATGCTCCTCCAGCATTGGACATGAACACCGCCATAAGCTGTGCTGAAAGAATAGCTCCTGCGAGGAAAGCCCCGAGAGCCACTTCATTGAATATCAGACCAACTATTATTGGAGATAGGATAGCAAGGAGAGCGAGGCCGACCAGTTCTTTCTGGGCTGCGGCTGTGCATATCTCAACAGGTGTTTCATAATCTGGCTTTGCTGTTCCTTCCCATAATCCTTTGATAGTGGCAAATTGCCTCCTAACCTCGATAACAATGAGACTGGCTGCTCTCTCGACCGCCCTTATACACATTGCACTGAACAGGAATGGTATTGCACCTCCTATGAGCAATGCGGCGAAATAAATCGGTGTACTTACTATGACATGGCTGGTTATCTCCGGGCCTTCTACAGTTAGAAGGGTACTTCCAGCATCAGCAGCTCTGACTATGAAATCCATGAACAAGCTAACAGCCGCGATCACAGCCGATCCGATGGCAATTCCTTTTGTTATTGCCTTGGTGGTGTTTCCAACTGCGTCCATGTCGTCCATTCTCTTCCTGGCCTCTGGCTCAAGTCCAGCCATCTCTCCGATACCATTTGCATTGTCAGCTATTGGGCCGAAGGTATCCATTGAGATTGTGTTTCCAGTCAATGTCAACATACCGATACCACAAAGGGATACGCCGTATGCCACCATGAAAGGCTGATCTGTTGGGAATATCATAGCGGAAGCGACCATCGCGCCTACGATGACGAGTAAGGCCCAAACACTGCTTTCCATTCCCCATCCGAGACCACTCAGGATGGTTGTTGCCGATCCTGTCTTGGTTGCCTTTGCGATCTCCCTGACCGGTCTGGCTTCTGTGGTTGTGAAATATTCTGTAACATAATTAAGCACAAGGGCCATTACGATACCGGCTCCTGTAGCTGCTGCGAACTTGTAACCTAAATGGTCGACCGTAGGATGACCACTCAATGCTCCCTCTACCCAGAATATGGCAAGTAGTACGAAGCCAGCTATCGACATGATAGCTGAAAGGACATATCCTCGGTGAATGGACTTCATCACATTCTCTTTTTCGGATTTTGACCTTACTGCATAAGTTCCAACAATGGATGCGATGACCCCAACAGCTCTTACGAGAAGTGGGAATACAACAGCGATGTATTGGTATTCGTGGTTACCTGCGAAGGCAGCCAGACCAAGTATCATTGCTGAGACCATTGTGACCTCATATGATTCGAAGATATCTGCTGCCATTCCGGCGCAGTCACCGACATTGTCTCCTACATTGTCGGCTATAACAGCGGCATTCCTTGGATCATCCTCTGGAATACCTTTTTCCATCTTACCGACAAGGTCAGCTCCCACGTCCGCGGCCTTGGTGAATATACCGCCGCCGACCCTCATGAAGAGAGCTATGAGAGTTCCTCCGAATCCGAATCCCAGAAGAACTTCTGGAGCATGGACATCGAATAACATGAATATGACAACACCACCGAGAAGACCCAGACCGTCTGTGAGCATACCCACGATGGTTCCAGTTCTGTAACCGATGGTAACAGCCTCTCTAAGGCTGGATCTGGATGCCTGTGCGACCTTGACATTGGCCTTTACAGCCATCTTCATGCCAAAATACCCGACTGCGGCTGAAAAGCCAGCACCCATAAGGAACGCCATCATACGGCCAATGGAAATGAGCATCCACTCATCATCCGTTCCGGTAAAGTTGAGTGGTTTTCCTGCATACGCCGTCATGAATAGAGCTGCTGCAAGTATAACTACAACAATCGCCACGGTCTTCAACTGCTTTCTCAAATAAGCCTCTGCGCCATCCTGGATCCATCCGGATATCTCCTGCATTTTGGGGGTACCGTTTGGTTGTTTGTCCACCCATCTCTTCAGGAGAATCGCATACAGTAGTCCAGATAACGCAACGAAAAGGGTTATCCACAATGCTATTACTTCAAAGTCACTGGCTCCTTCTAGGAACATATATACACCATCCTTACTGTTATTTCTACGGTTTCATACTCTGTTTTTTTGCCCGATAGTCCTTCTTATATATAACAATAGTTGGTACTTAACTATGTTATAATTGATAAAATAGCATCATGTTTTTTTGAGAATAGCATAGTGATTATCGCCCACTTTTTCTTTTATTTTCGCTGTGCTGGCTCACCTTTCAAAAAGAAAAAGACGGACAAATAAGAAAACTCCGGTGAGCCTGCTCGCTCAAAAGTACTGGCTCCCCATTATTTTGGGTTAGGTAGCCCTAATTTTTGTAAGATAGCATAGTGATTATCGCAAGCGATATACCTGTCCAGTACTTTGAATGCAGTGGCTTCGAGCATGTCATCAAACTCGCTTTCAGAGTAAAGATGATAATATCTCATGAACTTTCTACCATTTTTTACATCTTCATCACTTTTTAAGGTCCATGGAAGAAGCATATCGCCTTCTTCCCAATCCTCTCCTATGTCATGCTGGCCCTCATCCAATTCATCTTTGAACTTATCCTGCTCGCGAGCCCATGCACTTACAAGGCACATTCCGCCAGGCTTCAGAACTCGCCATATCTCATTCATGGAGGAAAGCCTAGCATCCGGACTTGTAAGGTGGTGCAGAGTGGCGATATAAAGGACGGCATCCATCGAGTCGTCCTTCACTGGCACATGCTCGACATCCCCGGTGGCAAATCCATATTCGCTCCCATCTCCGGCGATCTCTTTCTTTGCCCTTCCAATGGCGACATCCAGCTGGCCTGCTGATATATCCATGCCCATGACCTTCATTCCCTTGGATATCAGATGTCTAAGATTTCGGCCATTGCCGCAACCCAAGTCCAGCACTCGTGATCCGGGTTCCAGTATCTCGGAGAATTTGATGGTCTCTGGCCAGGGTTTGTATCTGGTCACGTCGAAATGTTTGGCAATGGAGTCATAGGTGTTCATGACCGATGCCTTTGATTTGTGGTCGTCGCTCATCGGCTCCTGATAAATCTATCATTAGATATTAATTATCATCAATGCACAATCATAAAGGATGATCGATAATGGATGATTCGAGGCAAACCATATTAAACGACAAGTCGATTACATCGCCCGATGAACTTCAAGGGCAAGGACGTAGTGTCCATTCGGGATTTTTCAAAGAAGGAAATTGAACATATTTTATCCGTGGCTAAGACCATGGTGCCTGCCGCTAAGGGACAGGAGATCAGTGAACTGATGAAAGGAAAGATACTTGCAACTCTTTTCTACGAGCCATCTACACGAACCAACCTATCCTTCAAAGCCGCCATGCTGCGTCTTGGAGGCTCCACGCTGGGCTTCACCGATGCTAAGGGAACGTCAGCGACAAAAGGTGAAACTTTGGCCGACACAATAAGGATGGCCGAGGCTTATTCCGATATAGTTGTCCTTAGACATCCGCAGGAAGGCTCGGCTCGCTTGGCAGCTCAATTTTCCAAACAACCAGTGATAAATGCTGGCGATGGTGCAGGCCAGCATCCGACCCAGACACTTCTTGACCTTTTCACGATACAGGACGAGCTGGGGTCCATCGAGGGCAAGAACATAGCCCTCGTCGGTGATCTGAGGTACGGAAGGACCGCGCACTCTCTTGCTCATGCCCTGGCCATGTTCGATACAAAACTCACTTTTGTTTCTCCTAGAACCTTGAAGATGCCTGGAGAAGTGATAAGGCATCTCGAGGATGAGGGAGCTGAACCTGTAATATCGGATGACCTGGAAAGCGTGATACCGGACAGTGATATTATCTATGTTACTCGAATACAAAAAGAGAGATTCCCTGACCCGGCAGAATATATCAAGGTCGCTGGCTCATATAGATTGGATCAGGATATGATAAAGAATGCGAAGCAGACCATGAGGATCATGCACCCGCTTCCAAGGGTGAATGAGATACCACCTGAGATCGATGCCACAGTTCACTCTGCTTATTTCAGGCAGGCCTTCAATGGTGTGCCTGTTAGAATGGCCTTGCTGGCCCTTGTTGGGGGGGTGGTGTAACTTGCCTAGAAAGGAAATGAAGATAACCCCGATAAGCAATGGCACAGCCATCGACCATATCCCTGGTGGACTGGCTCTCAAGGTTTGCAGGATACTTGATATTCCCGAAGCCGAAACACATTCGTCCATATCCATCGCCATGTACGTCAGCAGTAAAAAAATGGGCTTCAAGGACCTTGTGAAGATCGAAGACCGGGAATTGAAGCGGAAGGAAGTGGACAAGATCGCATTGATCGCGCCAAATGCGACCATCATCATCATCAAGGACACCGAGGTCACGAAGAAAATGCAGGTCTCCCTTCCCAAGAAAGTTATGGAGATCGTCAAGTGTTCCAATCCCAATTGTATATCAAATAAAAATGAACCTATTGTCTCGGAATTCAGCGTGGAGAATGGTTCTGAAATAAAGCTCAAATGCGTTTATTGCGAAAGGTTCGTCGAGGATATGATGGAGAGCATCGTCTGGTAGACCCTTCAAAGAAAACATAGTGTGGGAATTCCCAAGGTATTCCCATATAATCTTTATAAGTACCTAGGTAGATCATCCTTCATGGAAGAGAACCCGATAAGAAAGATAATGAAATTGTTCATGAAGATCATACTGGCTACAGTAATCATCGCGATCATCGCATCAGTCATATTCGCCATGAAGAGCGAGAACGATTTCGTCACAGCCTTCTCATACGCGATGTTCATATCTGGTGTATTGATCATGGGAATCGGAGCATTGGTAGGTGGTGGAGGATCTGAGAAGGCTATTGTTCATTCTGCCTCCGTGCATGGAACCCATCACAGTAATTATTACGAAAAGATGGGAAAAGAAAGGTCCAGAAGAAGGGACAATCAGTTCATCTTCATGGTATTGATGGCAATAGCTGGATGCATTATGATTGGGATCGGAGCGGCTATTACGTACTTGTGAGCGGGTGTGGATAAGGTTCGCCAGGGTGTTTAGGGTTTTAGAGAGTTTGACCCCCCCGCCCTTCAGACGGGGTTCCGAATCAGTAGCACGTTGGTGTTTGTCACTCACTGAGAAATTAAATCCAGTACCCCGACCCTGCGTCACTCGGGACGGGGCATGCTCGCATGGATCAGAATATACATTGTTGAGAATATGCTATGCTGGCAACATCACCGCAGGCAGAATGTACCTACTTCTTTGCCGGGGCCTTCTTGCCCCTGCCATTCTTGGTGTTCTCCTTGATCTGACAATCGAGATCAAGACACAGCTTTGCTGGTTTTCTTCTCTTCTGGACGAGCTTGATGGATGGTGTGCCACACCTGTCGCATTTTTCATCATGTGGAACTACAAGACCTGACTGTGGAAGTGCATAGGTATTGCTGCAAGCGGGATAACCCGAACAGCCTACGAATCGTTTGCCTCTTTTGGACCATCTTATCATGAGCTGGCCACCATCACAATCGGGGCAATCTGCGATGAAAGATTGCTTATTCAGTGCGTCTTTTATCTCTTTGCGCACCTTGTCCTTGTTCTTCTCCAGGGTCTTGAGGGATTGCAGAAGCATGTCCTTTGATTCATCGATGACCTCTTCCATCTTTTTCTTTCCCTGCGCGACAAGTTCCATGTCCTCTTCCAGTGTGCTGGTCATCTCATGCTGAGTTATCTGCTCCGCACTCTCTTCCAGTGCCTTGATGAGCGCCCTTCCTGTCGTGGTTGGCTGGAGCTGGGTACCATCGATGTATCTTCTATCGTAAAGCTTCTGGATGATCTCATGCCTGGTACTTTTTGTACCAAGTCCCAGGTTTTCCATCTCCTTGATGACCGAACCCTGGTTAAAGCGGTTCGGTGGTTTTGTCTTGCTTTCTCTCTTTTGAACCTGGATGATGGGTACTTTATCTCCTTCTTTAAGATCTGGAATGAAAGTATCCTTTACTTTATAATAAGTGTAAATGTCATACCATCCTCTGTAGGTGGTATTGTGGCCCTGTGCCTTGAACTTCTCACCCTCTATGTCGACGTCGGCATTGGTGAGCACGACATCCGCGGCCTGAGCCAGAGTGGCGAGGAACCTTCTCGTCACCAGCTCGTATATCGCCCATCTCTCACCTATCAATTTGCTTTTCCTGGCTCCCGAAGCTGGGTGAATTGGCGGGTGATCCGTGGTCTCTTTCTTGCCCCGGGTGGGTCTGATACTGCTCTGAGATAATATCGACTCCGCCTCTTTTGACAGGTCGGAGTTCATGACAAGATCCTGAAGTATTTTTTTGATCGGCAGGCTTTTCGGATAGACCGTATTGTCTGTCCTTGGGTAGCTGATGAAACCCTCGGTGTAGAGGGATTCCGCAATGCTCATCGCCCTTGCGGGTGATATGCCCATCCTGTTGGCATCCAGCAGAAACTGTGTCGTGCTGAAGGGGTTTGGCGGATAGTCTTTCTTTTCCTCTTTCACCACCTTGCCTATCTTGGCCTCCTTCGCCTTTTCTACCAGGGCGAAGGCCTTGTTTGCCTCCTCGGGTTCCCAGAATATGCCATGATCATGCTTTGCTGTGAAAGTGCCTTTTTCATCTTTCTTTTCAAGGTTGGCGGAGATCTCCCAGAAGGCCTTTGGATCGAACTTCTCTATCTCCATCTCACGATCGACGACAAGTGCGAGAGTGGGGCTTTGTACGCGACCAACCGAAAGGAAATCCCTGCCGGTCTGGTCAGATACTATGGAAACGAACCTTGTGAGAGCGGCTCCCCAGGCAAGATCGATTATTTGCCTGGTCTCCGCGGCCTTTGCAAGGTTCATATCAATGTCAATAAGATTTTCGAAGGCACTTTCTACCTCGTATTTTGTCAAAGCACTGAACCTGGCTCTTTTTATCGTCATGCCTTTCTTTTGCACGATCTCCAGGGCTTCCGCTCCGATCAATTCACCTTCTCTATCAAAATCTGTGGCTATCACAATTTCTTCAATTCCCGACGATACGGTCTTCAGGGCGGATGCGATGGCTCCGACAGTTGGTTTCTTTATTGGGTCTGTCTTTGCCAGCTCCTCCAGATTATGGAGCTGCCATCTTTTGAACTCTGGCGGATAATCTAATCCAAGAATATGACCACGAAGACCAACTACCGTACAATCTTTCTTATTGTACGCGAATCTGAACACCGGAACTTTGTTCACATAGGTCTTATTGTACTTTCCGGAAGATAGAATAGTCGATATTCTTTGTGCCGCATTGTTTTTCTCGCAGATTATGAGGCAAGTCATGGAGTGCGCAGATGATGGAAGGGTTATAAAAAAGGTTTGATTGCTTTCCAAATATCTGTTGATCTAATTTACATTAAGCATGTAAAAAAATTACAAACGTTCGACGAATTTAGTGCTTGAATACCATATTATGAACTTCGATCAGGAAATTGACCAGACATTGACACAGAACAGATATTTTTTTAGCTGATTAAGCTTGTAATTATACCCGGTCCTGTTATTTACACACAAATAGAAACAATCCTAAGATTGCTTTATTTAAGTCTTTTTTCATGACATGAATGCCATGAATTTGTAGACGTAAAAGGTAATTCTGTATTTCTGTTGAGTCAAAATGAATTTTGACTTTTCAGATTTCACACAAGTGCAAAATCTGAAAAACAGGTGAATGGACGATAATATACCTTTACAGGCACATATCGACCACTCTGCTGTTTAACAGCTTTCAACAATGCCCGAAGACATCATTGAAATGAATTACGTAGGAGGTGATCCATCTGCAGGTTCCCCTACAGATACCTTGTTACGACTTAACCCTCCTTGCTGAACCCAAGTTCGAGCGCCCCAAAAAGAGCACCCTCACTCAGACCCAACTCGGGTGGTTTGACGGGCGGTGTGTGCAAAGAGCAGGGGCATATTCACCGCGGGATGTTGATCCGCGATTACTACGGAATCCAGCTTCATGAGGGCGAGTTACAGCCCTCAATCCGAACTACGGATAGGTTTCGGGATTGGCTTCCCCTCTCGAGGTTGCAGCCCATTGTCCTATCCTTTGTAGCGCGCGTGTAGCCCGGGAGATTCGGGGCATACTGACCTACCGTTGACCTCCCCTTCCTCTGACTTAGCGCCAGCGGTCCCCTTAATGTGCGCTCACTCCTGAGAATAAGCTAGCAATTAAGGGTGAGGGTCTCGTTCGTTATCTGACT
>JAEHCO010000004.1 GCA_020697715.1 Methanobacteriota archaeon | reverse complement strand
ACTTCGATGTCGGTTCTTCCTATCCTGGCGGTGCAGCAGCTGCCAAGGGTGGGGTTGTTCGCCCATTAAAAGGGATCGTGAGCTGGGTTTATACCGTCGTGAGACAGGTATTTTGCTTTTTGGTGGAAGTGTTTGTTGCCTGAAGGGAAGGAGCCTTTAGTACGAGAGGAACGGGGCTTCGTGGCCTCTAGTTTACCAGTTGTCTGACAAGGCATTGCTGGGCAGCCACGCCATAAGGGATAAGAGCTGAAAGCATCTAAGCTCGAAGTTTACCCTGAAACGAGGCAACATTGACACTTATAGAAGATAAGTTTGATAGAGCGGGGATGTAAGTACCGAGGGTTCGCCCGAGGTATTCAGTCCGTCCGTCACTAACAGTCATTAGTCACAATATACTTGACGCTTAACAGTTTCGGCTTGTCCGTTATACAGGTTGTATATGGCATTTCCCATACCCCTCGGCTTTGGCCGAGGGGTCCATTTTCTATTTTTTAAAACGACCAGCTTTAGCTCTGGTCGTAAAAAAAATGAAAATGCGGGTAATGCAAAGTCATGCCCCGTCTGAATGACAGTATTCTTTCAGCTGGAGGGCGGGGTCTTATATTCGATGAGGATTCAAGTGACAGTCACAGAGTGCTCTGATATTTGGAACCCTGTCTGAGCCAAGCGAAGGGCAGGGGGATCAAACTTTCTGAGATTCGAGATGCGTGAGATCAGGTGGAAGATAGGTTGTATATGGTAATTCCTCACCTTGTGTGGGGGTATGGCGTATGAACCATCATTGAATTAAAATCTCAATGATAGACAGCTCAGGCCCCCATCCAATTTTCTAAATTCAGAAACATCCAATTCGATGATCTTATAGCCTGCGCCTTGGATCATTTTCTTTGTTCTTGGAAATCCCGCTGGTACAAGAACATGATCATTGATCCAGACCGAATTGGCAGCATAAGCTTCATCCGCATCCACTTTCAGGATATTGAATGTCTGAAGCTCTTGCTTTGTCAAGAACTCGCCAGTAGCCAGTAAATTGTTATTTTCAAGATATGATATTCCGGTTTTCAGGTGGAGGACATTCTCAAGATCTATCGTCGATGAGCTCATGCCATAATTCTCCAATATGGCATTCAACTGCCTGGCACCCTCAATATTCGTTCTTTCGGACAGCCCTACAAAATAATGATCTCCCACCATCATTATATCTCCGGCATCAAGAGTGCCAGGGTCTTTGATGTACTCGACATTCAGACCCAGGTGCTTTACGGCTTCATCAATATCATGGATCTCGTTTCTTCTTAAAGGGGAGCCAGGGTTTGTGATGATCGCACATTTTGGTGTCATTAAACAGGTATCTTCGATAAATGTCGAGTCTGGATGATCATCGTCTGCCTTGAGAACAATTACCTCAAGCCCTATATCTTTCAGTGCTTGGACATAATTCGAATGCTGCTTCATGGCAAGCTCATAATTTGGCTTGCCAAGTCCTGCTGTGGTTATCCCCTTCGCCATGTTCCTGCATGGGGTCTTGACCATTGCTTTTGAAAACAATTTGAATCTCCAATTGGATAATTCGGGGAAGGCAGATAAGGGTTGTGGTGGGAATTCATGAGGTGTGTGGGTTGTGTATGGCGTGTGAACTCCTTCCAAAACAATAACACCATAGAACCCTATATTTCATCTAATACTCCCTAATGTGAAAGATGAAAGTATGGGATGTGTGGCTTTTTATTTTCATAATTATGTGAAATTACAAATAAAAATAATGTGAGTGCGAATAACTCATAATACAAAGTGGTATATGTCCAGCTACTCGACGATCATCTCATAGATCGTCGTCGCTGTCTTGCTTGCGATATCAAAGTCCGGAGATCCGACAAGAAGTCTGCCACTTGAGAATACGGTGATCTCCATTCCGTCCTTCTCCACTTCGCACATATTATCTGAGTTCGAAAGTTCGGTGTAATCTCTGGCCTTTAGGATGGCCAGAGCTTTCTCGATGTCTATCCTCAATGTGGATCTTGGAAAGGTATCGAAAGCATCACCTTCGCATGTCCTGGACAGTGAGAATTCTAGGGCGGCCTTTCCTTCTTCTTTGGTGGTGGAGCCCGCTATTCCTCTTCCATAGACGATGATTATCGCGATAATTCCCAGGACCATGCTGGGGAGAATGAGTGTCATGCACAGGAATATGCCAGAGTTTCTCAGGCAAATTGGTTGTTTATTGAAGACCGCGTTCATCCAGGGCAGTAAGCTCATAAAAGCGGGGATAAAAGCCAGGTATCTGTATATGCTATTGTCCAACCAGACATTGAGAGGTCCGATGTCGAACATAATGAGATTGTACCAGGCAAGGACAATACCTGTCATCAGCAATCCCGCGCCTACCCAGACAATGGGCTCAAGCTTATCCTTTGCTTTATCAGTCATATTATGTACAACCATGAACCAACTTATTAGGATTTTGGTTCGGCTTTAATGAAATAAATAAAAACAAAACGGTATCAGTCTTAAACGTGGCTGATACCGCTTGAGAATCCAGATAATCCGCCTTCGTTTGTTGTGAATTCCTTTACTGGAGGCAATTCAGTTATTGGATCTACTTGCGTGTTTGTGTTACGAATTGAAATTCCATCTGGTCCGGCCATTGTGTAATACCCCAAAGGTGGTGCTCTTGCCGTGTCATTTACCTCGTGGTTCTGGCTTGCTGCCAATGTTCCAGCTCCGAGGAGCATTAAGGAAGCCACCACGAATATGGCGAGTAGGAATTTTGTTCCATTCATATCTATGTTCACTTTTCTGGCCGTCTTGTCATTTTTCATTGTCATTTTTCTTCACATCCTCGACCTCTTTTGTTGAATCATCCCCAAGCCACGATACTGCGGTATTTGCTTGGGTTGGATTCAATAAGGGCTCATATCCCAAAGTCGGGCTTTGGGAGCCCTCATGAAGTCTAATTCAATATAGAGTGGTCAAAGTTCATAACTAAAATGAGCAAAAGTGACCAGTAAGTGGGTATTTTTGTTATCACCTCGAACAATAACTATTTCTATCTATCATCTGATTCATAAGCATGGACCAGAAGCGCCTGCTTTTGATAGCCCCCTATGCTCTGACCGATACCGGTCCCGCATTGCATAGTTTAGCATCTCTTGCCACCTATGTGGAGGATGCTTGCAAGGTGAGAGTGTTGCTTCCGGGTGAGGATCTGGCTAATGTGGTCAAGGTCTTCAAACCCGATATCGTAGGGGTGACTTCCTACACCCATACATACCCTGAGGCGATCAGGATGATGGAATTGGTCGAACAGATCGATCCCAGAATCATTCGGATAATCGGTGGGGTTCATATCACCAGCGCCCCCTGGTCTCTTGACCCTGTTTTTCATGCAGGCGTCTTGGGTGATGGAGAGAATGTATTAAGCCAGATCATCAAAGCATCAAGTATGAGGGATCTTGATGACATAGGAGGAATATGCCTGCCGGATGGGACAATGAATCCATCGGAAAATATATTGGCCAGTTCAATACCAGTTCCCAAGCTGGATATCCATGCTCCAGGATCATACAGTAAAGGGATAGTTGGGATGTTCACATCCAAAGGCTGCCCTTATGATTGTTCTTTTTGCTACAGCAAGAACATGAGGCGGGAGCATGTTGATCATCCAGTAGAATTCGTGGGAGATCAAATCCAATATGCGGTCGATAAGCTGGAGGCACATTCCATAATGTTTTGGGATGATTGTATATTCGACCCTCGAAGGGTTTGGGACATATCGGAGGAGCTTGAAAGCCGTGAGATCACTGACCTGAAATTCTATGTCAATGTTGCAAGTTTATCAATGAACCGGGAGCTGGCCGAGGCTTTCAAGGGTCTTGGAACCGTGTCATGGAACACTGGCTTCGAGAGCGGTAGTGACAGAATGCTGGCCAAGGTCAAGGGCAGAGGAGCTAATGTAGAGAGGAACAAGACACTGGTCGAGCTGGCTCATGAATTTGACATGAGCCTTAATGGGTCTTTCATCTTAGGAATGCCTGATGAGACACTTCATGATATGGATATGACCATGAAGTTCATGGAATATCTGATAGATGAGAAGAGGAATGGAAGGCACAAAGGTGGATTCTGGTGGTTCACAGCCACACCCTTCCCTGGAACCTCGTGGTGGGACATTGCGGAGAAAAGGGGAACGGTCTCAAGAGATGTGAACTGGAGCAGATTGCACTTTGGGAATAGAGAAGAGCATTTGCTACTGGATGGTTCCATATCTGAAAATGACTGGGAGAAGGTGTGCGAGAAGGCCGATGGTCATGTTTCGACATCGAATTCCATCATATGATCAATTCTTTTTCGCCTTCACGATATGCGATATGTAATGGCTGTATTGTCTCTCATTATTCCGTAATGTCCATCCTTGATCTTCCTCAGCCAGTATATTGTAAGAAAATCCACATTGCGGGAGGGTGGAACCTCTCAAAGCTCCGATGACATCATCAGGGGTGAGCCATTCTTCGGATGGTGTGATATTCTCTTGCCACGCATATGGGGTGGCCAGAAGCATTTGTCCATCGGGTTTGAGCAGAGCGTTCATCTGCCCCATCAATGTCAGGGGGTATCTGACATTGTCCAGGAGGTTCAAGGCACTGGCATGATCAAACATGCCAGCAATGAGCGGCGGATCGAGGGCATCCGCAGCTATGAATAGAATATTGGTGACATCATGCTCGATCTGCCTAATGACTGCCAGTTTCAAAGAAGAAAGTCGAAGATCTATTCCCAGGGTCGTATCAGACATCTCGGCCAGCTCAAATGTGTGGCGGCCCACGGAACAGCCAAGATCAAGGGAATTGAGATAATTGCCTTTTGATAGCTCCTTTAAGGCAGACCAATATCTTTGATCATCTGGCCAATCTTGAAGGTCTTCTAATTTACCATAATGAAATTCATTGAATATCTTTGTCACGGGATCTGGATCAGGTTCTTCATTCACCTTGGCCTGCCAAATATCAATGTCCTTGAGGATGCATGGCACCCCTCCAATTATGGGGTATTTGGAGCCACAATCTGGGCATTTAAGATCTCCGGTCATGACATGCTCACTGGATATCTCATCGATATCATTCATTGCCAATATGGAATACATGTCTTTGGCTGGGTCGCGGCATTGTGGACATACTAGCTGGATCTTTTCTAGAAGCTTGATAAGCATCAGGGTGCACCTTTATTTATGTAGCCAGTTCCACCGCAGTGTTGTGTTGCGTCTCCCATTTTAACTGCCCTTCGGCCATCGATCACGACTTGGGATGAGCTACCGACAATGGTGAATGAATTTGGACCACAACAAGCTGCATGTGTGCCCCCGTCACCAACCCTGGCTGCTGGTTTTCCATTGATGAGCACATTAGGGCTACCCGTGGCGATCAGGCCATTTACTGGGTGGGGACAGGCAGGGCAACCATGAGAATCTGCCGGGCAAAAGACATTGTCACCAACAGCCGCATGCAGTCTGTTGGTCACCGCATTGACATGGAATGTTTTTCTAACATGTGTTTCCCCGACCTTGATCTCCAGGATGATATTATTTCCACCCATGCCGAGTGTTGGGCGGGAGCGATTCCCGACAGAGGGGTTGAAACTCCCAGAGCCAGACCATTTTACAAGATGGCTGACATCTTGTTCATTTTCGCCTCCTACATTGATCACAGCACGAGCTCCGAATACCCAGCCAGTTGTGAAGACAGATGGACTTCTGCCTGCTGGATATGTTAATTCAAGTATTGTGGATTTGTCCTCGATGAGTTCCTCCGCCATGGGCGGTCCACCAAGACCGGCTATCAATGCTCCGATACCACTGGCAAATCCGTGGTGTAGGATCTCGAAGAAGTGGGCGGCAGCTTTTGTATCCTCTGGTGAGGGAGAAGTGGAGATACTGGCCAGGATCGGAGTGGCGAATACAGCCAGAAGAGCATATGTCGCATATTGGGGCGGAGGTGCGGGAGTTGATGGATTGATATTTTTACCGATCATCGGGGCAATGAGTTGAATAACAACACCTATCCATCCCAGATAGAAAACAATGCCATAGCCCCAAGAGAAGTCCATGAAGCTATCAAAGGCAAAGAAACTGATGATCGGAGTTACCGTGATGATCGCCATACCCAATACTTGGAACAGCCATTTCATCTTATCAGCTAATAATTTCTCCGGGATCAAAATACCCATGATTATGAGTATGATCCCTCCGAGCATCATCAGAGGCATTCCCGGGAATAGACCGGTAGTGAATGTGATATTAGATGGGTCTGCGATGATCACGCTCACATATTTTATGAGGGTATCTGGATTGCGGAAATTGGCCATGATCAATCCTGCAGAGGCAATTGGTAGGGAGAGCATCATGATGACCATGATTCGCCCTATCACTTTGAAAAGAGATGTGACAAAGTCTGGCATGGCATCCTGGCTCGGGACTGGACTTTTGTTCGGATTCTTTATCTTGAATAAAATGAAACCTGTGATGATGACCGCTATGATCCCTATGAAGGGACCGAATAAGAATCCCACGATGAAACCAATGATCATCATTATCGGTAGCTTGGTCAGATCAGGAGCGGCATTGCGAGGTGGTTGGCCTTGAGGGGGGTACTGTCCTTGTTGGGGGGCACCGTATTGCTGTGATTGGCCTTGCTGGGGAGGTTGTTGATAATTCTGAGATGGCTGCTGGCCATATTGGTTTTGCTGGGGCGCAGTAGGTGCAACAGGCTCAGGAGGCGCAGCAGGTGTAGCTGGTGCCGGTTGATGACCCGGTGCCTGAGGCTGAATATAAATGCGGCAGTTGTCGCACCAATATTGATTCGATTCTTGAACATAACGGGTCTGAGATCCACAATTCGAACAATTGCTCATAAGATGATCACCAAACACTGTATAGAACTGCAAGTAATAATTTTATCGCTTGACCTTCGGGGCGATCAGTAAGTGTCCAATACTCTGATCTGAAATAGATCCTTATCAATTCCCAGAAGCTCTTCCAATTGCTTCTGGTCCATCTTGCCCTTTGGATCCATGGCCATATGTATTCCCCAGGTGTCCATTGTCCTGAAGCCATAGTCCTCGTATATCTTAGCCTGGCTTGGAGATGGTCCGACCATCGATCGGGTGGCATATTTCGACTTGCTGAAGTGGTTCTCCAGGGCCTGGAGGCATGGCACATAGTCCTTGTCCTTCAGGCATACCAGCTCTCTAATTCCGAGGAATTCTCCCGTGGGTCTTATGAGGGCGTAGCCAATTGGTTTTTCATTTCGATAGAATGTAATTGCATTTTGATAGAAGGACCCCCAGGTTGATTTCTTTTTAGGATAATCATCTGGGCGGTGTATGAATCCTAATTTTCCTTTGGTGGCTTTCCTGAACATCTTATCGGCATTCTCCATCTTGTGCCGTCGCACCTTCAAGGTGATATCGGTCTTCGGATAACTCTGTCGCTTCTTCATACCCCAATCATATTCACCAATGGCATGATAGCCGAGATCAGAATAGAGTAATGGAGCCACACTGGTCCTGGATGCACCGAGGAAGAACAGATCCACATCATCCTCTATCATATGCTCGTGTACCTTGTTCATCAACTTCCTGGCCACACCTTTCTTGGCATATCTGGGAAAGGTGGCAACGGCTTCGATGTATCCGATCTTCATTTTGCCCTGTGTGGTCTCTATGACGGGATATGTCGCGCCCACCTGGGACATTAATTGATCTCCTTCGACCGCGTACATCCTGAACCAGGGAGAATTGAAAGGATCGGTCTTCCTCACTTTCTCGACAAGTTTTCGGTCAGCTGGCTCTCCATGGCATATGAGCATTATGTCATTCACCTGATCCGGGTCCACATCATCATAGAATTTGAATCGCATACAGGTAGTTAGGATACTAAGTGATAAAAATATTTCCCGATATGTTATTTAAATTACATGCATATAATATAAGTTATTAAATAAAAATATTGCCAGTACATATTTACAAGCATGAGGGAACTGGCATCTATTGGGCAAGATGCCAGCTCCTTGATCATTTGAATTTAAACATGCCTGGCGCCGCTGGATGTTCCGGAGCATCCTGAATATTCAGATGCACAAGACGATTTGGGAGATGAGGTCATTGGGATGACCGGATCTTTCGCTTCTCTATCGTTTGGTATGTCATCTGCATAGGTAGGTGGGACCATTTCCTGTGTCTCCATACCCTTTGTCGTCAGCAGTGGCTTCATCGCCATGCTATGGCCAAATCCCATTGCTATTATTCCCATTACGACCAATAGCCCCATCACCTTGGCCCTGTTCCCCTTTTCTAGCTCACTATTTTTTACTGATCTTTTCTTCATTGTCAACCATATCACCAATATGATAATTCTCAGAATAGGGTATATTTTCATGTTAGATACGGAAGTAAAGAAACAAAACAAAAATATGAAAAAATGGGATGTTTTTTAATGAGATCGTATAAAAACCGGACATTGAGATTAGTCTGGCTAGTGCTGATCTTACGAAAATTGCATTATTCATTTCATTATTATATCAATATCACTTCAATATTTATTTATACGTCCTTGCTCAATATACACTCAGTCGGAGGTAAATGTCTATGAGAGCTGAAATTGTAGAAAACTGGACCGAAAACGCCCCGCGCCTTTCACTGCGCTAATAGGCAGTGATAGCAAGTCTGGCTAATTTTTATTGAACAAGCGAAATATATTTATTCTATGACTTTCAATTTCTATATCATGGAATTAGAAGAACTAGGATGGTCTGTCTTTTTTGAGGAGGCCTTTCAAAACTATCACGATATGGGATTCATTCCCGCACGCATTACCGCCCAACATGCCAATCTCTACACCGCGATGTCAGAACATGGTGAACTTGAGGGCAAGGTCACTGGCAAGTTCAGGTTCAATACCACGGAAAGAAGTGATTTTCCTATTGTTGGGGATTGGGTGGCAGTTAAGGGCAATGGGGTAACTGGCAAGATGTCAATTCATGGTCTTTTACCAAGAAGAACCGCGCTCGAAAGGAAAGTTGCCAGTAATCTGGACCTAATCACAGAGGCCCAGATCATATCATCCAATATCGATATTATATTCATTGTTCTTGGTCTGGATCTCGATTTTAATATTCGAAGGCTGGAGAGGTATATGTTCGCGGCCAAAGAGAGTGGAGCCAGTTCGATCATCATAATGAATAAATTCGATCTGTGTGCGGGTGTGGATGACAAGATAGAGGCTATTCGAAAGATAGACACTGATATTCCGATACATGTCACCAGTGCTCTGGGAAAAGAAGGTCTGGATGCAATACAGGAATATCTTCGACCTGCAATCACAATAAGTCTTGTGGGATCCTCTGGTGTTGGTAAATCCACGATCATAAACACCCTTCTAGGCGAGGAAAAACAGAGAACAGGAGCCGTTAGGGAGCATGATTCCCATGGCCGGCATGTGACCACAAATCGAGAGCTCATGATACTGGAAAATGGTGCTATGGTCATTGACAACCCAGGCATTAGAGAATTGGGGCTGTGGGGTGATGAATCAACTCTTGGATCAATGTTCGAAGATATCGAGGCTCTGGCTACACAATGCAAATTCAATGATTGCAGGCACAGGACTGAGCCCAAATGCGCCATAAAGCAAGCTCTCGAGATAGGTGATCTTGAACAAGAGCGATATGATGATTACAAGAAGATGCAGAGGGAATTATTTATCCTGGCTAGAAAAAAGGATCAGAGAGCTCGAATAAGATCGAAGGAGATCAAAAAGATGAATGGTAATAATTGATCATTCATTCAAATGATAGATCATTCATCCAATACTCTACAGACTTCCAGGCATCCCTTGTATTTGCCATCGCTGTCCCTAACGGCGATGTATTCCACCAGGATATTTCGACCATTGTTCTCGGTTATATTCGCTTTCTTGTCGATGGAGCCCGATCTCATATCCGCGAGTAATTCTTCCAGATCATCCTGGCTTTTTTTGGAGTGGCATTTTCTTATGTCGATCCCCAGGATATTGTCTGGCCTGCTGAATATCTTTGTCTCTGGCTCGCTCCAAAATACAATGCGATCATTCTCATCTATGAATGTCAATTCAGCGGTGATCGTATCAATTAAGTGTGGGATGATGTCCTTGTCAATATTGCCTTTCATGATACCCTGATATTGCCACATGCCTTTAATTTTTCTCATACATTATTATGTCCACATAATTATTATTTGGAAATTAATATTATTTGATTATTATTTATTGTATTGTAAATAAATATTGCAATCATGCGAAAAATATATTAACCATTGTTACAATGTAGTTAATGCACGGCGGGAATGGTCTTATCTTCCACTTCTCTCAATATTGTTCTTGCCGTGCATCTTACATTTACTTTCTCCCATCTCCCTCTCTACTAAGAACCTTTATTACTGAAAGATACAATCTTGTCATGTGAATCCATTAACTGTTTCTGAGGTCGCCTTCCGTATCCGGGATCTGATCAGAGGTCAGGATTCATTCCAGAATGTGTCGATCATAGGTGAGATAACTGATTTCAGGGGGATAAAAAGACATCTTTACTTTTCATTGAAAGATGATTCTGCAGTTCTTCGATGCGTGATGTGGAATAGTCGGCTTGATGCGATAAAAGACATAAAAATGGAAAACGGGATGAAGGTCATATTGACTGGTAACATAACCACCTATCCAGGCGGTTCTTATTATCAATTAGATGTGAAAGAAATGAAGGTCACGGGTACTGGCGACCTTTATAAAAAGTTCATAGAACTAAAATCCAAATTGCTTAGCGAAGGCCTTTTTGATCCCGAACATAAAAAGCCGATACCAAAATTCATTCGGAGTGTGGGTTTGATATCCAGTATCAAGGGAGCCGGCCTTCAGGATATGATCAGTGTCTTCGAGGATGGCCCTCCTATCGATATCCTGCTCTATGATTCGCGAGTGCAGGGTGAAGGTGCGAGTGACAATATCATCCAGGGATTACAAGCCCTGGATGGCATGGTGGACATCATCATATTCGGACGTGGTGGAGGTTCGATGGAGGACCTGTGGTGTTTCAATGATGAAGGATTAGCAAGGGCTGTGTTCGGATGCTCCACACCCACGATATCTGCTGTTGGGCATGATGTTGATCAAGTTATTACTGACTTGATCGCGGATACTTATGCCGTGACTCCAACAGCCGCGGCCAAGCTGGTCGTGAACAATATGGTGGAGGTCATTCAGAAAAAGGAAATGGCGGTAGATCGCATGACCGGGGCGATGGAATATATCCTGAGGAATTCGCGGCAGACCCTTGATCTTTGTGATATGGATGTTATTGGCCGGGCTATGAAGATGCGGATCGAAGGGCAGAGGGAGTCCATTGTTCGAATTCAGGAAAAGGTCGATCATTTGCTCTCGCATAAGATGATGGCCAATAGATCCGTTCTGGTCGAGCATGACGGTATGTTAAGATCATCATGGGTGGCGGGAATAAAGGAAAAGGGTTTGGTGGCCTTTAGCCAGGATGGAAATATAATCAGAGATGTTTCCGCCCTGGAGAAAGGGGAGTTCAAGGCAATGTTCAGAGATGGAAAAGCAAAAGGAGAGGTGAAGGAAATTGAAGTTCGAAAAGGCAGTTGAGGATTTGAAAAAGATAGTGAAGGAGTTAGAGGATGAGAACCTGGAGCTTGAAAGAGCTGTCGAGCTCTATGAGAAAGGAATGGAGCTGGCCAAGGTCGCGGATGATGTCCTGTCCAAGGCGGAGATGAGGGTGAAACAATTAAATGATGAATAATGTATATTTATTTAAATATATTTAAGAAATTATACCTTAGCGAATATATAATCATCTATATAAAAAATAAATAAAGAGTTGAAGATCAGATAGTGTGCTTCAACTCTTTCACGCGCTCCTTGAACTCTGCCTCGGTGATCTCACCATTGGCGAGTCTTCCTTCCAGAGATCTTATAACTGCTGCCTTGAGCTGGATGGCACTGACATAAGCAATTATCGATGCAGTCATTGATGCGATGATCGCCAATCCAATGCCCAGATGAACAGTGGGCATTTGTTCATATGTCCTCTCTTTGGCTTTGTGGGCTTTTAATATCTTCTTATGCCTCTGTAGGTTTTGCATGTATATAGGAGGAATAAATATCATGTTGAGATCATCTACCACCACTTCCATACCCCCTAGATCTCCCTCAATACCATTACATCCTTTTTGAACTCATCCAGTGTTATCTCCCCCCTGTCTAACCTGGCTTCAAGTTTCCTGAATGTATGTTCTTTCAATCTTATTGCGCTTGATATTATCTCGATATAAGGAAGAGGCTCAGGAGGTCCTTGGGGGCCTCTCGCTTTGTAGTGTTCATCAGTCTCAATTGTCAATTAATTCACACCCCAAATATTCTGGCAAAACCTCCTGAAGTTTGGATATATTCTTCTCTAGATCCGCCTTTTTTGTCATTCTCTCGCAATACACCGAGCCATTTCCCCCATAGCTGAGCTTATACCCCAATTTATCCAACTGCCTTAGGGCTTCCACCTTCTTATTAAGGACATTCACGTCTATCGTACAATCCTCATTGATGCCTAATGATACCAATAGTGCGACAAAGAATCTCCTTGTCTTTTTTTTGTTTATTCTCAGTCCTATGCCTATCTTGTAACCGAGGTACTTCTCAACCGCCATTATAGATTCTTTGTGGCATGTTTCCTCTGTTTTCTTCTCCAGCCTTGTAAGATCTATCATTCACCACGCCCCCTTTTTTGATCTCTGGCTAATTGTGGTGAATATGATCCGAACATCATTTATTTTTTCAAGTTCATATCTTTTCACTTTATCACCTCAGTATGATAATTGTCAGTGAACATTATAATCTCATGTTAGATAACAAATAAAAAAATCATTATTATTTGATAGAATAATGGGCGATATGCTTACTTGGGAAGATAAGAAACGGACAATTTGAATTGCCTGTGAATCTAAAATTCTGCTCTTTTCTCTATCAGATCATCTATCCATGTATCAAAATGATAGGCCCTGTACTGCATATTGGACCTTATGGATTTGAAGCTTCCTTCCTTACGCAATGCCTGCTGGATGTCATTCATCTGCCTCATGGTCTTTGTCCAGAACAATATTAGGACAAAATCAGGCAGGTTCCCGAAGGAATAGAATGTTATGAAGTTGGGGCAGTAATTGTTCCTGAGTAGTGCAAAAAGCTCTTTCAGGTCAACATCAGGATTGAGGGTCACGGAAAGGTAGGTGATTATATCATTGGTCATGGTGGGTTGCCAGTGAATTCCTGAGCAGGTGAGCCTGTTCTTTTCCAGATTGGCCAGCCTCCTTTTCACGGTCTTTGGAGATACATCCAGTTCTTCTGATACTTCGGATATGGGGCGTCTGGAATTCTTGCTGAATGAGTGGATTATCCTGTAGTCCAGCTTGGTAAGTTTGTGTTTCTTTGGCTCAGCTTTTTCATCACCTTTGCAGCATGGCGGGATATCGAAGATGCCCACTTTGTAGTTCTCCAACTCGCCCTCAGTTATTACATAATCTGACAGCTCCCTTAGATGGGTGATATCAGGTATGATGCAAGATATGAAGAGCTTATTGTCCAAGCCCACTATGACCTTAAGCACGTTCTTGTTCTTGCCCAGTTTAGAAACACAATCGTCCATTGACTTGCACGAGGAATTACCGATTATCAGTATTGAGACATTGGGGATAGATATTTCAGTGGGTCCAAAGACGAAGGTCTCGATCACACCATCATCCACAAGAGCGTTCAATCGCTTATGCACGCTGTTCACAGAGAGGTCCAGGATATCTCCCAGCTCCCTTATTGATATGCGTGAGTTACCGTGCATGATCCCAGTTATATGAAGGTCTGTCTCATCCATGTGGTCACATTATGTACAAAATAGTTCTTAAATCTTTCTATTATTCTATTTTTGCAATCTTTTTAGGCCCGTTTTCGTCTCAGGATCGACCATAACGGTCTCTCCAAAGATCTGAAAAACATCTCCTTCACGTTTCCAATCTCCATCTATGAAATATTCTGTTATTTCATCATCATTCTCAATAATGGTCCTAGTTCTCATTCCTTCCACTAACATCCCTCTCCTGCCTGCAACTATATTGTTATTTCAATTATTTAATTGTGTTTATTGTCACACAACTAAACAACTTTTACGTAATTGTAGTGGGTTGAATTGCGATGAATGGTATTTATCTCGCCCTCCCCAAAGCAAAAATACCTACATCTCCATTGTGGCTCGTGATATCCAGAACTGGCAGTGACTTCGATATAATCCTCATAAGCGCGGAGTATTGGGATGATCATCCGCTCTCTCCTGTGGGAATGATAGCCAGAGTGCTAGATGCCAATGGTTTCAATGTGGGGATAATAGAGAAACCAGTTTCCGAGAAGGATTTCACATCCCTGGGAGATCCAAAATATTTCTTCGGGGTCACATCTGGCTCCATTGACAGCATGCTGAACAATCATACTCCTTTGAAGAAAGAACGACATGATGAACCAAATATGCCAGATCGGGCATTGACGGTATATTGCAATGCCCTTCGGCGGTATTTCAAAGGGTGTAAGATCGTGATAGGGGGCATAGAAGCTTCCCTTCGCCGTTTCGCACATTATGACTACTGGGATAATGATCTGCGAAGGAGCATTATGTATGACTGCCGGGCGGATGTCCTGGTCTATGGCAATGGGGAAAAACAGATCGTGAAACTGGCCAATAGAGCGAGGGATGGCGAGGATCTGGCAGGTGTGAGAGGTACCTGTATAATAAGCAAGGAAGTCCCTGATGATTTCCAACTTTTGCCCTCCTATGCTGAAATAAAAGAAAGTAAAGAAAAGTTCTGCGAGATGCAAACTGGCTTTTCCATAAACAAGAACTTGGCCCAATTATATGAGCATAATTACCTTCTTCAGTTCAGTTATCCAAATTATTCCAGTGAATATCTGGATATGCTGTATTCCATGGATTTTTCTAGAAAGATGCATAAGAACTCTAACCTGAAAATGGCCCAGTTCTCCGTGGTCACTCATCGTGGCTGTATCGGTGAGTGTAGCTTCTGCTCGCTGGCATTGCATCAGGGCAGCAAGATAATATCTCGGTCCGAGAAAAGCATCATATCCGAGATCGAGAAGATGGCCAAACATCCGGAGTTCAAGGGGTATGTGGATGATCTGGGCGGCCCATCAGCCAATATGTACGGCATGGATTGTGTCGGATGTGATGGGAAGTGCCTTAATTGCTTCAAGCTGGACAAGAGCCATGAGCGGCTTATCGATCTGATGAGGAAAGCCAGGCAGGTTCGAGGCGTGAAGAAGGTCTTCGTCCGCAGTGGAGTGCGATACGATCTGGCAATGGAGAGCGAGGAATATATGCGGGAATTATCTGCCCATCATGTTTCCGGAACTCTGAAAATAGCTCCAGAACACACTTCGGAAAAGGTACTGGCCTTGATGAATAAAAAGAATGAACGACTGGCTGATTTCATTCTTCATTTTGAAAGCCTCAACCCGGATGGAAAGCAATCCTTAAGATATTATTTCATGATATGCCACCCGGGGGATGATGAGAATGCTGTGCGCGACCTCGGCAGGAAAATTCAGGAATTGAAGAATGTGGAACAATTTCAGTTGTTCACTCCAACACCCATGACCATCAGCACGTGCATGTACTGGACAGGTATGAACCCTTTCACCATGGAGAAAGTGAAGATCATCTATGATTATCACACCAAGAAGAAGCTGAAGACATTGATGATGGAAGCTGTTGGGGCTAAGTGAATTTGAATACATAGTATGAATCCTTATTGCTCCCACCGCCATCGACTGCCCCCACCATATTGGCTTATTGAATGTACCCCCCCTCGCTTTCTCATTGCCTTGTTGTTTATCATATTGGTTCAATAACATTATTATCCATCCAGTCTTTATCTGGGCTGGTGATATTATCCACAAGATAAGCCACGAAGATATAGCAGAGAGCCTGAAGAAAGCCCTGGAACCTCTTGACCATGTTCACGCGATGTGGGAGATGGGAGGAATTTCCTTCGATCGCCTTGATGAATGGTCGGACATCGATGTGATATTGATCGTCGATGATGACAAAGTTGAAGAGACATTTGAACTGGTGGAAAAAGTGCTGGATGAGTTGTCCGGAGTGGATCTGAAGTTCAGGATCCCTGAGCCAACCTTCCACGGCCATTCACAATGCTTCTATCGAATAAAGGGAGCCAGCCCTTACTTGCTCATCGATCTGGCCATTCAAAAGGAGAATACCGAGGCTGATAAATTTCTGCAGTACGACATTCATGGCATACCATTGATACATTTTGACAAGAAGTCCCTGGTCAAAGACTCGGGCCTGGAAGTGGATGCGATGATCGAGAGGTTCGGCTCCAGGTTGGAGATGCTCAAGACCATGTTCGACATGTTCCAGACAATGACCACCAAGGAACTGAACAGAGGGACATTCATGGATGCCTATGGATTCTACACTGGCATGACATTAAGACCACTTGTCGAGGTTCTCAGGATCAAGCATTGCCCTATGCGGTCACAATTTCACACTCGATATTCGAAGTACGATCTACCACCGGAGATAGACGAGAGACTGAAGAAGTTCGTACTCGTGCCCAATGGCGAGGAATTGGTCAAGCGGAACGAGGAAGCTGTCAAATGGTTCTGGGAAGTATTCAACTCTATCGATCTGGGCGAGGTTAGAAAGATCCTCGAGGCTGGAGATATTGGAAATCCTATGCGTGGTAAGTGATACCTTTTGGATGATATGTGAAATAAGGGCCCGTGGTATCTATAGAGCCCTTTTCAATAACCACAAAATTAATACGCCAGTAGTTACATTATTAATAATATGAGAGAAGAGCGAAAGAGAGCTATCGTTAAATTATTTAAGCCCGGTATTGCCAAGATAATATTATTTCTCATATTGGCTTTTTTCATCTCCATAATTCCCATATACCCCGCGCATGCGGATACTTATAATGGCTTTGAGCTGGATGATATGGATGAGCATGAATCCTCATCCACTGTTTTCCAGTCATTTACCACCGTGGTATACAATGATTATAATTGGACGGAGGCGGATTTCACTCCTTACAGCGTCTTTGTACCCAATGACCAGCTCCTCAGACATTATTCCAAGACCTATATCGACGCTGATCCTATGTTCACATTGGTCTATGTGCCTCTATTCTTCTTCGGATACCTGGCCAGTTGCTATTATGTGGAGCAGGAAAGATATGATCGGAAGAATCAGCGCAGTATGTGATGGAATAACTGACAAAATAACTGATAGAAGTGCATGGATCAATATCATGTACTTCATCTGTTCCCCCTTTATTTTCTATCGGGTGGGGCTCTCATGGAATACCCGAGATATGTATTTATAATCCAATTTCATAAACTGGTGTATGTCCATCGCTGTCCAGACAACTAATTTGACCAAGCATTACAAGAATGTGGTTGCCCTTGAGAACCTGTCCATAACTGTCAAGGAGGGTGAGGTATTCGGACTCATCGGTCCTAATGGGGCTGGTAAATCAACGACCCTCAAGATACTCACCACCCTGCTCACACCAACAAGTGGCCAAGCACACATCTTTGGCATCGATGTTATTGAGGAACCCGATGAGATCAGAAAGATAATCAGCTATCTGCCAGAGGAGGCTGGAGCTTATAAACAATTGACTGGCAGAGAATACCTGGAATTCATGGCAGGTTTTCATCAGGATGATGGAAAGGACCCAAAGGCAATGGTAGATAGGGGTGTGGGCCTCGCGGGACTGGATGAGAGAATAGACGACCGCACCAAGGAATACAGTAAAGGTATGCGTCGCCGTCTTCTGATCGCCCGATCATTGATGACCATACCGAAGCTGGCCGTGATGGACGAACCGGCCAGCGGGCTCGATGTCAATCATGCTTATTATGTGAGAAAGATAATAAGGGAATACGTGGAGAATCAGGGCGTATCTGTCCTCCTATCCAGTCATAATATGCTGGAAGTGGAATTTCTTTGCGATCGTATAGCTCTTATTGATGATGGAAGAATAATTGATACTGGCACTCCCAAAGGTTTGATAGAGAGATATGATGCCATGAACCTGGAAGAGGTATTCATCAAGGTCACCAGGGGTGGTGCATAATGCGCATCAGTGTTACAAAATGGAGAGGATGCCTGATGCGCATCAGTGCTACAAAATGGAGAGGATGCCTGATGGCCATCAATATTGATATACTGGAGGTGGTCTGATGGGTGCGCTTTTCAATATCATCCGAAAAGAGGTCAAGGAGATGGTGAGGGACCCTCGTCTTCTTCTTGGTATGATAATCGTGCCTGTATTGATCTTCCCTCTGATGGGTTCGGCCATGACCGCGACAGTGGAGTCTGTTGAGCAGAGTGCGAGCAATATCAATATCGCATTGATCAATAATGATCTTGGGAATAGATCTGCCCAACTTATAGACGTATTTAATGAAAAAGGAATAACCATTCATGATCGTTCGGAGTATGAGCCAGAGGTATTATTCGATGAGCTAGATCCCGAATATAGCGTGATCGTGGTCATACCTCCTAATTTCAGTTTCAATATAGAGAATGATTCCAGTGTGGTGGTGAATTTCTATACGGTCATGGAGACCTACTCGATCAGCGAGGAGATCCCCGCATCTGTTTTGGGAAGCTATATGGCTGAATATAAGCAAATGATAGTGGATGAGAGGCTGACTGATGCCTTCCCCGACCAGGAACCCTGGATGGTGGAGAATCCAATATTATTGTCCAATGAGGCCGTGATAGATGGTGAGATCGTAGAAAATGTCTCGCCTGGCCGTATAACCGAGCAGATGATGATGCAGAGTATGATGATACCCATGGTGATGATGATGCTCTTGATAATGGCCGCACAATTGGCGGCAACCTCTGTCGCGATGGAGAAAGAAGAAAAAACACTTGAAACACTCCTGACAATGCCAGTATCCCGCAATTCCATACTTTTCGGAAAGGTTGGCGGGGTCGTGGTAGTGTCGATATTCGCTCTTATAGCCTATATGTTCGGCCTATCATATTACATATCATCGATGGCAAATATGAGCAATGATGCGGGTCTGAACCTTGCGGAGATCGGGCTTGCCCCGACCACCACTGGCATTTTCTTATTGATAGTCACTCTATTCCTATCTCTGATAGCCGCGCTTTCGGTGGCTGTACTTCTTGGCTCGCTGACCGAGGATGTCAGAAGTGCCCAGGCATTGATGGGCGCTCTATACGTTCCCATATTCATACCAGCAATAGCACTCATGCTGGTGGATATCAGCCAGCTTCCGGAATTCATACAGGGCATTATCTACGCTATACCATTCTCATATCCTGTGCTGGCCTCCAAAGCCATGTACACTGGACTATACACGCCGATCCTTTTCGGAATTGTCTATCAGGTCATCTTCACGATAGCGATGATCCTGCTGGCTGGCAAGCTCTTCTCCACAGAAAAGATACTCACGATGAAGATCAACCTGAAGAATAGCAAGGGCGGGGCATTCCCTCTCCTCAATATGTTGCAAGGCAAGAAGAAGTGAGTCTAAGATGCAATATGGGTGATAGGATGGATTATGACGAGATAATAGAATTCATAATGTCTTCTGGCGATCCCAAGAATGTAGAGGGCATGGCCAGATATGGCATAAATCCGCACAATAATTACGGGGTCTCCATCACCAAGATAAGAGAGATCGCGAAAGAGGTCGGAAAGGACCACAAGCTGGCAGTACGCTTGTGGGATTCTGGAATTCATGATGTTCGACTTTTAGCTCCACTAATTGCCGACCCAGAAAAAGCAACTCCACCCATGATAGAAAAATGGGTCAGCCAGATAGACTCATGGGATATCTGTGACAATCTTTGTGGAGGATTTTTCCAGGGCATTGATGATCCTTATGGACATGCGGAAAAGTGGTGCCAGCGTGAAGAAGAATTCGTGAAAAGAGCAGGCTTTGTCCTTGTGGCCAGGCTGGCTGTGAAGGACAAAAAGGCTGAAGATGCCCGATTCGAATATTATTTTCCTCTCATCTATTCCGAGGCCGTGGATGAGCGTAATATGGTGAAGAAAGGGGTTAACTGGACCTTACGGCAGATCGGGAAGCGCAACATGGCCCTGAACAAGAAGGCGGTAAAAATGGCGCTTAAGATCGAGAAACTCGATTCGAAAAGTGCCAGGTGGATTGCCAAAGACGCCCTGAGAGAACTAAGGTCGGACAAGGTGCGGGAAAGACTTGCCAGAACAAAATGAACTGGCCAGCATTAAATTAGCTGGCCATTCTATTTTTTTCAATTTTTCAATCAAAGATGAATACTTCATCAATTGTAGACTTCAGAGCCACAGCCACATCGTGAGCCATCTTCAATGATGGATTATATTTTCCTTTTTCAAGATAGACTATTGTTTCTCTGCGCACGCCCACCTTCCTTGCCAGATCCTCCTGGGTCATGTCATGCCTGGCTCTCAGCTCTTTTATGCGGGTCTTCATTAACGTCCCATCCTGTCATAGAAGAAGAGGGATAATAAGCATACCATCAATGCACCTCCAAAGAGTATGACAAAGGCTGGTAGGAGTATCTGATCATCACCTGTCCAGTAACCATAGGTGATGGTTGCCGAACCAAAGAATATCGTGAACATGAAAGCATTCCTCGATGCCCTTCCGATATTCAATTCTATCCGCTCATCGCTCATTCTGTATATCGAGAAATAAGGAAGAAAACCAAGAAATCCAAGGAATCCACCATCTCCTTCCTTGAGGGTCAGAACACTGAGCACTGATAGAAATCCAAGATACCAGAAGGCGTTCTTCAAGCTTCCACCCCCTTTCTTTGCAGTATGAGGTAGGAGGTGACAAAGACCAGACCACCGCATAATACGACCAATGCGGTGACATGCCGTCCCAAGAGCTCTTTATCATAGAAAATATCATATAATGTGGGTCCGAACACCGCGCTCCAGATAGCGGCAATGAACCCATAGTACGATGCCTTGTAATTCAAAAGCACGGTCCTCTCATCCTCGGTTGGAAGCCCAACTTGCACGTTCTTCAGCTTATCATACACAATGTACATCGCGAAGACCACTATCACCAGTATTATCATTGGAAGGACTATCTCGGCCATTCCGATCTCGTCCACGTTCACCAGCCAGAGGGCCATTGTGAGGACCACCATCAGAATGACGGCGATGCCAATTATTATTCCTAATCTATCTTTCATATTATATCTCCTTAGTTGTCTTCTTCTAACTTTTTGTTAGATGATTCAAACATAATGTTAGATATATCTCACATAATACTTAAACATTTCGATTTTGGTTTTGGGATTCGATAAAATCATAATCTATATCAACAATGCCAGAATACTGGAGTCTACATAAGGGCCCGTGGGTTAGCTTGGTATACTTGGCGCTTCGGGGGCGCTAGACTCCAGTTCGAATCTGGGCGGGCCCACTTTTTTATATATTTAAGAATTTCCTTACGATAGGGTAATGATTTCAGGTGTATAATTGCTTTGGAGATTGTTGTTTAGTGATTGGTTCTAGGGTTTGATTATTCTAGTCCTCCACTGTATGAACAACCGAGAAGTTCTTTTGAATGAAATCCACCTTCTGCCTGTACCAGCACTTATTCGTTTTGGTATGGATAACAGTTATTATGGTAGTTTGGCTAAGAGATCATATGACGAAGGAATTAGGAATAACAAAAACCCGATGTTATGTCCTCCAAATACTAATTCTATCTAGAAAATAGCTCTTGCAATGTCTTTGTTTCATCCGGCTTATCAATATTGTTTCTCAAAACAATATTACTTATTTTCCCTTCAACACCCATTTTATTAACAGCTTTCGCCTGTAATTCATTTTTCCCTTCTTGTAACTCCCAAATAAATTTGTCAAAAGTCTTTTTCCAAGGCTCTTGATCAATCTTAATAAAATAATGGTCAAAAAAAGGCATTGTGTGTGTTAACTGGACATTGAATTTCCTTTCCAACTTGAACTGATTGGTATGATTTAGGGAAATACCTGTTTGATTTAGTTTAGGATAAATCTTGTCAGCTTCACTTGTCCATTGTAGATTAAAAATCCATTTTCCCACAAAAACTGCGGGAATAATACCGTTTCTTAGCAATTCAACACGGTTTGGGGAAGCTGTACTCTGGTAATTATGTTTCAAAAATCCATAGCTGATTGGATACCTCAAATGGTAAAAATATTGAGCCCAAGTTTCTTTCAACTTACTTGATTCTATCTCATTTTGATCTATGATAAATTTCAAATCTTTTTCTTTGTTATTGAGTCGTAGTTCTCTAATTTCCATGGCGTTAAGTATCTCATTTCCTGTTTTCCAGTATCCATTATTTTGGGGGTCAAATAAAATCCATTTTTGAAATTGATTGCTCCAAACTTCTACACAGACATGGGAGTTGCTTGAAAGAGTCGTCTCATAGGGTAATAAACCCACAGTTCTGGCGGGATAGCCCAGAATGGTTAGCAAATGGGCCAAAACAATGCTATATTCAACACAACGGAATTGCTCTCCTTCTTTTACAGCATCCAAAATAGCTAATGCATCTGGGATTTTTCCCATATTATTTGAGTGATGATCCCATTGATTTGATGTCCACTTCAATAATAGAAGCATCTTGTCATATTCATTCTTTCCTTCCTCAATTATTTTACTTGGTTGGTATTTAAATTTTAAATACTCATTCATTAGATTGAAATCATCATCCCAGTCCATTGTGTTGATATCAAACTCACTTATATAATTATCAAGTTCCATTATAGCTATTGGGCTTTTATTCAATATGTCATCAGTTGGCATCTTATCACATTATTCTAATCCGTGATCAATATATATATAAATTGTGAGCAGTTTTGACCACTTTCATACCCCGAATTAATATTACACTTCAAGCACCCACCTTGCATATATCATGATTCTTTCCTCCGACAACTTTCGTTTCTGTTCCAATGTTTCGAAAAATCGTTCAATCTTGCCGTTTGTTTGAGGGTGATGAACTCTGGCCAGTAATGCGTAGTGGAAGTAATCCAACAAGTCCTTACAGGACTCTTACACGTTTCCTTAGTGGTGGTCCAATCCAATCCGAGCTAGGAATTGAATATATTGATAACCTTATTGGATAATTGGGCTTTAAATAAATCAGAAGAGACCTTACTACCTATAATCTGCCTGGGCCCATAATATCCCCTATTCTTTTTTAGATATGCATTTTACAAATGCACGCATCTATTTTATCAAATATGTCAGCTGGTATTGTTGATCATAATGACTATTTGATCCGGTACATCCTACATTTATTATTTATAATTGCATATCTTTGAGGTAATAGGTGGCTAAGTAGTGAAGGATATGATGATACAGGTTCCAGACCTTGTGGGCCGAGAAGATGAGTTAGCTCAACTCGAGCAGGCATTGAGCAATGCCGTGCAGGGCAATGGTAACACTATTCTTATTGCTGGAGAAGCTGGAATTGGTAAGACGCGTATCACCAATGAACTGATCAAAAAAGCAGAGTCTGGTGGTGCTCTGATACTTCGTGGCTGGTGCCTTGCCGAGAGCCTGGAGCCGCTAATGCCCATGCGAACGTCTTTCAGAGAGGCAGGACTGGATCATCTTTTTACTGGTGAGAAACCTCCCAAGCTTCTGAGCCTTTATTTGATGGATGTATCTGGACTTCTTATTTCCAAAGTGGAGCAGGAAGAATCTGACATAGAGCCAGACATATTTGCCGGGATGCTGACCGCTGTTTCAAATTTTGTAAAGGATTCACTCACAGGTATGAAGGAAACAGGTTCCGGAAAGGGTCTGAATGTAATGGGATATGATAATTACCGGATCATAATGGAACATAATTCCAATTGTAGTCTGGCTGCTGTAATATCTGGAAAGGAGAATGAGTTCTTTCTGGATGACCTTAAACAGACCCTGTCAAATATCGTGGATAAGTTCTCAACAGTGATCGAGAATTGGTCTGGCAATACCCTGGAGGTCGCTGGAACTGAGCAAATACTTCAGAATCTGCTGAACATGGGGAAATATGAAGGTAAATTCCTTGTAGATGATCCGAGGATATTGCAGGAAAATCTATTTGATAATGTATTATTGGGTATTCAGAGACTATCACGTGAAAAGCCTGTGATACTATTTTTGGATGATCTACAATGGTGCGATCCATCCAGTTTGAATCTACTACATTATCTATCCAGGAATATAAGGGAAAAGCAAGTTCTGATCCTCGGGACATATCGGCCAGAGGACATAATTGAGGATGAGGAAGGCAGGGTGCACCCACTTGAAAAGACAATGCAGAATATGAGTCGAGAGGACCTATTCACCAAAATAACGATATCTCGCCTGGATAGAAAGAATACGGAGCATCTGGTGTCAAATGTTCTCACCCCTAATGATCTGGAACATGGATTTTTTGACAGGATCCATTCAGAGACCGAAGGAACACCATTCTACATCCTTGAGGTGATCAAATTACTGATAGAGGAGCGGTGTTTGGAACTTGATGAAAATGGGATCTGGAAATTAGCTACGGACATTGATGAATTGGCCATACCTTCGAAGATCTATGATGTTGTCAAAAGGCGATTGGATCGGGTGATGGGAGATCAGAGAGATATATTAGAATCCGCTTCGGTGATCGGCAAGGAGTTCAGTTCCGAGATCATAGGCCATGTACTGGGTCTGAATAGGATAAAGCTTCTCAGGAACCTTTCAGAGATAGAAAAGACCCATAATCTGATACATTCATTTCAAAAGAGATATGTTTTCGATCATGCCAAGGTGAGAGAGGTTCTTTACAATGGCATAATGGACGAGCTTAGGCAGGAATACCATATGATAGTTGCCGAGGCCATCTCTGAGACGAACAAGGATGACCTGGATGCTGTGGTGGGCGAACTCGCATTCCATTATTTCACAGCAGGGGATCCGAGAGCTGGAGAATTCCTGGTGATGGCCGGGGATCTGGCTAAAGGCAAATTTGCCAATGAGGAAGCTGTTCAATCCTATCTGAACGCTTTGAACTTCATCGAGGATGATGAGATGAAGGTCGCGATCCATGACAATCTCGGCGACGTCTACAGCCTCATAAGCGAATATGAGAGATCCATATACAATTACAATATGGCCATAGAATTGGAGCTGGATAACGGCAATAAGGCAAGTCTGCATTCCAAGATATCCTTGATATATGACCAGATGGGTAAATATGAGGAAAGTGTTGAAGAATGCCAGAAGGGTTTGGCGCTTGTTGAGGGGCGGGATTGCATCGAGGCTGGAAGACTTCTCAATGCACTTAGCTGGACCTATCTGAAGACTGGTGATTATAAAAAGGCGGATGAATGTGTGGAAAAAAGCCTGGAGATAGCCCAGAGCTCATGCCAAAAAAGCGACATCGCTCAGGCATTACAAGGCAGGGGGACCATCCTCAAAAACATGGGTGACCTGGACACGGCTCAGGAGTATCTGCATAACTCGCAGGAAATAAGCAAGGAGCTGGATGATATCAAAGGCCTTGCTTCCACGTATAATAATATGGGATTGATACATCAGCATAAAGGTGACCTGGCCAAGGCTCTGGAATATTTCAATATGGGTCTCGACACCTTCAGAAAGATCGGGAAGAAGATAGACATCGCGGTCGCACTCATCAATATTGGCAATACCTACATTGACCTTGGGGATCTGGATAAGGCCCTTGAACATCATGAGGAGGGGCTGGCTATCAATCGATCCATAGGGGCAAAGAGCAGTGTGGCCCATTCTCTCACGTGCATAGGTTATGTATATTATGAGATGGAGAAGTATCCCGAGGTCATAGAGTGCCAGAACAAAAGCAATGAGATGTGCTCCGAGATGGGATATAGGACCCTCATGGTGTACAATTATTATAATATGGCCGAGGCCGAGATGGGTATGGGGAACATTGATGATGCGATAATGAAGGCCAATAAGGTCATGGAGATCTCAAAAGAGGTTGCCTTCCCCATGGGGGAATCAATGGGGCGTCGAGTTTTGGGGATGGCTCACCGTGATAAAAAGGACTGGGAGAGATCCATCAATGAATTTGAAAGGTCCATAGGCATCATTGAAAGGATCGGAGATAAGCGGGAGCTCGCACGCACAAAATACGAAATGGGCCTGCTTTACTCGGAAAAAGGCGAGTCGGATATGGCCTCGAAGCTTTTGAATGACGCCTTTCATGAATTCGAGCATATGGGCATGAGCCTTTGGGCTGATAGGACCAAGAATGCTCTTAACAAGACCAATTGAATTATACCCGGGATGAAAAAATAACCGGAATGAAAATAATGAGACTCATCGGGTCATCATATTATTTCCTTGATTGCCCCGATTCTTATTGCCTTTCTTGGGCTGTTTCTTCTGCTGGCGGCGGCTTTCCCTGTGCGGATTGGGTTTTCTTCCGCCACTTCCGCTACCTCCGCCGCTTCCACCCTGCTGGCCTTCAGGTTTTCCACCTTGATTGCCACCTGGTTTATTGCCCTGATTGCCGCCAGGCTTATTACCTTGATTACCGCTTGGTTTATTACTCTGATATCCGCCAGGTTTTGAACCCTGGCGGTTGCCTGGTTTTCCACCTTGTCCGCCTGATCTTCCGCCTTGCTTGTTATAGGGTCTTCGGCCATGTTGTTTCTGAACCTTTGGTTTTGGCTGTGGTCTTTTAACCTCTGGCATTAATTTGACATTGCTGAGATACGGCTTCACATCGATCACGGGGATCGACTGTTTGATAAGCCTTTCAATATCTCTTATGGATCTCTGTTCTTCTTTACTGCAAAGTGATACGGATATCCCGCTGGAGCCAGCTCGTGCTGTCCTACCAATGCGGTGGACGTAGGTCTCTGCAACATCTGGAATATCATGGTTTATGACGTGGGTTATACCCTCCACGTCAATTCCTCGTGCTGCAATATCTGTGGCAACAAGCACAGTGACCTTGCCGCTCTTGAAATCCGCCAGGGCGTTCTGCCTGGCAGTTTGTGATTTGTTCCCGTGTATGCCCTCAGCATTTATGCCCGCACGTCCCAGCAGCTTGACAAGTTTATTAGCGCCATGCTTTGTTCGTGTGAAGACGAGTGCTTTGTGAACTTCCTCTTCTTTGAGAACGTTCATCAGGACCGTTGTCTTCTGGCTTACCTCGGCCATCATCAATCGCTGGTCTATGATCTCGATGACTGGTTTATCAGGTGTGACATCAACACGCACTGGGTTGTGGACCATCTTCTTTGATAATTGAACTATCTTCGGAGGCATGGTGGCCGAGAAGAACATCGTCTGTCTTTCATCCGGTATGTGTTCGAGAATTCGTCTGATATCATGGATGAATCCCATGTCCAGCATTCTGTCTGCCTCATCCAATACGAGGATCTCCACCTTTTTCAGATCCACATGGCCCTGATTTATTAGGTCCAGAAGGCGACCTGGGGTCGCGACCAGTATCTCAACACCTCGGTTCATGTTCTTGACCTGGGGGGACTGTCCAACACCACCATATATGACAACGGAGTTCATATCAAGATGTTTTGAGTACATCCTTAGATTCTGATATATCTGGGCGGCCAGTTCCCTTGTTGGGGTTACTATAAGTGATCGAACAACTCCGCGCTCGCGTTTGCGCTGGTTCTTGGCCAAATGGTGTATGATGGGTAATGAGAATGCCGCTGTCTTTCCAGTTCCTGTCTGGGCACAGCCTATCAGGTCTCGGCCTTCGAGCAATGGTGGTATGGCCTGCAACTGGATGGGAGTTGGCTCTGAGTAATCCATCTCGCTCAATGCGCGATTTATCGGCTTTATCAGGCCAAAGTCTATGAATTTTTTATCTGTCATGAAGTTACCTTCAGAATGGGCACTAAGGCCAGGTATTATTAAATAGGTTCCACGAAAAAAATATGCATAATATCCATCTGGCCTGTGTAAAATGAAAATAATTATAACCAATACCAACATTTACATTGAATAGGGTGTGAAGATGGACATAGATCTCTTGCAGACAATTATTTTCTTTCTTCTGGTGGCCTTTTTGCCATCCATATTCTGGATCGGCTGGCTCATGAAGGGCTCCAATACGGTCCTGTCAATGTCCAGTCTGCTGATCATGTTCATATGGGGAGCGGGTTTCGCAGTCATCATTGCTATTATCTTGGAGATATTGGCTCCCGGATTCAGCCCTCGTGAATATGGTGAATATGCCACAAGTGCCATATTCATGGCCGTGGTCATAGCTCCTTTCGCCGAGGAGTTCGCCAAACCCCTGGGTCTGAAGCTCACTGGATGGGATATAGGCTCCCTGCAAGATGGAATAATCCTCGGAGCAACTGCTGGCCTGGGCTTTGCGGCCACTGAGAATCTACTTTACGAACTATCCGCGCTCAATGAGGGAGGCTGGGGGTCCTTCTTGTTGACAGCGATCCTCAGAAGCTTCGCGGCCTGTGCCCTTCATGCAAGTGCGACCGCCATGACTGGCCAGGGATATGCAAGATATATTGTGGATCACAGCTCCTGGCTAATTATAATCCCATTCTATCTTCTGGCTGTTCTCATGCATGGCCTTTACAATTATCTGGCATCCTCCGCCAGCCTTATCGCATTCTTTGGAGCAATGGGTCTGGCAATGCTGCTTATCTTCCTCACCAAGGATTCAGCGTCATGAAGTAAATACTATGTTGGGGGTTTGAATGTAATCGTATTAACTTTTCTAATCGCTAGTAATAGATTGAGAATAGGCGATTAGAAAGATCCCACTAATCCAAAATTTCATAAACGATCATCTATTATTGACTTCTGAATTGGTGTGATAATAAATATGGATATCAAACTCGCATTGCTTGTGGGCACTGGTGGCTTTATCGGCGCGATACTCCGCTATGGAGTGGGCGACCTTCTAAATGAGCCGCGCCTGCCTTATGGAACTCTGGCAGTCAATATAATTGGCTCTTTTCTACTGGGTGTCATCATGTTCTCATCCCTAAGCAAGCTGGATCTTTCTACCGAGTGGAAGGTGTTCCTTGGCATCGGCATAATGGGAGCCTTCACCACCATGAGTACTTTCAGTTATGAGATATTCAATTTCTTCGAGAATGGTGAGACCGTGAGGGCCGCGACCTATGTCACCATGACCATCGTAGTTTGTATATTCGCGGTATATCTGGGTAAGCTTTTCAATACTCAGATATTGACTCGGATGATGTAATTTATTCGATCATATTATCGGGGCATCAATCTAATTATATCCTCATATATTTATATAATTATTTATCTAATTATATTTCAATATAAATAAAAGAATAATTATGTGTCAGTTCGGCCATTAAGGCCATCTGCCGCGCCATTGCCAGCTTCCTTGAATGCTCGTGATACTCCGCCGACTCCCAGTTTGATGCCACCGAATATTCTGGACACGATAAGAACATGCGTGTCCATCTTATTCTTTTTCAGTATCTCCTGCAGAACTCGTCCAGGATGACCGACCTCTCCGTCATCCTTTGCCATCTCCACTTGCTGGCCATTCTTCATGAAGCGCAGGGCGAAGCAATGATGATTCGCCTTCTTGTATTTTCTACGGTGGATCTTGAGAATCTCATCCATCTCGTCTGGCGAGCCTATCGAATAAATATGGGCGAAGAATTTCGACTTCTTCTCTACAAATTTCACGCCAGTCAGTTCCTGCATGTCGGTTAATATGGCTGGAGGGGTTAAAAAGATTATCTGATGGCGGTAGTTTCATCCTCCGTAATCCTTAACAATGCCCTGTGCAATCATCCCCTGATATCATGAAAATTCTTGTAGTGGGCGGAGGCGCCAGGGAGCATGCCATCATCGAGGCTTTGAGTAGGGATGAAGTAACATTGTATGTTGTTATGAAGAATCGGAATCCGGGGATAGCCAGATTCTGTGAGGACATTCTCTATATGGCTGAAACTGAGATCGAGAAGATCACCGATTGGGCAATGGAAAAAGGGATCGAGATGGCGATCATCGGGCCTGAGGGTCCACTTGAGGCTGGCCTGGTGGATGAATTGCAGGAAGTTGGAATTCCCTGCATCGGCCCCACGAAAGAACTTGCAAGATTGGAGACCAGTAAATCTTTCACACGCGGATTATTCGAGATGTTCGACATTCCGGGAAATGCCAAGTATGCGGTATTCCACAATATGGACGGAATGAGAGAATGGCTGGAGAGACTTGATGAATATGTCGTCAAGGATGATGGCCTGTGCGGTGGGAAAGGCGTGAAGCTCAGTGGAGAGCACCTGGAAACTATCGAAGATGGTCTAAAATATGCTGAGGAATGCATAATCAAACATGGTTCTGTCGTGATCGAAGAAAAGTTCGTTGGTGAGGAGTTCAGCTTGCAGGCACTTTCTGATGGCTTCACAGTTATAGGTTCACCTCTGGCACAGGATCATAAAAGAGCCTATGAGGGAGATACTGGCCCCAATACCGGTGGCATGGGTAGTTATTCTGATCATGATCATTCCCTTCCTTTCCTGAGACCTGGAGATTATGAGGAAGCACTGGCCATAACTCAGAAGACATGTGACGCCCTCAGAGAGGAATGTGGCGTGCCTTACAAGGGCGTGATGTACGGTGGTTTCATAGCTACCAGGGATGGCGTCAAATGTGTGGAGTTCAATGCGCGTTTCGGTGACCCCGAAGCGATGAATGTCCTTCCATTACTGGAATCCAGCTTCCTGGACATCTGCAAGGCCATGATCGAGGGCAATTTAAAACCAGAGATGGCCCGGTACAAGAACAAGGCCACAGTATGCAAATACATCGTGCCCAAGGGATACGGGGTGAAATCCCTTGTGGGCGCGGAGATAACTATGGATGAGGATGATATTACAAAGATGGGAGCGAAGCTCTATTATGCCTCGGTGAATGAGGAGAACGGCAAGGTTTTCACAACGTCTTCTCGATCACTCGCGGTGATCGGCATTGCCGATGATATCTTCGAAGCGGAGCGGATCTGCGAGAAGGCCGTGAGCTCCATCAGAGGTGAAGTTTTCATGAGACATGATATCGGAACACCGGAAGCTCTACAGAAACGTATAAAAAGGATGAGCGAAATAAGAGGCTAAATATTTTAATAAAAAATGGAAATAAAAATACCTGGCTATAGCCAATATATAATTAAAATAATTCCGATAAAAAAACCTATTTATATGCCTTGCTCTTAACCCTTCAATGGGATGCACATAGGACTTGAATATAACGGTGTTCAAAATGGATCTGAGACCAGATTTGAGACATGCTGCATTACAGGCCGACGAGGCTTTTAACAGTCATACTTCTTGTAGAAAATGCGGCAATTCTCTTGTTATTCTTCCGGATGATAAGAGGAATGGTTTCTGCTTCGATTGCATTGATATTCTGGAGACCTTCAATAAGTTCGAAAAGGAGGAAGGCCGGTTCTTTTGCCCTTCCTTTAAGAATGGCTTCAAAAATGGAATATAGATATTTCTGATATATCTAGCTCTATTCATTTCAATATGTGTTTACTACATACTTACTGACCATTTGACTTCAATACTTACTGATCATTAGACTTCAATACTTACTACATTAGACCTGGCAAGAATGATCTGGTTAGGATCCTGTTAAATTGACCTAGTTAACACTGTAGATATAAAAATTCAAAGGGGCAAGACTACTCTGTGTAGGTCTCGCCTTTCTCGTAGTTCTTGTCCATGTATTTGAGCAGAAGATCCCTGTCTCTTCTCAGGTGGGACTCATACCATGCCCTGACGATATCTGCCAGTATAGCGTGTATGGCATCCAGATCCGCATTTTTGACAGGTGTGTCGTATGCGATGAACTCGCCGAACATCCTTTTCCATCCGGAATATTTGTAGTAATGCTCACCCTCGAAGAACTCGAATGATAATCTGAGCTGGTCCTTGCCATTGAGCTTGTAATATCTGAACCGGAGTGTGTCTCCGACCCTGTTCTCGCTCTGGGTCTTATCAGATATCTTGATCTGGTTTATGTCCATGTAGGCAATGTTCTCCTTCATGGTCCACTCATATGGGAATTTCTCGAACTTGGCAAATGTACTGTACTCTGGGTCAATGGAGAAATGGATATTGATCTTCTCGAATCTGAGAACGATCTTCCAGAAATCCTCTACAAGGGTTCGGTTGAGCACTTCCTTCTTCGAGCTCGCTCCACCATCTACATCTATTGCTCTCTCGGTCTTCTTGTCCAATTCGGCATCCAGATCAGCGAACCAATCTGTAGACTTCGCTTTGGGTTTTGCCTTTGGCTTTACCGCTGGTTTAGCCTTTGGACTTGCTTTCGGAGCACTTTTCGCTTTGCTTTTGCTTGCGCTTTTTCCCTTTGTGGCAGCCATAACAATCACTCTTACCGCTGTATTGATTTCGTACATATAAAAGTAACGTAATTTTAGCTATATATGTTCGAAGCTTGTACCAAACTGTATATAAGGGGTCTGAGACAATCATGTTATGGGCAGAGAAGTGAGTCTAATGAGAAATAAAACTCTGTATTTATTGAGCGTGAGCATAGCCATGGCTTTGATATTGCCAATGGCAATTACATCTGCAAAGGCACCGCATAAGAATGAAAAGCCAATGGACCCTGGATGGCTCCCGGCAACATGCTGGGGCAATGTCTATATTGATGGCCAGCAACAGGTAAGCGGTCCCATTGTCGAGTCTTGGATAGATGGTGTTCAGTATGACGAGGGCATTTATTTTGACCCGAACACATACGTCATAGATGTGATGTGGGATACGAACATCAAAGATCTGGAAGAGCCAGTCTATGAAAAGGACGGCGCATACTGGAACGACATAGTTCTTTTCTCCATATCATATGGCAATGATAGATACTGGGCCAATGAGACAATGGTATGGGAAAGGGCTCTCGCCGAAATGGTAGACCTTCATTTTTCAACTGCTGACAACCCCCCTTCACTTAAGGTCAATGAGATATGCCCGGACAATGGGGCTGGCGAAGCCTACTGCACCATTTACAACCCCACTGATTCTGATATGGATCTCGCAGACTTCTATCTTGAGAAGGTTGTTGCTTCGTCCTTCACCCAGATGGGCGATGAGGGGGACTATGATGGCCCCAGCGTTCAACTGGCTGGGTCTGTCGGCTCCCAACAGACAATTTACATCGACCTTGTCCCAGGCTTCCTGGATACCGTCAGTGACGAACTGAAGCTCGTATGGAATAATACAGGCACATCCGTGGCTGGAGGTCATGATATAGCTATCGATCGGGTGGAGTATGGAAATCAAATTTATGAGCCAGACAATACGGTCATGCCAGATGCGTCATCTCCTGCATCTGGTTACAGTCTAAAGCGTGTCATAGATGGATATGACACGGATGATTGTTTTATTGACTTCGAGGTAGTGAAAGCCACCCAGACCTTCGATATTGACCTTATCGAAGGGTGGAACTTCATCTCCTTCCCTCTAGAATTGGATGAAACCGATCTGCGGGATATATTGTCTGGTATAAGCTGGTCATGTGTACAATGGTATGATGCATCTGATCCTGTCGATCACTGGAAGCTCAATGATGTCACAATGCCGGATGTTCTTTTGGACCTCTGGACTCTCGATCATAAAATGAGTTTCTGGCTCAAGGCCAATAATTCGGATACATTGGTTATAAGAGGTACACAGCCAGATACCACGACGATCCATCTATATGCTGGATGGAACATGGTTGGCTATCCTTCACTTGCTGACCCCATGCCAGTATCAGAAGCACTCTGGGGAACCGGGGCTGATAAGGTATACTGTTTCAATTCCAGTGCCCCCTACTTCCTTTCTCAGATGGGAGCAGGAGACATGATGGTGCCAGGGTATGGTTATCGTGTCCATGTTCCGGCGGATTCTGATTGGATAATAGATGGGTAACTCCGAGTGAGCAGGGTTGGGCGATTTTTCTTATTTGTCCGTCTTTTTCTTTTGGAGCCCAATACAGCGCAGCGAGGGATAAAAGAAAAAGTGGGTGTCCATGTTCCGGCGGATTCTGATTGGGTAGTGGACGGATAGTAGGTGAAGCGGATGAAAAGTAGATGGGTAATATCATCTACTTGAATATCTCGCCTGCTTCCTTGTACCATAGCAGGAGGTCCAGATGATCCATTGGAATGTCGATCTTCGAGGCGAAAATGGCCATATTTTTCTCGATGGCCAGGTATCTCTTGGGTGTGATGGATACTGGTATCTCGTCTATAACTCCATAAACGACCAGGTTGCGCAAAATATGCCGGTCCAGTATTGCCAATTCACCGCCCATTCCAATATTACGCAGGAAATGGCTGGCCTCCTTGTATCCCATTCCTTTGATATTATCGACCAGCCATTCGCGCATCTTCTTGGGCTGGCCTTGTTTTATTAAGATTCTTTTTATATTAATATCATTATTTATATTGTTCTTATTGTCATTTATCAAAAAGAATTGCCTGGCTTCCAAGATATATTTGGTCTTATTGTTCTTGAAGCGCACATTGGATACGCAATTGAGTATGCCATCATGATCGCCGGCGAACAATGAGCCATCGCTGACCATTCTCTCAACTGCTGGCCAGCATGTTCTGGCTTTTGATTGTGGAGTTAGTAAACAGAATACCAGCTCGATGAATATATCCTCATCACTTCCGTTTTCCCATTTGCTGGTAAAATCCTCCAGACGTTCTACGATATCCGGCTCTATGTCCGCGTACATCTCCTGAAGTTTGGATATCATGGCTTTGTCCATGTTCCATCATATCTATATTTTGAATATCAATCTTGTGCCTGTTTGGTTATTATGAAAAAGTTCCCTATGGTTAGGGAATATGTGCATAATAACTCTCTACTTTTTTATACATATGGCAAAGATTTTATATCATTCTTCCATTTAACGGAGTAAATAACTATGGTTAATTTCACAATGATATTTCCATAGATGTGTGTGCGCGGGGTTTGAATATGCCAGATGAAACAATTAAGAAAAATATAATCCTTCTCGGAGATGGAGCTGTTGGAAAGACAAGTTTGATAAGACGATTTGTAACTGATCAGTTCAGTGACAAGTACATTACGACCATCGGGTCCAAGGTTACGAAGAAAGAGATATATCTTGATACTGGCCAGGACAGAACACACATGGTATTGCTTGTCTGGGATATCCTTGGACAGAAGGGATACAGATTCACCCAGGCCCTATCATTCGGTGGGATCGAAGGTGCACTCTTGGTAGCTGATATCACAAGAAAGGATACACTTCAAAGCCTGGCAGAATACTGGCTCCCATCTCTTCTCAGCGTGACAGGGCCTTTGCCATTGGTATTTATTGGAAACAAAGGTGATCTGGCCGCGGATGCAGAGTTCGGCATCGAGGAACTTCAGGATATGGCAGCGGAATTCAGTTATGAGGGGATGGAAGCCCAGTGCTTTATCACCAGTGCGAAGACCGGGGAAAATGTCGAGGACACCTTTATCGATATGGCTGCAACTCTCAGAAGCACTACCATAGAAGCTAAGTCAGGGCTTGAAGGAGCCAGTTTCATAATAGACAAAGAGGATATCACCTCTTTGGTGGGTGTTGTGGATCATATAATATCAGATTTCTGCAATCAGAATGGTGGTATAGAGACTGCCAGTCCTGTTGTCAAGCATCAGATAGAATCTGTTGGTATGGATCTGGACAATCCTGCAAAAAAGGATATAGTTTCCCTAATAAATGCTCTGGCCAATGCCGAGGAAAAGTTCAAGCCAGCTGATACCGTGAGCCTTAACAGGACTAAAAGATTATATCTTGTTAATAAGTTCTGAATAATGAATAAACCGATCGCTCTCAATTACTTGGATCATCTGATGGAGCACCTTCCAGGTTCTCCGCATGATGCTGCCATTCATCTATCAGTTCATTGAGGTAATCATCTATCTTTTCCAATCCTTTCATTCTTCCATTCCAGACTGCCAGTTCGGGGAATTCTACCTCGATCTGCTTGATCATCTCTGTTATCTGATCATCCAGCTTCTTGGTCAATGTTCCAGAGAACATAATGGCCATGTAGATGTTCTCGCCTCTCTCCATGAACAGCTCGCGGTCACCGAATTCCAGCTTCCTCATCTTATCTGTCCCGGTCTCATCCAGTGAATCATTAACGAATTGCTGGACAGCCGTGAGCATGGCGCTTACAATGTCTCCGTCAAGTTCCGCTCTGAGCCCATGGACGGATTTCTTGTGGGATATCAGTCTTCCATCCTTGTAAATGAGGAAGGCGTCATCGATGCTTGGTGGGATTGGCTTATATTTATTCCATAATATAATTGTAATTATAGATAATAGTATGAATAATAATAATCCTGACCATGGCCAGTATATCTTTTCCCAGATGGTTACAATTCGCTCGATATCGGTTGTTATGTCATCGGAAATCACAACAGGCATCTCTCCATAAATAGGGTCTGTCACTGACATGCGGATATTGTAGCTTATTTCTATATTCTCTTCGGATATGTCTGTAGCTTCAAGGGAAATTGTGTACGAATGTGGACCTGGCAATACATTTGTAAAGTTCCAGTTGCATAGATCTCCGGATGAATCACATGGCGCACTGCTACTTTGTAGCTCAATGCCGTATGGTATATTCAAGCTGAAGCTCACAATGGAGGCAGCTCCGTCGCCAGTATTATTGTAATAAACAGTAAGCACGATGATGTCGCCAGGATGTATGGGTGATGATGGAGCTATGATCTCCATTTCCATATTGGATATGTAGCTCTCTATGGTGATAGCCAAAGGTGCGGGTCTGATGCTTTCCTGCAGGCCTTCTATGGGGTCCATGACCGACATTCTAGCGGTCATGTTCGTTTTTGTGATCCTTTCAGGGATGCTTCGCGCCAGGATGGTCATGGTGTATGAATGTGATCCTGGCATCACATTAGTGAAGGTCCACGTATGCTCATTTCCCAAGCTCGTGTATGGGCTGCTGCTGCTATAAAGCTCCAGGCCTTCTGGCAGCTCGACATCTATCTGCACATAGGTTGCGGTGCCGTAACGTGAATTATTGTAATACATGGTGGCTATGAAGGTATCTCCTGGTCTGATATGATCTGTATCGGATATCATGCCGATGTCCATGCTGGAGCTCAATTCACAGATAAGGGAGCTTATATCGGATCCAGTGCTCCGCATGAAGCCTGAGATGTCCGAGTAGTTGATAGTGAATGTAAGTGGGATATGTGAACCCTGGAGCACATTATCCTTCAAGCTTGCATTGAGGTATAATGTCTGGCTTGAATATCCTATCATGTCCTCAAGTTCCCAGCTTATGGACTGGCTATTGATCGTCCCTGTACCTGGATCGAATATATCCAGTCTGTTATCAGGTGTCACATTGAGCCATGAGATCGGAGAATTCCCGCCACCTGTATTATTGATGATCATGATATATTGAACAATATCTCCAACATCCGCACTGCCTGGGTAGTTTATTAGATCAATAGATATGACTGGAGATATGAGAACATTTGTAACCTCCTTGAGATATGAATCCACACGATTGTCCAGAGGATCCTGGTACTCGAGTGATATTATCGTGGATGTGACAGTTCCATTTGCCGCACCAATGCTGGATCGGGTCTCGATCCAGAATGAATAACTTCCCTGTGGGATATCTGCAATATGGTACCTGTATACTCCTGTAGAGTTATCCCATTCAGTTCCATGATATGTACTCAGGCTATCTACATTGTCCGATACATAGGTCAGATGTGGGTCCAGGTAAATGTTCAGCCAGGCATTTGAAGATACACTGCTGGCTGTATTGTTCAAGAAGATGTAAAGGCGTATCACCTCGCCAGGCTCTACCTCTGGCGTGTCCCATCTTCCCTCTACTTCGATGATCGGCTCATTGGCCACGTATTCAAGTTCCATCCAATCGATGCTTGGGGTTGTAACGGTGTCCGCTGTGCTCAATATTGCTCTGAACCTGATGGTGGAGGATGCCTGAGGTGTGAGAAATCTCATATCTCCATCTGCTGGTATTGGATCCCATATAGCACCACTGTCCACTGAATATTCATATGTGATCGATTGCCCATTGGTATCATGAGAATATGTGAAATATCCCCAGTTGGTTACATCGGCTGGAGCCAGGTCCTCCGTTTCGACGATCCCTTGCAAGAAAAATCGATCATAAGAGATATTGATGGAGTTCAGTATTGGGGTGATATTGGTGGTCATTGTTGTGAAGTTCACCATGTATTGGACATATCTACTATTTGGTCTGTCGATCACACATCCCGTAGGATCTGTCATGGGATCTGACCAGTCAGACCAAATGCTGTCTGTGGGAACTGATGAATTACCTGTTCTTACTCTGAACTCTATGTCCGTTCCTGAAGGTAATTCCTCATCCCATGATATATTGCCCCACTTCGCATAAGAACCGACATCGAAGGTACTGGATTGGAAACTACCCTCCAACTCGTATGCTGAATATTCTATGGATATATTATCCCAGTAATTGTATATCTGGGGGGTGTTTGATATGTCTGCGCTTGAATCACTAAGTGTGAAAAGAGATATATTGTACAGGCCAGTTTCATTGAATATGTTAACATCATTGGACCACATGGGGCGATAATCACCAAATGTTGTATTCTCCCATCCAGTACTGGCAGCCATATATGTTATATTGGTGGAGTTTTGGTATATCAAAAGTCCGTATATGGTCCCTGGTGCTATGGCCCCTACATTGATCGTCATATCATAGAAGGCTGAAACATTGACATCCAATGGCAATGTGGGTAGATAGAAGGATTGATTCACCCATGTGGACAGATTGTACCAGTCTGCGGGGGTGGCATCCACGAACCAGTTCCTCCAACAGAAGTCATCATCTATCCCCTCTCCAGCACCCGTACTTCTCAATGGCGCATTTGTGGTGGAATTGCCTGATGTCTCTGCTGTCCAGTTATTTGCCGCAGCTCCCAATGCCGGATCTGAAAAATCCCTGTTCTTAAGAAGCTCAATGCCTGAATTGAAGGTCAGGGTCATATTTCCATTTCCTGATATCTCCACTCTGTCTTTCACTAAGCCAGTATCAAGATCTGCAAAGGTTTCCTGGTTCCAATATGAAGTGTACATGGAAAGATTGGTCTTTCCACTGTCCATTGTGGTGTTCATTATTGAATAATCATTGGGATCTCCAAAATCCCAGGTCGCTGTCCTTGTGCCATCCAGTTTATCAATATCTGCTGGATCTGATGTGACGATGCCTGAGAGCAATATGCTTGATAACAATAGGGAAAATAGAACAAAGGAGCCTAATAGCTTCCTTTTCATTGAATTATTATTAATGATTCTCAATCTCAAACCTCAAATAGGCAAAGCCCATGCACTGTAAATATTCCTATGCATTTAAACATTATGTAATCTTAAACTTGATTTCATTATGATTTAATTTTATTATGTATGGTTAATAATTATATTATTTAAGTATAAGCGATACATTTATATAGGGTATATTGAAAATGTTTATATACTATGTATTTTCTATGGTTACTTAGGTCGGTTTTTTTAGACCAATAGGTTGAAAGGTGAAAATCTGCGGGCAGGCAATTATAGAACCCTGGCTTTAATAATGAGTTCACTGGTGGCAATATCATTGCTCACCAATGGTGTGCTTGTTAGCATTGATCAGGGCTATGCGGGAGATTCGTCTCTAATTAGATACAATGGACAGCCTGAGCCAGGTAAGCCCTTTATCGGATCAGATCCTTCAATATACTGGTCTTCATCATCTTCTCTTGATGATCTCACTTCTTATTCTTGTATTGAGATCGCCGATATAGATATAGATGGTGATCTTGATATTATAGCTGGCCTTGCACTTGGTGGCCTTCAAATATGGGCCAATGATGGAGATGGTGCATGGTATTCCTTTAGCTCTCCTGGTCTGGCAACAATAGTTTCTGGTATCGCAATTGGAGACATCGATGATGATGGTGAGCCAGACATCACGATTTCTGCTTCGGATGCTCTTTATGCCTGGACCGGAGATACACTTGGCAATTGGATCGCTTATGACACTGGACTTCCATCTGGTGAATTCAATTCCATAGCCCTGGATGACATTGATCTTGATGGTGATCTGGATATTGTCTCAGGTTGCTCTGCCCTTCCTGGTGAGAAAGGTGTGCAGGTTCTTTTGAACAATGGCGGAGGTAACTGGATCGGCGGCGATACCGGTATCCCCCTGGGTTTCACATCTTATGGGATAGTGACGGGGGATTTCAATATTGACGGCCAACCAGATATTGTCTCGGCACAGGCCTCAGGGCTTTCAGCATGGGTCGGTGATGGTGCAGGCTCCTGGACTTTGAGGGATATTGGCCTTCCTGGATTTGGCCAGTACTCGGATATCGCTCTTTCAGATATGGATATAGATGGTGACCTGGACATAGTTGCCACCAATGGAGCTAGTGGTGGCCTTACTGTATGGAACGGTGATGGCTGGGGTTCCTGGACAATGACATTCAACCTGCCTTTCATTGGCACTTACAATTCAGTCGAGGTGGTAGATGCCAACCTTGATGGATATCCTGATATCATAACTGCTCCCAGCAATACAAATGATTCTGTCTGGTCTGGTGGTGGATCAGATGACTGGTACCTTCAAACATATGGATTGCCTGCTGGACTCACATTATTGGATATGGCCATTGCCGATATAGATGATGATGGTAGACTGGAGATGGTTGGGGTGGACGGAACCTCTGGTTTGAATATCTGGTCCGGCGAGGTAAGACGTGTGGTGAATGCATGGTCATCATTCAATCCTCCAGCTACTGCAAGTACGATAATGGACATCGACACAGCTGATGTCAACCTTGATGGTAAGATGGATATCATCCTGGCTACTGAAAATCAAGGAATAGAGGTGTGGACTGGTGATGGTAATGGGGTCTGGCAATCATATTCAACCCCTGCAATGAATGGGCGTTACAGGCATATTTCTTCAGAGGATTTTAATAATGATGGAATTCCAGATATTGTGGCAACTTCGGCTCCCGGTGTCAAGGCCTGGGTGGGTAATGGCGCGGGTGGATGGACCTATAGATCAAGTGGTCTCCCCTCATCTGGAACCTATGATGGTCTTACTATTGCGGATTTCAATGATGATGGCAACCTGGATATTGCGGCAGGTTCACGTGGTAATTCAGGAGTGGCTGTCTGGAACGGTGATGGCTGGGGCTCCTGGACAATGACATTCGATCTTCCTTCTACAGGGAGTTATATGAGCCTGGAACATGCCGATGTGAATCATGATGGTGATCTGGACCTCATCACAATGAATGGCACTCTCAAGGTGTTTTTGGGTGATGGTCAGGATGGCTGGGTGGAATCTACTACAGGTCTGAGCACGGCAACAGGAAATTATAATTCCATAGCTATTGGAGATCTCAATGCCGATGGAAATCCAGATATCCTGTCAACAGAAGCTGAGCCAGAGGGATTAAAGATCTGGGAGGGGCTAGGAGATGGCACCTGGGCTCAAGATACAAGTTCAAATTCAGGTGATGCAAAGGGTCTGGCCGTGGGTGATTTCAACCTGGACGGATCACAGGACATCATATTCACTTCCAATTCAACTCCAACTGGAATTCATCCGCTCATGCAACTTGACCCGGGCTGGCTACCTGTATCGACAGGCCTGACCTCAGGCTCAATGTATAGTGCTATCCAGCTATTAGATATAAATATTGATGGGAAACCAGATATTCTATCTATCGGGGCAACAGGAGATGGTTTGGAGATCTGGGTAGGCACTTACCAGCAACAACCGATCCTGCCACCTTATGCGGCGGACACGTCCCTTAGCGGCGCAGGCAATGAGGATGTCATGCTTAACTGGTCTATCTCTCCAACAGACTATGATGTTGAATCATATCATGTATACAGGAGTTCCAGCTTTGACAATACTGGATCAGGTTACAACCTGATCCACACCTTGGGCCACGGCATGTCTGGGTATGTGGATAATGGAGTAGGCAATGGCGACTCCAACAATTACTTTTACATAATAGGAGCCCAGGATTCGAATGGGAATTTTGTGAACACCACGATCCAGGCAGGAAAGATATCAACTCCTGTTAACAATGGCTGGAATCTGATATCGTCTCCTGTGATACAAAAAGGATCATCCATTGGCAATACATATGGAAATATCAATTGGAACCATGCTCTCTACTATGACTCACAATCTCTCGATAATAAATGGCTGGGAAATGCGACGACCAGGCCGGATATCCTTGATAACCTTGACTATATTGGATCGGATATGGGTGTATGGCTCAATGTCAATGGTAATGATGATCTGATCACTACTGGCCTTGTGGAAAATGTCACAATAGAGCTCAAGGCAGGCTGGAATCTTGTTGGATACCCTTGCCTGGAAACCAAAACCGTATCTGATATCAAAATAGAGACTGGAGCCACCTCGATCGAAGGCTTCGACCCTGTTGGCGCATACCTGACGAAGGTGATGTTGGATACTGACACAATGAGTATCGATAATGGATACTGGATAAAGGTCGATTCGGATACGACATGGACCATCAATAATTACTAGATCAATATTACAAACTTTCAACCAACTGGCTGATGCCGCGGTCGGCGGCATCCGGCATAACGATATAATTCAGTTTAGATAGACTGATATGTAGGCTAATATATAGATACATATCATTTTGGTTCATATCTTCTAAGCATAAGTGATAGACTTATGACAGTGACAGAGCTCATTGCCATTGCCAAACCTGCGAACTCTGGCCTGAAGTGAATGTCGGCCAGAGGTACCAATACTCCCGCCGCTACTGGTATGAGCGCCGTGTTATATGCGAATGCCCAGAATAGATTTTGTTTTATTCTGCCCATCACCTTTCTGCTGAGCTGGATGCCACCAACCGCGTCCATGAGATCGCTCTTCATCAGCACGATGTCGCCACTCTCTATCGCGACATCCGTTCCACTGCCTATGGCGATACCGACATCGGCTTGTGCCAGTGCGGGTGCATCATTGATGCCGTCGCCGACAAAGGCAACTATCTGGCCTTCGTTCTGTAATTCTTTGACCTTCTCTGCTTTTTCTCCGGGCAGGACCTCGGCAAAGATAGTGCTGATGCCTATCTGGCTGGCGATCGCCTGCGCGGTTCTCTTATTGTCCCCGGTGACCATGCCGACCTCCAGTCCCATCCTGCCAAGGCTTTCGATAGCGGCCTTGGTCGTCGGCTTTATTGGATCCGCGATGGCTATAAGTCCCGCGATCCTGCCATCTATCGCGACCATTATCGCGGTCTTGCCCTGGGCCTCAAGTTCACCCATCCGACCCTCGATATCGGCACTAATGACCGTTCCAGACGCCTTTATGAAGGTTCTGGTCCCGATACGCACCTCTTCATTGCCGAGCATTGCTTTCACTCCCTTTCCGCCAAAGGTGTCAAAATCCGAAACCTTTGTCAATGGAATATCGCGCTCCGAGGCCATATTGACCACGGCCTCGGCAAGCGGATGCTGCGAGTTCTTCTCAACGCCAGCTGCATATTCAAGTAGCTTATTTTCATCGATACCAAATGGAATGATATCTGTAACAACTGGCTCGCCTTTTGTGAGCGTGCCGGTCTTGTCAAATAGAACTGTGGTAAGGCGGCCGGAGGTCTCCAGGGCCTCACCCCTTCTGATAAGAATGCCCAGCTCTGCCCCTCTGCCCAGACCTACGGTAACCGCGGTGGGAGTTGCCAGACCCAGCGCGCATGGACATGCGATAACAAGTATCGAAATAAGCACGGTCAGCGCATTAAGCAGATCCGCATCATATGCATACCAGATGCCAGCCGCGAATATCGCGATGCTCAGAACAACTGGAATGAACCATGTTACTGCTTTATCAGCCAGCCTTTGAACATCTGGCTTCGAGCTTTGCGCATCATCCACCATCTGGATTATCTGAGCCAGCACTGTGTCTTTCCCTATCTTGCGAGCTTCGATCCGCAGAACACTGTTCTTGTTTATCGTGCCACCAATGACATCGTTCCCAGTGCCTTTGAGGACTGGCACTGGCTCCCCGCTTATCATGGATTCGTCAACATAGCTTTCGCCGTCAACGACTCTTCCATCGACGGGTATCTTCTCCCCTGGCTTGACAATTATGATATCGCCTATGATGACATCCTCGATGGCCAGCTCTATTTCCTGGCCATCTCTTATGACTGTCGCAGTCTTAGCTCTCAGCCCCATTAGTGTTTTGATGGCCTGGCTTGTCTTTCCCTTGGCTCCTTCCTCCATGTATTTGCCGAGCATCAGGAAGCCAGCCAGCATCAAGGCTGCTTCATAGAACATGAAGTCCGGTGTCAGCACGATCTCAAAAGTACCCAGCAGGCTGGAGCCATAAGCCACCCCGATCCCCATGGAGTACATGACATTCATATCCAGATTGCGATTGCGAAGTGCCATCAGACCATGCCGGAAGATAGGTTGGCTGACATAAATAAATGGAATAAAAGTAACAGCCAGCATGAAATACGGCATGGATATGTCAAAGGGCGGCATGATGTCGAGATACATCATGGCCATCAATGGAAGTGAGATGGCGAATCCAATTATAAATCGGTTCTTTTTAGATGTCAAGGAAACTTCCAAGGCCTTTTCTTCGGCCTGGCTGGTGTCCTCATCCCCCCAGCCGAGATAATCATAGCCAGCTTTTGTAACAGCTTTTTTCACAGTTTTCTTGAAGGCCTTGTCATTGACCGTCTGGCTGTCATAGGTTATGTAAGCTCGCTCATTGCCCAGGCTGACATTGACATCCGACACACCGTCCAGCTTGGTCAGTGTGTTCTCGATGGTCTTCACGCAAGCCGCGCAGGTCATACCACCGACTTTTATGCTGGTGTTTTCGTTTGGTTTCTGTTCATTTTCATTCATGGTTCAGCCTCCCATCGGTATTGGCAACCTGTCGAGCGAGCAGGCTAAACTTCAGAAAGTTTGATCCCCCCGCCCATCGTTGGGCTCCTGACGGGGTTCCGAATATCAGAGCACGCTGTATTGTCACGAACCCCGCCCTAATGAATGATCTATAAATGCTCCAGACGGGGCATGCTGCTACAGTAGGCATAATGTATCTATCATTAATTGCTTGAACTTTCTCTTCCATCATCAATTGTTAGTAATTATCGGGTTAATAAGTTTGTTCCCATCTTCATTTATTCCACGCCAACCTTCAGGATCCCTATCTCATCAATGCCAGCTTCCACAATATCACCTGGCATTATTCTCGACACGCCCTCTGGCGTGCCAGTCGCTATAATATCGCCCGGCTCCAGGGTCATCCTGGCTGATATGAATTCTATTATCTCGGGTATTTTGAACAGAAGCTTGGAGGTATTGGACATTTGTCGAATATCACCATTCACCCGGAGCCAGATGTCTAAATTATGGACATCTGTCACCTTCTCCTTCTTCATGAAATCAGAGACTGGCGCGAAGGTGTCGAAACCCTTCGCGATGGCCCATGGTTTGCCATTCTTCTTCGCTTTGGCTTGGATATCTCTCGCCGTCACATCTATCAGAATACCATAGCCAGCAATGTGCTGTTCCGCTTGCTTTGCGGGAATATTGCTCCCGCCCTTGCCGATGAGGACGGCCAGCTCAACTTCGTGATGTACTTCCTCGGATTGAGGCGGTATAATTATATTCTCATCGTGAAATATAATTGCCGATGAGGGCTTGAGAAAGAAGTCTGGCTTGACAGACGGTGCATTGCCCATCTCTTCCGCATGTGCTGCATAGCTTCTCAAAAGGCACAGTATCTTGCCTGCCTGGAATGTCTTGCCATCAATTACTTGGATATCTGTCATAGGTTATGGTCAAGGTATTTTGGATATAAAAATATGCTCAATACTCTAGATCTAGGTCATGTATCTTTGCGCCAGGCTTCCAGTTCCCTGGCTTTTCACCCAATTCCATGAAGAGCTCGATGGCTCCGATCTTATCAAAACCTATCTTGTGGAATGTGGCAATGGCCTCCTTGTTCCTGAACACTGGCCTTATAGATAATGATTTGAGACCTCTGCTTCTTGCCTCATCGATGACATACTCTATGAGCTTTCTTCCGATCCCCTGGCCGCGATACTCTGGCTTGACCACAACTGGCTCGATCTCCCATCCTTCATAAGGTGTCTTGATAAGGCTTGTCATGCCTACTGCCAAGCCATCGACCTCGCATAGCCAGATATTCTCCGCTCCGGCTTCCTTTAGGTGCTCGTCAAAATAATTGCCTGGATCGTCTCCTCCAATGGTCTGGTCGTCATAGATGTCGCGATGCTTTTGGGTGAGTACCACCCATAATTCCCTGCATGCTAGCAGATCATCGGGCTGATATGGTCTGATAATCTTTTCTGTCATCGAACCTTAATGTTCCATTACCTTTACTTTACTATCGATGACACAGCCATTCTGGCATTCATCGCATGCCTCGCATTCGAATTCCAGGGTCGCGTGCTTGACATTGTATTTTTGAAGTTTAGCCTTGATGTCTTTACTGATCTGCTCCACCTCATGCAGATCACTGGCATTGGTCAGAACATGCGCGTCCACGACATTGATATGCGAACACAGGCTCCACAAATGAACATTGTTCACATCCTCAACTCCTTTGACGGACTGGATGTCCTTCACGACATCATCGAAATCAATACCAGGTGGTGTGAATTCCAGTAGAATATGAACGGATTCGCGAATTATCTTTATCGAGGATACCAGGATGAAGATCGCTATGGCAAACCCCACTATGGGGTCCACGATGGTCTGGCCAGTGAAGTATATCCAGACCGAGGCGATTATCACGCCTACTGAAGAAATAAGATCGGTCAGAACATGAATGAAAGCACTTCTGACATTCAGGTCATCACTGCCATGTAGGCTGAAGGCGATGATGATATTGACGATAAGCCCAATAACGGCGACAATGAACATTATCCCGCTCTCGATGGGCTCTGGGTCGAAGTATCTCTGAAAGGCCTCGATGAATATCCAGAAGCTGATGATTATCAGAAATATACCATTGATAAAGGCCGCGAAGACCTCTATTCTGTGATAGCCAAAGGTCTTTGTTTTGGACGGGAGCTTTCTGGCGAGTCCCACTGCGCCCAGGGAAAGCATTAGCGCGAAAACATCGCGAAGCATGTGCCCAGCATCTCCAAGCAATGAAAGAGAACTGGACATGAATCCGCCAATTATCTCGACCACGAAGAAAACGAAGGTCAGGACTATTGCGAACTTCAGCCCTTTCTCAATATTGCCACTACCACCAATTCCATGGTTGTGGTTATGACTGTGGGAATGACCATGACTCTCAGAATGGTCATGGTTATTTGGATCGTCATCTCCATGATCATGCTTGTGATCTTCTTTCATCAATACATCATCACTCTCTGATGGTATATAGTTTACATTCCTAATTTTTTATAATGTGATCAAAATATCGCCCTTGGTCACTCTGTTATTATTTCAAAACCTTAAAATACCAGTTCCACTATCTGAATAATATCGACCATTGTGTCGGGAGTGAATAGTATTGTCAGACATAAAACGTTTGGTATTGGATGTGTTGAAACCACATAGTCCGTCGATAATAGAAGTATCTCGTCGCCTGAGCGCGCTCGAGGGTATTGCAGGTGTTAACTGCGCCCTTGATGAGGTGGATCAGGAGACCGAGAGCATTAAGATAACTATTGATGGACCAAAGATCGATTTCGACCAGGTAAATTCAGTCATAAAGGATTGCGGTGCAGTCGTACATTCTATTGACAGTGTATCATCTGGAAAGAAGCTGGTTGAAGAGGTAGAAACACCCCAGGACCGATGATCAAAACAGATGATTGGATAGTTTATTCATTTTGAGCCTAGTGATAAACTTAATGCGAATATCATAAATTATGATATGATCTGTGGCTTATACGATATTATCCGTTATTCATAATTGAAATTGTATACAATATGATCAATGATCTTCTAAGATCTCAATTATATGTGCCAGATACTACTAATAAATCTCAGATATCATTTAGCCAGTTCAGCAGCGACAAGATGTATGAGCTCTGTTTTCTTGATGCCGTCCTTTTCCTTTTCCACAAGCACCCGTCCTTCATGCTCTGTGGGTGAGCCAGGATGGGATTTATCAGCTTCCATCCTTGCCTTGTGGCCAAGCTTCTTAACTGCTTTATGAATATCTTCTATTGATGGGGTATCTACGCCAAGTTTTTTAGGAACTCGGCGTCCCTCATCTCTACTTTTCTTTATATCAAAATATGTGGGCCAGAGTATTATGTTCTTTGACCTGGTACTGACCATGTCCGCACCCTTACTCTATAAGGACTGCATTGACAACGCCGTCCTGTCCCATTCTTGAAGTGATCTTTGCATCTCCCAATTCTGTCTGGATAACAGCACCCTTATTGATGATGTTCCTCTGAACGTAATTTGGGTTGGCATGGTTTTCTGTCACAGTCAATATCTCGGTTCTGGTGACCTTTCCCTTCTTTGGGTCGAATACATTCACCTTCTGAGCAGACAAGACCTTGTTCTTGGAGTTACCACCCAGGGTTCTGTATTTCTTGGATGACCTATCGCCAATTACTGAGAACTGAAATTCCGTGGATATCTCATGCTTCTTCTTGCTTCTGTGTGGTCTGTATTTGCCACCTGACTGCTTTCTTGAGGATCGTCCTTGCCACAATGCCATGTTTAATCTCTCCATTTCATGTTGAGATTTCGAATGAGTGAACTTGTTTCACACATTTGAAACTTCGAATCCTTTCGAAGTTCCGAATGCAATCACTTCGTTCTCGCATCCATATACCTCTGTAGGAAAGCCTCCAATATAGATACTGTATAAAAGGATTGTGGATGAATTATGGTAAATATAGCCTCAATGCGCCTTAAAAATCTTTAGAATATCAAAAAATCTGACAAATTACATCAAAATACCAAAACTATTTCTAAATCCCACGCCTTTCACCATTCATGGTTTCGGACAAGGCGGATGAGTTCAGCAAGGAGCGAGATCGATTAAATGAGATAGTCATGAAATATGCTGGCCAGCCTCTGAAAAGATTCTACAGCCTTGATAATCAGGTATACCAAGAAGGTGCGCTCGATGCCAAAACAAAAGAGATGCTTGGTTTGGTCGCATCTCTTGTTCTGAGATGTGATGACTGCATAAAATATCATATCATCAGATGCCATGAGGAAGGCCTGTCATCCGAGGAGATGGAGGAGGCACTGGCTATCGGTGTGATAGTCGGCGGGACAATAACCATCCCCCACCTTAGAAGGGCGATGGAGACATGGGATAATATCACAGAAGGAGGAGAAAAATATGAAAGAGAATAGAACAGATACAGAAGTGCACAGGATGGAACCCGAGGATAAACGTATCCTTTTCAAGAGACTACTGGATGATATTGCCGCTATTGTCGATAGTCCTGAAGATGTCAGGGACAAGATGCAGGATACATGCCAGCTCATCATGAATAAGATCGGATATTATGATTGGGTGGGCTTCTATCTCGTGTGCCCGGACAAGGACAGATGTCTCTATCTCGGCCCCTATGTGGGCGACCCCACCGAGCATGTGAACATCCAATTTGGCGAGGGTATATGCGGACAGAGTGCGGAAACAAAGAAAATATATGTTGTTCCCAATGTGTGCGAAGTAACAAATTATCTATCATGCAGCCCTAAAGTCCAGTCCGAGATCGTTGTTCCCATCATGAAAGGCGATAAGTTCCTCGGTGAGCTGGATATCGATTCCCACCTCATTGATCCCTTCACTCAGGAGGATGAGAAATTCCTCCAGGATGCGGCGGATCTGTTCGCGGATGTCTTATTATTAAATTCACACACATATATAAAATAGAGATTATATAATAAGGCCATTCACAAAATCCTGTACAACAAAGTCTAAATAATGCGATATCGATTGTGTAATGTGGTGAAGATGAGAGCAAAGCCCAACATGAAAGATCGATATATTGGATCAAGTCCTAATATGGTGGCACTAAATTTCAGGCGTGGCAATGAGATCCCTGTTAAATATTCTAATAAAACCATTATCATTGGATCATCACTGGCTATTGCATTTATTGTGTTCATGATCTGGTTCATCGGGAATTATTTCTATATGGGAATGGCATTGGGGGCAAGCGAACCAGGCTTGTACTTCACCGGTTCATACACAATCTTACTGGTCATGGCGGTGCTGGGGTGTCTCTTGATGCTTTATATTCTTTATAACTTCATACTTTTCATTCTTGAAAATAAGTAGTTTTCAATCTTTCTATATGTACAAGGATTCGATACCATCTTACACTTGATCAATGCCCGTGCCCGTGATGCCCGCCAGGTTCTTCATGTTTAATTCCCATGAAGTGCTGCAACATATGCATATACTGATCCACTGGCATCATGCCACCGAAGGCTCGCTCGACTACCTCGTTAAGTGCTGGATGAATATGCATGCCCTCGTAGATAGGATAAACATCCTGGCTCTCGGTGTACATTAAATTGATAATTTCTTGAATAAGAATTGAAGCATGGGGGCCGATAATATGCGCCCCCAGTATTCTCATTTCCTTGTTTTCCACAATGACCTTGACAAAGTGACCTTTGGAGCCCATTGCCTGGCCTTTGGCAGTATCTTCGAACTTCTGGAAGCCGATGGATATCATATTCTTGCCGTATTTGGCTATCGCTTCCTTCTGCCTCATTCCGACACTGGCTATCTCCGGATAAGTGAAGACCGCGCTGGGAACCGCATGGTAATCTGCCTCGAATCTCTTATTCAAAATGGCATTTCGATAAACGATTATTGATTCGTAATTCGCCACATGCTTGAAAAGATGTTTTCCAGTCGCATCCCCGAAGGCCCAGATGCCTGGCTGGTTGGTTTCCATGAATTCATTTACTTTGACCCAGCCATGTTTATCCAGCTCGATACCTGCTTTCTCCGGATGAAGCAGGTCGGTATTTGGAACCCGGCCAGTGGCGATTATTATTTCATCGCTGGCGATCTTGATCAGTTCGCCAGTTTTTCTATTTTTAGCGACAAGTATCTTCTTCCCACCACTGCCAAATCCTCCGCCTTTCTCGGCTTTTAAGACCTCATGATTTGTGATTATCTTCATATGCTCGGACATCTGCTTCTTGGCAAGCCAGCTTACCTCGGGTTCTTCTTGAGGAATGAACTGCACATTACGACCCAGTATGGTGACTTTAGCTCCCATTGCGGAAAAGAAATGACCGTACTCGGCGGCTATGTATCCGCCGCCGACTATCGTGATACTGTCGGGCAGTTTTGTCATTTTTATTACACTATCACTGGTCAGATATCCAACCTCATCCAGTCCTTCAATTGGGGGAATGCCGATCTCCGAGCCGATACAGAGGAAAATGAGCTTGGAACGAATGGTCTGGTCGCCTACCTTTAGGGTGTAGGGCGCGATGAACTCCGCGGTATCCGTGTAATAGTCAATATTCGGGCTGGCAGTCAGTCCTTTCCGGATGCTGGCAATTGTCGGATCTATGTGGTCGCGCATCCGTTTCATCACCTTGCCGAAGTCCATGCTCTTGATCTGGATGTTCACGCCCATTTCAGGTCCCTTCTCGACCATTCGGCGTAGTTCAGCTGGATAGAGCAGAAGCTTGGATGGAATACAACCACGCGTCAGGCAGATACCACCTGGCTCGTCCTTTTCAATAAGAGCTACCTTCAGATCCTTGTTCTTATTCGTCATGGCTCCGATAATGTTCATTGAAGAGCCAGATCCGATTGCAATAACGTCATAGATGAGCATGTTAGCATTTCCTCCTTTGTCATCCAATTCTTTCATTTCCACACCACGAATTGGATAATTCTTTCATTTGTTATAAATGTGACACCTATCTAAATGATCTATCTCAAACCTTATTAATTCAAATCACTTTACACAGACCATGAAACCGGACATCGAGATCGCGAGGGAAGCAAAGCCAGAACCTATCAATGTAATTGCGGAAAAAGCAGGTCTGGCAAGTGATCAAATTTTGCATTGTGGTGACAATAAGGCCAAGATAATGGTAGATGGTATCGACCTCAAGAAACGCAAGGGAAAGATGATATTGGTTACTGCCATGAGCCCGACCCCGGCTGGAGAGGGAAAGACCACGGTGGCAATAGGGCTTTCAATGGCGATGAACAAGCTGGGTCACAATACGATAGTCGGAATACGCCAGCCATCTCTCGGACCTGTGTTTGGAATAAAGGGCGGAGCTGCTGGCGGTGGGTACAGCCAGGTGCTTCCGATGGAGGACATCAATTTACATTTCACGGGCGATATGCACGCGATATCAACAGCCCACAATCTTCTTTCCGCACTCATAAACAACAGTATGCATTTCGATAATGAACTTCATCTTGATTCTCGAAAGATCACCTGGCCAAGGGTGATCGATATGAACGATCGTTCACTTCGCGACATTGTGGTTGGCCTCGGTGGAAAAACTGGCGGCATGGTCGATGAAGATCATTTCGACATCACTGCAGCTAGCGAAGTGATGGCCTGCCTCTGCCTTGCAGAAGATCACCAGGACCTGAGGTCGAGGATCGATGGAATAATGATAGGACTCAGCACTGATGGCACACCCCGCTTTGCATCCGATATGAAGGCTGCTGGGGCTATGACGGTTCTGCTGAACGATGCAATCCGTCCGAACCTTGTCCAGACAATTGACAATACCCCCGCTCTGATACATGGCGGGCCTTTCGCGAACATCGCCCACGGCACGTCGTCACTGATAGCGGCCAGGCTGGGACTTAACCTGGCCGATTACTACATCACAGAGGCGGGCTTCGGTTCAGATCTGGGCGGTGAAAAATTCATGGATATATTCTGTAGAACTTCCGACTTGCCAGTTGCTGGAGTTGTGCTGGTCGCCACCATCAAGGCGCTCAAATATCATGGCAATGTGAAGAAGAAGAACCTGGCCAGTGAGAACGTGGAGGCAGTCGAAGCAGGTTTCCCCAATCTCCAGCGTCATATTGAGAATATCAGGTCTTTTGGCTATGAGCCAGTGGTCAGTCTTAATGTGAACTCCGCCAATGATACGGATGCTGAGATCAAAAGAGCCGTGGAACTCTGCCAAACCATGGGGGCGGAATGCGTTCCGACCCGCGTTCATGCGGATGGTTCGGAGGGTGGACTGGCCCTTGCAGAAGCCATTACGGCAAAGACCAAAGGTGGCGAAAAGAAGCCAGCCTATGCATATCCTCTGGAGATGGGTATTAAAGAAAAAATGAATATCCTGGCCAAGAAGATCTATCGAGCAGAATCAGTTGTTTTCTCGCCCGAGGCCAAGAAGGACATCAAAAAATGGGAGGCCATGGGATACCGCGACCTGCCATTATGCGTTGCCAAGACCCAGTATTCTTTCTCTGACAATAAAAAGCTCCTGGGAGCACCTGAAGGCTTCGAGCTATACATCAGACAGGTTCGCCTAAGTGCCGGAGCTGGCTTTGTTATTCCGATAGCTGGAGAAATTATGACGATGCCAGGTCTGCCGAGAAAGCCAGCAGCTGAATTCATTGATATGGATGACGCAGGGAATATTGTTGGGTTGAGCTAGATAATCTAAACTCATCCAATTCCGCCTCATCTCCTTATCAAAAATGGGAATATCTTTAAACCACAGCCTTGCATATCTTCATTTGGTGAGAATATGGGTATGTTCGGGAAGAAACCAGTAATTGAATTGAAGGTAGAGGGAATGACATGTGGACATTGTGTTCAACATGTCACAGAAGCCCTGGAAAAGGCTTCTGGTGTCAAGAAGGCCGAGGTCAGCCTTGATGAGAAAAAAGCAGTGGTGACACTGAAGAAGGAAGGAGCAGTTTCCAATGAGGCTCTCATCGAGACAGTTAAGGAAGCTGGCTATGAGGCTTCAGTGATTTAAGGAGGGAAAAAAATCATGGGTGAGAATACAGAAGTTTGGAATTTGGAAAAGATGTTGAAGTATCAGGAAGGCGCGATAGTCAGCAGGACGCTGGTCGAGAAGGATCAGGGTATGGTCACCCTCTTTGCTTTCGACATGGGGCAAGGGCTGAGCGAGCACACTTCGCCTTATGATGCGCTGGCGCACATACTCGATGGGGAAGTGCAGATCACTATTGATGGAGAAAAGTTCATTGTGAAGAAAGATGAGATGTTGCTGATGCCGGCTAACAAGCCACATGCGCTTGAATCCATAACAAGATTCAAGATGTCGCTTATCATGATAAAGGCATAAATTGGCAGGATCACGAGAACAGACAGTTACAATTGTTAAGCAGATTTATATATACTGGTCAAGTATCCTCAACGCCGTTAACATTAGGATGTGTATCAATGAAAATCTGCATGCCGATAATGAATGATGATGGAATGGGATCGAAGGTCTATGCTCACTTTGGAAGTGCGCCTTTCTTTGGTTTCTATGATACTGAAACAGAGAAATTTGAAGCTGTTGATAATTCAAATCAACATCATGAGCATGGTACGTGCAATCCAATTGGCCAGTTGGAAGGTCATAATGTGGACATTGTGATAACTGGTGGTATGGGCCGCGGAGCGATCATGAAATTGAACACTGGCGGTATCAAGGTCTTCATGCTGGATGGCGAGACCGTGAAGGATGCTGTTCAGAATATCATCGATGGCAGATTGACAGAGATGACACCAGGACAGGCATGCGCTGGACATGGCTGCCATTAATGAATCTCTGTGAACAAGGTCGCTATCTGCCTTTATCTCCCTTATGAAATCTTTTAATATCATTTTAGATTAGGTGGTTCAATGGCAAAGCCCAAATCTGAAGCAGAAATTGTAGACTGCGGTATCATCCGCCAGCCCATAGTCAGTGTGCTGGGTCATGTAGATCATGGTAAGACCAGCTTGCTGGATTATATCCGAGGTTCCACTGTAGTATCGCGAGAGGCTGGAGCCATTACCCAGCATATCGGGGCCACAGAGGTTCCCATAGATGTCGTGTACAAGATATGCAAGCCACTTATCGGGGAAAAGAAGTTCAGTGTTCCTGGCTTGCTTTTCATCGACACCCCAGGTCACCATTCTTTCACAACATTGAGGTCAAGAGGCGGATCACTGGCCGATCTGGCTGTTCTGGTCATTGATATCAATGAGGGACTGAAGCCCCAGACCATCGAATCCATAAATATCCTCAAGCAATTGAAAACACCTTTCATAATCGCCCTCAATAAGATAGATCTAATGCCTGGATGGCGCAATCATGAGAATGAGCCATTCCTTGTCTCATTGAAGAAGCAGAACAAGGATGTCAAGGCTCTGCTGGAGACGAGGTTCTATAACATTGTCGGGCATCTTTATGATAAAGGATTCTCAGCAGATCGTTATGATAAGATCGAGGACTTCTCCAAAAATCTGGCACTTATCCCGATGAGTGCCAAGACTGGCGAAGGGGTTCCAGACATCCTGCTTATGTTGGTCGGACTGGCCCAGAGATTCCTTGAGAAAAAGCTATGGACTGACGAGACTGGCCTTGGCGAGGGTACTATACTGGAGATCAAGGAGGAGAAAGGTCTCGGACCAACAATGGATGTTATCCTTTACAAAGGCCAGATCAAAAAGGGCGACACTCTTGTATTGGGTACATCCGGCAAGCCGATGGTCACCAAGGCCAAGGCTATCCTGAAGCCAAAGGCACTGGATGAGATACGTGATCCGCGCGAGAGGTTCAACCCTCAGGATTGTGTAACTGCCGCGGCAGGTGTCAAACTAGTGGCCCAGGATATCACAGGGGTCATAGCTGGCGGACCACTACGGGTTGCGAGCAAGGATACCTTAGATGATCTGATAGAGGAGATAAGCCTCCGCTCACAACTGGCCATCGAGACTGTGGAGGATGGCATCATGATAAAGGCGGATGCCATTGGCTCCTTGGAGGCTATGGCATACGAAGCGAAGAATGCCAGCATACCGATAAAGAAGGCCGCGGTTGGAGATGTTTCCCGAAGGGATATCATAGAGGCCGCAGCTACGAATGACCCATTGAAGCGTGTGATGTTCGGTTTCAATGTCAATCTTCTTCCAGATGCGAAGGAAGAGCTTCTCAATTCCGATCTAAAATTCATCCAGGCTGATATCGTTTATCGATTGATAGAGGAATATGATGAATGGCTGGAAATTAGAAAACGAGAGCTGGATGCTGAAAGTCGTCTGGACATGGTCTATCCTGGCAAGATACTACTATTGCCAGATTGTCTGTTCCGATTGAGCAAGCCCGCGATAGTCGGCGTAAGGATACTTGCTGGCCGGATAAGGATCGGCCAGCGCCTCATGAGAGAGGATGGACGTGTTATCGGTAAGATCAAGAGCATCAGAGATGGGGATGAATCTCTGAAGGAAGCCATAGCTGGTGCCGAGGTGGCTGTAGCGATAGATGGTGCAACTTGCGGTCGCCAGATAGATGAGGATGATGTTCTGTACGTTGATATCCTGTCATCCCATTGCAAAGAATTGAGGAAAGGTTCTGACCTCAATCCGGATGAGCTGGATGTGATGGAACAGGTATGCACGATAAAGAGAAAAGAAGATAAATTCTGGGGCATGTAGATAAGACTCCTCGAACGAGCATGCCAGGCGAGTTTTCTTATTTAACGGCATTTTTTTCTTTTGTGAGCCTGGCCAGCGCAGTGAGAGTAAAAAGAAAAAAACGCGAGGATAAATTCTGGGGCATGTAGGACTCTGGAAACGTGTGCGACACTGCTTATTTGATGAGCAGTGTTGCTCTTTTGATTTTCTATAATTATAATGGAATTAATAACATTCACTACTATTTTGCAGAAAGTTAATAACTTTCAGTGAATAATTATTAATACTCTGTCTTCCTTAGACTGTATGAGGAATAAAAATGTCTGTTCTATCATGGATCCTGCTGGCCACCTTCTTGATGAGCCTGTTCTCTCTTGTCGGAGTACTGACCATCTCATTATCTGATAAATTATTGAAAAAGATCCTGCTGGGTCTTGTAGGATTATCTGCTGGAACACTATTGGGTGGTGCATTCCTTCATCTGATTCCCGAGGCCCTTCATGAATTCGAAGAAGGTCTGGGTGTGGACAATATGTTCCTGATGGTCCTCGTAGGTTTTGTGGTATTCTTCATTCTGGAAAAACTTCTCTGGAGGCACTGCCATGAGAAGGATTGCAAGATCCACACCTTCGCCTATATCAATCTTTTCGGTGATGGTATTCATAATTTCATTGATGGGTTGATAATAGCAGCCAGCTTTCTCACAAGCGTGGAATTGGGTATTATCGCGACCATTGCGGTATCTGTTCACGAAATACCGCAAGAGATCGGAGATTTTGGTGTGCTGGTATATGGAGGTCTAGCCAAGAAAAAAGCTCTCTTGTTCAATTTCATATCCGCCCTTACAGCATTGCTGGGCGGAGTTCTTGGTTATTTCCTGATACCGGAGATGGGTGAATTCCAGCATTATATTCTTCCAATAGCCGCTGGAGGTTTCATTTACATCGCAGCCAGTGATCTCGTACCCGAGCTTCACAAGGAGCATAGGAAATGGAGGACCATCATGGCTTTCATCACTTTCCTACTGGGTATTTTCCTCATGTGGCTGGTTAAGTTCATGTCTCATGGTGGGATGCATTAATGACCGCCAAGGGCAAGGATACCGAGATATTATCATTCAGTGTACCTGGCCAGCAAGCTCGCGATATTGAGGATCTTGTTGTGGACATGGGCTATTCCAATCGTTCTGAGTTGATACGGGATGCGATCCATCTTTTCACGAGATCCAAGATGGATACCGATAAGATGTCCGGTAGAGTGGAAGGCATCATCATCGCCCTGTATGATCACGCGGCCGAGCCAGAGGTCTCCGAGATCCGCCACAAGAACATGGATATCATCAAATCTTTCATGCACACGGATTTTCGCGAAAGTTCGGAAAGTTGTTGTGATATACTGATATTTGCTGGCATGGCGGAGAAGGTCAAGGAAATGGTCTTCGAGATGGGCTCTGCAAAGAAGGTGGTGGAGGTCAAGCTTTTCGTAGCTTAACCAGGCCGTTGAAATCGGTCTGGTCTCTAGTTTTTCATAATACTTTCAAGTTCATTTCATTATAATTTTATAAATTATGATAATGATTGGACAAATTATTTATAGGCTCCTGGCCATATCATTTATTACATGGTGCGATCATCAAAAAAGAATGTCATTTATATATGTACCTTAATTATATTATTCACTTTATTAATTTCTGGCACAGGTGCTGAGGAGGCCGATTCATCCACACGCATAGGTATGGATACAAGTGATACCGGATCAGTTCCGGATACTGGTATATCCGAAACAAGTGATGATGCCACAGCCACACAGACCGATGGAAATCTTCTGGACCTTGAAAAACAGAAGATGGACATACCCCAGATCGCCAATGACTGGCGTGCGGTACTTATTGCCAGCATGATCTTTATCGGGATCATGCTGCTTCTGAAGATCACCATATCGAAGATACGCCCTTCGATAAATGTGGACCACCGGGTCAGAAAGAGTTCTGCAAAGAAAATTATCCGGGTGAGGCCAGTGTATGTGAAGAGAAAGATCCGCGTCATCATACCCGATGGTAGCTATGGGGCGTGTGAAAAACCGGGTCCCGAGGCTTCAGCTGCGCCTGCAATATCTCCGCCAGTTGATTCCAGACCAAGATCCGATATGAGATTTGTTTGTATAAATGGCAGGGTGAGAGATAGATCGAGCCAGGCTGTGAATTAACCCTTTAATTTTAATGCTTATTTATCATCCTTCTTATCGCATGCTGTGCAATTCCCTTCGCATGGGTCGACATGGATGACCACGGAGACATTCTCCACCTTTTCTTTTATCTCGGCCTCAATGTCATCTGTTATCTTATGGGCATCCAGTATGCTGATATCTTTCGGAACAACGATGTGCATGTCTATATGTCTCTCATTGCCAGACTTCCTGGCTCTGAACCTGTGATAGTCCAGCAGGTCAGTCTCATGCTTTGTCATGATCTCCTTGACGACCTTCAATTCATCTTCTGGAAGTTGAGCATCTAAAAGATCCTGGCTGGACCTCTTCCCTATGTCAAAGGCAGATCTCATTATCATGATGCCGATGATGATCGCCAATACTGGATCGATATACTCGATATTGTTCAAATAGGGTTCACCGAACTTGATGATGGCCAGTGATGCCAATACACCGAATGACATCCATACATCCGCTCTCAGATTGTATGCATTTGCCTCCATGGCCACAGAATCATGCTTTTTGGCGATACCCAGCATCTTTCCCGACAGGCCGAACTTGACCACGATAGAGACCAGCATGATCACTATGCCAAGATCAAGGCTTTCAAGGACCACGCCAGTGATGATCCTCCTTATGGCTTCCAGGATGATGCCAATGGCGATCAATACAATGATGATCGCCTGAATGAGACCAGATAAATTCTCGTATTTCCCATGGCCATAACTATGATCCTCGTCCGCGGGTTCATGCGCCTTCTGAACTGAATATCTGGCCATCGCCGAGGTGATGACATCGATACCACTGTCAATCGCATCTGATAGGATCGACATTGACATGGATAATATGCCGATGATGAACTTTGATATGAAAAGAAGAGCATTCAGGATAATGGATGTGCGATTGCACTTATCCTTCTCCTCCAGAGCTTCATCAGATATGCAGGGTCCTTCAGACATCATATCTGGAATCCATTGCCATAAGATAAAGCTTTGCGATTTGGTGTGCCGAAACATATTGGACTGGATGAACTCTGGCTAAAGCTGGAACAACACAGATGCTATGTTTTTGAAATAACTTATTCATCAATGAGTATCGGCACTGGGGCATGGCTTGTCAATGCCAGTCCTCCACGCCTGATAGTATACCTTTCCAATGATATCTCTGACGAGCTCTTGTCCAGATAATTAAATACCATCTCCACGAGACAGTTCAGACTTAGTATAATCCCCATCAGGACTGAAAAATAAGGCAGCTCATTATGGATCACACTGGTCATGCCAGACCCGTATTCCAGATAGCTGAAGAACACAAACCAGAACATTGACACCATCCCAAGTGCCAGTCCGAATTTCAAAGGTATCAACATCAAATATTTCTTGGATTCTCTCATCTTCACCACATTAACTCAATTGTAATTTCGTGTATATATGCATTGTTGTACACTTTTTTGTGAAAGAATGTCGGGAATAGTGTATGTATAATGATGTACAAACCTAAATATCACGAAGTATATTCAGGTACAATGGTGGAAGCTACCATAGATATAATTGGAAGAGAAAAGGAGCTGGCCAGTCTTCGCTCAAGCCTGGAACAGTCATTGAAAGGTAGCGGCCAGACTGTTCTTATTGGAGGCGAAGCAGGGTCTGGTAAATCGACCCTGGCGCAGATCATCTTGGATGAGGCCAGTTCCGCAAATGCTGTCATTTCCATCGGCCATGCGACCTCAACTGAAGGCTCCGAACCTTACAATCCCTTCAGGAAAGCACTGGCCTCGCTTGGTGATACTCAAGCTCTCAGCCTTGAGGATCATACTTCTTTCGATGAGCTTTTCTTGATAAGCCGAGTGGGACTTCTCATAACTCATCTATCCAGTTCCGAGGATGAAAGTGTTGATGAGGACATTCTCAGCTCCATGCTGACAGCTGTTCAGGATTTTGTCAAAGACTCTTTTGGTGATGGTGAAATGCCGACCATCGATGGTGGTCTGGGTAGGCTGGAATACAGGAATAAAAAAGTATTGCTGGAACACGGTGATTTCGTGTTCCTTGCAGGTGTTGTCTCTGGGGAGGAACATCCTCGTATGAAGGGCGATCTGAACAGGATACTGGATGCTGTGGAATCCGAGTTCAGTGACATCCTGCGCGATTGGGATGGCGATCTGGATAGTGTGAGTGGTACAGGTGAAGTGCTGGGCAGGCTGATGAAGAATAAATATCCTGTTCGGAAGACCCTGGAATCCATGAACATAGAGGCAGAACGATTGGCAACCCAGATGAAGATACAGGAGGTTCTGGAAAGCAAGGCGGAGAATGGTCTTCTGCTTGTACTGGAGGACATTCATCTTGCTGACGAGACAACTTTACAGGCAATTCCCTATCTCTCGAGAAATCTCCGTGATGACCGGATCATGATATGCTGTACCTATGAGCCAGATAATATGCCCGATATGCTCGCCGAAGTCATCGATGCCATGAAGACAGAATCTATCATCGAGGAGATCATATTGGATAGTCTATCTTTTGATGATACTCGTTCTCTTATATCTGGAATTCTCGGTGGATCTGATATTCCAGATGGCCTGGTAGAGATGGTCCACAAAGAGATCGGTGGCAATCCTTTCTTCACGATAGAGGTTCTAAGAACAATGCTGGCACAGAAGATAATATTCGAGGAAGATGGCCTTTGGATATTCAAGAGCGAGCAGGCGGAATTGATCCCCTCATCAGCCGCAGATATTGTTTCCAGGCAATTGGAATCCATGAGCCTGGATACCATCCATGTGATCGAATTCGCTTCGGTGCTGGGAACTGTATTCGATCCTCAGGTGATAAGCATGGGCGTGGAAATGGATGCCCAGAGGGTCAAAGTTATCCTCGACATGCTGTGCGAGAAAGAGCTACTTTCCACCAATGAGGATGGAGAATACAACTTCCGGCATGGGATGGTCCAGGAAGCCATATATTCCGGCCTGAGCCAGAGATGGCATAATGTCCTGCATAGGACAGCTGGACATACCATCGAATTCCTGTATGAATATGATATTGACAGCGTTTTATTCAAGTTAGCCAGGCATTTTGCCCGAACTAGCGAGTATGAAAAAGGCATTGATTATTCGATCGAGGCCGGAGAAAAGGCTGCGAATAACTATGCTCCGAAGGAAGCGGCTGTCTTTTATGAGGACGCATCCCGCTTGATAAGTATTAGCGGAATGAGAAATAACCGATTACTGGATGTCAATATCACTCTTACCAGCCTTTATGAATTGAATGGCATGTATGATGAGGCGATAATGTCGTCCCAAAAAGCACGCGAAGCCTGTACCGAGTGCTCTATGATTGCCAGCATCGATAAAGGATTGGGGTCCATATATCTCAGCAAGGGCGAATATGACCTGTCCATCGAGAGTTTTGAGAGTGCGATCCAGCAGGCCAAAGAGGCCGGGGATGAACTCTTGCTGGCTGGTTCATATGGTGGTCTCGGCAAGGTGTATTTGAGAAAGGGGGAATACGACCTTTCTCTAGAATATCAGGAGAATTATCTCAATGTCAGCAAAGAAATGGACGATCATAAGGAGATCGGCCAGGCCTATCTCAATCTTGGAGGGGTCTATTATCACAAGAGCGATTATTCCAAGACCGTGGACATGTGGTTATCATCACTTCTAAATATGGAATTGGCCGAGGATGAGCAGGGCATTGCGTATGCATTGAACAATCTCGGTGTCGCGCATGATAAGATGGGGAAGACGACCGAGGCAATGGAGCATTATGAGAGATGCCTTGGAATAAAAAAGAAGCTGGGTGACATTCGCGGAATGGCCATGGCCTACAATAATATTGGTATAATTCAGAAAGTGAAGGGCGATATGGAGACTTCCATATCGAGTTACAAAAAGAGTCTGGAGATCCGATTGAAGATCGGAGACTTGAGTGGAATTGCCAATGCCTACAATAATCTGGGCTCTATCTATGTCCAGATGGGCGATTATGAGACTGCGAAGGAATATTTTGTCAAATACCTTGGAGTTGTGAAAGCGATAGGTGATACCTGGGGAATTGCCAGGGCCTTCAGCAACCTGGGAGAAAGCGAGATCGAGCTTGGGCAACTTGAGGAGGCGCTTGCCCATTGTGATAATGCCATAGAATTGGCAGAAGAGCATGAGTTCAAGGATATCCTGGCCCATGTATTTTGGATAAAAGGCAATGTCATGTCAAGAAAAGGTCAATGGGATGTCGCTTTCGAGCTCTTTGACAAGGGAATAGGCGTAAGCAGTGAGATCGACGACCCTATCAGGCAGGCTGAGGCATATTATGCCTATGGAATAGCGCAGATGAGCAAAGGAGATAATACCGCAGCCAGAGAGCGACTTGAGCTGGCTCTTTCCATTTTCAAGGAATTGGGTACGGCCAATATGATAGATAAGATAGTTCAGAAGCTTGATGAACTATGAAATCCAGCATCTATATACCTGTCACATGATTCATTTTCATATTCGATGTAACAAATTATTTATGACTTGTTATGCATTAACATTATAGTTGGGTGAGAAGATGATATTAGGTGATCTGATAAAAACAATATCAAAAAATACCAGTCCATTATTGATAATATTTACAGTACTGGCTTTGTGCCTGAGTGTAGTTGGGCCATCGACCACATTCGAGGTGTCTGATACCAATGAGCTTCTTGCCAATACACCGATCCCTGAACCCACATCCGAACCCGTACCAATTCCGCCAGCAGATTGGTCTGGTTATGGTGATTTCGTAATCAGCTATGATGAGCCAGGAACACAAGATGCAGAGATGCCGGATATCGCTGTGGCACCACCAGGAAGTCCCTGGGAGGGGTCCATTCACTGTGTTTGGATGGAACTCAATAATGAGGTCGGTGATATTCCTTATTCCGAGATCCATTATTCAATGTCCGATGCAAACCAGAAAGGCATTGAGTGGAGTAATGATGAGGCCAGTGAGAATGATACAATTCTCAGTAATTCTGCAGAGAGCACTTCTATAGAGGGAGATGCATACTATCCATCCATTACAATTGATGCTCAGGGCACTATCCACGTCGTCTGGTCCCAGAGCTATCCTGATTTCACATGGGAAGTGCATTATTCTCGATCCACTGACAATGGCCAGACCTGGTCTGGTTATGATGGTGAGAGCGAGACCTTGGTAAGTTACAGGGCCGGCTTTGGATTGGATTCATTCTGGATAAATTCGCCAAGAGTGGTAGTCAGCAGTAATCCTACGATCATTCATGTAACATGGAGTGAGCTAGTTAATGGAGAAGCGATGAGGGCCATGTACTCTCGTTCCCTGGACGATGGCCAGACCTGGTCTGGAGCGATGGACGGGGATCGTGTCATCAGTGACCCCTTCTCCATGGAAAGCGCCAATATGGTCGATCTGGCTTCGGGAGGTCAGGATAATAAAATATTACATGTTATCTGGACCCAGGATGTCGAAATATTACCTGGCTGGGGAACTGGCATCTTCTATGTAAGGTCAATGGATAGTGGTGATAATTGGGAACCACCGCGTTTGATCAATATGCCTGCTCTGGACCATTATGCCTTCACTGCCAGGGTCGATGCCTATGGTGATAATGTACACGCAGTATGGGATATGGATAGCACGACCATGCAATCCGAGATATATTATGGAGGCTCGGAGGATAATGGTGGATCATGGACCAGTCAGTTGGAACAGCGTATGATAAGCTCTCCTGATGGCAACCCGGTCATGGATCCAGTGATAACAACCTCTCCGGGCTCTGGAGGAACCGAAGTTCATGTTGTATGGACCGAGACTGATGACCTCAGTCCTTTAGGCTCTACGGAGATACATTATTCCATGACCCCTGATGCATTTGGTGCCAGTCCGTGGACAGGAGTTATGGAGGATAATGTGATAAGTTTTCCAGACCCATTGGAGCTTGCCAATGCCTATTCTCCTTCGATCAGTATGGCCAATATCGATGGAGAATGGAAAACTCAGGTGATATGGAATGAGTTGAATGTCCTATCGACTGTTGATAATACCCGGGGTGGAACCACCACCATGGCTGCCGATAATCATGAGATACATTATATTCCCGAGACAACATACAATATTCCGATAGCCAGTACTGGTTGGAATTTTATTTCAGTGCCTCTTGTTCAGAACGATGAGACCATAACCACAGTACTGGACGATTCTTGGGGTGACAGTGCGACAACCTGGAGCGACGTGTACTGGTATGATGCAACTGATGCGGCGGACCCCTGGAAATTCTACAATAATGCGATATCCGGTCTGGCCGATCTTTCCACGATCGACCATTCCATGGGCTTTTGGATAAAGATAACTAGCCTGGGTGATGGCAATCTGTCCTTTGCGGGGGACTATCCAACATCAACTATCATCAACTTGAAAGCTGGTTGGAATCTGGTCGGTTATCCTGCCCAGAATGATTCAGCCTACAACATTGCTGACCTTAAGGCCAATGTAACAGGTGTTCAGACAGTTGAGGGATACGACTCTGGAGGTACATACTTGCTCCAGAGTCTGGCAGACTCATATGTCATGAAACGTGGTGAAGCATATTGGATCAAGGTCAGTTCTGATGTTTCATGGACTATTGATTGGTAATCAAAGCCATAGTGAACATTAACAAATTATCAGCCTTTACGCGCAAAGGTTTATAACCTTTGAGAACTGATGTGTTTTATCGGATTTGAGGTCGGTCAAATGTGGGATGAAGATAATACGATGGGAATCAGTAGTAGGAAATTGGTAACTTTAGCTTTGTCCATAATGCTTATTTCTGGTATTGGCCTTGTGTGGGGATCCGCTCCTTCTGATGAGATCAATGTTCAGGTGGATGGGGATTTCATCATATCCTTCGATGATAATTATTATGCTATCAACCCCGACATTGAGATAACACCTGAAACTCCCGCGACCAGAGATAATAAATTTGCTGGCTCGGTCCATGCAGTGTGGTATGAGATCAATCGAGATACTGGCTTGAGCGAGATCCACTATTCGATGTCATTGCCCGAATCTCATGGATCGGAATGGTCGAATGATGAGGACTTCGAAGATGATCGCATTATTAGCCAGATAGATAAATCGGGTTCATCTGGCGGAGATATGCCCTTTGAGGCTATGGCTGGAGATGCAGTGGATCCCAGTTTGACCATTGATTCTAATGGCCATATTCATGTTATCTGGTCCGAGCTGTATCAGGACAATACCTGGGAAGTTCTTTACACACGTTCAGAGGACAATGGCCTGTCATGGATACCTATTGACATCCCAGTTAGTGATAGAAGGGGCGAGGGAGATGCACCTGCTGTGTCCGAACCAACTATAGCCATGAGTCTATCTGAAGATGGCAAAAGCGATATTATCCACGCGACATGGTCCGAGATGAATAACAAAGGCGATGGACAGGAGATCTTTTATTCACAATCTGTAGATGGTGGCAATACCTGGTCTGGAGCTGCTCAAGGTGATATGATGATCAGCAGTTCGGATTCAAGGGACTTTGCCTATGATCCTGTTATAGCGACCAGTGGAGTAGATGGTCGCTTTGTCCATGTGGCATGGTTTCAGGTCGATGAGGCAACTGGAGCCAATGAGATCATGTACGCACGTTCTCCATCCTTTGGTCAGGAGGGCTGGGAATATGAATCTTTCATAAGTCGTCGTGGAGAAGAAATGCCTGTGATCAGGTCAATTGATATGACGGCCTATGGTGATGATGTTCATGTTGTATGGAGCCAGGGGACGGTCAAGGACGGCCTGGCACTTGAGATATACTATTCGGGATCCATAGGCAAGAATGGTGATCCGGGATCATGGCTTGGTGTGGAAAATGACTGGCCTGTAAGTTTCGCAGATGGTAATCCTGTAAGTGATGTGTCCATCGCTGTCGGGAGCCACAGAGATGTGAATGTGGTATGGTCTGAATTGGATGATGAAAGCAAGACCCTGTCAAAGGAAGTTCATATGTCCTCGGCAGAAGAAGGCTCGCTCCCAGAATACTGGACTGGCATGGAAAAGGATAATGTCGTCAGCTGGCCAGATCCAGAAGCTAAAGCTGATGTCAGCAATGTGACCGTGGTCATGGGTCCTAATATAGATGGTGTGTGGAAGACACATATTGTATGGGAGGAGCCCAATGTCCAATCTGCAACTGGATACTCCACATCTGGTCATCCTAATGCCGCGGATAATCATGAGATACATTACATTCCTGAAAAATTCACATTATCAGTTTCCGTAGATGGTAGTGGTTCGGTCACCAAGGATCCAAATTCCAGTAACTACAATTTTGATGATCCAGTTACCCTGACAGCTATTCCTTCGGATGGCTGGAAATTCGTATCATGGACCGGCTCTCTTAATAGCGACGCAAACCCCGTGGTCATAAAAATGAGTGCTGACAAGAACATTGTGGCCCATTTTGTACCGATCACTTACACTTTGTCTGTCTCGGTATCACCCGGTGGAACTGGTTCGGTTACAAAGAACCCGAACCAATCATCTTACAATTCTGGCACGATAGTTCAGTTGACCGCAAATCCAATTCCCGGATACGAGTTCGATCACTGGGAAGGTAGCCTAACTGGCTCAACCAATCCCGTATCTATAACGATGAATACCAATAAGGTGATCACCGCTTACTTCACCCAGATAACTGCAAATGTCAAGGTTTATGCTGGCTGGAATTTTATTTCAGTACCTCTGGTACCTTTGGACACCACGACCGCGAATGTTCTTGATGACAGCGCTGGCGATGGTCTCACTACCTGGGATATTGTTTACAAATACGATGCAGCTGACGCGGATGATCAATGGAAGATCAATATTGCAGCAGCCCCGACCCTGAGCGATCTGGCGAACATAGACCATGAGGATGGTCTATGGATACATATCACGAATACAGGTGATGGTAACCTGACATTCACGGGTACGAGACCGACATCCACTGCCATCACACTGAGGGCGGGATGGAACCTTATTGGATATCCTGCCAATGATGATGATGCGGGCTATGATGTTGGTGACCTGAAGCTGGATACTGGCGCGACCATTGTCGAGAGCTATGACAAGGGCGGCACATATCTACTGCAGGAAATGAGCAATGCGTATGTGCTGAAGAAGGGCGAGGCGTATTGGATTAGAGTGCCATCTCAGACAATTTGGACTGTTAATTGGTGATGTCTCTGGATCGGTGCTTTGTAAGTATGATGCTAGATCACCCATAATTCTTATCTATAAGCAGTGTATCGAGGGTCTTATGGAGCTTCCACCTCAGCTTGATAAATTCAGTAAGATGAAATATTCCATGCCAATAGGTGTCTTAATAGCCCTTGTGCTGGATATGTTCCTACTTTCCCTGGTATTCCTGACCGATCTGGGTCAAAGTGCCATAGCGCCCTTTGCGATACTCATACTCACTGTTATTTCCACTTTTTCGATCTTCTTCGTGTTCGGGATACGGGACATCAAGTATCTCATGGTATTCGGCATAGCCATATTCCTGATAGTTGGATCAGTTGTCTATGTCGTGGTGCTTCATGAGACCTATCAACTGGAAGAGCCTGGCTACGGCTATTCTGAATTGGTTTGGGATTGGGATGATAGCTCTTCTGAAGAACTGGGCGAAGATGGAAGATATTCTCCGCTTGACTCTCCATATTGGTATTCCATAGGAGAGGGCGCGGTAGATCCCTATAAAGGTCTTGGAACTAATTCATATACCTTCCTTGTAACGGTATATTCCAATTCACCATCTACTGATGATGCTTACCTGGAACCTGCAGACATAAGAGTGTCATATGCCAGAGAGCTATGGTGGGACTCACAGGAGGTCACTATGGGGCCTGTTGATATTACAGATCTTAATTACTCGGATGGAAAGGAATTCCGGGCGATCGTGGATATCGATACGAATGCTATTTATCATCACTGGTATTGCATGGTGTTCGAGACTGGAAATGAGGTGTACAGCATAAACAGCACTTTTGTTCGCGGTCCTCTTGTTGGTGAAGAGTCCAGCCTTTATGGTACATATGCTGGTGTAGGAGCGATGAACACCTTTTGTAATACTGGTATGCTCTTCTTCATAGTTGTTTTACTTTATTGGTGGGTGAACAAGGCAAAGGAGCAGAGAAGCAAATGGAACCTGGATGTGGATGATGATAAACCTCTGGCAAAAACACCGGATGCCATGTTCTCCTGCACGAAATGCGGGGCTGATGTGAAGGACAGTGACGATAAATGTCCTAAATGTGGTGAATCCTTTGATGATGATGATGAGGAAAAAGTCGAAATATCTGATGATGATCAAGATATAATAATCGTCGATGCTGACCCTGTTGAGGAAAAGGCCGAATTCACATGTTCCAGTTGCGGAGCCGATGTGTATGATTCTGATACGAAATGCAGGGAATGCGGTGAGCCAATTGAGGGTGAGGATAAAGCAGATTTCACCTGCACCAGCTGTGGGGCTGATGCTTATGTCGATGATGTGAAATGCGGCAAATGCGGAGAGTCATTCGAAGATGATGATGACAATACACCACATAGCTGTCCAAGCTGTAAAAAGGAAATGTCAGAGAAGCTGAACTTCTGCCCGCATTGTGGATATCAAATAAGCTCTAATTGATATTAATAATTGATATTAATTTTGATAATAATAATTGATAATAAATGAATGTAAGTGAGGGGCATCCCTGCCCCTCGAATAAATGAATAAAGCATATTCAATATTACATGTCGAAGCTATTACAGTTCTCTTCGCCTATGCAGGAAAGTTTACCAAGCTTGAGACAGAATCCATCATGTCGCAAATGTGTGCATGCATTGGGTTTACTCTTTGAAGGCTGCTGGCACTTGTCTTTGATACATCCAAAACCCTTGTAAAGACCCTCGCATCTTCCATCATTATCGACATAATCACATTCGATGGTCATCTGCTGGCTGTGGTGTTGTATCTCGGTCATGCCATACCACCCTTGCGTACTGCCAGGTGTCTCATGTATTCATCCGCATTGGCGCAATTGCCTGTGAGGCATTCGCCTTCACCAGTGCAGTGAAATCTCTTGTATGTGCTGCAATAGAGTCCGAGCCATTTTTCCGTATCACTTTTAGATCCTTCATCTAAAACCATTGTATTCGGTAGTTCAAACTCTTTCATCTTGGCCCCGTCATTGGTGGGGCAAGAACCCTCGCCCATGCAAAGTGGGCTCTGGATCGAGCTGTTAGCACACAGTCCTCCGCGATAATAATATTTACACATATGGCATCCCATTCCATACTCTTACGAGCAACACCTATATATAAATCAGAGAATATAAATGTTTCTATTATTTTGGTCATTTTATTAATTAATATTATATTAAAATCAATTATATATATCTAACATAATAATACAGAGAGCGCAAAGTATCGTTTGCGCCAATTATTCTTTATAATGTTCGCATAATCATTATATATTTTCCAGTTATCTGTAATGACTATCTATAGAATTACCCCCGATCCAATACCTATGGCTTGGGAATGATTCGAGAAAGGAGGGAGTAAATGACAGATATTGTTATAGCCAGTGCGGTCAGGACCGCCATAGGCAAATTCGGAGGATCGTTGAAGAACATCAGAGCACCAGAGCTTGGTGGTATTTGCATAAGGGATGCAGTGACTCGCTCAGGGCTTGAAAAAACCGACATTGATGAAGTGATAATGGGCAATGTGGTCGGTGCAGGCCTTGGCCAGAATCCGGCCAGGCAGGCTATGATTGCCGCTGAAATGCCCGTCGAGATCGGCGCATTCACCGTCAATAAAGTGTGTGGATCTGGAATGAAAGCTGTCGTTCTGGCTGCACAGGCCATTAAGGCTGGAGATGCCAAGGCCATAGTCGCAGGTGGCATGGAGAACATGGATATGGCTCCATATCTATTGTACAAAGCAAGGAACGGATACCGCCTTGGCGATGACAAGATCGTGGATTCCATGGTCAATGATGGCCTGTGGGATATCTACAATAACTATCATATGGGAAATACTGGCGAGATAGTTGCAGAGAAATTCAATGTCACACGTGAAGATGCGGATGAGATGGCGATGGCCAGTAATCAAAAGGCAGCTGCTGCGATAGCAGCTGGCAAGTTCAAAGATGAGATCATACCAGTTGAGATACCGCAGAGAAAGGGCGACCCCATCATCTTCGATACTGATGAGGGTGTGAGAGCCGAGACAACCATGGAATCTTTGGCTCGACTAAGGCCAGCTTTCAGAAAGGATGGCCTCGTAACCGCTGGAAATGCATCACAGATAAGTGATGGCGGATCTGCCATGGTGATCATGAGCAAGGATTATGCTGATGAGAAGGGAATAAAACCACTGGCAACCATCCGGGACTATGGAACAAGAGGTCTCATTCCGGAGCTTGTGATGGAAGCTCCGATACCAGCAACAAGGTATGTGATGGAAAAGGCTGGACTTGGTGTCAATGACATCGATATCTGGGAACACAATGAGGCCTTTGCATCTGCTTCTTGCGCTGTTGTGAAGGAACTGGACATACCTCTGGACAAGTTCAATGTTCACGGAGGTGCGGTCGCACTGGGTCATCCAATTGGAGCCAGTGGTACACGAGTTCTGACGACCATGGTATATGCCATGAAGGACAGGGATGCCAAGCGCGGTTTGGCCACCATCTGTCTTGGCGGTGGAAATGCAGTCACGATGGTACTGGAGAGATAATGAAGGATAATATATAATTAAACTTATAATATATAATTGGAGGGATATAATTGGAAATAAAGAAGATAGGAGTCATCGGAGCTGGCCAGATGGGCGCAGGTATCGCCCAGGTCGCTGCGATCGCAGGATATGAAGTTGTATTGAATGATATCAAGCAGGAATTTGTGGATCGCGGAATGGCGACCATAAACAAGTCCATGGCAAAGGGTGTGGAGAAGGGCAAGATGGAGCAGTCTGTAATGGACGGCGCACTGGCCAGGATAAAGACCACCCTCGATCTTAAGGATATGTCGGATGTCGACCTGGTTGTCGAAGCCATCATAGAGGATTTCGGATTGAAGAGCCAGATATTCAAAACATTGGATGGTATCTGCCCGCCACATGCTATATTGGCCAGCAATACATCATCCATATCCATTACAAAATTGGCAGCTTGCACAAGCCGCCCACAGAAATTTATCGGAATGCATTTCATGAACCCAGTTCCATTAATGAAGCTGGTCGAGGTCATTCGTGGTATCCTTACAGATGATGAGACTGCACAGGCAATTACCCAGGCAAGTGAGAAGATGGGCAAGATACCTGTGGAGTGCAATGATTACCCTGGCTTTGTGGCTAACCGCCTACTTTTGCCAATGCTGAACGAGGCAATGTACTGTGTGATGGAAGGAGTTGGAGAGCCAGAGAACATCGACCAGATAATGAAGCTGGGAATGAACCACCCGATGGGACCACTGGCATTGGCCGATCTGATAGGTCTGGATACCTGCCTGCACATCATGGAAGTTCTGCATGAAGGTCTTGGAGATTCCAAATACAGACCATGCCCACTGCTCGTGAAGATGGTGGATGCTGGACTCATGGGAAGAAAATCCGGTCGCGGATTCTACGATTATTCGAGGTGAGAAAATGGCTGTTGAATACACAAGAGATGGAAATGTCGGTATGATCAAGATGAACAATCCGCCAATGAATGTTCTCAACACGCAGGTCTTGCATGAGCTTTACCAAGCCATTCAAAAAATAGAGGCAGAGCAAGGACTGGCTGCTGTCATAATCACAGGAGAAGGAAGGGCATTTGTCGCAGGAGCGGACATCAGCGAGATGATGGACATGAACCCGGAACAAGCCGCCAAATTTGCAGAGGCTGGCCAAGGTGCATTCGATAGGATCCAGGCATTGAAAGTGCCCGTAATTGCGGCTGTCAATGGTTTCGCACTTGGAGGCGGAACCGAACTGGCTATTTGCTGTGATATAAGGATCGCATCCGAGGCTGCCAAAATGGGTCTGCCAGAGGTAGGCCTGGGTGTCATTCCAGGATTCGGAGGAACTCAGAGACTTGCCCGTTTAATTGGACCGGGCAAGGCCAAGGAGCTTGTCTTCACTGGTGACATGATCAATGCCAAGACCGCCTGTGATATCGGTCTTGTTCAGGCAGTTGTGCCAGGTTTCAAGGTTGACGAGAACGGTGATAAAGTGCTCAATGAGAAGGGCAAGCCGATCCAGGACAATGAGCCAGTTGTGGCTGCGGCAAAGGAAATGGCTGCCAAGATAGCGGCCAAAGGTCCGCTCGCGGTACAGGTTGCCAAGACCTCTATCGACACAGGTCTTGATCTGAGCCTCGCGGCAGGATTGAAGGTCGAAGCCAGCACATTTGCCAATCTCTTTGCCACTGAGGATCAAAAAGAAGGAATGAAGGCCTTTGTCGAGAAAAGACCAGCTGATTTCAAGGAAAAATAGATAAATTAGTTGGACCATAGGAGTTAATGATGAGGATAGAGCCATCCGTGGAATATGTGACCAGTGTACTGGAAAAGTACAAGAGAAGCACCAGTGTGGATTTTAGCACTGGTGAGTTGAAGTATGACGACGTGCCGATAATTTGGGCACGTGCGGAGCTTCTCTACCACATATACTCGGAACTGGAAAGCCTCATGTCCGAATCCGCATTGGGTGTTCTAAAGCGGATCGGAAAACCCTATGGCATCAATTTTTACAAGATGATGAAGGAGCAGGGACAGGTGGAGAGGCTACAGAATCATGATAATATCTACAAATATCTTGTATCCGAGACGATGGCCATCGGTTGGGGTGAAATGTTTATGGAGACCGTGGGCGATGTTATTACATTCACATGCGAAAAGGGTTTCCCAGTTGGTAGGTGCCACAAGAATAAAGGCAAGGCCAGCCCCTGGGCCATCGATTCTTATTTCTTAGGATACCTGGAAGGTTTTCTCAGCGAGATGCATGGTCGCCCCTACAAGGGAGAGGAGACTGAGTGTGTTGGCAAGGGCGATGAGCGGTGCGTGATAAAATTCAAACCGTAAACCCTTTCACAAACCTCCGTACCAACTTCTTTATATATTATACAAAAGCCCGTACCAACAACCCTTTATAACCCGAAAGGGTTTTAGGAATTATGAGAAATGTGGGAAGTAAGACGAGTTTGATCTCAATGTTAGTATGCATTGTTCTGTTAGCTTCATCTATCAGCTTGACAACTGGCCAGGTGCCTGTGGCTGAGGATGATACATACACCCTGCGCGTGGCTATGCAGGATGATGTCAGGACCCTCAACCCGCTTGTCGCAGGGGATGTCTGGACATGGAATTTAGTTGGATATCTTTATGAAAGCCCCATGATCACGGATCCTGAGACCGATGAACTGATCCCTTACATTGCAGTTGGCTCTGCCAATGGAACCGCAAGCCAGGGTTCTATGGCCTGGGAAGATTGCACGATAGGCATTTTCGACTATTCTCCACAGGGCACGTGGAACAATTCAGAAAGACCTGAAGCCACTATATTCTATGATTTTACTGGAGTGACATGGCATGATGGGGAACAGATGGACATCCGCGATGTCATGTTCTCTCATTATGTGCAGTCACAGATGCCTCATTGGGTATCTGGTATCAAATGTCTGATGGATGAGGGTGGAGAACCTGGCTCTAATTTCACAGACACGCATTATCTGCACATACAGAAGGTGTACGAGAGTGCGGATGGATTGCAAGCCGCACTAAAGTTCGAGCTGCAGGTGCCCTTCATAGATTTCTTCAAGAATACATTGTCCACTTTCCTTCTGCCTTATCACATATGGGGCACGACGGTCTCTGGCCAGGCCTCTAATGATATGCTCATATGGTGTGATGACGGGTATGTCAAGGGAGGTCCGAATGCATGGAACTCCTCAAAGGCCATGGCCTGGGACAACCCGGGCCCCATCGGTAGTGGTGTGTTCAAATTTGATTCATGGACTGTTGGCTCAAATTCTAAGATAATCAAGAACACAGATCATTTTTACAAGCCTGGATGGAACCCTCTGTACGACCCGGATGAAATTGCAAAGCAACCCACCATCGAGGCCATTCAATTCAAGATATACAGAACAGCTGAGCAGGCAGTTCTGGCTCTTAAGAATAATGAAATAGATTATATTGCATGGTCTATCCCGCCGACCTTCATTCATGAGATTGCTAATGATCCAGCCCTTGGTGTGAAGCAATCTGCTGAGAGAGGTTTTTTCTACATGGCATATAATATGAGGCCATCAAGACGATCCTTCGGTTATGATGAGAATGGAACCGATGTTGGCAAGCCTCTGAGGAAGACAATAGCTCACTGTATAGACAAGCAGACCATTGTTCAGAGACTTCTTCAGAATTTCGGCATACCTGGTGATGGCATATTGAGCAATCTGGATCCGATGTACAATATTTCAATACAAAAATATGCCTTTGATCCTGAGGAGGCAAAGAACATACTTGCAAATGCAGGCTATAAGCTGACCGATCCAGGAGCAGAACCTGGAGTGGACAACTGGTGGCTCAATCCGGATGGCTCTCCGATCGGTAATGGTGAAGGCGGTCTGATCGAGATCCTAACTCCACCAATGGATTATGATCCTATCAGGTGTCACGCTGGACTGATGATCGCACGTCAGATGCAGGATATCGGCCTTTATGCGGAGCATATCGCTTTGGATTTTGGGACGATCGTGAACCGTATAGACGCCAGAGATTTTGATATGTACATTCTAGGATGGAGGATTGGTGCTCAGCCAATGGATTATATGTACTCCTTTTTCCACTCCAGCAATGGCGAGATAGGAGATAACTATCCCGGATACCGTAATATCACATTTGATAATTTGATCTACGAGGCAAGGATAACAGATAATGAATCATACAGGGAAGAGCTTATCAAGGAAGCCCAGGCTGCGATCGCTTATGACCTGCCCTATGATGTCCTTTATTTCAAAACGAACATCGAGGTCTTCCGCGCAGACAGATTCACTGGCTGGCAGACAGGATCATCGGGTTCTATCTATAATTGGGGATCCATTATCAATCTCCGACCACCATCGAATAGCTACATCAATGCAAGGTTCGTGAATACTGCATTGTCAATGTATTCCGAGGGAGAACTGGATGTGGAGGTTCTTGTGACATCCATCACGAAGAATGATGATGGTACACTGACCAGAGCTACTCTTGAAGGGGCCGAAGTGCAATTCTCTGTATCGAATGGGACGCTGGACCAGTATAATTGCACATCCGATGCCTATGGGAAGGTGAAATTGAAATTCACTGCTCCTCATGTCGATCCAGATAATCCATTGGCCGATGAAGGTCTATTTTCCTTCATCGAGATAAGCACTGCCAGCAAGGAAGGTTATGATGATGCCAGGTCGCGAGTTCACATTGTCGGGATATACAAGACAATAACGCCCTTCCTGAACCTGGAAATGGAGCTGGATCCCGATGTCATCGAGGATGTTGATACGCAGGGCCAGGAAGGAATAACCTATATCACAGTGACTGCCAGGGATAATAAGGATGTGCCAGTGAAGAACTGTGCAGTATCCTTTGAGACCATTCCCGAAGGTGCGAATATCACTCAGATAGATAATGTCACGAATGATCAAGGCGAGGCAGTTGCCAGATTGTCTGCGAATATGGATATTGAAGAGGATGAGATCGTGGTGGTGGTCGCCAAAGCGACAATGCTAGGATATCAGAACGGCACTCAATCGATATGGCTGGATGTCATCAATGGCAATATTATCGGTGATATCATTGGTGAACCACCACTTGACAATACGACAGATGTCAACAATACAGATGGAACAGATGACACTGATGGGACTGATACCGATAGCTCCTCTTCGGACATAGACTCGCAGGATGTTGGCTGGTTCCTTGGTATCCTGATGATATCGACCGTGGTGATAATTGCAATTGTCGTTCTCAGTTTCTCCAGGTCAGAGCGATAATATCTCTATATCTCCGCCACCAATAAAGGCCACCTTTGGCTCCACGACCTTCTCATTACCTTTGGATGAGAATATTGATAGTAATTTATTATCAAATGAATATCTGAAGCCTGCCTCTATCTCCTGGTGGCCGCGTATCATCATGTCAAGTTCATTATTCCGCATGAACTCGTCGAACACATCCCTGCCGAAAGTTTGAAAGACCTTTCGCTTCACATTCTTTTCAAAGCCATCATGCTCCTCGCTGGGATCATTCCACAGATTGCCCAGGCGGTCATCCCTGCCACTCATTTCAGTAAGTGGCAGGTCTTCCAGCTCCTTGAGATATTTAATATTTTGAGAAACTCCACCATGAAGCCCGATGACCTTGCGGTTCAAGACAGCCGCAAGAGGCAATTCAGAGAAGGCGATATTGTAAAGCCAGTACACGGTTTCCGGATATTTTTCCATTACAATATCCGAGAATCCATATTTCAGATTTATCTCTTTGAATTCATGGTTACCGCGAAGCAGGACGAGGGAATCTGGCTCGAGGATCTTGCGAGCCAGTAGGTGATTGACCACCTGCATCTGATGTGTTCCTCTATCCACATAATCGCCCATGAAGATCGGAAGAGCATTTCTCTGTTCGGCAATGTCCAATGCCTTCAGCATACTGGACAGATCGCCGTGGATGTCGCCGATAAAAAGCCCATAGCCCGATCTGTGCTCGACGACCTCCTCATTTGCCAATATATCCGTTGCTTCTTTGAGGAGCTGGATAATGTCCGCTGTGTCTGGCAATTCTCCGAATGGATCATCGATGATATTCTTGCATAATTCTTTGATATCCATCTGCTTGGGCATGGAGCTGGGAGTTAATAATATTTGTTAAATATTGCATAATTTCTTAACATTTTGATAAAAAAACATGTCGGATTTTATGTGTAACTCATGCCTGGATCACCTGTGCCCGCGCATAAATAAATAGCCTAACTATTATATACCTGTAAGAATATATTAGCGTGGGATGATTCACATGAAGGGATGGAACAGTTTGATCGCTATTTCAGTGATCGCGATGCTAGTAGTGAGTATTTTGCCAGTAGTCTCTGGAGTAAGTGATTCTTTGCAGGTCGTTATGACCATCGAGGATAAAGAATACTCCGCCGGAGACATTGTCAAGGTCGATCTTTGGATATACCAGAAGGGTGTCCTTACAGATATTGACACTTCTGCAAATGATACTCTGAACATCACGGTAAGTACACATTATAACATGAACAATGCGGATGTTCTGGATATTACCTATGTGTCAGTAGGTAGATACAGTGCGGAATATGAGGTTGGGGATAATGATCATGCTCTATACTTCTATTACAATGTCATTATAGGCACTGACAATGAGGACAATGATCATGACATCATACGTATCAATATTATGAATTATCAAGACAGTGTGGAGATAAGTTTTGATGGACAGAATTCCATAAACGCTCACCCTGGCGATACGGTCAAAGCCACTATCGAAGTATACAGCTCGACAGTTCATGCAACTGCCCTTCTGGATGTGAATGATTTCGACCATCTCTATGTGGAGGATCCTGATGGAGATATAACCAATTTCACGGACTACAATAGAGTTGAAGTTGGTGTATATGAGGTGGATTACACCCTCCCAGATACCGACAAGAGTGGTCGATATGAATTATTTGTAGAATTAGAAACTGGCCAGCACGCTAGTGCTTATATCAATCTCAAAGTATTGGATGTCTGGTTCAGACAGACCAAAGTAGCTGGAAATACAGTGTCCTTTGATATTGGTGTAGCTGACCTTGAAGGTCTGGCTGTAGAAGGAGCGACCGTCGCCATTGTTCGTGGTGGAGAGGTCGATGATATCGGAATGACCGGAGAGGACGGTATTGCAGAATTGTCCCTTGTTGATGTTTGGGGTGATCAATACGTAGAAGGCTATGTCGTACATGGATTATTCAATCAATCCATATTTGGAACCGTGTACAATGAGGAAATGGATGAACCATCTAGGGATGGTTTTGATGCGATATATGATGATGAAGAATCTACATATGATCTGTCCGAGACCATCTCTCGCCAGTATACCGCGTACTATGATGCTTACCCCCTTGAGAGCCGTGAGATATACTATGTCATAACAGCAACTGCGGTGAACTCTGGTCTGGTCGGTCCAGACCATGTAGATGCACCTTATACTGTAGTGGACGCGGGTGTGAAGGAGACTGATGACAATGGTGTTTTCACTCTGGATCTCACAGCACCTTCTATTCAATGTGTACTCGATTTCTACTTTGAATCTGCTTTTGTCATAGATATTCAGGGAGCTCAATCCAATAATGATCCCTATGACCTTGACAATAACAGAGTATACGAAGAATGGCCGGATTATGGCCGTAATGATGGGCAGAGCGCATATGTATTGGCTGCCGACCAGATGGCCAATGAGAACATAGATGTCCAGGCCAGTGATCTGATACCTGGAGAAGAAGTGACGGTGACTGTCGATATGCCAGCAGATTACAATGATGCTGTTATAGCAATGCTCTTCGTAGGAGAGATCGACCTCGATGCAGAAGATATTGGCGAAGATGAATCTGTATGGCAGAGCTGGGTTGGCGGACAGCAGATACACCTCGTGAAGGCCAGTGATGGAACATACACAGGAACATTCATGCTACCATCCTTCATTGACACAAGTGAGGTGACCGTAATAGCTGGTTATACGGATGGGGACACAGGTGTCTCATCCTACAACTCGGATATCGCTGGCCCACAAGATGACAGCCTTCCTATCATGTGGATATTGATCGTGGTGGCCATCATAGCCGTGGCAGGGATCGGTATTGTCTGGTATTTCAAGAACAACTGATATCCGACACGAAATTGAAACTAATGAGCCTGGCTGAAAAATGCCAGGCTTTCCTTTTACATTTTAGGCTTTCTTTTACAATCCAAACTTTCCTTTTCTCAAATATTTATCATATATCAGTTGATCATCAGAAAAGCCTTATCTCATCACTACATTCCACCCCCTATGGGCCTGGATATTTCCGGAATACTTGTGGCCAATAAGGTCAAGCTGGACGACTTCAAGGGCAGAGCGATGGCTCTCGATGGCTACAATGTGCTCTATCAGTTCTTATCAAGCATTCGGGGACCTGATGGAACGCCCCTCATGGACGAGAAGGGGCGTGTTACTTCTCATTTGTCTGGAGCATTGTATCGGACCGCTAACCTTTTGGAGATGGGGATAAAACCAATCTACGTCTTTGATGGAAAGCCGCATTATCTGAAAAAGAGCACGCTGGCAGAGAGGCGGGCTCGTAAGGAAAAAGCCAAGATCGAGTGGGATGAAGCCCTGGCCGATGGTGATATGGAAAAGGCCAGGACAAAGGCACAGCAGACCTCCAAGTTGACGCGCGATATGGTGGACGAGGCCATCAAACTACTGGGATACATGGGAGTTCCATGCCTCAAGGCCCCTCAGGAGGGGGAGGCGCAGGCCAGTTACATGGCCATGAAAGGAGATGTGTACGCGGCTGGCTCCCAGGATTTTGATTCATTGTTGTTTGGTACTCCTCTCTTGGTCAGGAACCTCACCCTTAGCGGAAGGCGGAAGATGCCGCGCCGCCAGGTGTATGTCACGGTCGAGCCAGAGACCATCGATCTGCAGGCAAGCCTGGATGCCCTTGAGATAACCAGGGAACAATTGGTGGACATCGGTGTTCTCATGGGGACTGACTTCAATGAAGGTATCAAGGGCATCGGGCCAAAGAAGGGGCTGAAGCTGGTGAAGGAGTTCGGAAGCGGCGAGGAGGTCATCAAACAGAAGAAGTTCGATGTGCCCAGCTTCGATGCGGTTCGCAAGATATTCCTCGAGCCAGAAGTAACCGATGATTATGAAATGAAATGGGATGATCCAGACCTTGACAAGATAATGGAGTTCATGTGCGAGGATTATGGTTTTTCAAACTCCAGGATCGAATCGATACTTGGCAAGATGCGGACTGCGAAGAAAGCGAGGAGCCAGCAGAGCTTGGATCAATGGTTTTGAGACACTGGTAGATTGATCTGGACCAATGGTTCTAAAACACTAACAGATTGATCTTGACCAATGGTTTTGATATCCTTATACTGATGGATCATCCATTCTTAGCCGCGAAGTAAATATTATAGCCGCCATTGAGGTTCTTTGCTTTGAATCCATTTTGCACAAGCATCCTGTATGCGATATAACCACGCTGGCCGACCACACAATATATGATGTATGTCTTTGATTTGTCCAGCTCATTTAACCTACTTCTGAGCTGGTTAAGTGGTATGTGCATGCCTTCTGCTATCACGCCCTGCACATTGACTTCGAAGCCGTCACGAACATCCAGCAGAACTTGTGAAGCTGGATCGATATCATCCACCTGGTTCCAGTTGATGGTATCCAGATCGCCCTTGAGCATATTACTGGCAACAAATCCCGCCATATTGACCGGATCCTTTGCTGAAGAGAATGGAGGTGCATATGCCAGCTCCAATTCCTCAAGGTCGAAGACCGTCATCTTTGCCCGAATGGCGGTCGCCAGCACGTCAATGCGCTTGTCCGCGCCATCCATACCCACTATCTGGGCTCCGAGTATTTTACCATCTCCAGGAGCGAAAAGAAGTTTGATATCCATGTGCTGTGCGCCTGGATAGTAAGAGGCGTGTGAGCCATTGTTCGTGTAAGCGGTTAGATAAGGAATCTCAAGGCGCTGGAGTGTTTTTTCGCTATTGCCAGTCATCGCGACCGTTTGATCAAATACCTTCACGATGGCAGAACCCTGTGTTCCCTTGTAAACTGAATTTTTGCCGAATACATTGTCGGCCGCGATACGACCTTGCTTATTGGCAGGGCCAGCCAGTGGTATCATGGCGGGCTGTTCATTGACATAATCCGTAACTTCGATAACATCTCCTGCCGCGTAGATATTTGGGTCGGATGTCATCATTGTCTCGTCAGTGATAACTCCACCGCGTTGTCCCAATTCCAACCCGGCTTTTTTTGCCAGCTCATTGTTCGGTCTCACACCGATAGAAAGTATCACCATATCGGTGGCTAGTTCTGCTCCACTTTTGGTTCGGACGATGGTCTGGCCATCAATCTTTTCAAATGAATCCACAGCATCTGAAAGATGGAGTTTGATGCCATGTCTTTTAAGATTTAACTGGACAAGTGACACCATCTCGTAGTCCAGTGGTGGAAGAACTTGATCCAGCATCTCGACTATGGTGACCTCCAGGCCAAGTTCTTTTAAATTCTCGGCCATCTCCAGGCCGATGAATCCGCCTCCAATTACTACGGCGGATCTTGGTTGCTTTGTTTCGATATAAGCCTTGATCTTATCCGAATCCGGAATGGTCCAGAGTGTGAATACCGTATCGAGGTCGATCCCTTTGAAAGGCGGCTTTATAGGCTGGCCACCTGGGCTGAGAATGAGCTTGTCATATCCTTCTTCATATTCCTGGCCGGTGGTGTGATCCAATATGGTCGCTTGCTTTGCTTCCCTGTCAATATCGATGACCTCGGCCATTGTTCTGACGTCTATATTGAAGCGATCGCGCAGAAGTTCTGGCTGGGTGACGATAAGGGCATTGCGATCTTTGATCTCATTACCTATGAAATACGGTAATCCGCAATTGGCAAAAGAGACATACTCGCCTCTCTCGAAAAGAATTATCTCGGCTTCCTCGCTCAGCCGCCTGGCTCTTGTCGCTGCACTTGCTCCGCCGGCCACTCCACCGACTATAAGGACCTTGATTGACATTTTCACACTTCCACTATATGTCTCTGGATAATAAATGTCAAACTAATAAAGCTAATCACTAAAAAACACAACTTTCATTACACAATTCCAACGAGTTATATTGAAGATGCGATGATCGCACACTGGCCAATTGATATCCCCCCGTCTCCATTGGGTACTCGATCATGGCGCACAAGTTCATATCCTTGTGCGGCCAGCTCCTTCATGATCATATCAGTAATTGGAATATTGTAGCTGACACCGCCTGTCAGTCCAATGCGCTTGATGTCTTTATCTTCGGCAGCCTGCACGGCCACATCACATAGGGCCTTCACAAGCTTGGAAACATAAGCACTGGCCAGCTTCTCACGTTTGCCACTGTATGTGGGCTTGGATACGATGTCAAGCATCTCTCCAAAGGGCGTGATGTGGTCTATAACATTGTCTTTAATATTGAATGAATTAAATAAATCTTTATTAATATTTATATTGGAATTAATAAGTCTCTCTAATTTCATTGCTGGCTCGCCATCATATGTTCGAGAATCGCACACTCCAAGCGTGTATGAGATGGCATCAAGAACTCGCCCCGCGCTTGTTGTTCTGGGCGCATTATCCATCATCTTTCCGAAGATATCATGTTCTTCCCTGGTGGCATTGTGGAATGGTCTATTGGATTGACTGGCCATCGCAAAGGCCAGTCTCATCGGCTCTTTCACAGCGGCCTCTCCGCCAAGCAGTGGGAATTCGGCAAGATGACCAACTCTTTCATAGTCTGAAAGAGTTGCGGCCAGTATTTCCCCGCCCCATGCATTCCCATCCGCGCCATAGCCTGTTCCATCCAGTGTCATGACGACAGCCTCATCAATGCCCGCATCCACAAGCAGGCTGGCCGCATGTGCCCAATGATGCTGTATCTCCATTATTTCGCAATCGAACTCGCTAGCCATTCTCTTGGCCAGTTTTCGATTCCCATAGCCCGGGTGCATATCGATACCGATGCCATTGACCTCCCAGATCCCGCGAAGATTCATCATGTGCCTTGTCGCGCTCTCCAAGAAATCAAGAACTCCATATTTACTGGACTTTCCAATGTACTGGCTGGGGTAGATGAAGCCCGCAGATCCAATGGCTGAAGTAAGGTTCTCATGTGCTCCCAATCCGATGAAACTGCCCGTCTGGCCTATCTCAAGAGGAACTGGTACGAATCCTCTTGATCTTCTGATGAAATAATTGTGGCCAGCATGCCGGATGATGAGCGAATCATCACAACGGTTGGCTATCTCCCTGTTATGAAGGAGATAGCTCCCTATTCCTGGTGCAGTCGTATCACCAGCAGACTTGGAAGCACCGAGCTCGAGTATATCTGGCTCGGTGATCGCCATAGGTTCTCCTTGTGGATTTGCGGATGTCATTATCACTGCGCCTATATTTTTATCAAGATGTTTGAATAATAAATGATGAACTGCTGAATAAGGAAGCATGATGCCGATATTGTCCAGCCCAGGGGACACAATATTTAGATCCGGGCGGTCTCGCTTTCTCATCAGCACAATGGGTCTTTCGCGGGATGTCAATAAGGCCAGTTCTTCCTCACTGGCCTCTGCATATCTTCCCACGGCTCCGATATCCCTGGCCATGATGGCAAAGGGTTTTTCTTCTCTGCCATACCATTTTCTAAGGGTTATGCCAGCTTTCAACGTGCACACGATATGAGAGCCTCCCCAGCCCTTCATTATGCCCAACTGGCCAGATGAGATAATGGTGGCAAATCCTTCAATGCCGCCCTTGACTGCCTGGCCAGATGCATCATGTAATGTAAAATTGGGCCCACAATCCGGGCATGATATTGTCTGCGCGTGGAATCGTCTATCGCCCATCCTATCATACTCGTTCTGACATGACTGGCACAATGGAAAATCGCCCATCGTGGTAAATGGGCGATCATATGGCAGATCCTGGATGATTGAAAATCGTGCACCGCAATCAGTACAGTTAGTGAAAGGAAATCCATGTCTTCTATCTGCATCATCCAGCAGTTCGGAAAGGCATGGGTCGCATATCGAAGTGTCAGGAGGTATTGGTGAGGAACGGCTGCCCTTTTGGCTGGGTAATATGACAAAGCCAGATATTGATGGATCTGGTTGCCCCTCCAACTTCTCAACAAGGTCTATCCTGGCAAGTGGGGGAAGTTCATCCTTTAATATCTGGATGAACTTATCTGCTTCTGCCTCGCTACCGGAAAGCAGAACTTCCACGTTCGAACCATTATTCCGAACGTGGCCTTCAAGGTTCATGCTGACGGCCAGCTTTACAACTGCTGGACGAAAACCTACGCCTTGAACTACGCCGTGGATCTGAAGTTTCATGCACTTATACAATTATCAGTAACTATAGAATTGTTTTGGCAAAATAGTAAAATGAAAAATACTAAAATGATCATAATGAAATAACCTGGTCTTAAACTTTATAAGAATCCACGAATTTCTTGACCTTCTTCTTGAGCTTAGGATCATTCTCCATCTCCAGGATCATGATGGCCATTTGAAGCTTCCAGATGGTATAGAAATTTAGGTTTGCATCTGGTGGAAGGGCTTTCATTCTTTCCGAGACCACTTTCTGAATATCCAGGAATGCGGCTTTTACATTTTGTTCTGGGTCGTCCTTTCCCTCATAGCCTATCTGTTCAAGCAGGGTGGCGATGGTCCCGCTGCTCTTCTCCCACATCTTCAGAAGCTCATCCTTCTCAGGGACCGCATCGATACTGGGGGCCATAAAGAATATCTTGGCTGTCCGGCCATACAGCTTCTTGGGAATGTGATGGTCCTTCTTCTCGCCGGTCTGCTCGATGATGCCCGCATTCACCAGTTTTTCCACATGACGATAGATGGTGGACTGGTCTTTCTCAAGTATGCTGGCCATCTGCTCAATTGTGAGATCATTGAGCCTCAATAGCTCCAGGATGGTCCTTCTTGTCTCATCTATCATGAGCTTAATTGTTGCGGGGTCATCCACTATTCTTATCTCATCTACCATTGCCCCTAATATAGAACTTGGAATATTTATATCTTTGTACATTTGCACAATCATGCAAATGTTTATATAACTCATTTTCATATATGCATATGCATGCAAGTGTCCCGTATGAACAAGAAATTAAGAAAGAAGATATTCAGTTTCGCCTGGCCGATAATATTGACCAATCTTTTCGCTACCATCATGATGACCGTGAACATGATAATGGTGGGCAAACTGGGTCCTGCGGCTGTTGCGGGCGTTGGTCTGGGAGGCCAGGTGGTTCAAATATCCTTCATGGTCATGATGGCCGTGAGCACGGGAACCATAGCCCTAGTTGCCAGATACACGGGAGCCAAAAAACCCAAGATGGCAAACCGTGCCCTCAAACAATCACTACTTCTTGGTCTGATACTTTCCATTCCCATAACCATCTTGGGCTGGTTCTTCGGGACAGATTTTCTTGCCATGTTCGGTTCGGAGCCAGATGTTCTTGGGTTCGGCTCCATTTATGTTAAGATCACCTTCCTGGGAACTACTTTCCAATTCATTGAATTTCTTTCGGCTGCCGCACTCAGGGGTTCGGGAGATATGAAGACCCCGCTCGCCATTGGCATTCTGAACAATGTGGTGAACATATTCTTCGGATATGTGCTCATATTCGGTGAGCTTGGATTCCCAGAAATGGGGGTCAAGGGAGCGGCTATCGGCAATGTCATATCTTTCATGATCGGAGGTGTATGTTATATCCTCCTTCTCTCACGGGGTAAGCTTAGGCTTAAGTTGGAACGCAATCACGTGATATTTGATAGATCCATCATGCGTCGTATATTGAAGGTCGGCACTCCTGCCGCCGCGGAACAGATACTTATCCAAACTGGATTTTTGGTATATACTTTCATAATCGTGTATTTCGGAACTGAGGCTCTTGCCGCCCATCAGATCGGTATGAGGATCCAGGGATTGGCTTTCATGCCTGGCATAGGGTTCTCCATGGCCGCAACAGCTCTCGTTGGCCAATACCTGGGAGCCAAAAAACCAAAGACCTCCGAAAGGTCAGCAGTGGAATCTGCCAAGCTTTCCGCATTGGTCATGACCGCCATAGGTGTGGTATTATTCTTCCTCGCAGATCCAATGGCCAGACTCTTCATCAGCGACCCGGATACTCTGACATACACGGCTCTGTGGATCCGCCTTCTGGCCTTCAGTATGCCCGCCATTGGCCTTTTCTTCACTTTGTCTGGAGGATTGAGAGGAGCCGGCGACACGCGTTGGCCTCTCTATGCGTCCTCCTTTGGTATCTATGCAATTCGATTGCCCTTCGCGGCACTCCTCGGATTCTACATGGGACTGGGAATAATGGGAGCCTGGATAGCCTTCATAGTAGAATATTATGTAAGATCTATTATAATATTGTGGAGATTCCGGTCTGGCAAGTGGAAGGAAGTCAAGGTTTGAAGATCTCGGTCACTGAGTCCAGGCCGAAAGTATCTGTTTTCTGAGGGGATCCCATTTCGCAGTGTCGAATATGGATCTTTCCAGAACCATATTGATGAGCTTATTGGCTGAATCCCTACCATAACTATTGGGATCTATCCCGATATCCGCGATTGCTTTCTTTATTACAAATTTACCCATAGGTCCTGCATGCTCGATTATTATATTCTCCATTGCCTGGATATCTGCATCATTGACCATTTTCCATCTCCTTTATGGCTCTTTCCACTCTATCTGATATCCTCTTGAAGTTCAGTTCCAATCTTCCTATGTCGCCGGAGCTCTTGATCTCTATACTGGTTCCAAAATCCCCCTTGCTTATCTTGTCAGCAGCTTCTGTCAGTGCGATAAATGGCTCCATTATGGATCTGTTCAGGTATGTGACGAATATCAATAGCATGATCACTGAGAATAACAATGAAGCAATAGATGCTCCCAAAAGGAGATCCAGTGAAAGTATTACGGGGATAATGGTGATGATCGGGTTCAATACAAGGAACAGGATGAGGCTGAATATCATCTTCTCCCCTACGGAAAATCCCTTCACTTCTGGGATCTCCTGCTCCTCGACCTCATAAGGTCCAAGCATCTGGGTGGCTATCATCAAACTGGATTTCATTCTTAAAAGAGATATGGAGAAAGCCTCGATCTCATCACCAGTTGTCACGATAGGATCTACGGTCATGTCACCTTCCAACATCTTTTCCATGGCCGTGATAAGCTTCTTGATAGGCTCGGCTATCCATTTTATGAGATACAGACCAATAATAACGCACAAGATAACAGAGACTGAGAATGTAATAATCAGGACCATGAGATTGGCAGTTTCAATGTCAATGTCGAATAAGCTGATAAAAACCGATACTATACCTGGAACCATTCCCGATATTATGAAAAAGAACAAAAATCCCATGATCAACTTAAGTTCCACATTCAATTTGATCTTATCAGCCATTATCCTAAAATAGGTCTGATATTATAAATAAGTTTTTGACAATTGAATGCGTGTGATTGTTAACATTAACATACGGGATATTTTTTCTAATTGTCTATAATCTGCATCTAATAGATATTTGAAGAACTAATAAATATCCATTCAATGAATTTATTGAGTATTTGTCTCATAATCCAAATCTCTTCCGCATATATCCGAAAGCGGCCTCTCCTTTTCTGGTCTGAAAACTAATATCCAGAATATCTGGCTTCTCTTCTGGTTTGTCCATGCTTTCCAGTATCTGTAAAAGAGGATCATGGCTGATCTTGATGAGCACATCCGAGTCATCCACAGTGCCCTCGATGACACTGGCCTCGCCTGTTATATCAAGGCAAAATGTAACTACTTCCTGAGATGTTGCAAAGATCCATTTCTGCGGCAGGTATCCGCTTATCATGGGCCCGAGCAGGATACTTTTAAGAACCTTCTGAACCTCTTTCTGAACATCTGTGCATAAGGGCTGGAATGCTTCGATAAGTGTGGGTGACATTGGGAGGATAATGGAAGGAGAAGTATATGGAAGTTTTGGGACGACCTCAATAATCATTCACTGCGCCTGTGTTTTCCTGCAAGTGATGAATTCAATGATCCTGTATATTAATTTCAAACTAATTCCAAAAATTATCAGAGCCAGCATGCGACTGATGTCGATAAAGAATTCATATTCTCCATAAGTGGATCTGATCGTTGTGCCACCAAATAATCCGTATATCCAGATATACATCATGCCAGTGCTGATAATTCCTGATACCAGGCGACCTTTATGCCCTGGCGGATAATATGTCTCGAAATACGATATTATCGCAATGGTCGTTCCAATTATCGAAGTCCACATTATCACATTGTTCAATCTGGCCTGATCGAGGTCTGTATAGTTCGATCTGATAAATGTAATGACAATGAATGGAAGAATGGCGTATATGAGCAAATTGATGACTGGATATACATAATGGCTCTTCGCATTATTCTGAGATGATATGTCATCTCCTCTTGGGACATCCCTGTTTTGGATGTCCACGTTCTGGATATCCTCGTCCTGGGTCTCCTCGCCTAGGATATCTTTATTATGTTCTCCAGTTCCTTCTGCCATCATGGTTGCTCCAGTTCTATATCTGCTGCGAACTCTACCATATCTCTATAGATGATCCCCAGGTCGGATGTCGATATCATAACCACCAAATACAATGCCTGGGTATTTATCTTTAAATTGGCCATCTCTTGTGGGTTCAAGTGAATACTTAAATTCCCGGAATAATTCTGTCCCAGAGGTATGATGGTGATTGAATTAGCGAAATTCATCGTGCTGTTCTGAAGGTGTGTGTCTACCCTGATATCCCCTGTTATCCATTGTGAGGTGTGCAGTGTGAAAGGAAGCTCAAGATCAATTCCAGGGCCATTATTATATTGAGTGATATTTGATGTATCAATATCATAGATCTGTATTGTTGCTGGCCAGAGGAAATCAAATGTGTAATCCGCATTAAAGCGCACTAATTTCATTGTATAATATGCCTCGACACTTATGATAAGGCTCAGGGCTGTGTCATTGAACATGAACTTGTCCACTTCATCCAACCAATCCTCAGGTATGAAATTATCCAACTCCGCATACAATTGTTGATAACGATCAAGGTCCAATGGTATCTCCAATTGTTCAATATGGTCTGTTCTCATGGGGATGATATCCACTGTGTGCTGGTATTCGATCAATTTGAAGCCAGTTGAATTCTCAAGAAGGTCCACATTGATCTTCAATCCCTTTATGGAATAAAAGCCATTGTTCTGTATGGTGACATTGGTGGTGAAGACCAGCTTACCATCGCGAACCTCCCAATCAATATCATCCTGTTCTGGTAATATGACATTGAAATTTCCAGAAGCGACAGTGTATATGCTGGTTATACTGATACTTGCAATTATTATGTTTGCAATGATTATGATCGCTTTTAAATTATGCAGTTTCATTAATCTCTCATCCGGTCTGCGCCTTAAACCGTGGGTATGGTATTTCTACATTGTCCTTATGAAATATCAAATTCCCTCCACCTACGAGCTACCTACAAGCACGCGGCCATTTCATCAAAAGAAGGAATTCCTTCGATCTTCTTCTTTCCAAAGACCGTGGTGGGCAATACTTTTATTCCTTCTATCCTGGCTCGCATTGCGGGCCAGTCATTTCGAACATCGTATATTCTATAATTGAATCCATGCTCTTCTGCAAAGAGCTTGACTGCCTCTATTGCTTTTTTGCATTCCATATTGATGTAATTTGGATCGTCCACCAGGATGCCCGACGACGCGGCCATGCCGCCGTGAGGTGCGGCCCTTGTGTGGTCATTAGATGGCATGTTCAATCGTCCTTCACTATGCGTACTTATGTAGATCTTGATCATCATTTTGCTCCACTTCCTCCAATTCTTCTCAAATGGAGTATATTTTGAGAAATCGTATATAACTGAATTGGTACGCGCTTTTGTGTAATATATAAAGGAATTGGTACGGTGTTTTGTATTCGACTTGGTTTTCGAGCAGGCGAGGGCGAGTTTCTTATTTAACGGCATTTTTTTCTTTTTGAGCCCGAACCAGCGCAGAAAACCCTGAAAGAAAAAAACGCTGGTGCGCGATTTTGTGTAATATAAAAAGGAATTGGTACGGTGTTTTGTATTCAGAGCAATTATCAACATATGACGAGCGAGCAGGCTCACCTGAGTTTCTTTTGAATGGAACTTTTTCTTTGGAAGGTGAGCCCTTATTTGCGTAAACTTCGCAAATAATTAGTTCGAGAAGCATAGCGATTCGAACTAAGAGCACAGCGAGGTTAAAGAAAAACTTCCTGGTGCGGTGTTTTGTATTCGACTTGGTTTTCGAGCAGGCGAGGGCGAGTTTCTTATTTTTAATTGCGACTTTTACCTATTGATCCTACGCAATTATTTTATCAAACACATATAATGGGTTTGATTCTTAACTGTATTTTTTTCTTTTTTAGATGAGCTGGCTATATTTCCCGAGCGCATATATTTTGTCAAAACCTTGGTTTTGATTCGATGAGCCCGAACCAGCGCAGAAAACTTTAAAAGAAAAAAACGCTGGTGCGTGCTTTTGTGTAATATAAAAAGGAATTGGTACAGGGCTTTGTAAGTGCGAGGGTTGTTGTGTGATTCTATCCAAAATAATAATAATATGCTGAACTAAAGATAATACAAAATAATATTTTGAATTATGTTCCCGTTAAACTTATCAAGCTTAAAGCTTTATATCTCTGGGAGAAGTGGGTGAATGTATGGTAATGGCTAATTTTCTTAATGATCTTGAAAAAGATAAAAAAACCGAATTAGATAATCTTGAAGTTCGATTAAGAAATATATTAGGAACATCTAGTGAGATATTCACAGACCATTCAATTGGTCATTCATTGCGAGTAATTTCAATCGTTGATAAAATATTAGAATCAAAGATGGATACGTTTGAAGAACTTTCTGATTATGAAATACTATGTTTAGCATCTTCATGCTTGCTTCATGATATTGGAATGATGTTCAACATAAAAGATTCGGGAGTAGTAAATAAAAGGCAAATCATTGCAGAATTAGCAGAGAAACCTCTTGAAGTAAGAAAAAAACACGCAATCAGTTCAGCGAATTTAATCAAACTTTCGGCTGGATTGATTAATGGAGAAAATCCTTTAACTATTGATTTAAACAAGACTGTTTTTGCAGATATTGCTAAAGAAATAGCTTGGATATGTGAAAAACACAGTGGGCCTGTCACAGATAATGATTTAACATTGATAAAAAAAATTTCAGGAGGTAAGATTAGAGTTGGTTTAATATTATGTTTATTGCGTCTTGGGGATGAATTGGATCGAACGTGGGAGAGAGTAATAATCAACAAATTAGACTTGATAGCTATCCCTCCAGATTCAAAATTACATTGGTATATTCATTATTATACTAAATATTTAAATATTAATGAGGGGATAATTACACTGGGTCTTCGCATTCCTAATTTGCCTGGAGGTGTGCCATCAAAATTAAAGGCTATGATTATTAACAAAATTTCTTCTGAAATTGACCTAATAAAAATCCCATTGCAAAAAAATGGAATTGTTATTAGTTTTGATAACAATAATATTACGTCAGAACTGCAGGAGAATTTACAGAAACCTCCTCCTGATGTATTAGAGTTAATGGTTGATGTAGATGATACAAAAATAAGAGATAAAGTCATAGATGTTTCAAATAGAGACAATTGGATGTCTTATTGGGGTTTCAATGGGAACCCATGGTCAGATCGTATACTTGGTGAAGGTTCAGAACTACTTATTAAAACAGATTCTATGAATTCAATAATTTCTAGAACTCTATCTGTAGCACAAAGCCAAAGTGGTGGGTTAAAACTAATAATTGCAGAAAGAAGAGCTGGTAAAACCACTCTCCATCGAGTTATGAAAGATGTTTTAGAATCAAATGGATGCAAAATATTTTATATAGAAACATTAAACACAATTAGACCAATTCTAAGTGGATTAGATTTATATAATTTTGTAATTACTGAGGCAAAAAAAATAGCCAAATCACTATCCGGTGACTCAGAAACATCTTTAGAGAAAAAAGAATTTAATACAATTTTTGAAAATGTTAAGGACGAGAATGTTGTAATATTCTTGGATAATCTTGATAGATTAAAATACAAGGATGAAGATGAAAGAAAAATAATTAAAGATTTTTTAAAATTGCTTCAAAACTTTACAGACAATGCTCAGGAACGTTGGATGGTTCTTCTCTGCATTCCTATTGATTGGCTTGAAATGTTATCTGAAGAACCTTATAGGTACTTAAGGCCTGAATTGGGGATGAAACTTGAACCATTTAGCAATAAAGAAACATGGGATCTAATTTCAAAACGAATTGAGGCTAATGGGAAAGATCCCGATGAATTAATAACTACAGATGCTAGCGATAATATTCGTGAAGTAAGTATGGGCTTACCTGGTGAAATCTTAGGCAAAGCCGAACACATATTTTGCCATGCTGCTGAAAGTAAAGTAAAAAAAATTGATGAGGTCTTTGTTTCAAATATTTTTCCGATGGGGTTGAAAACAGCAAGGGCGAGAGCAGCAATTAAAATATCAAAAATTAGCCCTGACTTAGCCAAAGGGATGCAACTTATTTATGATTTTCAAAGGGATGTTGATAGGAAAAAAGAAGACATATCTCCCTACTTTGAAATATTAATTAATTCTATTCAAAGAATTCAGGCTAAAAAAGGCGGTCGTTTTAATTTAAAATTTATTGACATGGAAATTCCTTTTTCAATGTATTCTGGGTCTCTAGCTATAATATTTGAAAGGATTGATGAAAGAATTACTATGGGTTCATTTGAAAATACTCATGTAACTAAATACAGATTAAAAAAATACGTAAGATCTTTTTTAGAGGGCTTAGAATATGATAGCATAAATTCAAAACAATTTCTCAATGGCTTCTCTCATAATCCGATAAGACCTCCTGGAAAAAAACTTAAAACAGACGAAAAAAAAGAAGTGGAAATAGAATTAGAAGAGGGTCAAATTTCTGGCCCTTTATTGATGGAATCCAATCTAATTGATGCTTCTAATAAAATAAATTCTCCTGAGCATCGGATTAATTCATCTTGGGAGGCTCTTAAAATAGCTGTTACTTGTATATCGGATGAATTAAAATTATCTGAGAAACAATTTAATTTTTTTGGAAAGAACAAGATATCGATTAAGAGGATGGAGGCGGATGTTATTACTTTGTTTTACAATGAATTACGAAGTAATCGCATAAATATTCAATCAAAGCCATTGTATTATTTCCTCTCTGATCAGGCATTGAGTGTGGCATTTCTTGAACAAAATGGTAAAACAAATCGAAAACTTGAGCCAGATACTGCTTATCACTCTGCACAATCCATAATCAGTGAATTCTTTGATATACTTAATCGAGAATAAAAACTTATCATCCAAAATATTAATATTCCTTTTCCACATCCCCTCTCCATAGGTGAGCGAAATGAGCAATGTTCCAGATGGTTTGAAATACACAGAGAAGCACGAATGGGTGAAGGTCGAAGGAGATCTTGTTCGAATTGGCATAACAGATCATGCACAGGGTGAACTGACCGATATTGTCTATGTCGAGCTACCATCTGTTGGTGATAATATTTCCCCAGATGTGGAGCTTGGTATTGTTGAATCCGTCAAATCTACCAGTGATGTCTTTTCACCAATTGCTGGTGAGGTCGTGGAAGTGAATTCGGACTTGGAAGACACACCCGAGCTCATCAATGAGGATCCTTATGTAAAAGGATGGATCGCTATTATCAAACCCGTTAATATCGCGGATGCTGATAAGCTGTTATCTCCTGATAAATACAAGGAATTGCTTTGATCTATCTAAATCTAATTTGCTTCACTTTGTTTTCGTGGCTTCCAGTTCTGCTCTTTTCTCCTTCAGAACTCCAAATGATACCTTCTTTCTATCAATAGAAACCGTCATATTCTCAGACAAGTATATTTTCTTCATTACTCCGAAGCACTCGTCCTTGAATTTCGCATGCAGGATCTCCTCCCAGTTGAAGTGCTCCTCCACATTGGGGAAGACTCCGAAATATAGTAGGTTGTATTTGCCCACATGACCCCTGTAGGCGATCGGCACACATGGATCATCCCGAATATACTGGATGATCTGTTCCTTGCACTTATCGATCCTGATGAAGCTCACGACAAACACATGCCCTGGTGGTATGCAGAATTGAGGGAATCTGCAAACAGGCGGTGTAATAAGTCTCGCCTGTGTCAAGGCCTCTATCCTTTTCTCAATGGTCTTTCTGTGGGTGTCCAGTTCCTTCGACAGCAGATGTTCATTGGTCTTGATGCCTTCTCCTACCAATAATTTTTTCAGGATATTGAATCCAAGTTCATTCAACTTGTAGCCATTGAGTATTATTTCTCCATCTTTATCGAATCTCTTATCCATGCACGCTATGCTGGAATTTGGATCATATTTGAATAAAAGTTCATTATTGACAAATACTACATCGGCAGGGAATCGGTTTTCTAGTGGAGGTAACTTATCGTCCTCCACTATTTTCTCTTTCCAGTAGAAGTATGAGGACATGCTCTTGTGGAATTCGAAGAGCAATGTGTTATAACCATCATCCCATGATTTGAAAGAGGCGAATATTGTATCATCCTCTGCCAAGAACTTGTCGATCCTGGCCTGCCTCGGAAGGTCTGCCCTGACAATGGAAAAAAGTGGTCGTTCCTTGAAAAGTCCGGTGAAAGGATAGTAGGGGGCTGTCAATATTCCATTCTCGAAAAGTGCGGTCACCTGTGATTTTATTGTATTTCTGTGGCGATCGAGGCTTTTGGCCAGAGCACTTACATTGATGCTCACTCCGACACCATCACATATCTTTTCGAGTATTGCGAGAGAAAGTTCGTCTTCTAGCATATCGGCCATGCGATGGACAATAATTTATCATTATTAATAATTTTTGTATAGATTACTATCAAATGTGCACTACTAATATGTACAATTTTATATATCATTACTACTATTGTTGTTTAGTAAATATAGCAACAATGGCAATTTCAATATGTTGCCAGTAGCATTCTTAACAATCTTAATGTTATTTTTTATGAGGGGTGAATATATACTAAAATTTCCTTCATGAACGTATGACTATGGTAGTTTCTGATGTAGAAAGTGTCAAAAGTGCCCAAACCGCACCTAAGTATAAGGTAGGTATTTTTGATTTTGCAAGCTGTGAAGGATGTGAACTGCAGATAGCCAATCTTGAGGAGGATATCCTCGAGCTTTTGGATACAGTGGAGGTAGTCTCATTTCGTGAGGTCATGAAGGAACATTCCGATGACTACGATATAGCCTTCATTGAGGGTTCGATAAACAGGCCAGTTGATGAGAAAAGACTGAAAGAGATCAGGGCCAATGCCAAGATCCTCATCGCTCTTGGTGATTGTGCCACAACTGGTTGTGTCAATAAACTGAGGAACCAATGGCCAGATGCGGAGAATCTTAAAGAAGTATATGCGGATGCGGACATTGCGAACAATGAGTATTTCGACGTCTTCCCGACAAAGAAGCTCAATGAGGTCGTGGATGTTGATTTCTATATCCGTGGATGTCCAGTCCGGAAAGAACAGGTCCTGTACTACATAAGGCGTCTTACCACGATGGCCCCAAGGAAGAATCTGGATCTGAGATTCGGTGTTACCGCAAGGGAAATGGAGGCCGACACAAGATCCATCATCCAATATGATCCTCAGAAATGCATACTGTGCAGGCATTGCGATATCGTGTGCAATGAGATCCTGGATATTCATGCCATTGGATTGACAAATAAAGGAAATGAATCCATCATATCCACGCCTTTCAATAAGGGCCTGGATGATAATAAATGCATATCATGCGGACAGTGTCTGGTCAACTGTCCGGTCGGTGCTTTTTCCGAACATTCCGATGTGGAGAAGGCTATTGGATTACTTGATGATCCCAACAATTTTGTTGTGTTCGCCATCGATCTCACGGCTGCGGCAGCAGCCATGGAGGTCCTACCAACAGACAGAGATGACTTTGGCGAGGCATTGGGAAGTCTCATAGCGTCATTAAAATCACTGGGAGCCGACAGGGTTGTGGATTTCACCCACTTCAATTATCTTTCATTGGCAGCGCAGGGAACCTATGTTAGCGAGAACGACGACATGGTCTTCACATCATGGTGTCCAAGTGCCAATTCGTATATCCGAAAATTCCATCCTGAATTCAAGAAGAATCTGCAGAAAGTGTCATCGCCTGAGCAGATGATGTTGGATGTTCTGGGTGAGAGATACACTAAGGGAGAGAAGACTTTGAAGATAATCCTTCTGTCGCCATGTATCGTCCACAAGGGCAATTCGAAGATCGATGCGGTCTTGACCGCCAGAGAGCTTCCAAGGCTTCTCAAGCAGAAGGGCGTGGACATTGATTTCCATGATCCTGCTGATGGTGTGTTCGATTGCGAGCTTGGTTTGTCCAGTGTGTTTGTCAAGGGTGCGAGCAGTGACTATGCTTACTCATTGGCAATAATACAGACGGCTTACATGAGAAAGTTCAATAATCTCGATGCCAGGCTGGCTGTGACCACTCTTGAGGATTATGTTCACGAAATGGCCTTCGACAGTGAAGAAGGATTCTTCAATGCCCTCATAATCGAGGATCTGGCAAAGGCTAGTAAATACCTGACAAAGGACATCGCTAAAAGATACAATGTGGTAGAATTTTACCCATGTTTCCACGGTTGCCTAACTGGTGGTGGAACCATACCAACTACTTCGATAGATATTATTGATCAGCGCAGGGACTACCTGAGGAATTTCAAGGGCGAGTCCAAAGGGCCAGTTTGGTTCTCCAAGCAGATAATCGAGGCTTATGACAAGCAGATAAAAGGAGGTGAGTTTTAATGAGAGAGCAAAGCGATTTCATTAAAAATCCCGTAATGAAAATGGAGGGATTCTGAATGGAAGCTAAAGACAAATTCATTATAGATACTATACTAGATACTTATTCAAATATAGATGATCCGCAGCTCGTTATCCTTCAGAATATTCAGGAAATTCTTGGATATGTCGGAGAAGAATATCTCACATATGTTTCCGAGAACAGTGAATATTCATTAACTGAGCTTTATGGTGTTGTATCTTTCTACCCACAATTCAGATTTGATCCGCCTGGAAAGCACACCATCAAGGTCTGCAGTGGTACAGCGTGCCACGTCAGAGGTGGCTCTGGTATCGCACAGGAATTGGAAGATATTCTGGAGATCAAACCCGGCGGAACCACAAAAGATGGACTCTTTTCACTAGAGTCTGTCAGATGTCTGGGTTGCTGTGGTCTTTCGCCTGTTATCATGATAGATGAAGAGACATATGGTCGTGTGAAGAAAGGCGGCCTTCAAAAGATACTTGATTCTTACAAGACCGAGGAGGTTGCTGAATGAAAATAAGCAAGATAGTCCACCTCAGGGACATGGCCCAGAGGGGTAAGGAGTCCATGGATAATGGAACACCCCAGGTGATATTTGGATTGGCCACCTGTGGAATAGCAGCTGGCGGAATGCCGCTCAAGGAATATGCTGAGATGTATCTGGATGAGAACGATGTTCATGCGGACATCGTTTCCGTTGGTTGCATCGGTATGTGCCACGCGGAACCATTGGTCGACATCAAATTACCTGGAAAGCCACGTGTTACCTATTCGGACATGGACATTGACAAACTGAAGAAGATACTGGATGAGCACCTTGTTGGTGAGGAACCAGTAACTGAGCTTGCAATGTGCCAGCTTACAGACGAGATATCCGAGTGTGAGCATGGTGTAATTGCCGAGACCGATGTCTATGATGGTATCCCAAAATATCAGGATCTACCTTTCTTTGCCAAGCAGATAAGGGTGGCCTTGAGGAACTGTGGAATTGTTGTTCCTGAAGATATTGAGGAATACATAGCCAGGGGCGGTTACAGAGCTGCTTACAGATCATTGTTCGAATTGACACCCGAAGAGATAATCGGCGAGGTCAAGACTTCCGGGATCCGCGGAAGAGGTGGAGCAGGTTTCCCAACTGGTTTGAAATGGGAGTTCTGTCACAAGGCTCCAGGTGACGTGAAATACGTCATCTGTAATGCTGATGAAGGAGATCCTGGTGCTTACATGGATCGTGCAGTTCTGGAAGGAGATCCACACAGTGTTATCGAAGGTATGATAATTGGAGGATACGCAATGGGAGCAACGGACGGATACATCTACATCCGTGCTGAATACCCACTGGCCATCGAAAAACTGAAGAAAGCTATTGCTTCTGCAGAGGAACATGGTATACTTGGTGATCGTGTCTTTGGAATGGACTACAGCTTCAGGATACATATCCGTGAGGGAGCTGGTGTATTCGTTTGTGGTGAAGAGACCGCGCTCATAAACTCCATCGAGGGTAAGAGAGGCGAACCAAGGCCAAGACCTCCATTCCCTGCTGTCAGTGGTCTTTGGGGCAAGCCTACGAATATCAACAATGTCGAGACATGGGCCAATATCGCTATGATCCTTCAGAGGGGCGGGGAATGGTTCTCCACCATGGGGACTGAGAAAAGCACTGGAACCAAGGTTTTCTCCTTAGTAGGAAAAGTGAACCGCGCAGGTCTTATCGAGGTTCCAATGGGAATTCCGATGAAGGACATCATCTACGAGATCGGCGGCGGTATCATGGATGGTCGCAAGTTCAAGGCCGTTCAGACCGGTGGTCCATCTGGAGGTTGTATACCCGAGGAACACCTGGATATCCCCGTGGATTATGATAACCTGAAAACACTGGGTTCCATTGTTGGATCTGGTGGAATGGTGGTTCTCGATGAGGACACCTGCATGGTGGATGTCGCAAGATACTTCCTCACTTTCACAGCCGAGGAATCATGTGGGAAATGTACTCCTTGCAGGATCGGAACAAGAAGATTGCTGGAGATACTTGAGAAGATATGTCACGGAGAAGGTGTGATGGAAGACCTTGAGGTACTGACGAGCCTTTCAGAGCAAGTTAGTGCGAGTGCACTTTGCGCCCTTGGAGGAACAGCACCCAATCCGATCATGACCACCATGAAGTACTTCATGAACGAGTATGTGGACCACATTGAGAACAAGATATGTGATGCATCTGTTTGTGCGGCCATGTTCAAATCGCCATGTCAGAACACTTGCCCAGCAGGTACCAATGTGCCCGGCTACATACAATTGATAACTGAAGGCAGGTACGCAGAGGCATATGATGTCAATAGAGAGGCAAACCCCTTCCCATCCATTTGTGGAAGGGTCTGTGAGCACCCTTGTGAAGGAAGATGCCAGCGTGCGCAGTTGGATGAGCCAATAGCCATTCGTGAGCTCAAGAGATATGCTTCAGATGAGGCTTTCAAAGCAGGTGTTGGAAAGATATCCACACTTGATGATGTGGACAAGACCATCGCCATTGTGGGTGGAGGGCCATCTGGTCTTTCAGCAGCCTACTTCCTGAGAAGGATGGGGTACAAGCCAACCATCTATGAAGCTCAAGAAAAAATGGGCGGCTGGGTACGATATGGAATTCCAAAGTACAGGCTGCCACATGAGATCATCGACAAAGAGATCCAGGACATTATCGACCTGGGTGTTGTGGCCAAAACAAATACTAGTGTGGGTAAGGACATAACAATGGAAACACTGCTCAATGATAATGATGCGGTATACCTGGCCATCGGAGCCCAGAAGGACACGAAGCTGGGGCTGGAAGGCGAGGAACTTCCAGGCGTGCTTCCAGGTCTTCAGCTGCTCAAGGAAATGAATAGTGGCAAGTCGGTCGATCTGGGTCAGAGCATTCTCGTGATAGGCGGTGGGAACGTTGCCATAGATGTTGCCAGAACTGCAATTCGAATGGGAACCAAGGTCACCGTCTGCTACAGACGAGAAGAGGATGACATGCCAGCTTATGATGAGGAGATCGAACACTGCAGAGAGGAAGGTGTGGAATATCACTTCCTGGTCGCACCCGAGAAACTCATCGTGGAAGGCGGAAAGGTCGTTGGAGCTGTCTTCAGAAAGAATGTCATGGGCGATTTCACCAAGTGGGGTCGCAGATCACCTGTCGCTACCGATGAGACTGTCGAGATAAGGGCCGACCGTGTGGTCAATGCCATTGGACAGCAATTGGATACTGACTTCGCTGGTGGAATGAATATCGTGGGCGATTCAAGGTGGATACCTGTTGAAGGAACAGGAAGCTCAGCTTGGTTCCCGAAGATATTCGCTGGTGGAGATGCGGTAACTGGACCTGCAAGTGTGATCGACGTGGTGGCTGATGGTAAGAGGGCGGCCAGGAACATCGATCTGTTCTTGGGTGGCAATGACCGATTGGCCCAGTTGGAAAAGATGAACAATACCAACTATTCCAATGTCGAACCAGACAATGCAGAACCAATGCAGAGGCAGGGCGTGAAAGAACTAAACGCTGATGACAGAACATGCGGCTTCGAGGAAGTTGTCATGTGCATGGACCCTGAATGTGCCAAGAAAGAGGCATCCAGGTGTCTGAGGTGTGATCTCAGTGCGGAAAGCGAAGGAGGTGATGAATAATGGCAACGACTTCATTCAAAATAAACATAGTGATAGATGGAAAGGACTATGCTGGAGAGCCGAACCAGACAGTACTGGATGTGGCAAGAGCGAACTCGGTTGACATACCAACTCTTTGCTTCAATCCACTGTTCCCTGAACAAAGGATCGGATCTTGTAGACTCTGCTTGGTCGAGGTGAAAGCAGGTGGCAGACCTGGGCTTCAACCAAGTTGTACGATGCCTGTTTCTTCTGGATTGTCTGTATCTACTATCAGTGATGCTGTATATCAGGCAAGAAGGACAGTTGTCGAACTTCTGCTGTCGGAGCATGTGCAGAAGTGCAGGGATTGCCCAGTCAGCGGCGAATGCCAATTCGCCAAGCTATGCAGGGATTATGATATTAATGGAGTGCCAGTATGTGCCGAATGCCCGAATCAGGGTGAAGGTTGTCTTCTGACAAGAGGAGAGCTTTGCCTGGGGCCATTGACATATGCCAACTGTAATGCTTACTGTACCAGAAAAGGATACAGGTGTGAGGGTTGTCATTCGATAATGGCCAATGAGGATATCCTCAGATTCGGATTGAAGGCATACAAGGATGCTGGCTTCACAAAAGAAGAGATACTTGTAGCAGCCAAGGTATTCTCCTATGATTCGATGGAGATGCTTGAAAAGATCATGACTCAGGAGGGATTTTGAATGTGCGAACGAACTGAGCACATTCAAGAGCCCGGAATGAAATGGAGGGGTCGAATATGAGTGAAATAAACATTAATGTAGAGCATTTGACAAGAGTGGAGGGACATGGAAACATCGTCCTGAATGCGAAGGACGGTACCATTGAGAAGATACAGTGGCAGGTCTCCGAGGCCCCACGTCTCTTTGAATCCTTCGTCAGAGGTAAGCCATACAATCAGCTGGCTCCAATAACGTCCAGGATATGTGGTATCTGTTCAATCGGTCACACACTGGCTTCATTGAAAGCCACTGAAGCCGCGATGGACATCGAGATATCCGAGCAGAGCCAGAAACTTAGAAGGCTGGCTATCCATGCCGAGAATCTTCAGAGCCACATACTCCATGTCGGATACCTTGTAGCTCCAGATCTCTTTGGAGTTGGAAGCGTGGTGCCACTCGTCGGTTCAAACCCCGATGAGGTTTTGGCTATTGTCAAGCTCCACAGGCAGGCGAACTTGATGTCCGACCTGATATGCGGCAGGACGACACATCCTACCAATCTGGTGCCAGGCGGTATATACAAGACACCATCTCCATATGCACTGAAGGATATCAGACAGAACTTGCTGGACATGGTTCCAACAGGCAATGCGGTCGGCGAGGTCATACTTGCCAATGCAGGAGCTCTTCCGGATTTCAAGAGGGATACGGAATATATCGCTCTGGTCACGGATGACGAATATGCCCTGTATGATGGAATGGTCGGATCAACCGATGAGGAGCCTCAGCATGCGGATGCTTACAAGACCATTGTGAATGAGTTCGTAGTTCCATACTCCACAGCCAAGTTCACCAAGAATAAACGCGACTCATACATGGTTGGAGCATTGGCCCGGTTCAACCTGAATGCCGATAAGCTTAGTCCGCTGGCCAAGGAATGGGCTGACAAGTTCGGACTCAAGCCAGTTAATCCAAATCCTTTCATGAACAATGTGGCTCAATTCGTTGAATTCGTTCACTCCATCGAGGATTCAGTCAGGATAATCGATGAACTATTGGACGGTGGAATGAAGCAGGAGCCAACACCAAAGGTCACGCCAAAGGCAGGACGCGGTGTGGGTGCTGTGGAGGTTCCAAGAGGTCTTCTCTTCCATGAATACGAATATGATGACAAGGGGAACTGTGTAAAGGCTAACTGTGTAATTCCGACAAATATGAACCACAACAATATCAACCAGGATTTCGCGGCCTTCGCTCCAACTCTCCTTGACAGACCTGAAAAGGAGATCGAGCTGAACCTCGAGATGCTCGTTAGAGCATATGATCCGTGCATAAGCTGCTCCACCCACTACCTGAATGTCGAGTGGGTCAATGGCTCCGAGACAAAAAAGGAGGGGAACTGATGGAGAGTGTGTCACAGAACTCGTATGAAGCAAATGATATCCTTGATCTCATCCAGGCCTGCGGAACAGGAACTGGCATGGAGCAACAAAGTGCGCGCAATTCTCTTGAGAGGGTAGGTGGATCAGCTGTTGGTCCGCTGGCAGAGGCACTATTGCATGACACGAATGCGACAGTGAGATACAGATCTGCCGAGGCCCTTGGTCATATTGGAGATCCATGTGCTATAGAACCATTGATAAAAGCTCTGGTGGATGATGAATCGTCTGTCCAATGGAGGTCCATCGAGGCATTGATAGACATCGGCGAGCCAGCAATGGAAATGATCGCTTCGAAAATGGATGGTAAGAATATCAGTAAGGAACTGCGATGCAACCTGCGCTATGCTTTGATAGAGATCCAGGATAATCGTGGTAAGCAATAAAGGAAGACCAAGTGTAAATAGAATGGTCGGATGAGTAATATCTCACTCATCCGATCCCTTTTCATTTTTCTTCTTCATATTCTTTATAATGCCGTGAGATATCTTCTGCTGATCGATATGAGTGGCCATCCTGGGTGAGAGGTATATCTTCTTCATGGCCCCTATACATTCCTTGAATCTGTGGTCGTACTTGTCTTCCCAATCGAAATGGTCCTCCACGCTGGGGAACACACCAAAGAGAAGGAAATTATATCTGCCTATGCCAGCTTCCCACGCCATCGGTATATGATCATCATTCTCAATTGCCTTTAATATCTTTGACTTGGTCCTCTTGACCTCCATCAGATAATAAACAAGTATCTGGTCTGGTGGTACGAAGAAATTTGGGAACCTGCATGCAGGATCCGAGATGATGCCTGCCTCTTTCAATGATCTGAGGCGTCTTTCGATGGTCTTTCTGTGGACATCCAGCTTCTGGGCCAACATATTCTCATTGGTTCTTATCCCATCTCCCTGGACCAGCATCTTGAGTATATTGAAACATAGATTATTGATATTGTATTCATTGAGACTGAGCTTGCCAGTTTCCTTGAACTTCTTCTCCATTATGAATATTGGAGAGTAAGGTTTGTTCTTTATGATATCCTTATTGCTGAATACCAGAACATGGGCTGAATTTCTTCTGTCTCTCTGCGGGATCTTATTGGTATTGACTATCTCTTTTTTCCACTGGCCATAGGCATGTATGTCCTTGTGGAACTCGATCAATAATGTATTGTATTCCTCATCCCTCACATGGAAGGCTGCGAAGATGTGCTCATCACTCTTGAACCAGCTTTCGGTATCATTATTTCTCGGAAGCTCGGCTCTTGCGATCGCGAGCATCGGATATTCATGATACAACCAACTGAATGGATAAACTGGTTTATTGATGATATTATGACTGAACAAGGCATTTATCTGGGACTTGATAGTGTTCCTGTGTCTATCAAGGGTCTTTGCAAGGTGACTTATGTTCACTTCCACTCCTTCGCCCGTGCAAATACTCTCCAGAATTTTGAGATTCAATTCATCTTCTAGCAGTTCTGTCATTATCACCCGGATAAACTGTCAATATAAATACATTTTCAATGATATAATGCTATAATTTATTATTTGGGGTGTAAAAATATATACATAATATGCACGTTATCACACTGGCTATATTTTGTACATAATGCCACTTATTGATATTAATAATATCATTTATGACATTTTATTGCATTTATGTTATCATAGTTTTTTAATACCTATCTGGTGTTTTCAATTGATAATAACTGGTTAGATCAAATATTTAAGACAAAAAACCAGGAACTTTGGAGTAGATAAAATGGAAAAAACCTATAAATTAAACATTAATGGTTTGGATGATAAGATGGACGGAGGTATTCCTGATAAACACATTGTCCTTCTGGCAGGAACACCTGGAACCATGAAGTCCACATTGGCCTACCGTACTTTGATGGCCAATGCACAGGACGGTGAGACCAAGGCTCTTTATCTAACACTTGAGCAGGATCGGGACAATTTCATGTACCACCTGACCAAGCTGGGTATGGGCGATAATGTGGAGGGGCGATTGAATCTCTATGACCTTACCACGACAAGAGAGCAGTGGTTGAAGCTGAGCCAGGATCCTGGGATACATCCTGAGGACCCGACTGGCAAAGTGAACATGGAGACCTTCAAGAGACAATTGGAGACATTGAAGAATGCTATGGGTTTTGACCTTCTGGTCATAGATTCTCTACCCGTGGTGGAAATGATGTTCAAGATGGATGATCCAAGGGATGAGCTATTCCACTTCTTCAAATGGCTGAAGAAGCTGGGTGTAACAACATTCTTGATAACCGAGATGAGCCAGGATTCTCCAAAATTCAGCAAGCATGACATAGATTTCCTTGCTGATGGTATAATCAAATTATCAATGGAACAGATAAATCCCACCAAGAGCCAGAGACAGATCCAGATAATCAAGATGAGAGGTGTGAACCACACCACAGACCCCTTCGAACTTCGCTACACACCAGATGGGTTCGAAGCACTAAAGGTCATTAATTGATAATTGCGGAGGAATAAGAATGAAAATAATATCAAAACAAGATTTCGATGCCTTTATAAATGCCCTGATCCAGGATGAATCTTTGGATGTTGAGGGCGTGAAGGCCAAAGGAGATAAGTTCGTATTTGGACCGCTAGACTCAGCAACAGAGCTGCGCTTGGACTATGATGTCACCATTCTTCCACCCAAGAAGTATTATCTGCCTCAGTACGAGACAATGATGCATTTCGATATATCGACTGGGAAGGCCACTGCTCCAGCTATGGACACGAAGAAGGTCATTGTGGGAGTTCATCCATATGACCTGATAGCGATCCAGCAGATGGACAAATACTTCTTCGACACCAATGTTGATGACATATATTTGCAGAAAAGAAAAAATTCTCTTCTGATAGGTGTGATGCCCGCGAAGGCCTCTGAAAAGGCCTTCTATGGGGACCTGATGAAAGATGCTGGCACCCCTGAATTGCACTTCGATCTGATGATTACAGACCTGGGTGTGCTTTATGCTATCCTTCCGGGAACTCCTGAAGGTGCAGAGCTCCTTCAGAGGGCAACATCTCGAGATGCACAGCCTCAGGAGATAGAGGCTGCCAAGAACAAGCGACAGGAGGCGATCGACAGAGCTACAAGAGGCTTGAAGGTCGGCCCCAAAGCATGGCATTCTCTTCTATCGAACAATTACATGAGCTCGGTATGGAAGGAGATGTCGGATCAGTGTCTGGCATGCGGCTCCTGCACTCTCGTTTGTCCAACATGTTTCTGCTATGATGTCAATGACGAGGTCGGATTAGATCTCAACACTGGTGTCAGAACCAGAACATGGGATGGCTGCCTGCTCCGTGACTTCACAAAGGTCGCGCCTGGAGAGATATTCAGAGAGGATATCGTAGAGAGATATCGCCACAGGATTAACAGGAAGGGTAAGTACCTTCCAGATGCCATGGGCTTCGTTGCCTGTGTTGGTTGTGGAAGATGTTCAAGTGCATGTATTCCTGACATTGCAGACCCGGTCAATCTGATCAATAAACTGGCCGAAGCGACGATGGACACGATACCTGATGCAAATGTGGGTCATGTGCCAGAGAAATCTGACCTTGGAATAGTTGCCAGTGATTCATTGTACATACCAAGGACCGCGACCATAAGGCGGATGATGAAACTCACCAAGACCGAGACCTTCTTCGAGATCGGATTGGATGACGGCCAGCCCCTTGGTCATGTGCCTGGACAGTTCGTCGAAGTATCCATATACGGTGTGGGCGAAGCACCAATTTCAGTATCTTCTCCACCAGGAGGGAACACATTCCAGATCATCGTGAGGAATGTGGGAGACCTGACCAATAAGCTTCATTCTCTAAGTGAGGGAGACAAGATCGGGATCAGAGGCCCATTTGGTACTGGCTTTGACACGGAAGACATGAAGGGAAAGAATATTTTGTTCATTGGTGGTGGATTGGGCATAGTTCCAATGCGCTCCCTTATCAAGTATGTGCTGAACAACCGTGCTGATTATGGCAAGGTCATGATCCTCTATGGCTGCAAGGATCCCAGTGAGCTTCTCTTCAAGGATGAGATCGCCCAATGGGAGAATACACCTGGTGTCGAAATGCACAGGACCGTTGATACCTGTGCAGAGGGCGAGTCATGGGATGGACAGGTAGGTGTTATCACCACCATCATGCCTATGGTGACCTTCGATCCATTGAACACCATCGCTGTGGTAGTTGGCCCACCGATCATGTACAGGTTCGTTAACCGCGATCTGCTTAACATGGGCATGCCGGAGGAGAATATCATTGTCTCTCTGGAAAGGCGCATGAAATGTGGTGTAGGCAAGTGCGGTCACTGCCAGATAAATGGAATATATGTCTGTAAAGAGGGGCCTGTATTCAATTATAAAGACATTAAAGATGAACCGGAGGCGTTTCAATGAGAGAGCGAAGTGATTTCATTGAAGATACCGGAATGATAAATGGAGGTATCCAACATGAGTAAACCCAAAGTAGCATTCTTTGACTTTGCCAGCTGTGAGGGTTGTCAGCTTCAGGTCGTGAACCTGGAGGAGGCCATCCTTGATGTATTGGCACTGGTGGACATAGTGTCCTTCAGAGAGGCCATGAAGGAACACTCGGACGATTATGATATAGCCATAATCGAGGGTTCCATCGCAAGGCCAATTGATATCGATAGAATAAAGAAGATACGCGAGCAAGCCAGCATACTCATAACCATCGGAGCATGCGCTCACCTTGGTGGTGTGCAGAGACTGGGCAATCAGTGGGATGCCGAGGCAAATAAGGTCGAGGTCTATGAGAGACATCCTGGCTCGGAGATAACCAAGGGTGATTCCAACCCATATTTCGCACAGATCAAACACAGGGCTGTGAGCGAGATCGTGAAGGTGGACGCTGCCATACCTGGCTGCCCCATTGATTCCGATGAGTTCGGCAAGGTCCTTGTGGCACTTCTAACAGGTAAGAAATTACCCATACCAGACTACCCGGTATGTGTCGAGTGTAAGAAGAATGAGAATATCTGCGTGTTCGAAACAGGTGGATTCTGTATGGGTCCAGTTGCTCGGGCAGGATGTGGAGCGCCATGTCCAACACATGGCGGCGAATGCGAGGCTTGCAGAGGATATGTGGACCATCCGCATACCCAGGCTCATGCCGAGGTCTTGAAGAAATACGGGCTCAGTCCGAATGAGATCATGACCAAGAGGACGATGTATAATTACCGCGACTTTGAAGATAAAGGAGGTGACTAATTTGTCTGAGATAAACATAAATGTAGAGCACTTGACAAGAGTTGAAGGCCATGGAAATATAGTATTGAACGCAAAGGATGGGACAGTTGAGTTCGTCCAGTGGCAAGTATCCGAAGCTCCAAGGTTCTTCGAATCATTCGTAAGAGGCAGACCGTACAATGAGCTGAGCCACATAACCTCAAGGATATGCGGTATATGCTCGATAGGTCACAGCCTGGCTTCTTTAAAAGCTACAGAAGCCGCAATGGACATTCAGATATCCGAGCAAACACAGATATTGAGACGACTGGCTATCCATGCGGAGAACCTGCAAAGCCATGTCCTGCATGTCGGTTACCTGGTAGCTCCTGATCTATTGGGCGCACCAAGTGTTGTACCATTAGCAAGCAGTCATACCGATGCGGTCCTGAAAATTGTCGGACTACACAGATTGGCAAATGAGTTCTCCAATCTGATATGTGGAAGGACAGTGCATCCAGTAAGTCTTGTAGTTGGAGGCTTCAGTCACATACCTTCGGAAAAGCAATTGAAAGAAATTCGCCAGAAATGGGTGGATGCCATACCTGATGTGGTCGCGGTCGGTGAGATCGTGCTGGCGCATGCCCACAAACTGCCTAACTTTGTACGTGAGACAGAGTTCATCGGTCTTGTTGCGGATGATGAATATGCTATCTATGACGGCGACATCGGATCTACGGATGGCGGACGATGGCCAGTTGCAGAGTATGAAGGCATAACAAATGAATTCGTTGTGCCGCATTCGACAGCCAAATACACCAAGCACAAGAGGGAATCATACATGGTCGGCGCACTCGCCAGGTTCAATCTGAACTATGAAAAGATGGGACCACTGGCAAAGGAATGGGCTGGCAAGTTCGGACTTCAACCAGTAAACCATAATCCTTTCATGAACAATGTGGCCCAGCTGGTGGAGATCGTGCACAGCATCGAAGACACGCTGGCTCTGATCGACAAGCTACTGGAAAAAGGTGTCAATGTCAATGAGAGGCCCAAGTACGAAGTGAAGGCTGGCCGAGGCGTCGGAGCAGTCGATGTGCCTAGAGGAATATTATTCCATGACTACACATACGATGACAAAGGCGTATGCGTGAAGGCCAACTGCATAATCCCGACCAACCAGAACCACAACAATATCAATCTGGACTTCCAGGCAATAGCACCAACATTACTGGACCTTCCGGAAAAGGAGATAGAACTGACACTGGAAATGCTCGTGAGAGCATACGACCCGTGCATCAGCTGTTCGACCCATTATCTGGATGTGCAGTGGAAGAGATAGATCCTAGGGGGAAAATGCCCAAATGGGATGGAAAAAGGAAGGGGTTCAAAAGCCCCTTCCACCTTTACCTTTTAGTATAACTTGAACTTACTGGTGGTCCAATGAAGCAAGCGATAATCGGAATTGGCAATCCCCTCATGGCGGATGACGGGGCCGGCATAGCGGTCCTCAACAGATTGAAAGACCGCAAGGCAGACCTTCCGGAGGACATGGACTTCATCGAGATGGGCACGGGCGGTATCAATCTCGTTCATGTGCTGGCGGATTACGACAAGGTCGTGATCATAGACGCGGCCGAGTTTGGAGGCCAGCCAGCAGAAGTAAGATGTTTCAGACCAGATGAGGTGCACACCCTCAAAACACAGGGATACAGTCTGCACGATTGGGATCTCTTCACAACCCTGGACATATCCAAAAAGATGGGCGAGCTCCCGGAGGACATCTGGATAGTCAGTGTCCAGATGATAGACACATCACCAGTGGATCATATGTGCCCACTGGTCATCAGGGCTGTGCCGGAGATGGTGAAGATCGTATTAGAATTATTGAATAATCCCCAAGCTTAATACCGCACCTTTAGGTTTGCGGATATATCTGATGTATCTACGAAGTATTAGCTTGGGATGAATTCAATAAGGGCTCAGTAAATGTAGCTACATTTATTGCCAATGCTTCAGCATTGGGGAGCCCTCATTTTGATATTTATATATTTATCACACAATTGATATGTTGGGGTAGGCCAGCAAAGCTATTTTAGCTATGTTACTCATTCCTTTTCCCATATTTATAAGCTATAGCACATACGCCCTAACGCTTAACTGGCACATCAATAATATTCGCTTACGGGCTATGTTCTATTGCCTCTTCCCATATTTATACGCAATCGCACATCCGCCCTCAAAGCTCACCATGCAAGGTCCAACCGGGTTCCCTGGCTTGCACGCCTTGCCGAATAATGGACAATCCTGTGGTTCCATTATGCCGCGTAATATCTCGCCGCACTTACAACCTGCTGGCTCTTTTATCTCCATGTCCCAGATGGGGGCAAGAAGGTCTTCGTACTTCTTGCGTGTATTGTGTGCCTCGAACTTGTTTGATATTTCGAGGCCAGTCTCTGGAATGACAGGGAATCCGCGCCATTTGACATCGCATTCGACGAGGGTCTTGGACATTGCTTCGATGGCTTTGGGATTTCCTTCGGGCTTCACGACGCGGAAGTATTCGTTCTCAACTTCCGCTCTGCCTTCTTTGATCTGCTGGGTCAACATGTAAATGCTCATGAGCAGATCCAGGGGCTCGAAGCCAGCAATAACTTGTGGAATATTGTATTCTGTAGAAAGGAATTGGTACGGCTCCTCGCCGATTATGGCGCTGACATGGCCTGGCTCGATAAGGCCATGTAATTTTACCTCGCCCATATTCACAAGGGCGCGTAATGCCTTGGGAACTGTCCTGTGGCATGATAATATGCTGAAATTCTCAGGAGGCTGGCTAAGCAATGCGAAGGATGTTGCGGGCGTCGTTGTCTCGAAGCCGATGCCCATGAACATGAAGTCTTTTTCAGGCTGGTCTTTGGCCATTTTCATGGCATCCATTATGGAATACACAATGCGAACATCCGCGCCATCACCTTTTGCATGAGCCAGTGATCTCTTCGCGCCGGGGACAGTGATCATGTCCCCGAAGACCGTTACTACAATTCCTGAGTCGGCCAGCTTTATAGCTTCCTCTATCTCATTGGGTGTTGTTACACAAACGGGACATCCAGGACCCTGTAGAATTCTAATGCCAGTCTCTTCCAGCATGGCATCCAGGCCATTGCGTACAAGTGTGTCCTGGTGTGTTCCGCATACATGCATGAACTTCGCTTCCACACCAGAGTCCTTTATCTTGTCCAGTACTTTTTTCGCCATGTCCCTGTTCTGAAAGTCCGCCATGTTACTCACCCTCCTTTATTTCATCATTTTCGTCGTCATCATCTACTATGAGCCTGACATTGCGTACCGTGCACTGTCTTCCATTCAGAATATCAACGGCTCCATTGCATTTCGGGCACATGATGATGGGTGATGCATAATGAAATTCATCATCTGGAGGATCCATAGGCCCAGTATATCCACAATCTTTGCACCTGACATTTGCCACCATGTTGGCGATCAATAGCTGAGCTTTGGCCAGCAGTGTGTTTTTCTTGAGTGCATCAAAGGCAAATATAAGTTGGGCGGAGTTCAGAAAGGCCAGGTCGCCTACCTCCAAATAGACTTCTTCTATTCGGATGACCTTCCCATGCTTACCAGCTTCCTCCAGAACTGCCTTGACGATCCCTTCAACAACCGCGAACTCGTGCATTTTATCCCCTCATTATAATATAATTATTTTTATATTTTAAATATATAAATATGACCCGTTCATTCTTTATTGGCCTTCTCCATCAATTCCTCAAAGAGCTTCAGGGTCTCCTTTGCCTCTTTTTCATCCACCTTCTGGATGGCGAAGCCAGCGTGAACTATCACGTAATCGCCGATCTCGACTTCCAACATTGACATGTTCACATCTCTTATCACGCCAGAGCCGAAATCCACTCTAGCGATCGCATCATCAAGTGTGATGACTTTTCCGGGTACTGCCAAGCACATGAGGATACCATATGTGAATCTATATTAAGGATTTGTGGCAGAAATCAACATTTTGAATTGAAATACTCGGATATCCGCCAGTTTTTAATACCTTCTTCACAATACCAATCACATGACCCAAGATACAGGATCAAAAGAAGACTGTGTATTCTGCTCTCCAGAGGTAACTGGCTGCAGGGTGGCCGAGCATGGCCTTGTGATCGCGATAAAGGACATATTCCCTGTGTCAGAAGGTCATCTTTTGATAATCCCGAAGCGCCACGTGGATAATTATTTCGAGATGACATCACAGGAGAGGCTGGATGCTGACACTCTTCTCATCCAGTTGAGGAACAAGATGCTGGCAGATGATCCCAGTATTAAGGGCTTCAATGCTGGAACAAATACTGGCTTGGTCGCAGGTCAAACTGTTATGCATGCACATATCCATCTGATACCAAGGCGCGAGGGAGATACGGACAAGCCTCGCGGTGGTGTGAGAGGCGTCATAGACGATAAGAAGGATTATTGACGTATTGATTATATCAAAAATCCCATCAAGTTTTAATACCAACTCATCGATACCCGGACAATGACCCAGGATATTGAAGATATGGCCCGTAAATTCGGACTGAACAATGCATTGCAACATGGTGGCAGTGCCAATGCTGGCCCAATAATCGGTATGATCCTGGGAAAGAACCCCGACCTCAAGAAGCAGGCGAAAGAGGTCGGCCAGATAGTTGGAAAGGTTCTGGCTGAAATCAATAAGATGAGTGCGGAGGAACAGCAAAAGGCACTTGAGGAGCTGGCTCCGGAACTTCTCGTGAAGGAAAAGAAAGAAAGGATCCTTCGATTGGAAGACATCGAAGGAGCAGAGGGTGGGGTTGTCATGCGCCTGGCTCCCAATCCATCTGGCCCTCTACATATCGGCCATACTCGAATGGCGATATTGAATGATGAATATGTCAAGCGATATGGTGGCAAGCTCATTGTGAGACTGGAGGACACCAATCCAGATACGATCATGCCCGAAGCGTATGACATGATACTCAAGGACCTGGATTTTTTGGAGGTCGAATACCATGAGGTCATCAATCAAAGTGATCGCTTTGAGACCTACTATGAATATGCGCGCCAGCTCATTGAAAAAGGCGCGGCGTATATGTGCCAGTGTGAATCCGAGCAATGGCGTGAACTGAAGGATAATAAAACGGCTTGCGAGCATCGGGATTCAGATGTGGATGACAATCTACAATTGTTCGATAAAATGCTGGCCGGAAACTTCCGGCCAGGTGATATCTCCATGGTGGTGAAGACAGATATTGAACATCCAAACCCCGCGGTGCGGGATTTCGTGGCCTTGAGGCTGCTGGATGATATTCATCCCATGGTTGGAGATAATTATATTGTCTATCCATTATATAATTATTCAGTCGCTATTGACGATCACTTAATGGAAATGTCGCATGTGCTCAGGGGCAAGGATCATCTCAATAATACTATCCGTCAGGAATATGTGTACGATCACCTGGGATGGGAAAAGCCAAAGTTCTATCACTATGGCTGGGTCAGTATCGATGACACGGTATTGAGCACCAGGCAGATCAAGGTCGCCATCGCAGAGGGAAAATACACCGGTTGGGATGATCCGCGCCTGGGAACCGTCGCATCCCTGGCTCGTCGAGGAATACAACCTGGGGCCATTCGCAATTACTGGGTGGAGGTTGGCATCAAAGCCGTTGATATAAAATTCGCATGGGAGAATCTATTTGCCTACAATAAGACCATCATAGACCCTATCGCTCACAGGTTCTTCTTTGTCTGGGATCCCGAGGTTGTGCGAATAAGTGGGGCCGAGATACTGAAAGGCAAATGCTCTCTATTGCCAGATGACCCCGATGCTGGTTATCGGGAGACCACTCATGAAGCCGATGAAAATGGCTTCATCTATCTGAATATAACCGCAGAAGACCTGGTAAGTGCAAAGCCTGGCGATCTTATCCGATTCAAGGACCTTGGAAATATGGAATATCTGGGTGAAAAACAATTCAAGTATCTGGGTAATGACCTGGATGTGATCAAGAAAGGAGCTCGAATAATCCACTGGGTGGGTAGTCAATATCACGAGGTGAGAGTGAACATGCCTGATGGCGAGACCAGGCAGGGCATTGTGGAATATGGTGCACTTGATTCGGTTGGTAAAGTGGTACAGTTTGAGAGATTTGGTTTCCTCAAACTTGAAAAGACCGATCATGGTCTGGAGGGTTACTTCGCGCATAAATAAATATAATTAATTTAACAAATATAATAAATATATAATAATATAAATAAACACATAAATAATGATTGAGATGGGAGAAAGTAAGGGAGGAAATAAGATGAAAACAGCAGACAGGATGAAGAACGTGCAGCCATCACCAACGGTCGCATTGGGAAATAAGGTGGCAGAGATGAAAGCAGCCGGGGAAGATATCATATCTTTCACAGTGGGCGAGCCAGATTTTGACACGCCGGCACATATTCGTGAAGTGGCAAAAAAGGCATTGGATGATGGATGGACCCATTATGCTCCTTCCAGTGGTCTGCCTCAGTTTCGCGAGGCCATTGCCAAGAGTGAGGGGAAGAATGGTATTCCTTGCGATCTCAGCAATATCATCGTGGCTCCTACCAAGCACACTCTGTACATGACCTGCACTGCACTTCTGGACCCTGGCGACGAGGTCATCATGCAGGACCCCTCCTGGGTCAGTTATGAGCCCTGTGCGGCTATAAATGGCGCTAAATCTGTCTTTGTAGATTCTTCAAAGAGCGAACTGCATTTCACACCCGAGGCAATAGCGGAGGCCATAACTCCCAAGACAAAGATGATCATCGTCAATACTCCTAGCAATCCTACAGGGATAGTCATGAGCGAGGCCGAGCTGAGAGGCATCGCTGATCTTGCAAAGGACCATGATCTAATAGTTCTGGCTGATGAGATCTATCAAAAGATATTGTACGAGGGGAAGCACCATTCCATAGCATCCTTCGATGGGATGTTCGAGCGCACTGTCACCATCAATGGTCTTTCCAAGGCCTATGCGATGACTGGCTGGAGGGCTGGCTGGCTCATAGCTCCACCGATGCTATTAAAGGAAATATCCAAGGTGCAGCAGCATTCTATAACCTGTATCCCGCCATTCATACAATTGGCGGGGATCGATGCATTGGAAAACTCCGCAGATGATGTACAAGGGATGGTCACCGAGTTCAAGGCTCGCCGTGATCTCATGCATGGTCTTTTGAATGAGCTGGATAGTTTTACATGTGCCAAACCGGAAGGAGCATTCTATCTGTTCCCAAAATTCAAATCATCCTTCAATTCAATGGAATTCGCCGAGGCCATGCTCACTGAGGCCAAGGTCGCGACAACACCTGGATCTGCTTTCGGAAGTTCGGTGGATGATCACATAAGAATATCCTATGCCGCATCCAGAGAAATTATAAAAGATGGGGTTTCGAGGATAGCAGAAGCAGAGAAGAAAGGGTTATTGGGGTAATTACTCCAGCTTCTCGATCTCTCCGCAATGTGGACACATGACCTCTATCGGTCGCCTGGAAGTGGTCACCTCAATTGGTTTCTCACAACTATCACAGTTGACGATAGATGCGGATCCTGATGTGGGTGATGTGCCACTTCTCTTGCTAGGTCCCGTCCAGTTATTATTGTCCAATATCTTATTGTATTTCAGATTATTAATTGCCTTTCTCTGTCTCATTACCATGAAGGTGCATAATAGGACTAGAACAAGCATGAAGAAGGTCAAGATAGGTATGCCGAATATCGTATTGTACCAGAGTGGATTATTTCCATCATCTATCGTGATGATCTCACTAGTTGATCCACCTATGTCCGATGTGGCATAGAAGACCTGGTCACCCTCATCAATATCCTCAGGGATCTTGTAAATCAATCTTCCTGTGCTGGATTGTGTGTGGTATGTTAATTCCTGGCCATTCACCAGGCCATAGGTTATAACGAAGGTGGATGGTATTCTTGACTGACCTTGTGGAATTATCTCATAATCTATTGCCATTGTATTTCCTGGAGAATAGGAACCTCTATTGAATTCCAATTTGAGAAGATATCCTGTGAATAGGTCTGAAGAATGATCTCCATGTGCGATTATCCCATCTTGACTCGCATACACATTGAATATGTATCTTTGAGATGGAACATCTGGAACTATGAAACTGAAACTTCCTCCTGTGGCTATTCCTTCTGCGACGACCGAACTGTCTGCATCAGTGATGGTGTAGAATACTTTTGGCCTGGTCATCAGAGTGCTTACCACTTCATATGTGATCTCTATGGTGTCCTCTGCCAGGTAACTTGCTCGATCTGCATTTACGAGCACGATGGCATAGTCCACTTTGACGAGCTTCGTGATATTCACTCTGTTCCCTTGCCCATCATCCACTGTCACCTGGAGCCATAACCATCCTTTGAAATCATCAAGGATGGAGTATGAGAATTCGTATGAGGTCTTTGTGTCTCTTGAGAATAGATTGCCCTGGCCATCTCCATCTCTTACTTCGTATATGTAGGTGAAGGAACTAACTGGGCCAAGTCCAGAAGCAACAGCACTGACATTTAGAAAGAGTGTCTCCCCACTGACATATTCATCTTTGTCAAGACTTAGAACCAGGGTTATGGAAGGAAATTGAGATATTTTGAATGAGGCTGTTTTTATATTGCTGTTCAGAGCTTTATCCCATTTGTATGCAGAGATCTCCACTTCATATTCTGTGCCATTGATATACTCCACATTCGCACTCGGGTCATTGTCCAGTATAAGGATATGCCTGAGACTTCCGTGGGAATCCGTGGTCAATCCCTCTGCGGAACTTAATACATAGCTGTGATCTGTTTTCTTGAATATTTTAATGTCCAGTGTGCATTCGGGCTCTGCGACCCCATAGGATGCGGACTCATTTCCTACAAATGTCTGGACATCTATGAACATGAGAGAGCCAAGTGAATATTGGGTCTTGTCAAGATCCACCTGCACTCCCAGTGATTGGATTGTGAAATTTGCCCTTGAATATTGATGTCGCTTTGCAAAGGCCTGCGTATCATTGAACCATCCATCAACCCAGTAATTTGCTGTTTTGTCAAAAGTGTTGCGAATCTCGAAAGAAGTGCTTCCTGCTGGACTTTCGAAATCTTTCTCCTCCAGCATGCCTGTGTCATTCCATATCCTAATTACAAGGTAACCATCAGGTGGTAGGGTCTGATCCTTAAGGTGATTGGCAGTCCAGAATATTTTGATCTCATCTCCTACCAGATAAGCACTTCTGTCCGTTTCTATGCTCAGGGTGTATGATTGGACCTGGTAGGGAACTTCATCAACGATCGTTCCCGTTTGCCATACCCGGATCATATATGTTCCATCTGGGGTTGTGTCACCTATTTGGTATGTGAGTCTTGCTTTTCCATCCTCACCTATTTTAAAATTATTCACAAGTGGGTTCTCGCTTCCCGGGGTCACTATTGTTAGATTGTATACATCTTCCGGGCTTGCATGTAATATCATCTCAATGGTCTCGCCTGGTACATAAGTGGTATTGCCTGTGTATCTGCTGGGTATCAATTCCAATCTGTCCCATGAGGCGGATGTGTTTCCAGGGGTGAAAGTGAAGGTGAAAGCAAGTGCTAGAAGTATTGATACTATTATTCTGATATGGCTGTGTTTCATGATCCTACTCCTTCTGGGCCCCTTCAGGCGTGGAACATGTATCTTTTTCCCCGTCCAGTTTCCCACTGGCAGTATAATATCTTAGAGTGTATATATAAGTTTGTACAGTGTGAGGACATTATTTAAAATCAATTTATAATATATATTGTTATAAATTATTTAATAATTATATATTTAATAATATATTGTATGCGATATTATATCTGTTTTATATCAACACATAATATGTACTGTATCAATATAAATAATAATATATAATTATAATTATTAATGTACCAGTAGTTTGATATAAATAAATATTAAAATTAATATATTTATCTTAATATCAATCTTTGATTGTGAGATATATCAATGGTGAAATGGAATTTCAACCTTCAATAAGCTTCTGCCCAATTACTTGTGATCTATCTTTTATGTCATTCTCATCTAATGTTTTCAAGACTCTATTTTGCATGATGATCCTTCCATCTATCAACAAATCTCTCACATTGTTCGATTGGCATGAATAGACCAAGTGAGATATGATATTCTCCTTTACGGCGGGTATCATGTTCGCCTGGTTCAGATCGATGATCGCCAGATCTGCCTTTTTACCTATCTCGATACTGCCAATCTCTTTATCCATTCTAAGAGCCTTCGCTCCATCTATCGTGGCCATATCAAGTACTTTCTGGGCCGGAAGAACGGTCGCGTCCCATCTATGGGCCTTGTGCAATAGCGCACAGGTCTTCATCTCGCAGAACATATCCAATCCATTATTGGACGAGGATCCGTCTGTGCCAAGTCCGACGATAATGTCATTGTTGAACATCTCTGGAAGTGGTGCGACACCGCCTGTTGCCAGCTTCATATTGGATACTGGACAATGCGCTACTTTGGCTCCTTTATTTGCCAAAGCTCGAACTTCATTTATGGTAACCCAACCGCAATGAGCTGCTATCAATCTGTCCGATAAGAAGCCGATATCATCCAACCAGTGCACGGGTCTTTTTCCATATTTCTTCTCATGCTCATACACTTCCATTCTTGTTTCTGAAAGATGGGTGTGGGTCAAAGTATCTTCTTTGACAGCAAGCTCCTGTGTTCTGCTGTAGGTCTCCTCATCGCACACGTACACGCCTTGTGGAGCTGGGAGCGGATATATCCTTTCCTTGCTCTTGTGCTCGGAGATGAACCTTGCGGCATTGTCAACTGGATTTCCTTTCTGGGTGGTGAACTCTTCATCCAGAACCGCCCAACCAAGGAACCCTCGCATGCCTGAGGCCTCGGTGGCCTTTGCTATCTCATCCTGGAAATAATATAGGTCTAGGAAAGATGTCGTGCCTCCTTTCAACATTTCGATAGTTCCCAGTTCAGTTCCCAATCGAACGTCTTCTCTGGTACGTCGACCATCCACTTCAAATGTCTTGTTCAGGAAGGCATCCAGATGTACATCATCCGCTATTCCTCTCATGAGGGTCATGGAGATGTGTGTGTGGAGATTGATAAGGCCTGGTATTATGGCACATCCTGAGCCATCTATTTCTGTGTCTGCGGGTGCAACAGATCCAATGGCACTTATCCTGCCATCTTCTATGAGAATATCTCCTTTTATCAATTCTCTATGCAGGTTCTGCGTCACTATCCATGCATTGGTGATCTTCAAGGATTCCATATTATCAACACTGGTTGGTAAATCACACATTGATTAAATAATGTTTCAAATTTTGACATCGGCAGTATTGTTAAGCATTGTGCTTAATTAATAATTATGATATGCTTACTCGGTTATTTATTAAAGCACAATAATTTATCAAGCAGGTAGTGGATGATCGAAGTAGTCTTCTTTGATGTCATCTCCTGTTATGTCGAGATATATCTGTGTGGTGGTCAGGGACGAATGTCCAAGCATCTTCTGCACGGTCCTTAAGTTCATACCAGCCTTTAGACAATGTACTGCGAAAGAATGCCTCAGCATATGGGGGTGGACATGCTGGGTTATCCCCGCTCTCTTGCCATACTCGGCCACAAGACGTTCTATCTGGCGTGTGGAGATCTTCTCACTGACTGCTGATTGAAAAAGAAAGCCAGTCTCTGATAAATGGTCGCCAGTTCTCTCATTACTTATGAAATGCTCCACCATATCTAGTGTATAATGGTCGACAGGCACTATCCGATCCTTGCCGCCCTTTCCCTGCCTGACTATCAGGTCATTATCATTGAACATGATATTCTCTATTCTCAGGTTAGCAAGCTCTGAAACTCTTAATCCACACCTGTAAAGGATTCGAAGGATCAATCTATCTCTTATATTGTTCCGATCCGGTGCATTTAGTAATTTCTGTATCTCGCGCTCTTTTAGATATTTTGGCAATGTCTTCGCCATATTTGTCCCATCCTTTGGGATATCGCATCCCAACCCTATATTCATTTGATGCTTTTTATAATTATCGTCTTTATTAAATCATTCTCAAGCTTTGATGCACATATCGGCTTGAGTTGGATTTAATAGAGTTACCAATTATTTGTGTAACTCTCATAATAGAAAAAGCGACATTAACGCAGTTAAACACGCTCTTGAAAATACTTAATAGATTTTACGACGTTCCTTCCTCTAATATATAAATTTGACGTCGTATAATCTATCTTTTACGACATTTTATAATTCTGCTTATAAATCTTTTGGTGATGGCAAATTTTCATGTCATTTGCCATTTTCCCAAATTAATTTTGAAAAACTCTAATCTGATCTAATAATAATGATCCGATCGCTCGACCTTTCAAGATCTATATATATTATCTCGAAATAATAAAAACAGCATGAAACTATGTTTTTCCTAGGTGAAGGGTACACTCCATCGTTGAAATTGTATGTTTTGTACAAACTTAGGCACAAAAACACCTATTTTCGAGGACAATTATCATAATTTCTCTTGAATCAAATGCTAAGTCTTAATTAATTATCTGATTTAATTGTTTATGGTGTTTAATTAAGTATTATGCTTAACTTGATTGTTTTATTTTTATTGCCGTAATTATATATTATTAAATTAAGCATATTGGATTAATTGTTGCCTTTATAACGTAATTTAGTTTATAAATAATGAATTATATGCAAATTAATAAAAAACACAATGTTTATCTATTTTCCCCGGAATATGGGGTGCGTGACAGATGAAATACCAATAAAGGATGAAGGTACTGAGAAATCAGTTAAGGATCCCGCACCAATATCCGAGATGACCGATGGTGAAGAGGTGATCCAGGTGGTCTCCAAGGTGCCTGAACCTGAAGGGGCGAAGGCAGACGGCGATGCAGGCAAACCAAATGAACAGGCGGATACACCTATCAAATGCCCCATATGTGGAACCCTTAATCCTTCAAATTCTGAAAAATGTACGACATGCTGGACAAAGCTTTCTGTTGATGTCGAGACGCAAGAAATATCTGTATCTTCTCCCAAGGCTCAGACCGATATTTATGAAATTATCGATCTGGATGATCCAATGACTCGTAAGAGATTGGAAGAGCTCACCATGATCCCTGGCGTGTCCAAGCGCAAGGCTCTTTATCTTTATAGATCCGGCATCACGAGCCTCGAGGAATTCGTGGAAAAGGCCTTTCATGGGGACCAACACGGTGCCAATTACTCCAGGATGGTCGCAAATAAGATCATCGTAAGTAGTATGAGGGGTGAAAAAGAAGAAGAAACTGTGATATGTCCTTCATGTGATTCGGTGACCGAGGCCGAATCTGCCAATTGTAAGGTGTGTGGCAAGCCTATGGAGCAGATCGATATGTCTGCGGTGAATCAGACATTGGGTGATATCGCAAATGCATATCTTGATGAGCTTGCCGAGGATGAGGATTTCGCAGCACTTCCGGAGGATATGAGGAAGCAGATGGCGTCCATTTTGGAATCTGATTCGGAGGGCGTTGATGACATTGCCGGAACTGTCGAAATGCTCGGCGATGAGTTCAAGGAATTGGAGATAATAGTACCTGAAAATGAGGTTGTAGAACAGGATGAAGATCAGGCGCCTCAACCATCAAAAAAGAAAAAAATAGACTCTGATAAAAAGAAAGAAGTCCTTGTGAAAAAGATCAAGGACTGGTATGCGGCTGGTTATGATGTGTCGGGTCTTTTTGAGCTTGTTGATGGTGATCTGGATACTTTTAAAACGGCTGCCAAGGTCATGATCAAAAAAGGCAAGAAAAAATAATTATGTCTGTAATTAAATAATTGTTATTTAATATATTTATAAATATATATCTTGCAATATTAATGTATTATTATAATTCATTTATTTTATATTATAATATATTTATTTAAAATTATATTTTAAATATTATTAATTATGTGTAATATAATTTATTTCAATGTCCATAATCATCGATCATCCTCAATCATGATCGTCATCCATGACATGCACTTTCAGGGCTCCGGGTGAACCTCCAAATACCTTCGTGCCGACTCCTGTGCCTGTTTTGTGTGGGATCTCGTCAGGCATATCCATTTGTATCTGTAAAAGCCCGCTTAAAATTGCGACCCCAGTAGGCGTCGCCATTTCACCCTCATATGGCCCTGGCTTGAAATCCATGGTCTGCAGTATCTCGGCAGTTGCTGGAGCTGGCACATCCACAGTTCCATGCGCTATCTTGATCTTTCCTTCGCCTACTGATACGGGAGTTCCACAGATCTTCTCATCGTATAATTTTAATTTCTCATAGAAATAAGCTATGCCCAGTATGTCCACCAGGGTGTCTGGACTCCCTGTTTCATGTAAATGGATATCATCCATCGAGCATTCGTGAACTTTGGTCTCGGCTACCAATATGGTGTCCAGTACTTTCCTGGCAAAATCCTTCCCACGCCTGAGTCCGATGATGTCCGCGCCCTTCATGATATGTTCTTGCATCTCCCTGCCTGAAATATGAGAGAATTCACCATGGGTGATATCCAGGCCAGTTGCTTTTAATGGCTCATCTATCTTTCTTATATTCACACTGGTTGGCCCCATCACATTGCCCGCAGTTTCAAGAACCCTGCGTACCTTCTCCCTATCAAGAATATCAAGGTCTATGAAGGAACTCAGGAGCATATCGCCCGCAACACCCATACTCGAGTCGATAAAGTACATGAGGGGGCATCAAGCCATATTCCTATAAATTTGTGCTCCCTTCAATAATATTAAGTAGGGTCATGCACCTTTATGAAATGATGATGTCCGGGCAAGCGGAACTGCGTTTTTCAAAAGAACTGGCAGATATAAAAATAGATGATGCGAACCTGGCGAAAAGGTTCGCCTTACTCTGTGAAGCGATAGCCAGCCATAAGAAGGCGATCATTGCCTATTCTGGAGGTACTGACTCCGCACTTCTTTCCCACCTTTCCACAAGACTTCTGGATCGATGTTTGTGCATCACCTTCAATTCTTTTCTTATATCACATGGTGAAATGGATCGTGCTATTGACCTTGCCAAGGAGAACCAGCTGGAACACAGGATCGTGGAGTTCGATGCCCTTGATAAAGACCCCATTCGAAATAATCATCCAGAAAGATGCTATCATTGTAAATCTAGCCTATTGGATGCCCTTATTGATATTGGAAAGGAGGAAGGCATCGATATCATCTTCGAGGGCTCCAATACTGATGATCTGGGCGAGTATCGCCCGGGTAGGAGGGCGATCGAGGAGAAAGGTGTGATTAGTCCCTTCTTGGATGCTGGTATGGGCAAAACCGATATTCGTAAGATCTCAAGATATCTGGGTCTTAGGACATGGGATCACCCTGCCATGGCATGCTTGGCGACCAGATTTCCCTATAATACCGAGCTCACTATCGTGGGACTTGCCAGGGTGGAGAAGGCAGAGCTTGTCCTACGTGATATGGGATATAGGGATGTCCGGGTGAGGGTTCATGATGGCATGGCCAGGATCGAGTTGGGAAGGGAAGAGGAAATCGATATCATTAAATTGAAAGGATCAATTCCTGAATTCAAGGCTCTTGGTTTCAGGCATATCACGCTGGACCTTGAAGGATATAGGACGGGAAACTTCGATGAATAACAATCACAATGTAGACCCACATAGAAGTCACAAGACAAATATTCCAGAGGTGGTGCTGGCTCGTTTTAAGGATGATAGCTCATTGCTGAAGGTGATAAATGGTCTTCTTCCAGGTAAAAGAGTTCTTGTAACTAAGGCCAGTGAGGAACAATTGTCCCTTCTCCTTGATAATTTCGATATGCGCGTGGAGAAGACCGACAATCTATCTGGCATCATGATAATATCTGATAAGGATGTCAAAAAGCCAGATGTCATCGGCTCCATCGCCGTGCTCAGTGCGGGCTCTTCTGATTATTTTGTCGCTGAGGAAGCCAGCATCTCGGCTGAATACCTGGGTCTGGAAGTATATCGCTTCTATGACTGTGGGGTTGCGGGTTTTCACAGAGTTGATGAAGCCCTCAAGGTGATCGACGAGAATAAGGTTGATGCGATCATCGTGGTCGCAGGCATGGAAGGTGCCTTGCCTTCAGTTATAGCTGGCAGAGTCAAACAGCCTCTGATCGCCGTGCCGACATCTGTTGGCTATGGCACAAGTTATGAGGGCATTGCCGCGCTTTTGTCAATGCTCAATTCCTGTGCGCCAGGTATATCTGTTGTGAATATTGATAATGGGTTCGGTGCCGCAGTCTGTGCCTTCAAGATGATGAAGTGGATCCAGGACAAATAGAATTGATGTCTGATACCTACATGGAAAATCTATTACGCATCATACTCGCATCATGCACCCGTGCCTACAAAACCCTTATATCCCCCCTCTCATTAAACAGCCACAATGGTATTGGATAAATTAGGCTCATCACTACGTGATGCTCTGAAGAAAGTTGCGAATTCTCCGAATATCGATCAGAAGGTCATCAAAGACCTGGTCAAGGAGATCCAGCGCGCGCTTTTACAGGCTGATGTCAATGTAAAACTGACTCTCCAGCTGACCAAGGAGATCGAGAAGAGAGCCCTTACAGAGAAGCCAAAGCCTGGAATGAGCTCCAAGGCCCATGTCATTCAGATCATCTATGATGAACTGGTCGGTATATTGGGTGAGAAGAAGGAACTGGATACCAAGAAGCAGATCATCATGATGGTCGGCTTGTACGGAAATGGTAAGACCACCACTTGTGGAAAGCTTGCCAGGCATTTCAAGAAGAAGGGCCGAAAAGTTGGACTTATAGCGGCTGACATACACAGACCCGCGGCTCATGATCAATTGAGTCAGATTGGGGAACTTATTGATGTTCCTGTATATGGAGAGCCTGGTCAGAAGAAAGCTCCCAAACTGGTCAAGAATGGACTGGATCATTTTAATACTTATGACATTATAATAATAGATACCGCCGGGCGCCATAGCCTGGAGAAGGACCTGATCAATGAGGTCATGGCCATATCCAAAGTGGCCAAGCCAACAGAGAAGATCCTGGTGATGGATGCCACCATCGGTCAGCAAGCTGGCCCACAGGCCAAGGCCTTTCATGATGCTGTTGATGTCACCAGTGTGATCATTACAAAATTGGATGGTAGTGCCAAGGGTGGAGGTGCCATCTCCGCAGTATCTGAAACAGAGGCTCCCATCGTGTTCATTGGAACTGGCGAGCATATTGAAGATATAGAATCCTTCGTACCCAATAGGTTCATATCACGCCTTTTGGGAATGGGAGATATCGAATCCCTCCTTGAGACCGCACAGGGCGCCATAGATGAGGACATGGCCGAGGAGACCATGAATAAGATAATGAGCGGTAAGTTCACGCTCATAGAGATGCGTGACCAGATGGAGATGCTGGCCAATATGGGTCCTTTGAAGAAGATAATGGGCATGCTTCCTGGTGCTACAGGTCAGATGTCCGATGACGATCTGGAAAAGACCCAGGATAAATTGAGTAAGTTCAAGATCATAATGAGCTCCATGACCGAGGAAGAGCTTACTGACCCCAAGATAATCAAAGCATCCCGGGTGAAGAGGATCGCAATGGGATGTGGCATGACCACGAAGGATGTAAGGGAACTTCTATCTCATTACAATATGTCCAGAAAGCAGATGAAAGGTATCATGGGAAATCGAAAGATGAGAAAACAGCTCCAGAAACAGATGAAATCTGGAGATATGTCTCAGTTTGGAATGTGATATAATGCCTGTGTTCGTAGTTGTCGGCCACAGAGTGAATACAGATGGACTTTTCACACTCAATGATCTGGCAGGTTCAACTGGTAGACTTGATATTTTACTCCGATGTGTGAACTCCACTTTCTTTCTATCCAATGATATTCGCAGAGATGTGGAGATACACCTGGTCCTTCTTGGCGAGTCTGATGCTCCCAAGACCATAAGGTTCGATGGTTCCAAGATAAAATATCTCAATCCGGATGAGAGGAGTACTGCCGCCCTTGTGAAGAATGCGCTCATGCAGACAATAGGTGATGATGAGGAGATGAACACATCACCTGGTGTTTATGTGTCTCGCAGAGGGTTAAAGGAAGTGCTTGAAAGTTTTAGGGGTCGCAAGTTCGTCCACCTCATGGAAACCGGAACATCTATTCAAAATTCGGATATAGATGATGACCTTGTGGTGGTTCTGGGTGGGCAGTATGATCTCACCGAAGATGAAGAAAATATGGTCAAAGATCATGATCCTCTTCCAATATCATTGGGTCCGAATAAACTCCATGCTAATCATTGTATAACCATTTTCCTTAATCAACTGGATATTAATAAATTATAATTATATATTTATTATTTGATAATTATATCGTGCTATTATTGTCCATTGTATTATGCAGATATAATTATAAATATAAATTTAAAATAATCATATAATATAATTAATATTTTAAAATAATTAATATTTAAATATTAATTTATATTTCTGGTCGCACGCCTGTATCTCTCATAGCAAATGTTTTAATATGTATAGGAGCATTTTGTACTTGGGCGAGGAACCCTATATCGTTGCAGACAAAGTCTGCAAAATAAATGGGAATATATGCATATATACAGGTGTTTTTAAAGTGGCATCGAAGGAACTGAAGAAGGCGATGGATGATCTTCTGAGAAAGAAGAATAGGCGTATAGTCACAGGCACGGTCAGGTCTGGACGTCGAACCGAGATCATCACCGTTGGTAAGCAGGGTAAATATATTCGTTATCGAACTCCCAAATCCGGGGATGCCAGTGATCTGGCTTTATTGCCCACTATAACATCCGCTATAATAAATTCCCGGGGGGGAAAGGTCCATGTTAAGAAGTCGGATTACAAGGAAAAGGTGAGGAGACGGAAGATATCCACTCTCATCTGTTTGGTCCTCGACACATCCAGCTCCATGGTGATGGATGCGAAGATGCGTGGTATCAAGGATTCCCTCAATGGCCTTATGCTGGACATATATCAGAAGCGAGATAGAATTTCTCTGGTGGTCTGCTATGGTCGTTCAGCAGAAGTGGTCCTTCCTTTCACATCCAGTGTTGAGAAGGGCAATCAATTCATTGAACAGCTCCAATTCGGTGGTACGACCCCTCTCGCGGCAGGAATGCGCAGGGGGATGGAGAATCTTTTGACAAAGACCAGGGTGGAGAAGGATACAAATTCCCTTCTTTTGATCGTAACCGATGGATCTGCTAATACCCCTCTCGTTCCTGGTGTGAATGTTGACAATGAGATAAGGGAGACAGCGGCTAATATCCAGAAACACAATATTCCTGTTCTGGTCATAGATGTCAATATCAAAGGGTCGGACATGGCCCAGGAGATCGCGGACCTGTGTGATGGTAAATATTTCAAGATCGACCATTCAGATGTTCTGGAATCTGCCACCTCTATCGATAATGTCATGAAGTTCGATAAAGTTCTGGAGCTCGTAACATTGGCACTTGTCGATCCGAATATGACTGGAATGCTTTTCAAAGCCGAGGATAGAAATATGGTATCGGATGTCCTTACATATTTGGACACACTCGCTATCGAGTTCAAGGCAGTATCCGGATGCCATTCGGGCTGTGACCCGGATGACCCAGCTGCTTTCTGTCATCATTGTAAATTGAAATATGTGGATCAGGAAGAACCTCCTGAGATCAATACCACACTCAGGACCTATCCAATAGTATCTCTTTCATCCTTTGGAACAGCCGATGAACTTATTGGGGATATATTTGTCAGATTCCTGGCAACTCCAAGTCATTTGCACAAGGTCAATAGAGGTATACTGTTCATCAAGGATATCGACACACTATCAGAGGAAGTGGTGGATATTCTGGTCGAGACCATGAAGACCAGAAGCTATACTCTTGAGAAAGACGGCATGTCAATGACCTTCCCGACAAAGTTCTCCATCATTGGGACATTGAGCAATGATGAAGCTACCGTACCAAAGGAACTTGAAGGTCAGATGACCCTGGTTATAGACACCGAACCCGAGAAGAATCTCGAATACAATACCAAATTCATACAATATGAGAAAGAATTCGATTCAGATCCTGCAGGTTTCGAGAATAAATTGGATAGAGGCCGTAAAGAGACCATCATGGAGATGATAAAGGCAAGGAAAATGCTGCGTGGTGTCTCAACTCCCGACATATTGAACATGGCCCTGGATGTTTACAGTCAGGACCTGAGCAAGGAAGATTGCTTTCCACCTAAATTGAAAGCAATGGCGAAGGTCATGGCCGCAAAAAAGATGAAATCCGAGGTAACGGAATTGGAAGCGGTGGAAGCGATAGAGATCCTAAGGAATCAATCGAGACTTAAGCCCGGTTCTATCGAGATCTCTCCCAACTTAGTTCCTTTTATCAAGATCAGTGAAAGTGTTGCCGAGGCGGAGATCATCAGAGACAAGTTAATGTCCACCCTGGTCGCAAAGGACGAGATCGGAGGGGTGATGATCATGGGTTTCAATGCCGATGCTGTAAGGACCGCATTGAGATCATTGCAGGATATGTCACTACATTTGATGGTCCCCAAAGATTGTAAATTCGAATGCGACCCAAATCGTCCGGAGGAATTCTGTCCTGAATGTCGTTTGAAATATCATGATGATACTCTTGAGATAGAAGAACAGCCCATGCCTGTTGTTTTCCTGCCTCCTGAAGTTGGTTTAAAGCAATTGAAAGGAGAGATATTCGTTAATTACGTGATCTCGCCCAATCTACTCAGCAGGGCACATCGAGGAATTGTCTTCATAGAGAATGTGGATCTATTAAATCTGGATATCGCAGATGCAATGGCGCAGGTCATGAGCACGAAGACGAACCTTGTGGAGAAGGGCAGTGTCATCATTGAGAATCCCTGTAGGACACTTGTCATAGGGACAGTTAGCGATCCCGAAGCGGAGATACATCCTGTTATCATCGATCACATGACGGCAATGATAGAAGCAACTGATCAGGATAGAACAATGATCAAATTGAAATCATTGGAATACCTTGAGGAGTTTGGATCCAACCCCGAGATGTTCAGCAAACAGATATTGGCGGACATAGACAAAGCAACATCTTCTGTTATCAGTGGCCAGGAACTTTTCAATGAGGTTAGTATTTTGGATTCACAACTGGATCTTATTGTGAGAATATGCAATGATTTCGATGTTGTGGGCAATAGCACCGAGTTCAATGTAGAAAAAGTGGCAAAGACCCTTGCGGCAATAAGGGGCTCGAAGAAAGTTGATGATATGGATATAATCAATGCTTCCAAGATGGTCTTACCATTGGCCGCATTGACAAGTAAGGAGATGCAGGATTATATCTCACGCTCTTTGAAGGGCATGGTGATGCAATATGCATGAGGATAATGATAATCTTGATTTTGAGGATCTTTCCAAATTCAATAAGAAGAAGGATAAATTTTTCTTCCCTTTCACTGGAATAGTCGGTCAGCAAGCAATGAAGAAAGGCCTTATACTTGTTTCAGCCAATCCTCGAATAAGCTCTATTGCGATCATCGGAGAGAATGGTACGGGAAAGGTAACAGCATCCATGGGATTACAAGCTTTACTTCCCGATCTCGAGATATCCACACACTGTTCATCCAATTGCGATCATAGCAATAAGCTCTTTCTCTGCGACATATGCAAAGAGATCGAGACCAAGGAAGATGATATAGTCCAGATCCCAACCTCTTTTATGATCTTGCCTGTCGGAACATCAAAGGAAAGGATATTCGGCACCTTTGAAAAGGACGGTACCTTTGTTCCTGGTTTGATATCTATTGCCAATAGAGGGTATATCCTGATGGAAAGAGCCAACCTTCAAGATGAAGATCTGATAAAAACATTATTGGATATTCGGAGTACGGGTCTCTATACGTGCAAAAAAGGTGAGATGTCATTCACTCACCCTGCTCAATTCACATTGATCGCGACAATGAATCTATCTGAAGGTGAGATGGATGAAGATATCATTAGGCAATTCCAATTGGTGGTTCACACAAGAAGCATAAAGGACATTGAAGAAAGGATAGAGATCGTGCGAAGGGTGGAAAGTTTCAAGGAAGATCCCGATGAATTCCTTGAGAAGAACAAAAGAGAGCTTGATGGGCTAAAGATCGTGATAGACAATTCAAGGAAATTATTGGAGAGGGCTGACATCCCTTCCAAATCAATGGATGCGATCATCAATATCCTGAAGGATAATGATATTGACATTCCTAAAATGAGAGATGCCATGGTGGAGGCCACCAAGGCGAACACGGTCATCAATGACAGTACATGGGCCTCGATAGAGGATGTCGCAGAGATCGTGGATATGGTATTGGGTCATCATATTGAAAAAGGACAGAGTAAATAATTAGATGATAGTAATAGTATATACACTAATAATGTATATCAAATAATACATAGAACATATCAAAGGTATGATTGACATGACACATTATTTCGATCAAAGTGAAGTTACATCGAAGGAGATCCTTCCCGGAGTGTTTCAACAAGTTTTATCTGGAAGGGCACAGGATGAAAAGATGATGATGGTCAGATACTTCATCAAAGAGGGCTCGGTCTTTCCAGAACATGAGCATCCTCATGAACAACAGGGTATCATGATAAAAGGCGAAGCGGATTTCATAATAGGCGGAGAAAAAAGAAGAACAAAGACCGGGGATGGTTATATCATCCCCGGAAATGTCTTGCATGGCGCGGTCTTTCTCAAGGACTCTATTGTTATCGATGTGTTCAGTCCACCGAGGGAAGATTTTCTGAAGTGAACTCGATCCTTCTTTCTACTATCACATACATATATAACGCCGAAACCATTTTATAACGTTCTAATCATTTATTGTCTGAAGGTGACATATGGCAATGGATTCAGATACAAAGAACATTATCATACTTGTTCTTGTCGTGACAATGTTCATTGTCCTGGTGGTTGAACTAATGTATATACGCTCAAAGAAGAAAAAAAAGATAAGTAAATTCGAGGAGACCAGGGCGGACGAGGCCTTCAATAAGATACATACTACAGATCGAATTATTTCCACAATGAGATCACAGGGTGTGGATGTCCAAGGTGCGGAACAATTGCTCAAGGAAGCAAGACAGTATGAATCTAGGAGAGATTTTGTTTCCGCTATTGAAAGTGCTGAGCGATCAAAGATAATTTTAAAAAATGCAAAGAGGGATCATGATCTGCAACGCTCATCCGATCAGGATGAATCCAATCCTTCGGTCATTGATAATAGCTCAAAGAAATTCCTGAATGATGATCCTCTCTTGCCCATGCCAAAAGACATACGCTCAGGAGAACGACCTGCGAATTTCATGCAGGCGAAATTCTTACTTGCAACGGTCAAGGATCTTTTGAACGAAGATGAGAATCAGGGGATAGAAGAGGCAAACCTGATGTTCAAGGAGGCGAGTGAAGAATTCGAAAAAGAAAATTATACCAAAGCTTTGTCCCTTGCATTGAAGACCGAGAAAATGCTCAAGGTCGGTAGTTTTGAGCATATCGCAGAAACTCCAATGCCTCATACAGATGAGGATGGGGAAGAAACGGGCGATGAAGCTCATCAGTCTGAACCAACCGTGATCGAGGAGATCATAGAGAATGGGGCAGAGGACGCTGCCTGTGATTCATGCGGTGCTGATGCCCATGTCGAAGATTCCTTCTGTAGAAAATGTGGTAATGAATTGGAGTTCATCATCATCTGTCCAAGCTGTGATGCAGAAGTTGAGAATGACGATGTATTCTGCAGAAAATGTGGACAGAAACTTGATTGATATTCTCAAATATCAAATAATATATCTACACATAAGTCTATCTGTTGATATGGAATAATATATTGAAGATTATTTCACAAATGTTTTGACAATTATTATGAAATAACTGGTAATCAAATGACCTTTCCATTTCTTATTATTTCTTTTTTGGTCCCATCAAGGTAAGTTATCACCATGCTAGGTTTGTTGAAAAGGAAATCACGGTGAGTCTTGGAATTATTGGCCCCATTGTTCATATCCATATTATTACCGAAGGCAATGTGAGCTGTCTCTCCTGCTTTTTCGTCCTCCAGGAGATTCCCTACGAGTCTTGCATTGGGATTTAATCCGATCCCAAGTTCTCCGATAGTGGAGGCCATGTCGTCTATCGTGACCAAGTTCCATAGATGTTCCACTCTCTCTTTATTCACACATTCCATGCCTGTTAGAACTCCATCTTTGATAATTAGTGTAAGGGGCACATCCAACATTCCTATATCACCAATACTTCCATCAACGACCACTTTTCCATGGCCTTTTGTCTCTGTTGGCGCACACCAGATCTCTCCTGCGGGGAGGTTACCAAAGCTTTTCTTGTCTATTACGACATCCGTGGAAAAGCCTCTGTCTTGAATGTCCAGTACAAGGTCAGTTCCAAGTTCAGTGGTTATATGAACTTCTTTTGCCATATTGAACTTGTCCATAAGACTTGTGGCATCTTTAACGATCTCGTCATAATCCACATTCATCGGCCCCTTGTACATCATTTCCTTGGTTATACCAGGAGCATGAGCCACCCTGACATCATAAGCTATCTCATCATAAAGAAGCTCTACACGAAATGGGGTTTCCTTCGCATCACCGTGGAAGGCATTGACCACCACATTGTAGTTCTTGAAGATCCCTTTCAACCCTTCTGGAAGTTTATCCAATGGTCGTTGATGTTGAGAAATAGAATAGAGATCGGTCTTTAAGCCACCTAATCTCTTGGCACCACTGATGAATGCTTGGCCTATGTCCTGCTTTTCTTTATCAGTGACAACGAGGATATTCTGACCTTGATCAAATGACAGTACGCTCTTCAGTGCTTTTTCTGCACCATCGACCATCTTGTGGTAGTTGGAACATCTCTCATATTCCTCTTCATTTGCCAATTCCATTATCTGTGACATTATATTGATCTCCTATTTAGTTTTGGAGCCTATATTCTCACTTTTGATACATGTTCACAGCAATCTATGCTTCTCAGCAAAGCTAATGCTGCGGTTCTTCGTGTGATGTTTGTGAGTGTGTGGAGTTTCTTGGGTGATATCATTCCTTTAGCTTGGCAAGGTTCTTTTCGTAAAGTTCTTCTGATATCTTTCCATCCTCGAATGCCTGTTTCAGTCTGAGAACCTGCTCATTCTCTTCTGGAACTTCCATTTCGGTTGCTTCTTCTTCAGGAATATCTAATTCAGGTTCCTCTGTGACATCAGGCTCTGCCTCGACATCTTCCATTTCCATTTCAGATGATATATCTTCAGATGCTTCCAGGTCTTCAGGGATCTCATCATCTATGATGGAATCTGCGATCTCCTCAGAGGACATTTCATCCTCTGAGTCAGGCATATCCTCTGGCAATTCATCCTCTGTTAATGGAGCTTCATCAACTTCTAATTCGTCAGGGATCTCATCACCTTCAGGGATCTGATCCGCATCCATGCCATCTTCTGGCAGAGGTCCTTCATCTTCATCAGGTTCATCGATCTGTTCTTCATCAGTTCCAGAGTCTGGTACGAATCTACTGATGAGCAAAGCCACGAACATACCGATCACGAGTCCAACTATCAGAAGTCCTGCTATGAACATTCCAGATATCTTTGTTGTACCATCAGAGGTAACATCTGGGCTATCGGTGGCATTACCATCTGTGGTGGTAGTATCAACTGTGAATTCAACAGCATGTCTAAATTCGACCACATTGCCTGCCCTGTCCTCCACTTCTATCACAATGGTATTGATGCCATAGCTTAGGATGACTGTTCTCTGGAACTCGGATATTCCTCTTGTGGATTCTACAGTTACTTGTTTTCCATTGACCCTGACTCCACCGATCTTCAGCTCTTCCTCATCGATCTGTGCACCAAAGGTGAAGTTCTTTGAATATACCTTTGTTGGGAGATCATCCATGATGATCTGAGGTAATGTCTGATCTAGAGTGACATTCATCCAGTCATCAACGGTGTTTCCTGCCATATCTGTGAAGGAGAGGTGTAATACGTTCTCACCCTTGATAAGGTTCACAACTGTTGAGAAGGATCCAACACTGTTAACTACTACGTCTTTTCCATTTATGGTCAAGTATCCAGTTTCATCAACTGCCCCAGTTATTGAGACCTTATCCTTGTTGGTCCTGGAGCCTTCCTCACAGACGAATCCTTCAAATGAAGGCATATTCTGATCCAAGACTATTGACTTTTTGATCTCCATTTTGTTTCCTGAAAGATCTGTAGCTGTTATTGTGATCGCGTTCTCTCCATTCTCAAGTAGAATATTCGCAGAGAATTTACCATCATTCTGGATTAAGCTTACAATCTCAACTCCATATATGTTCAAGGTAGAGTTCTTCTCTATAAGGCCAGTGATCTCATATTCCTCATTGGCTGTGTAAGCCATGTCCAATTCTGGTGTATTGACGATCAGAGATGGTAACCCTGTGTCTATCAAGAAGGTCCACATGTCGGTGTATGTGTTTCCTGCCTTATCCATGCAGGATGACTCAACATAATGAATTCCTTCATCCATGTCACCTGCTGGTGTGTAACTTATGGTTCCAAGTGGATATCCTTGTACTGGCGATGGTGCAACTGAATCTAAATCATCGACAAAAGGCACACTGACCGTGGCCTGTGGTGTTATGTCAATTCCATCGACCTTCATATTTATGCTGTTGGGAACCAGTTCTCCAAAGTCATAATCCTTGAAATTGGAAGTTATTATTGGATTGGTGTCGCGCATCATTTCCCCATTCCCTGGGCTGAAACCACTGCTTGTTGGTGGTGTTGCATCATACCTGAGCTCGATAGGTAGCAACATTGTGAATGGTGCTTCACCAGGGCCAATGTACAAGGCTCCTTGTAGTGTGATACCGTCCTTTGCACTTGGAAGATCAAATTCTAGGTCCAAGGTTGATGGTGTGTATGCTGGTAATGGTGTGTCGGTTCTCCACTTGTCTGGATCATCTGGTGTAAGATCGGTTCCTTCTCCCTCTACTTCAAATCCAAGGCCTTGCACGTTTGTTATGTCAATATCAAAGTGAGCAGGCAATGATTTTAGTGTGAAACCATAGATTCTTATGAGATATGTTCCATCTGGTGGTCCGATAAGCTTCACTTGCTCGTCAGCATCCCCATCCGCATCCATAGCATACAACTCTTCTTCTTGAGTTATGCCGTCTCCATTCTCATCAAGGAACACGCCAAGATCAAGATCCTCAACATCTCCAAAGCTTCCCTCTCTACCATATGCTTGGGTATGCCCGAAAATATGAACATCAAAGATAAGACAGTCTTCTAATGTAACTGATATTGTGGTATTTCCAGAGGCCAATTGACCATCAAATGTATCAAACAGGCTCCAGTCTGCCTCGTCCTGCCAAACCTCCATGTCCTGATAGCTAACTGGTGCAGAAGGTCCTGCTGCAACACCACCTATACGTCCTCCAAGATCCATATTGGAAACACCAGTCACGCTCGCACTTCCTGCAAGTTCATTGGTGACTATGCTGACCTTGTCCTTGTCCAGGGAGAAGGTTCCGACCTTTCCCTTAACTGGCTCTAAATTAGACTCGCCATCCATAAGCACATTGTGTATCGCAATGACATTCAGACCCGATCCTATGTCTGGAGTACTATATTCGATAGGCCCTCCACTTGCGGTGAAGAAGGTAGCAGTCTCCGTACTACCGCCATTCATCTGCAATCCATGTGGTCCATATCTCTCTCCAGAGAAGGTATCTCCAGATTCTGGATTTATCAATGTTGTTTCTCCAAAGGCAAATGCATCTATGTCTGTTAGGTCCTTCCACCATTCTACATTTAAGAGAAGTTTGGTGTTTGGATCTGTGAAGATCCCTTGATCAGGAATATCTACATAGTAGTATCTCCAATCTCCTGCTCTTCCACCAGCTCCATCAAATCCAGCACCTATCATGCTTGGGTCAAATAATCTGGCACAATCATAGTAGGAATATGTGACTTCCAGATCAGATCCATCTGCGGGAGTTGAAAGGAAATTAAGCTCTCCATTTATTGGATTGAAGAGATATCTTCCATAACTGTAATCTATCTCAAAGAAGTCCCCGGATTTCAGTCCAGTGTAGTTGTAGTATGCGACCACAGTATCTCCTGCGGCCATACTCCAGCCATTAAGACTGATATCACCTGTTGCAGTGTCTATCTTGTAATTGAGATCACCGTTTACATCCAATTTCACCAATTTGAAGGTTCCTGTTCCATTCGTGTAGTAGAATGTGTTTGGTGAAGAACCACCTATGTCATTCAAATTATTATAGAATACTGAGAATGTGTCTTGTCCTGCAGTGGCGGATTCAACTGACACTTCACCAGCTACCTGATTGAAGACATTCAACTTTATCTTTCCATCAATGCAACCAGAATAATTATAGAATGAGTGCACGGATTCTCCGGCAGTAAGTGTCCAACCATTAAGGGTTATTTCTCCAGTATTATAGTTCATCTCATAGTTGGGTTGTCCTGCGCTTGCACTTTCGACCATCTCTGTCAGTGTGCCTGCATTATCCAGGTATAGAGTATTATCACTGGTTTCAAATATCCCTATGTTTACAAGGTTGAATCCAGCTTCGCCTCCTGCAGATGTAATGCTCAGTTCATTCTTGACAGGTATCTTGGACAAAAAGTAGTGAAGCCCATCCGTCAGTTTATTTCCATTCCTGTAAATCTGGTAACCAAGGACATCAGTTCCTGATTTCACATTGTCGTATATGTTGCTATTTGGAATTTCGATCTCTGTGACACCAACTGCATAAGTTCCATAGTTTGCAGTCACTACCATGCCAAGATCAAGAGGGATAGAAAAGGTTATCTCACCAGTTTGAAGGTCCAGGTCATAATCTATTCCTTCGACCATCAATACGCCATCAAGGTATAAGGAATAAGTTCCTGGGCCGATCTGATATCCTGCTTCGTATAATTCAAGATATGCAGTTGTTGTAACTGTATCTGTAGCAACTATGATCTCCTGGTCTTTGTATTCCCTGCTATTGTTCATGATTATCTCTTTTGATACGGTATTGAACTTTGATAGGGCCTTTCCATCCTCTGTTACTACAAGTGATTCTGGCAGGACATTGGAATTCGATAATATGAATTCGTTCCTCTTTGTTTCATTTACAAATGTCACCTGGTAATCATACCATGCATGCATGGTCGTATCTTCTTTCAGGCCATTTTCGAATGGCTGTACGCTTGTATTGAAGGTCACGAGTCCAGTATCATAATTTACATCATACCAGGATGTGTTGGTTATTGTTATATAACCAGTTAGATTGTAATCATACCAGGCATAAAGCTGATCTCCGAGGTCCATTGCCCAATCAAGTACAAATTCACCTGTAACGGGGTCGAACGTGTATAATGTATTGTTCTGTGTGGCATTTAACCATGACCATTCTTCATAATATGTATCATAATACAAGAATAGCTCAGTTCCCGGAACAATGTTCTGGTGTGAAGTATAGAAGGTATCAATTCCTGCAGTGTAGTCAACTGGGTGGTATGATACGATAGTGTCATTGTTCGTAGGATTATTTAGATTGGTCTGATGAGCATATGAAAAGTCGAGCACTGTGTTATTAAGTGCCAGGGTTGAGAAGTTCAGCAGACCTCCATTGTTTAGAGAGAACTCTGTTTGGTTGAATGTCGCATTAGTAATAGATAAATGAGTTTCATTGGCCATCGTGAAATTTACAATTTCAACTGTGGTGAAATCAACTCCAACAAAGTTATCAACTGCATCTAAAGCAGGCTTACCACCAAACTCGAAGTTGGGATTGTCGGCTGCAACATTGACAACCATTGGGATAAGAGTGGTCTTTCCAACATCTGACAATGATGTTATCGCACCTTCATATGAACCAACTCCCTCGGCCATTGCCTTGGTACTGTCAAGTGTGGCTGTGAAAGTTCCAGAATCACCTGCAGGGATCGTCAATGTGCTGTCCGACAGACTGACCCAGTCCCATGCTTCTCTTGTGTAGAACTCTGCTTTTATGTGTATGTCCAGTTCTACAGATGGTGCTGTAAGGGCTCTGGTCCATATGGCGATACCATCATGGGTCCTTTCTGCCTGACTGTGGAGTCTGGCTTCCAGTACATTTCCGTATATGAATGCCCCGCTCATCCTGTTCCTTTCGGTAAATCGTAGATCTGGATCATCATATGGTCCACCATTCAGGTCACCGGTCAGCATTCCATCTCCATTCTCATCAGTCCAATCGAATAGCTCGATCCAGTAGTTCTGCTCATCTGAGATAGAATATTGTGTTATTTTGATCATGTTCGTATCTGTCCATAAGGCGGGGTCAAAGGTATTCAATAACTCTCCATCTGGTGCGTAGAAGCCAGTCTCATTCAATATGGTCCATCCATGTCCGTAATCTATGTCTCTTGTGATGGTGATCATGCTCTCTCCGGCCTTGAGCATTTCTCCTGCCGCGAGGTCAACATCCATGCTGTTGAACTGATCATGATTTTCAATTGTGAAGGTTTGCTCCAGGTTCTCTGGCAATGTGTCTGCTCCAACAACCTTGGCAAAGGCCTCATATCTTTCTCCATCATAATCTCCTGGAACCCATGAAGATGGTGTTATGAGTGAACCACCTGTGTCACTAGCGATCTTGACTGATTCCATAACATCAACAAATCCGGCTCCTTGTGAGAGTACATCATAATTGATATCCTCTGCTCCAGACATAAGAATTGAACGTGCTGTCTCTATGTCTAGAGGTTCGGAATGTGTGTTATCATATGCATCTGAAATAACGGCAATAGACGCTGCCAGGTTTGAACTGGTCAATGCTTGCCCTGACCAGATATTGACTGTGTCAGTGAAACCTGCATTTGGACCTCTATCATACTCCGCCCACAGAGGTTCTGATACAAATCCAAAGTAAGCTCCAGAAGCGACAACATCAGGCTTTGGATTTCCCATCATTGTTGGTCCTCTTCCAGAGACAGTGATTATATCTCCGAATGATGGGTAAGGTCCAGTGTCCTGCTCTTCTACGATCCTGTAGAAGAAGTCAGTTGCCAGTCCTGCTGTTATGACCCCTGGTGCAGATCCTGGTGAGGTAACAGTTCCATATCCTGATCCCAAGTCACCAGATGTTGCTGTGAATATTGTTTTTCCATTTCCGTATTCTGTAGCTAACCAATCAACATATCTTGATGTGAAATCTCCGCCAGCTTCATATGTGCTGGTAGCCAAAGAACTGCTGTATATGTTTGCTTCATCTCCAGTTCCGGGAATTCCATCATAACCTTCTATGGCGAAGATCATTCCATCGTACATTGGGTCGGTTATACCGATTATCTTTGCATCTGGTGCAATTCCCAGGCAAGGCTTGACGTTTATGTCATTCCTGTGATTCAACATTCCTTGACCAGCTACTGCTGATGCTCGGGATGTTCCTGCTGTTAGATCTAATGTGTATTCTCCATACATGGCAACTAATTCACCATTCAATGGGATGACATTATCAACACCGCTCCTTTCAGCAAGTCTCTCAGAATATGGCAATGGCAATCCATCATATTCATAGCTGATCTCAACTGTGTTTGCAGATTGATCTACTAAGAATGTTATGATACCTTTCTCATAATCCATGACATAGCTGTCACTTTCTGCAAGGAGTCCATTCACACTAACAGACCATGAATTGTTCACGACCATATCATGATCAAGAGTACACATGGTTCCATTTGCATCTGGTGTTATTATTTCATCTGTGACAATATTTGCCTGACTGATATAATAGACCATTCCACCAGATCTGTCTGCAAGTCCATTTCCATCCATGTCCCTCCAGGATATCTCATCACCCATTACACAGGCCTTTTCATCTGTGAAATCTTGGTCATAGTCCAAATCAACATATACTGTGTCATAAACACCTTCTGTTACAGAGTCCACAAGTAGTAATTTGGAGTAATTAAATATCTGACCCGAGTAATTGTTCACATATGTAGCTAGGTTCTCATCCATCAGTGTTCCTAACCTGTAAACACCGCTCTCACTGTTTATGCCTGTAACTGTGTAAGTTGTTTTGACGATAGTTGGATTAAGTGTACCTGAATATTCAATATCCGCATCCACGAATTCATTCTGGTAATGTGCTTTCACATACCTGATCTCGTATTTGCTGACTTTTCCAGTATTACCATCATCCCCAGGTGCTACCCAGCTCAGGTCCACAGTTCCTTCTTGGCTAGTTGCGACTGCAGAAAGGGTAATTGTGCCTGGTGCTTCATCATCCACCCTTGCTGTTCCATTTGCAGAGTTTGAGATGCCTGGTTCATTATCGCTCATCTCATCCTTTGCTTTTATTGCAAAGAAGTATTTGACACCTTCATCAAGTCCTGCACCACTGAAATTAAGATAGACATGATCACCTCCTTCAGGGATAAAGCCAAAGGCTGATTCGAAGGTGTTTTGGGCAATTGGATAAGCATCTGCATCGTCCCATGTTGCGTTGTCATTGATCTCAGTAGTATCATATCTGATCTCATAATTTTTAACAAAGCCTATCATTCCATCATCGCCTGGTGCGGTCCATTCAAGTAATATTTCCCCATGATTATCGCTATCACTGGCAGTAAGGTCGGTTATAGCTGAAGGTCCAATAATATCATTCTGGGCTATTGCATTGTCACAATTGGATACTGAGCCATTATTGGCGCCATCATCTGCCTGGATCGCAAAGTAATAATCGTTTCCTCCTGTGAAATAGCTCCAGCCAACGCCGTCTGTGAGCCCTAATATTATTGACACTGATGTTCCTCCTTCTGCAGGCAATGGATATAATCTATTTCCTACTGGGAACTCAACAGGGAACGTGCTTGCGGAACCCCAGTTTGCTGCATCTATTGGTGATGTGGATGATTTGATTATGTAATCTTCTGCCCATCCTACCACTCCATTATCTCCTGGTGCGGTGAAATTAAGGTAAACAGTTCCATGATCTGGACCAGTTTGGACCGTGAGGTCATTTATGGTGGCAGGTGCTGTAACATCAGCGGCTGCTGATATTGCCATTCCTGCAGGAGCTGAGATGTCTCCTGTGTTTCCAGCGGTATCAATTGCCACTATGGAGAAATAGTAAGTCGTACCTCCAAGAGGCATCTCAAGAGTGTAGTTCTCAATGTTCCCTGCGATCATTGGGATCCAATTTGGTGAATCCGCATAGAGTGTGGCAGCTTGGAATTCGACATTTGTTGTAATTGGGCTTGTACTGTATCTTAGCTCATAGCCAGATGCTATGCCTGCAGCTCCATTATTACCTGTTGCGGTCCACTGCAAATATACTTGAGTAGAATTAGCTCCAGGGTATGCAGTTGGATCTATTCTTGCTGGTGCTATGATATCATCCATTACAATTGCATTGTCTGTGTTGGAAACTTCTCCCATGTTACCTGCTTCATCAACTGCGATAATTGCGAAATAATATTCCACTCCTATATCAAGTCCTGTTATGACCTTGTTCTCAGTTATTGTTGTACCTGCTGGAACCCATGACTGTGCATACTCATCTGAGAGGTAATCAAAGCATACCCAGTTGGATATTGGATCTTCAGAATATTTAATGATATAACTTGTAGCAGTGCCTGTGCTCCCATCATCTCCAACTGCTGTCCAACTGAGGTCGATAGTGCCATGTTCTGAACCACCTACAGCCATAAGATCTGTTATCTGGCCAGGGACTGTTACATCTTCATATGTAATTGCATTAGGATTATTCGAGAAACCACCATGATTGTTTGCTTCATCTGTTGCTATTATATTGAAAAGGTAATTGGTATTTGGTTCCAATCCATCAATTGTATAGCTCTCTGCTCCAGTAGCTGATTTGATATTGTATCCTGTGGATTCTTTTAGAATTATTCGCTGTGAATCTGGAACATTGTCCCAGGTGTAATAAATATATGAGACACCTATGTTGCTAACAAGTATCGAGGGAGAGAAATAAACCTCACCAAGATCATAGTTCACTGAATATTCTGTTGGTAGCATCTGAGTGCCATCTGCATAAACTGCGATGCTTCCTACCTTTACTGCGCCATGATCCAATTTTGTGGAGGTCTTCACTTCTGCGGTGTCACTGCTGAATGTGAGCTCACTGCTAACAGTGACCTCTATATCCAGTTCTGGTGTATTTGCTGTGGAATAAGCAATAGCTGTTTCATTGGTGCTCACATACCACGTGTCAGTTGTTGAACTGGTTTCCAGATATGTGGTCATGGAGTTGTAATCGAAGACAATTGGCCATCCTGCATATGGTGAATCGAATTGATAGTCAGCTGTTATGACATCTGCGAACTCCAATGCGGGTGTAAAGGTTATGTCGCCAGAGTCCAGATCAATGGTATAATCTGTATCAGGGATTAGGGCAGATCCGTTCACATAGATCGTGTATGTTCCTGGTATTATGTCTCCAGATGATAGAGATATCTCAGTCTCTCCACCAACTGCTTCCAGAATGGTCTCTCCAATGGCCCTAAGGGTTGCTGGAACTCTTGCCTGGGTTCCCTGAAGATCCGGGTGCCCAAAGTCTATCCCGCCTTCTGGTATTGCCACATTTGAGCCTGTTCCTATGTAACCAGCGATCCAAGCTTCCTGAGCATTGTGTTGCTCTGCATCATATATGGAACTTGGTGAATTTCCAGCATCATCACTGAACATTAAATTCTTCTCTTCGGGATTGGTCATACCTTGTGATATGTCTGGGTATGCGTATACTCCATACACTCCAGATAGACCTGCAATGTCCTCGAGACTGTTCACAGGAACATCCAGCACATGGGTTTTGAGGAAATTGTTTCCTGTATCCTTTGTACCAATAAGACCTCTGTATTCATATTTACTAAGGGTAATAGCCAGCTGTGCGGTGTTCGTTGTAGCGACTATGACCTTGGTCATTCCCTTTGTCCCTTCCTTTATGAATCCTCCTAAGGTCGAATCAATCTTAGGAGATATGACCATATCGGCCTGGGTCGTGTCATCAGATATTCCATCGTCCAGGCCATCGATCACGATAAGCCCCTCTGATGTTGCATCATTGGTCATAATTCCGCCCATTGATCCAAATGCCGATAGCACGAACATCCAAACTATACATGCGCTCAAATATTTCTTTGTCTTTGTTTCAGACATAGTGTTCCCTCTCTCTCATTTACTAATATGTTATAAGATTTATAAGATATTGTATTGGGGATACACTATGTATATTTATAAATTACTCTCTCTATAACCTTTATAATATAGATTATTCATGAACAATGGTTATCGGATTGGCATGGTATTATTCATATTGCTTTTACTATCTGTTATCTGTGTAAAATAATGCGAAAATCATACTATTTCATCTATCATTCGATATCAATGTCAATGTCTGATATTTCTATCTTAATCTTTCTGGTCTTTTTCACTGTTGTTCCCGCGTTTTTTAACAGCGTAAAATACAATGATGAAAACACAGCTTAATAGAACAATGAGTGCAAGTATTTTGTAGGGTGGCCAGGGATTTATTTCATCAATTGTATAATTTATATTGTATTTAAATCCATTTTCACCATTTTCCTTGGTCATAATAGTGGCATTATAATCGCCCGGAATACTATCTAATGGAACAACATAATCTCCACACCATGTCCCAGGATTTTTTCCCTCTTTCAATTTTATGATATCTCCATCTGCCATGAGTACCTCGACCGAGTTGACATCTGCTGCTGTGTTGACTTTGAACTCATGGGTCTGGCCATAGAATCCATTTCTCTTATTGACCTCTGCAGACAGAATTATCCATGATATGATAGAATCCGTGAACTCCTCAGTGCCTTCTTCACCAAAATGAGAGTTGGTGAATGGATCAGTATCTGCAATACCGAGGACACGGTCATCATACATTGAGAAATCTGTTGACAAGTAATCCACAGGATCTATTACATAAGCATCTCTCTCTCCAACATCCAATCTTTCTGACCATGCAGTATCAGAACCTGTGGCCAGTATTGTCATGTTGGTGGTATTAAGGAGAATACCGCTACGGTATGCTTTCATAAGGTATCCAAAATCGTGATGGATGATCGGCCTGAAGGCATCATTAACGGTCCCTTCAGATGGATCATATATCGCGTAATGTGGGAATTCCAGTCCAAGTAGCTCAGCGTATTCATTCATTGGGCAGTATCTTATCTCATGGCTGTATTTTCCCGGCCATTCCAATGCATAGAGCCAGGTATATGATTCACCCATTAGGACATATTTGGTGTCCTCTGATATCTGAGCATCATTTGGCATCTCAAGAGGATTCACAATGAAAACTGCATCATACTGTGAATGATCCTGGCTGGAGCTGGATGCAAATACAAGTATCCCCTTGTCCCTCATTCTCTTGGCCATCGACAACATCCCACTGAGACTTTCATCAACATTTCTACTACAATATCTCCCATCGAATAGAACATTGGCAAGATTGGTATCTGGTGATCTTAATGTATTGACCACCAGTATGTCATTCCCTGCCTTGAACTTGATATATCCATCACTTTGGATGTCCAGTTCGAATTGTATCTGGCCATTTGGATCGTTTATAGTTGATGGTTCTATTGTTCCGCCTTCCATATCGGCAGTTATGGATCCTGCTCCTGTGACCGTGAGATTCAATTGGAAGAAATCTGCCGTGATAAGATCATATTCAGGAACTATCTTGGTATCTGACCCTGCATCGGGTGAGTTGCTAAGCCATTCAAAGATCCTCTTTGCAAGATCACTGTTATTCATGTATTGCATTCCGATCCTGTGGTCTCCATTCCATATGAACTCTGTATCTGTCAATGCAATGACGCGACCCTCTCCATAGCTTGAGGCAGCTATGATTGGTGCATTAGGCGGGGTGGCTGTTGAGGAAGTTGTTGCTAGAGGTATTGCATTTCCTGTTAAGTTCATAGTATTCCCGAAGAAAAGACAAACATCCTGCACATCTAGAACATCTACGTCTGTGACCATCCAGATCACTTTTTCTGGATGTGAACTATCTGCATCACTTGCCTCATTAGAGTTGAAAGTTATGCCGAAGTTCTCAGATACTGGATTCAGAAAATCTGATGTGTACCAGGGAGATCCATCCGATTCTTCGTGCTCGCTCATTATCAGAAGCCCCCCTCCTCTGTTGACGAAATCCAGCATTGCGTCTATCTCTGATTGGGAATAGGTCTGTCGATCGGCCATTCCTAGAACAAGCACATCTCCTGCTGCTTGACCTTCAAGGTTTGTTACAAGCGAACCTGTGTTTGCACTTACTCTGTAACCCTCTTTCTCCATCATTATTGCCAGGTCTGAGTATCCAATGAACCCTGTGTCCCAGAGTGACCACCATTGACGATGGCTCTCATCAAATATGATCTCTTTCATAAGTGGATCTGTAATGGTACTGCGTACGCCAGCTCCATCATGATGATCATATTGTGCCCTTTCAGTGTTCATAGTGATCACTGGCATGGTCAATAGAATTATGATCAGAATAGATAATACGCATGTTAGATATCCTCTTGGAGGTTCCATCAACATTGTAGAACAAGATAGTAGATAAGTATATTTCGGTATACTTTAGAACATTCAAAATTTTAATTATTAATTTATTATTATTTTAATATAAATATTAATTAATGCGCATACATTAACGATGTATAACCCCAAATATTGAAAAATATTAAGAGATATTAGATATAAATACCTTTAAATATATAAACTATAAATCGCGCGAAAAGGTATATATACTTGTACTTACATAATCTATTAACGATGTAGTATATGGTGTAAGTGGGCAAACACTACAACACATACTTATTTAGAACCAAGACGAGACGGAGAATTTAGAGGAGGAAACTGAATGGATAATGATAAAAGAGCAAAACAGTTTGTGAGCATGGCAGTTGCTATTGTTATAGCACTTAGCATGATATTATCTGCTACTGCACTGTTGTTCAATGTTCCAGTTGTAGCTGGAGTGGACGTCAGTGAAGAGCAGGTAGTCGCACAACCCCCAAGCACAAATATATGGTTGAAGAATGCGAAATTTGATACAGCAAAGGGAGACCCGGCAATGCCAACTACCCTCGGTATCAATGCATACCCAGACCATGTAAAAGGTACATACATAGTACAGAAGAATGGGGCAGTATCCGAGGAATGGAAAGCTGATATCGCCAGGGCAGGCGGAGAAATACTCAGCTACATCCCGGACAATGCTTTCCTTGTACGTATGGACAATGATGCAAAGGGTAAGGTTAATGCGGTAAAGGGCAACCAATGGATGGGTATTTACCAGCCAGCCTACAAGATCAGCGAAGAGCTGAACGGTAGGCAGGGTAAAGTGACCGTTAACATTGATCTCTTCAATGGAGGCAATAACGGTCCGGCAGTAAGATTCCTAAAGGACAATGCAGGCACAATAATATCTGTGACCAGGAACGATCAGATAAACAAGATCGTGGCAGAGTTCGATGCATCTATTATGGGCGATCTCGCCTCATTCCCAGACGTTAACTGGATGAGCGAGCGCGCAGATACAAAGATCGTCAATGATGGCTCAGTTGTCATTGCACAGTCTGGAGCCGGCGGCTCCACCCGTACTATCCACAACATGGGTATACAGGGCGAGGGTCAGATAGTCGCTATCGGTGATTCAGGCCTGGCAGAAGGAGTGGGACTCGATGATGTGGACCACGACAACTTCAATGGCGGTGGATATACCATCGGCTCAGGAGACAAAGTTCTGGAATATTACATACCAGCAGATGCAGATGGTGAAATGGGTGATGAGGCAGCAGCTTCATACCACGGTAGCCACGTTGCCGGTACAGTATTGGGTGACGGTGCACCATACGGAGTATGGAATGCAGCAACATACGATGGTCACGCATTCAATGCTCAGGTCATCTTCCATGATCTTGGAAGACAGGATGATCCAGCAACAGAACCAATTGAGTCTGATTTCATCTACTCACCAAGTGATTACTACAATGACATGTTCCTTAATGTAGAGACATCCGGGGCTAAGTTCCACTCAAACAGCTGGGGCGGCGGTCTAGGATATATGTCTGATGCAGCAGTAGAGGACTTGTATGCATGGGACAGCCAGGATTTCTCTATCCTATTCGCAGCAGGTAACGATGGACCAGCAGGATACCAGATTGGTTCACAGGCCGAGTTGAAGAACGGATGGGCTGTTGCAGCATTGACAGCAACAGGAACTGGAATGGCATCCTTTAGCAGCAGGGGTCCAGCCGTTGATGGCAGGATCAAACCAGATATTGGTTTCTGCGGAGAATCCATCATGTCTGTAGACGGCGGTGGAGGATTCCAGTCCATGCAGGGAACAAGTATGGCAACACCAGGTGTGGCCGGTAACCTTGCATTGGTTCGCCAGTACTACACAGAGGGATGGTACCCAACTGGAGCTGAGGTTTCAGCAAACGGTTTCTCACCATCCGCAGCTTTGATAAAGGCCACTGTTTTGAACGGCGGTGACGATATCAGCAGCTCAAGACCTGACTTTGCTCAGGGTTGGGGCTGTCTGAACTTGGATAACAGTCTTTACTTCGCTGGAGATGCATTGGATGTCTTCGCACACGATAACCTACAGGGAATGGTCACAGGCGACTACATTGATTTCCCCGTTGGTGTCGCTTCTGGTGCAGAGGACTTCACAGCAACAGTTGTCTGGACTGATTACCCAGGTAACCCAACCGCAGCCAAGATGCTTGTTAATGATCTCGGTATGCTTGTTATGGGACCTGGTGGAACAGAATGGAGAGGTAACAACCATGCAGGTGGTTACTCACAGGACACAGGTTCATCCAACAACTATGACACTCTTAACAATGTAGAGGATGTTAGGATAAACAATCCAGCAGCCGGTACATACGTCGTAAGGGTATCTGCAGAGAATATCGCAATGGGACCACAGAACTTCGCTATCGTAATCTCTGGTGCTCTCACAGACGGATATGGAAAGGTCTTCATGGACAGAACAGTCTACGATGACGCAGACTCCATAGCTGTTACAGTCGAGGATTCGAACAACCCAGCACCAAGTGTTACCGTTACACTGTCAACCGCAATAACTGGTGACTCAGAGACAATGACACTTGGATGGACAGACACTTTCTCAGGTATCTACAATGTAGGTGCTCCAATAGCAACAAATGTTGATGTTGTAGCAGCAGATGGTGTATTGCAGGTCGCCCACGGTGACACAATAACAGCATCTTATACTGATGGAAACCCAAGTTTCACAGCAACAACCGTTGCATGGGCTGATTTCCATGGACCTATTATAAACAATGTGTTCGTTACAGGTATCACAGGTACAACTGGTGTTCCAACATGGGACACGGATGAGAACTCTAACAGTGTGGTGTATTACCGTGAATTCGGAACATCACCTTGGTCAATAGCAACAGTTGACTCTCTGTCACTTCTGCACAGTGTTCCATGTAAGAACCTTGATGAGAACACCAAGTACGAGTTCTATGTAGAATCAACAGACTGGCGTGGAAGGACATCATATGATGACCACGGTGGTGCATACTACACATTCAGGACAACAAGTGCAGCCTCTGGTGGAGCTTTGATCCTTCTTGTGGACGATGATATCGGTAGTGTATCCGATCTAGATGGTTCACCATTCGAATTGGACTGGATGAATAATCTGGACAACTACGGATGGACATACACCCACTGGGACATGAACGTTCTTGGATCACCAACAACAGCAGATCTTAACCAGGCTCCAATGATCATTTGGACCGTATCAGAGGGATACCCTCAGCTCGGTCCATTAGACAGAGCTGCATTGGAAGGATACCTTGACCAAGCAACAACATCTTCTGGCACAGTGCCAATGGCATTGGTGTCCGGTCAGGATGTAGGTTGGGACATGGGACCAGAAGGAACTGAACCTGACGTAGCTTGGCTTGCAGATTACTTGGCAGCCACATATAACCGTGATGACGCAGATGGCGGAGGCGGAAATGAAGGTGGCAGGAGTAATCCAACAAGAGGTATCAACCCCATGCAGGTTGCTGATGTCGGCCACTCTTTGAACTCCATTTATGGATTCGACAATATGAATCTTGAGCAGGATGTATACGGTGCCGACAGGTTCTGGCCAGACAGTCTGGATATCGCAACCAACATTGCAGGTAACCCTGGTGTTGCATCATGGGACTACGTGGATAGCCAAATCACTGGTGACTGCGGTGCTATCGCTCAGACCAATGGTGGAGCCGCTGGAACTGCAAGGATACAGTTCGAGGGTTTCTCCCACGATATGCTTGATAGCACAGGATCCGGAGGAAACTGGGATCCAGCAGGATTACCACCTACCATCGATTCATTAAGAGCAGGTGTTCTTGATGAGACCGTTCAGTGGCTTCTTGGTGGAAACCACCCAACAATTGATCTCTCAGATCCAATTGGCGGAGAGACCATCACAGCAGCAGCTACATACGGTATCTCATGGACAGTCGCAGGTGCATCAGAGATCGATGTCTACTACAGTCCAAACAGTGGTCAGGAGTACATCAAACTGAACGGAGCACCTCTTGCAGGTGGTGCGACCAGTTATTCATGGGATATATCTGCCCTTGAAGATGCAGACACCTACAGGATCAAGGTCGTTGCTCTCGGTAGTGCTATCCACTCAACACTGAGTGATTACAGTGAGTCTGGAGACTTTACCATAGACCACAATGTTGACAACACACCACCAATAACCATACCTGGATCTGTTAACACAAACCTGAACCCAATAAACGCTGGTGACGCTATTACTTTGACAGCAACCATTGATGACTCAACCACTGGGAAATCAACAATTGCTACCGCACACTGGATGCGCTGGGCAACAGACCCAACACTTGCAGAGTGGAGTGCAAATGGTCAGGCAATGAATGCCCAAGATGGTACCTTCAACTCCATGGTTGAGGGAGTCACAATAGACATCTTAGGAGCCGAGACAGCAACTTGGACATCTGGACAGTGGCATAAGCTATGGGTCAGAGGAGTAGATTCCTCTGGTAATGAGGCAGCTTCATACGAGACCGAGGTATACGTCACAGGAGTTGCACCACCACCAGAAACCTACAACTTTGGAGGACTCTCAACAGGATGGAACTTTATATCATATCCTGTGGCTGTTACCAACACTGTATTATCTGTCTTCGATGATGATACATGGGGTGACGGTGGAACTGATTGGGATGCTATCCAATGGTACGACCCAACCGATGCAGCAGACCACTGGAAGTGCTATGACAAGAACCAGGCCGCAGCAGGACTGACACAAGATATGCCAAATGCAGACAACATGAAGGGATTCTGGATACACATCACAGCAGCAGACAACGACTTCGAGGTCGGTAATGGTGCTGATGATCCAACCACAGACATCTCTTTGTATGCTGGTTGGAATCTTGTTGGATACCCAGCTAACGGCGTAGGTTATGATGTTGGTGACTTGAAGGCAGAAGATGCTTCGATCCTAAAGGTCGAAGGATACGGTGCTGGACCATACGACATCATTACACTGGCAGACAACTATGTTCTGCAGCGTGGTGAAGCATACTGGGTTTACACAACAGCAGATTATACCTGGACTGTAAACTGGTAAGCAGCAAACCAAACTAAAATGAGAGAGCCTTCGGGCTCTCTCCCTTTTACTTTTTATATTTTCTTGTTTTAGGTTTACCTAAGGTCATTGTACATACTTTCGATCTTCAGAAAGTTTACATTAATACATGGATCTCTAGAACGAATGAGGTATCTGTCTGTTAGTTATGTGCTTGTGAATGAACGATGCATGCATTATGGCGTATAGTTTGTACAATGTATTACACACGTGCATACGTTGGTTATATAATTCAATTAATAATTAGATTATAATTAGTATAGTTATGTAAGACTAATGTTATACATATATGTGTAAATAGAATTGTTATAATGTAGAGAATGATATTATAGAACAATAAGAAGATAAAGTATGTTGATCAAATTCTCAATTTGACACGCTTCACTTCTTTCTTCTCTTCCTTCTTCTTTTCCTCTGGTTTTGGTGCAGGAGTTACCGGCTGCGCAGGTTTCTGTTCAGTTGCAGGCTTTGGTGTTACAGGCTTCTCTTCTTTAGCAGGTTCTGGTGTTGGCGCGGGCTTTACTGGCGCAGGTGTTGGACTTGGTGTCGGTGTGGTGCCACCAAGATCTCCAAGCACATCTTCCTCCGCATCCTTGTCCATCTTTTCAGCAAAGCTATTCTCGCAATTGGTACACTTGCCGAATCTTGTAGCACACATGTTGTGGTATTCCTTACCACAACTACATTTTATTATGTCAAGACCTTTCTTCACAGTTCCCATGCAGACATTACATTTCAGATCTTCGGGAGCTTTCATCTTTTCAAAGGATGAATCTTTTACTTTCTTGACCTGAATATCCTCGACCACGACAATATTTGCAGTTACACTGTCTGTAAATCTTTGATTGTCCATTAATCTGTGCGATATCATCTCGAGGATGACGGGTTGTTCACCGATGCCCTCTGTGAATTTTATCTTGATCGGAATGGTGATATCCTTGCCACCGCCCATGAGCTTTTCAACCTTCATGTCTCCATGGTATTCGATATCTCCTAACATCTTGACCGATATGTCAGTACCCAATGTCTTTCCGATATTGGTAATGGTGATCTCTGTGTCCACCCAATGTCCCTTTATCACTCTGTCGTCCGTGATCTTCGCAGAGAGCTTAGGTCGGAACTCGTCCATAGTGCTCTGTGCCAATTGGATGCTCTGATTGATAAGTTTAATTGCCTGTTTGTGATCTTCTGCTTTGACCTCTCTGGCCTGAGCAAATAATTCCTCAGATTCTTTTACATTGATACCGAATTTCTTGACAGAAGATATTAAAGTATTTGCCTTGTAAGTCAGATCAATGAATTCCTTTTCTATTCCTTTTTGCAGATCTGATATCTCACTCCTGCTCTTCTTTGCAAGTTCCATTGCATTCATGTATCTTCCGATGCTCAATGCTTCTTTAGCCTCTGCCAATAATCTTAATGTTTCCGAGATATCTATACCAAAGTTCTTTGCATGGCTTGCTGATGATTCAGAATCCGTTATGATGTCTGTAACATGTTTATTCAAAATAGATGTAGCTTGGTCAGATGCTGTGGTGATCTTTTCATTGGAGATCATGAACTTGCCTGTTTCCATAAAGGTCTTTGATTCTGTTATTATGGAACTCAATCCTTCCATGTCAAGATTTAGATTTACTCCGAGGTCTATTAATTTGTAGGTGTCTGTGATCTTCGAGGATAATTTGGAATAAGTTAATCTTTGCCCTTCTACCAAACCTTCCTTGGCGATCTCCTGTGCGGTCTTGTAATCATGACCGCTCATGGCATTCTCTGCATCCATTTGTAATTTCTTTGCAAGAGATATCTCAACACCAACCTCTATGGCAGTGTCAATGAGGCTCTTGAGGAGTTTCATCTGTTCTTCTGCAACAGAGAATTCCTCTCTTACTTTGTAAAGCTCATCACCGCTTTGGATCGCATTCTCCAAAGCCTTGACATAATCACCATTATTGATATTCTTCTGGGCACTTTCCAATAGATTCTTGGCCTGTCGGGAGAATATGCCAAGTTTGTCTGCCTCTTCCATCTTTGCATCTGCTGTCTTAATAGCTTTGGCGGCCATGTCCTGTTGGAGACCGACCTTCTCGAGTTCTCCCTCACTTCTCATGGCAAGTTCCAATGCGGTTTTATTGTCTCCCTTCTCAAATGCTTCTTTAGCCTGTTCCAGAAGTTTTTCCGCCGCAACTACAGAAACTCCATCAGCCTTGGCCTTTTCTGCCGCAGATCTGAAACTGGATATTGTGCTGGTTATATGATTCTTTATAGCCTCTTTGGTAGCCTCAAGCCCTTCATCTGAAAGGCTTATTACATTTCCATAATTATGATTTCTCAGCTCATCCATGGCTTTATCTCTTAATTTCCTTACATCATCTGTATTGGCATAGAGATTCTCTGCTTCACTGATCTTATCCTGCAGATCTTTCATTTTTATGGCTGCATTTTGGCTGAGTTCCTTGATATTCATTACTTCATCCTTAGCGGCCCTTGCAAATTCAATAGATGCCGTAAAGTCCGATTCTGTAAGCATTGTTCTTGCGCTGTCCAATTTAGTAGATGGTGAGGAGATATCTATCCCTATCTCCTTTGCATCTATCATTGCGGATTCTGCTTCTGAAATTAAATTAGTAATATTGGAGTTGAGAAGGTCACGTGTGCTATTCTCTACCTTTTCAGATAATTCTATTGCGGCCCCTGCATCTTTATTCTTCATCGCGGTCTTTGTCTCATCCACCAGGGAGTTGAGGTGAGCGGTATCTATCTCCAATTCTTCCAGATGAGATAGGTATTTCCTTGCATTGGAGAGATTATTGGCCGATGTGTAGAGGGCGACTATGCTGTCTGTTTCTTCTTTTGCATTATCTGATAATTCTTTCGCCTCAGAATATTTCGCATTCTCAAAGGCACTCTTTGCCTTAAGCAATGTTTCCATGATGGTGCTGACATCTGCCTTATTCTTCTTTGCTTCCGCAACCATTGCTGCGGCCTGCGTCATGGATTCGTATGCTGCCTGATGCCCATCTACTATCATTTTGGCATTTGCGAGGGTCTTGGAACTCTCATTCATGGTTGTTTTATAATCGCCTTTCTCAAAACCAGCTTTTGCTCGTTTGAGTGCATCTCTCATCTCACTGATATCAATTCCAAGCTTCTTTGCCTCGATGACCTCTATCTTCGCGTCACCGAATTCCTTCTCGGCAGTGATCTTCTGTAAATTAATGACACTGCGATATACCCTTTCAGAAAGATCCTGTGCCATTTGGAAATCTCTGGCAGTCATATTATCGTAGGAGGATTTGATGTCCTGCTCGATACCTGAAAGGTCACATTCCATTTCCTTGGCAATGTTCACAGCATTTTCCATTAGTGTCATGGTTTCCCTTGCTTTCGCAGATTGGGCTGTCTCCATCATGCTCAGGGCTTTGTCCGCTTGTCTGTAGGCTTCGTCAAAGGCATTCTGCTCAAAGGCTGTCTTTGCTTTGCCTATGAGATTTTCGATCTCATCCTCATCCACATCTGATACTTCCTGCAATGCCAGTTCGGCTGATGCTATGGTATTGGATACATGGATCTTGATGATCTCCTCTGCACGGTTTATGGCTTTGTCTGCTTCTTCCAATGCGATCCTATATTCTCCTTCCTTCACAGCTTTTATCGCATTGTGCATGTAATCATTTGGCTCATCAAGAAGAGCTCCTAGATTATCACCTGCAGATATGACGAGTTCCGCTGTCTCTATCATGTCTGTAATAAAGGAATACAAGGCACCGTCCAGGATCTTTGTTGCATTTTCCTTGAATTTATTTGATTCTGTAATGTTATTAGATTCGAAATGGCTGTAAGCCTTCTTGTATAGTTCTTCAGCATCTGCAATGTCCACGCCAAGTTCACGCGCTTCATTGAGCTTTGTCTCGAGATCTGTGAGTATTTCCTCCATCTGGTCGAACTCATTTATGATCTCATCCACTACCTTATCTCCCTGGTTCGCCATCTGCAGCGATTCCAGGAAATCTCCTTCTTTTAAAGCTTCACGTGCTCTGTTAAGATAGTCTATTGCCTCACTGAGGTCTGCTTTGTATTTCTTTGCCTTCATGAATTTAGATCGTGATTGTGATATGGTCTTCAACACTCTCTGGAATTGAGTATTCTGTATCTCTTCAGCACTGTCCTTGAGAGCAGTTAGAGCTTCAGAGTAATTACCATTCTTTAAAGCATTTTTAGCTTTATTGATAATTTCATGGCCCTTGTCCGTATCTGCATTGATGGTCTCGGCTTTCTCTATGTCCACCAGTCTGTCTTCTATGCTTGCTGAAATGGAAATGCTCAATGTCTTCTCTGCTTCAGATTTACAGAGACGTGATGTGCTCAATGCTTTTTCGAATTCACTGTTCTTCAGCTCTTCTTCTATCTTTGCCAGTAGCTCTTCTATCTTGGTAACATCTGCATCAAGCTCTTTTGCACTTATTAGAAAGCCCCTGCCTTCATCCATCATCTCATCGATCTGCGTCTGTATGCCCGTATTAAGCCCAGATATGCATTGTTTTAAGTTATCCAGTGCCGCAGAGTAATCTTGATTGTTCATGTATTCTCTGGCATTCTCCAGCAATCCCTCGGCCGAGGTCATGTCCTCTCCACTGTTCCTGGCGAGCACTATCATGGATTGTGCTGTGGAGAATTCATCGGATAGATGTTCATGAACCACTTTTTCCAGATCTTCCCAGCATTGTTTTGAAAGGTCAATGGCCTTTTCAAATTCATTCTCCAGGACGATCTTTTTTGCTTCTTCCAATAGTGCGGCAGCCTTCTCAGATGGCTTGCCAAAACCCTGGACCAGCTCCAATAATTTTGCTGTGGAGTCCACGATCTTCATGGAGTGATCGCTAAATTGTTGATTGGTAACTTCTTTGGAGCGTATTGCAAGACTTAGGGCATTTTTATATTCCTTGTCATCAAAGGCGGCTGTGGCCTGCTGATATAGCTCTGTAGCTTCGGAAATATTGATATCTGAGACTTTGGCTAGCTCCATCGCACTTTGAGCTGCCTGCAATTCTTCTTCTGCAGATTGACGATTCTTGGTTGCTTCTTTTGCTTTTTCCTCAAGCTGTTTCGTCAATTGCATAGCTTTTAGATAGCTACTCGGCAATTATTCCACTCCATATTTCAAGAAATATGCCCGGCCGGACCTTATTTATCCCAAATAATATAGCTCCGGCTATTTCTCTCTATAGTTATAGTAACATTATACTAATTATATATAAGTGTATCCACATACTCCATTAAATAATTATTTATTGTATATATTATTAAAAAGTTAGGCAATTAAATAGGGTAATGTATGTCGAATTCTAATTATTTATCACATAATAATAACAATCATTTTATAAAAATCCTATTATGATTATATTCTATAACCTATATAATAATTTATTCTAATATCTATTTGGAGGCTCTTTTCAATTCTTTTAGCAGTAAATGGATATTTATACACTCATTCATTTACTGCCCTTGAGTATTAACATTAGTGTATATTCAAATCGACTTGTATTGATAGATAGGTGTAAAGGATGTCTGAGATCGAAAGCAGTTATTATGATGTTATCGTGGTGGGCGGCGGTCCCATTGGCTCCAAAACAGCGTCCTTGATATCCAAAGCAGGGCTTGATGTTCTTGTTATTGAAGAACATCAAAAGATCGGTTCTCCTTTACAATGTGCTGGTATCGTCAGTACTCGTATAGAGGAACTGGCTTATGATAACCTTCCAATTTTGAACAGAATAAAAGGCGGAAAGATCATATCTCCTAACTCAACAATTTCTTTAAGATCTGATTCAAATAAGGCTTTGGTATTGGATAGGCAAAAATTCGATACAGGAATGGCTGATAAGGCCATGGATGCGGGCTCCTCGATATCGACTGGATCAAGGTTCATTGGGATGGAACATTCTGGCGAAAAGGTCACTGCTAGTATCAAACATGGCGGTATTACTCAGCAGATATCTTCCAAACTAATAATTGGTGCTGACGGCCCCTATTCCAATGTCAGAGATGCGAATGATCTGCCACTCCCTCAGGAATATCTTTTCGGTATGCAGACCGAGGTTCCATTAAGTACTCTTCCTGATCTTATCCGGGATGAGGTCGAGATCTATATTGGCAACCATGTATCTCCTGGCTTTTTCACATGGCTCATTCCCACCGATGATAATGTTCGTATTGGTCTTTGCACGTCTGGGGGCAAATATCCTAAAGGATTCTTCTATTCCTTCCTGAAGAAGCTTGGTATAATGGATGAAATATCAACAATTAATTCTGGCTCGATACCTCTTGGCCTAATTGATCGTAATTATTCGGATCGTATGATGTTGGTCGGGGATGCCGCCTGCCAGGTAAAACCCCTTACAGGTGGTGGATTGGTCTATGGTCTAATGTGCGCGCGACATTGTGCAGATACTGCTATCGCATCACTGGAAAGCGATAGATTGAACAAGGATCATCTGAAAATATACAGTGATCTTTGTATGGATACCATCGGAAAGGAGATAAAACAGGCATTATTGCTTCGTAAGATATTCATTGGTCTTGATGATAATGAATTGGATGAGATTATTCATATCCTTGGTGATGAGGATCTTTCAAGATTCCTTATCTCTAGGGGGGATATGGACTTTCCCTCTATTGCGTCCAAAGCGGTATTTCGCAAGTTTCCTAAATTGATAAAATTTGCCCCACATCTTCTGAAGGCCTTTCTTTAATTTCACATGTTTTGTATCTGATTCTATGATATATAATGATAAAGCCGCAGCTCCAATGAATGCAGCGATAGCAATGAGAAGATAATAAGGCCAGTGTGGTATATATTTCATGACACTGAAGGACGTATCTGGAATTATACCATCATAACCCAGGGAATTCATGTAGGTTATGTTAACACCACTATCATCTGCCTCATTGTTAATCAATATGAACCATTCTTCATCAGAGAAATGACCTCTTGATGCCATTACATATGAATCATTGTTCATATTGAATTCAAGAAGAAAGCTAACAAAATAAGAGCTTTGGTAAAAATATCCCCCATGAGGGGTATCATCTATTGTGCTTATGTCCAGACTTATGATCTCTGATGTATTTGCCTTTAGAGTATCCAATTGGATCATGGCATTTGTCGATCCAGATTCCACGAATTTCGGAGCATTTTGGATATCTGCCGTAGATATGGCCTGCTCAGTTGTTTTATAAAGATAGATGGACACTATGAGGGTTATATTGCCCATGGTCGAATTTCCCATCATTGGATTGAACAATTGGAATTCCAGTGCCCCATTTTCACCTGGCGTTATTATTGGTGTTCTGATATCCCTGATCATCTTATTGACATTGCCTGCATCAGTTACGTCACCGGTAACAGATGCAGGCAATGCGCTGAGATTTATCATAATGATGAGAATAAAGATTACGATCGCCTTCACAGTATTCATTAAAGAACCCATACAGTTCCTATTATGAAATAATTATTGTTCATATTTCCCATAATTTATCATGCCTGTGATACTGTAGGCATTTTGCCATATATGGCTACCATTATGTCTATATAACCTAATAGTAACCTAATAGATACCTTATTATGCATGTTCTCCTTACAGGGTCGAGTTCAAGGGTGTGAGTATGGATATTTCATTATTATTTTGTTATTTAATATTAAGAGGTGGATCATGATAAGATACGGTCCTTCAGGAATCCCACTGTCCTGCAAAGGCAGAACATTGAGGGATGGTATTGAAGACGTTCATATATTGGGACTTACCGCTATGGAGATCCAAGTATTACGAACAAATGTGTATGAAAGGATCGCTACTGAAGAAGAGGATAGCATAACTCCTCTTGAATTCCATAATGAGATCATGGTCGAAGTATCACGCGGTAGTGGCAAGAAGAGGGAGAATGTCCCTCTGAACGAGGAGATCAAAAAAGGAGATACGATCTTTTCCATGTCCAATCCAATTGCCAGAGATTACACCCACTTGTCCGAGCTCTCTGAAATAGCCCGGAACCTTGATGTTGAATTATCAATTCATACACCTTATTACATGGATCTGGTCGCAGACAATGACCTTCTCTTCAAAAGCATTGATAGTATCAAATGGGCAGGATTACTTGCCAAACAATTAGGCGCCAGTATGCTGGTGACTCATATTGGGATGTATGGTAATTATTCCAAGACCCTGGCTGCGAAGAATATCAAGGAGAATCTTCTCTTCATTTCAGACTGGCTTGTAGAGAATGATATTCATGTTCCGATCGGTGTGGAGACAAGTGGACGGCAGGAGATATTCGGAACATTTCCAGAGATCATAAAGTTATGTAAAGATGTACCTGGACTTGTGCCAATAATAAACTTCTCACATATCCATGCAAGAGGCAATGGGGCACTTAAGAAGAAGGAAGATTTCCAGGAATTGTTCGATAAGGCCGATAAATACAGTAATGGCTTCTTCCACACTCATTTCTCTGGTGTGGAGCATGAAGGTGGCAATGAGATCAGATATACTCCTATTAAGAAAGGTGACCTAAAATTCGAGCCATTAGCAGAATGTATCCTTGATAATGATATAGATCTGACCCTTATCTGTGGTTCTCCACTACTCGAACATGATGCGATGTACATGAAGGTCATACTTGAGCGTGTTCTTGCAAAAAGAGAAGCAAAAGCTGAAAGGCAGAAGCTGAAAGAGAACAATAAGAAAAAATGATGGTGATGGATTGGAAGAATCTGAGGAATATATCATCGACAGGATCAAACAATGCTTAGAATCATCCAGCCATGATAGTAGAAATGATCTCATAGATAATATCTTGAATTCCAAAAAGATATTCATATATGGTGTTGGCAGGTCCGGTCTTGTAGGAAAGGCCTTTGCGATCCGTCTTGTTCAATTAGGCCTCAAGGTATTCTTCATTGGTGAGACCATCACACCTATTGTCGAGCCAAATGATCTTGTCATTGTGGTCTCTAAGACTGGTGAGACTATGTCAGCGATCCAAACAGCCAATATTGTTGGCAGGGTCGGTGCTACTGTTGCGGTAATTACAGCCAAAGGAAGCTCCAAACTTGCACATGCTTCCAATCTATTGATAACCATGGAAGCAGATAGTAATAATACTCGATCTGAACTGGCTCCCCTTGGCACTCTTTTTGAAGATACCGCGCTCATATTCTTTGATGGCATGATATCCGATATTATGAAAAAATTGAATGAGACCGAGAAGAACATGAGAACCCGGCATGCCATCTGGGTATAGTGAACTGCCAAGCTCAAAAGTTCACTGTCCATATGAACATAAATTTTAAACCCTTGAAGCCTATGTTATAATGCCATGAAGTTCGTCAGGATCTCACAAATGGAATTCGAAAAGATCAGGGGGCTCTATGAGAGTGTGATGTCTCATGCTTGTTACGGACTTTTTTTCAGAGAGGGCTTTGCATTTGGCGAGATAATTGCCAAGATCGCCAAGACAGATGGTAGTGATTATTATACCACTGCTGGCAGATTGATCAAAGGACGTGGTTGGATAGAAAGCATCGAATTCGATGGCTACAATGTGACAACAACAGGCTCTATAGAAGCCTCCTCGAAAGTGGGCGATGTAACATGCCACAGGGTGCGTGGGATGCTCAAGGCCATTTATGAAGCAGAGACCGGTAAGAAGCTGGCCTGTTTTGAGGACGAGTGTGTGAGTCTGGGTGCAGAAGCCTGTAAGTTCAGGCTGGTGGAACTGCAATCAAAGGATCGATCATAATATTATGAATTAATTTAATATGGCTATCATAAAATATGACCATCATAAAATATGGCTATCAGAAGTATTTTACTTAATTATTGAATTAATCAGTCATCGCTCTCTGTTTCTGATGACCTATCCCACATATCATTATCATCATCATTGTATAT
>JAEHCO010000003.1 GCA_020697715.1 Methanobacteriota archaeon | reverse complement strand
CTCAAGACCTCCGCATTGTCAATCTCATTCCAAAGTTTTTTCAAGGAACCTTTGGGCATCATCCTGACAATGGATATCATTTGGCCATTCTCTTCCGTGTATCTCTGATATAGTTCTGGTTCCAAAAGTTTCCCATTATGGCCAGGAGGATGGGAATACATGAAAGGAGCCTTCAATTCTCTGAAGGCCTCGGTGGACAACATGGGCATGAAGTCGAATATCCTCTCGATCTCAATGGTCTTGACACCGCCTATGGATTCTATGTTCTTATTGATGAACTCATTTGTGGATTCACGATCATCAGAGAACATGAACAGGATGATGTCCTCCTTTCCAAGAGAATAGGACATCCAACGAGCATACGTATCATTGGTGAACTTCGTATCAAGGATCTTATTGTAAACCTCATCATATTTCTCGGGTGCGACTTCCAGGCTGGCAATATATCGATGAAGTGTATAATCAACCCCCTCTCTTACAGGGAAGAAGAGAGGTGACATAAGTGGAACTGTCTCGGTCTTCCTGAGTGAGACCACTTTATTCATCTCATTGAGGAATTTATCCTGAAATGCATTAAGGGAACTTATATCCAGCATCATGCACACACACCCTTTGCCTTCCACTGTAAAAGCAGTTATGGGCTTCACACCTTCAAGATAAAGGTTCTTTCGTTCAGATGCAAGCTCATTCCATAATCTATTGATCCCGTACTTCGGATATAATTTAGCTAATATTATCATATATAGTTCCTCCCGATAATCAGATATGATCAGAGTATTAATTAGATATCAATATTCCAATGATGATGATGTTATATAAAATTGGCCAATGCAAATGATATAATGTTATTTAGATGTGGGTTATAATGCACATTATAACATTGTAATCCGCTATTATTGGCCCTGACCCATATTTTATTTACAATTCTTGGACTTCCTTCCATCTAAAACAATCAACAAGATGGTCATTCACCATACCAGTGGCCTGCATATGCGAATACACCACAGTAGGCCCGACGAACTTGAATCCTCTTTTTTTCAAGTCTTTGCTGATCACTTCGGCTAGCTCCGTCTTGGCAGGAATTTCACTTAACTCTTTCCACTTATTTATTATTGGCTGGCCGTCCACAAATTTCCACATATAATCACAGAAGGAGCTAAACTCCTTCTGGATCCTGAGGAAGGCCTGGGCATTGGTCACGGCCGCATTCACCTTCAGCTTGTTCCGGATTATGCCCGCATCTAGCAGCAGTTCATCAATCTTCTTTTGGTCGTAAGAAGCCACCTTTCTCGGGTCAAATCCGTCAAATGCCTTGCGGAAATTCTCTCGTTTATTAAGGACCATCAGCCAGCTGAGGCCAGCCTGCATACCTTCGAGTACCAGGAACTCGAAGAGCTTATCATCATCCCTCAATGGCACGCCCCATTCCGTGTCATGATATTCAACATAGATCTCGGGAGTGTTCGCCCATGAACATCTGTTCTTCATGGGCTTGTGATGGTGATCGACAATTATGAATCTTTGGTTCACACATTAGATCGAAGATATCGAACTAACAAAGTTATTTAATCATCAATTCGTATTATGTGACCAGAGGGAAGGGTATCATGGAAAAGAAGGAATTGATAATTGGTGTTGTGATAATTATTTTAGTTATCGTCATCACCCTGGGTGTTACTTATTATTTGATAGAAAATGTTGATAATTGGGATGGAACTACAGACGATCCAGAACCCGATGATACCATTGATACGGATGGTGACGGGTTCATAGACATCTATGATGATTTCCCTGAAGATGATACCGAATGGGAGGATTGGGATGATGATGATATCGGTGATAATGAAGATATCATGGTACACAAATGGATGGATTCTCCAAACTTTTATGTAAACCTGACCTCGAATGGACCAGTATCCGAGTCGATGGCATATAGGATCATACCCAATATGAATTCCAAACAAGCAGACAGGTTCTATTATGCTGGTGGTCTGCCTATTGGCGATCCGGATAGTGTCTTATCGCCTTATGGACTTTATGCAAAATCAACCGCCGATGGTAGTAAAGAATGGACAAGCTGGTCAGGCGCATTCGAGACAGACTCTGAGATCACTAGCAATATCGAGGGAATGAACTTCGGGAGCAAGAGAGATCCATTAAACATGGATTTCCGATTGCTATTTGGAACAGATGGTGGTGACTTGTACATCATTGAGGATGGATTGTACTCCAGTTATGTTCCTTTAGATGACGACATACAGAGTTTCATTCTGGATGGTTCCGTTGTCGGTGTCGATATCTATGAAGATCAAAATAATATACTAAGTAGTGAAGATATATTCATTGCAACTACCGATTCAGGTTCATTATACATCATAGATGGTGAATTCAATATCACAAAGACCATATCCATACCGAATGCGGAACTGAGCAGGCCATCCATTTCATCAGATGGGAAATATGTGTATGTGGGCACCAGAGCGGGGAAGTTATATGGTTTCGTTATTGCAGATGGAAGCCAAATAGGAAATGAATATGATCTCGGGATAGATGAATGGACCACGGATCCCGTGGCCACGGTCGATCTGGTATATGCGGCTGGAGACAATGGGGTCATACACTGCCTCACGATGCATGACTGCAAGCCCAATACCAATTGGGAAAGTGGAATTCGCCCAGTCAATTCAGATCGTGAAAATGAGGCTAAGAAATTAACCACTCCTCATATCCGCCCAGATGGCGAAGAGGGGTATATCGGCTCGGAATCCGGCTGGTTCTATATGTTCGATGATGAAGGTACGATCATAAATTCCTTCAATACATATGGGAAGATCCAGGCAACTCCAGTCTATGATATTATGTATTCAAGACTTTTATTCATAACAGCCAATTACGATTGCTTGACCGATGATCCATCAGATGATCATTCCAGAGTGTTTTGCCTCGATACTACTTTCACCTTCAAGTATTCTATCAAACTCGATGGTGTGATCTATGGACAACCAGTGATCTACGATGACTTTCCAGATGGAACTATAGGACATCCAGGAGATGGAGAGGTCGTGATAGGCACAAGTTCCCAGATATATTCATTCAAGGCAACAAATTGATGACGATTGCACGAACACACTAACGAATGGACGATTGCGCCAATAATACCTTTAATATAGAGCTCCAATGAAGTTATTGATAAGATGATGAATGAAAATAATAAAATAACCAAAAACTCGAACGAAATACGAGAATCAAAATGGAGGATTTCAGATGATGGATAGAGATACATTAGGAGTGATATTAGTAGTGAGCGTGATAATGAGCGGAGTGACATTGATGGGGTTCAGCCAGATGTCCTTCGATGACCCAACTGACATAACACTCCCTTCAGTCGGACAGATAGATAATGACCATGAGCCAATAATATTTTCAAATATCGATGGGGACGATGATGCTTCCTCAGGAATAAAGAAATTTGATTCATACCAGGAGATCGTGGATTATCTGGATGTGGAAGAAACTGACAATTATGATCAATACTACTGGGACAGGAACGTTATGGATGACATGATAATGTTCGAGGAAAGTGCTAGCTCTCCAAATACATCCATTGGAGTGAGTGATGGGGCATCTGCCGATAGTGGGGGCAGTTATTCATCCACGAACAATCAGGTCATGGGTGTCGATGAAGGTGACAGGGTGAAGAACGATGGAGAATATGCCTACATCGTGTCCAGTGACAGAACCTCCATAATGGTTCTGGATGTCAATCCAGCAGAGGATACCAGAATATTATCAACTATCAGATCCACCTCCTATATTTCAGATATCTACCTAACTGGAGATAAGCTGGTCATAATCGGTCAGAGCTATTATTTTGAAGAAGGCCTCTATCAATCAAATTATCAATATTCCAATAGGCCAGTCATCAGCGTACAGGTGCTGGATACCGATAATAAGGCCAATATGACGATGGTGAAGAACGAGACCCTGAAGGGAAATTATCTGACCTCCAGGATGATCGACAGCCATCTTTATCTAATATCCAATATCAATGGATATGCCTGTATGCAGAGTGAGGACAGACTTCCAATACCTGCGGACATGACATATTATATCGAGGATGAGGAACCAACCAGGCAGGTGACATCCTTCATGACCATGGATATCGATGATGTAGATTCTGAATCCAGGGTGGCCTCGATAATGATGAGCTCGTCCAATAATATCTATGTCTCGAAGAACAATATCTTCATCACCCATCCATATTATCAGGGCATGTACCAATGGAGAGACAATGGTGGAGAATACGAGGAAAAGACCATCATCCACAGACTGGCTGTTAGTGACAATGACATCACATATGCTGCCAGTGGGGAGGTTGTCGGAACACCATTGAACAGGTATTCCATGGATGAGTTCGATGGTCATTTCAGAATAGCCACCTCAACCGGCTGGATGAACGAAAATCAGGTCATCGTGCTGGATGAGGAACTGAACAAGGTAGGGAGCGTGGACAATATCGCTCCCGGTGAGCGCATTTACTCTGCCAGGTTCATGGGAGAGAAGCTATACCTGGTGACCTTCAGACAAGTAGACCCTTTCTACGTGATCGACTTAGCAGATCCAGCAAACCCAGAGATCCTGGGAGAGCTAAAGATACCAGGATATTCAGATTATCTACATCCGTATGATGAGAACCACATCATAGGTCTTGGAAAGGAAGGGAGAAAGGTGAAGATATCATTGTTCGATGTAACAAATGTGAGCGATCCGATAGAGCTGGACAAGATGATAATTGAAGGAAGCTATTCCGATTCAGAAGCATTGCACGACCCACATGCTTTCCTTTTCAGTAAGGAAAAGAACATGCTGGTGATACCCATGTATGTGAACGATTACAAATACAGCTATGACGATGTCTATGGAACAATACACACGACATGGGCCGGATCATATGTATTCGACATATCACCAGAGGACGGCATCAACCTTGAGGCAAAGATCCCACATGAATTGGATGATGATAGTGTACAGGATAATGATTATTATTACATGTACTCGAGCTTCGAACAGGCTGGCAGAGCGTTCTACATAGATGATGTCCTTTACACGGTCTCACACAGGGTGTTCAAAGCCACAAGTCTGGATGACTTTGATGATATCCAGACAGTATATCTGACGCCTTAGAGATATGGGAATATAGAAAGATAGAAACACAGAAAACGCGCCGTTAAGGCATTTGACGGCGCGACCTTTATTTTTACTTATTACTTTTTCACAATAACACTCGCATAGCCAACGACCTCCGCCATGGGGGTCACATCTCCGGAATTGGAATATTTCAGGAGCTCGGCCTTGGAGCCATTGACAGCTTCCATCATCGCCATTATCGGCCCATAGCCACACGCGGATATGCGATTCTTGATGATGGTGGTGTAAAAGCCCTTGATGTCAAGATCTAGGATCTTCTCAATGGCCTTGCCGTCCTTGGTCTCCGCGACCTTTGGTGAGACATAATGGCTGAAGTCACTGGATGCGATAATCACCGCGTCGATGCCAGATATCGCTTCCCTTATGATCTTTCCGACCTCGACAGCAGTGCGATGATCCTGTATCATCATGGTAATGGGTACGAACTTCACATTTTCATCAAAGTATTTTATGAAAGGAAGTTGAACTTCCAATGAATGCTCATGCCTGTGAGATACTATGTCCCTGGCGATTATGCCCTTCTGGATCTTATTGACAAGGTCCTTATCGACCTCCATCGTACCAAATGGTGTTTTAAAATCCTGATCAGTGATGGCCACTCCATTTCCCACCCCTGTATGATTTGGGCCAATGATGATGAAGACATCTGGGAATCCGTCCTCGGCCAGTGCCTTGAATCCATGAGCGGCCACAGGGCCGGAGAATACAAAGCCCGCATGAGGAGATATCATACCTTTGATCTGACGTGGACCATCAGGGTTCAGGGGCGGTAAAGTTCCAGGACCAATAGGGCTTGAAAAGCATTCCTGGACCTGTTTTTTCAGGCTCGCTGGATCTCCAGCATAGAACTGCCCGGCAACTGCAGGATATCTCATAAGCGATGGAAGTAAAAGCGAGTTGATAAGTATTCCGTATGATTGTGCGTGATCACACACGCCTCACATTAATAAGATAATATAGTTAACCAAATAGGTAACCTTTATATCATGAATGGATATCTACTTTCGATTCCTATGCTGTCAGAAGATTACTTCCCAGTGTTCGTGTTCGCGATAGTAGGCCTGATATTCCCAGCCGCAGTGTTCTTCCTGAACAGATATTTCAGACCAACAAAACTAACAAAGATCAAGGATACAACTTATGAATGTGGATCGATACCAGTAGGAGAGGCGAAGATACAGTTCCATTTCCAGTATTACATGTTCGCCATCATCTTTGTCGTATTCGACATCGTGGTGGTATTCCTGATGATCTGGGCGGTCGTATTCCAGGCCATGGACCTCAAGAGCTCGATATCCATTCTTATTTTCATCGGCATCCTGTCACTTGGACTTATGTATGCACTTAAAAAGGAGGCAAAGATTTGGATCTAGACGAGACCGGCGACGCGACTGTCGCTATGCTGAACTCCGAAGATTTTCTGGACTGGTTCGATGATATCACAAGAAGATTTCTCAAGAATACCAAGATCGATAAGGCTGTGAACTATGTCACGACCGACTTCTTTAATTGGGCACAGAGAAATTCCATATATCCTCTTCATTTCGGTATCGCATGTTGTGCATTGGAGAGTCCGATGGCGACCTTCGGGCCAAGGTTCGATATGGAAAGGTTCGGTGTTCTTCCAAGATCAAGTCCCAGACAATGTGATATGCTCATTGTGAATGGGCCAGTCAGCTATAAGTTGGCGAAGAAGCTCGTCACTCTTTATGAGCAAATGCCAGAGCCAAAATGGGTAATGGCCATGGGCGAGTGTTCCATAAGTGGCGGTCCTTTCTGGGAGTCGTACAATATCATTGAGGGCGTTGACAAGATAATGAAAGTTGACATTTACATTGCAGGATGCCCACCGAGGCCCGAGGCCTTCTTCGATGGCCTTTTCAAGTTCCAAGAGATGATCAGGGATAATAAGCAGGGCATGTTCAATCTTGATGCGGAGGTGGAGAAATGAGTGAGCGAACAGAGGCAATTGAGCAAGGCCAGCGAGACCATCATAAGCCAGAACTATTCGAGACCGATACGCTCAAACATAATCTGCAAACTGGAATGACTGGAGAGCAGGAAGTTCTTCAGATGCTGAAAGGCAAATTCCCAGATATTGAAGATATGAAGATCACACTTCCCAGAAGGATCGAGTTCAAAGTTCCAGCTGAAAAATTGATCGAGACCTGCAATATTTTGAAGAACGATATGGATTACAAAGGCGTGAGCTTCATCTCAGGTGTCGACAGAAGAACTGGCTTCGATGTCACCTACATGCTCTTTTCACTCAGCCATTCACCAGTTCTTGTATTCACAGTTTCCCTACCGAAAGACGAGCCCAGTATCCACACGGTCTGTGGGGTATGGCGCGCGGCGAACTGGTACGAGAGGGAAATATACGATATGTTCGGAATCAATTTCGAGAACCATCCAGACCTCAGAAGGATAATGCTGAGGGACGATGCGGATTTCTTCCCATTGAGGAAGACTTACAAATTAAATGATAAACCCAAAAAATGGCAAGAGGAATGCAGGAGGGTTCAATAATGGCGGAGATGTGGGTGAACATGGGTCCGCAACATCCGATGACCCATGGATTATGGACATTGAAGGTCAAGATCGATGGTGAGACCATAACAGATGCAATTCCTGAAGTGGGATACCTCCACCGTGGGATCGAGAAGATCATGGAGAATCGTACCTTTCCCCAGAGCATACCTCTGGCAGACAGGCTTTGCTATGGTTCAGCACATTCCTGGAGCTCGCTTTATGTTTTCACAGTAGAGGACCTCATGGGTGTTGTGGCTCCGGAGAGGGCGCAATATATCAGGGTTATCACATTGGAGATACAGAGGATCATCAATCACCTTCTATGGCTGGCTGCATATGCCGCCGACCTTGGGATATTGACAATGTTCCTTTATCCGATGAGAGAAAGAGAGCTGTTCATGGATCTCATGCAGATGATATCTGGCGGAAGGCTCATGTACGATTACACCAGGATCGGTGGGGTGAGGAATGACACCCCAGACAGATTCGAGGAAGAGACACTCAAGCAGATAGCTGTTCTTGAGCAGAAATTACAAGAATACGAGGGCATGATGGATGACAATGACATGATCCTCATGAGGACGATGGATGTCGGTATATTGAGACCCGATGACGCCATTGATCTGGGAGTCACTGGCCCCAATCTACGTGCCAGTGGAGTTCCATATGATCTGAGAAGGCATGATCCATATCTCGTTTATGATAAACTTGATTTCGCCATCTGTGTCGAGAAAAGGGGCGATTGCTATTCCAGATATCGCGTTAGAATGAACGAGATGAGGGAGAGCATGAGCATAATCAAGCAGGCTCTGAAGGATATGCCTGCTGGCCCGATAATGGCTCAGAATGTTCCAAAGAAGGCTCCAAAAGGCTCTGAGGTATTCACCAGGACAGCAGATCCAAGAGGTGACTCATCCATACACATGATAGGTAATGGAACAGATAAGCCGTACAGAGTGGATATCAAAAGTCCGGCCTTCATTAATATATCTGCCTCACCAACCATACTGATCGGAAATAGGATAGCGGATGTTCCCTCGATAATGGGAAGTATCGATGTTTGCATTGGTGAAACTGACAGGTAGATGGAGAGGTGGGGTAAATGGGAAATGCTATTTATGAAAATGTAAAGGCCTCCCTGATATCAAATGGTGTTCATCAAGACATGGCTGGTATGTTCTTGAAAAAAGGACTTAAGGACCTTGGATTTAATGAGGACGATATTGATGAGAAGATGATGGGCATAGTTCTACAAAAGCATGTTCTGCAAGCCATCAAGATGTTCTTCGATGAAGATAAGGCCCAGAAAGTGATCCACAAGGCCACTCTTGATATGTGAGAACTATCAGACCCTGAAATCTCATTCACATATCAAGCTCAAGTATTTGATCCTAAATTTGGCTCCATATCCTAATTTGTCAGATCATAATGATATATAGTTATGATATCTATTGTGAGAACTCTTTATATAGAATATCAATAATCTGCACTCGAAAGCTATGATGGACGTTGAGTTATACTCATCCGAGGAAATGAAACTCGTAGATGATATCATTAACGACAATATCAACTGTGGTATTGCCATTATCGAGAAGGTATCCCACCATGTGATAGACTCAGGTGGCAAGAGGATCAGACCAGCGGTCATGCTGTCCGCCTACAAGGCCCTGAACGGCACGGATATCAAAAGCGCGGTTCCATTAGCAGCATCCATGGAGCTCATACACACTGGGACATTGATACATGATGATATCAATGACAGAAGCGTAGTGAGAAGAGGCATACCAACAGCCCATATCAAATTCGGGACCAGCGCGGCTCTTCTAACTGGGGATTATCTTTTTGTCAAGGCCTTCGAACTGCTCAGCGAATATAATAAAGAAATAAGGGACGTCATCACGGGAGCTTGTATATCACAGGCCATTGGTGAGATCATACAATCGCAGAACATTCAGAATGTTCTGCTTTCAGAGCAGGATTATCTCAATATCATCGAGCAGAAGACCGCTGGGCCCATCTCAGCCAGCTCGAAAGCCGGAGGGTTAATGGCTGGTGCTTCAGAGAAGGACAATGAGCTATTGAGCGATTACGGGCTCAATATGGGGATCGGTTTCCAGATAATGGATGATATCCTCGATGTGGTAGGCTCGAAGAGCAATACCGGGAAGGTCATAGGGAATGATCTGAACGAGGGAAAGATGACCATCCTTTCAATTCATGCACTTAATAATTCCAAAGGTTCGGACAATGACCATATGAAGAAGGTCATAACAAATAATGAGAATTCCAATGATGATATCATGGAGGCCATCAGGATCATGAAGGATGTTGGCTCTATTGATTATGCCCATGATCTCTCCATGGTTTACGGGAACAAGGCGAGCGACGCATTGGAGCAGATAAATACCAGAACTGAAGAATGGGACAAGCTACTGGCACTGTCCGATTTCGCAGTGGACAGAAATCATTGATGATCGTGAAAATTGTAAACAAGAACAGAGTGATCCAAAATGGAAGAATTCGATGTCGCAGTTATCGGAGCCGGGCCTGCAGGAAGTTCAACAGCATATTATGCAGCCAGATCTGGCTTAAATGTAATTATCATCGATCAGAGAAAAGCAGTTGGTGAGCCAGTTCAATGCGGGGAGTTCATACCATCCACCAATGAGATGAAAAGGATCATACCCAGGGTGAAGGATCAATCAGAGCTTTTCAATATCGATGACGGGCTTATCAAGATGAAGACGGAGAAGATCCGGTTCGTATCACCTAAGAACCGGAAATATGACATTGATTTTGAAGGATTCACAGTAGATAGAAGATACTTCGACAAACATCTGGCCAGCAAGGCGACAGATGCGGGAGCCGACCTAAGGACAGGGACAAAATTCCTGTCCTTAGATGGAAACATGGTCGAGACCGATAAAGGAAGCATAAAAGCGAAGGTCATTGTCGGAGCCGATGGTTTCAAATCCAAAGTTGCAGAATCCGCAGGAATGCAGGTCGAGCATGTCCTGTGCCCCTGCATGCTCGGACAGGTATCCGGGGATTTCGAGCCTATTGTGGAGATGTTCTTCGGCACGATCGCACCTGGCGGCTATGCCTGGGTGATCCCAAAGGGCGACGGGGCGAATGTCGGCCTTGGCATTCAGAAGACAGGGAATGTGTCATTGAGGAATATGTTGGATAAATTCCTAAAGGTCCGAGGCCTGGGAAAGATCGAGCAATTGAGTGCGGGATTTGTTCCAATATCAGGGCCCATCCCGCAAACTGTCAAAGATAATGTAATGATAGTCGGGGATGCGGCTGGACAAGTGATGGCGACAAATGGAGGCGGTATACCGATATCCATGATATGCGGCAGGATAGCTGGAAATGTCATAGCTCAGAATTTCAAGGACAACACACCACTCCAAAAATACGAGGAAGAGTGGAGGATGAATGTCGGCCCAGAGCTGGATAATGCTCTGGATACAAAGAGGATGGCGGACAAGGCCTTCAAGAGGAACTGGACCCTGGAGATGTCGATGAGATTATTGGGACCAGACAGAATGAATCGGGCTGTCAACTGCAAGCCCATTTTTAAGAAGTAGAGCTTTGCGCGAAGCCTGCAAAGCGTTTCTCAACGGCATGCCCCGTCTGGATCATTCATTAAATATTCATAAGGGCGGGGTACTGGATTCGATGAGAATTCGAGTGACAATTAAAAATGGATCCCTAGAACCCCGTCAGAATGGCGGGGGTGTCAATCTTTCTAAAACCCTAAACACCTACCATACCCAATAATCCATAAATTGAAAAAAAGCTTGCGCCCAAATACGCAAGCTTCAAGCTACACTATATGACAATACTAACAACGCAAAGATCCCGACAGATCGCCTTTGGTCAATTTTACTTTACCAAAGCTTTCTTTTCTTCGATCTCTTTCTTCATCCAGGCCTCGAACTCTGGGCCTGGCTTCTTGAGGGTGGCGAGGTCTGCATCGAGGTCACTAGGTTCCACTTTTATGACCCAGCCTTCTCCATAAGGATCCTCATTGATGAGATTTGGCTCATCCTCGATATCCTCATTTACCTCAACTATCTCACCACTGATAGGTGCGTATAATTTTCCTGTCCATTTCCCGCTAGACAATGTACCAATTGGCTTGTCGCGGACGATCTCATCGTCTTCTTCCAGTGTGACCACTCTTTTAATTGTTCCTGCCAGCTTCTGAGCGAAATCGCTAACGCCAATAACTACAACGTCGCCTTCTACTCTTGCCCAGTAGTGTTCCTTGTGGAAATACAGGTCATCCGGAAATGTGTACTCTTCAATTTGCATGAGACTTTCTCCAATAAGAGGACATATCACTGACTTTTATATGCCTTTCGGTTGTGTATTATGGCGCATAATCTGGCTTATTGAAAATAAGCCCGTAACTATTATATTAAATAGGTTACATACACTGTTTAACATAACTATAATAAATATATAGTTTAACCAACCAAAGCTTGCGGATCAACATGGCAATGGAAATAGAAAATGGACCTGACATTGATAGTCAGCCAGATATGAAACCGGAGGTCGGGGGCGACCCGGGTGCGGATTCATCTTTTAGTGCCACTACAGCGAAGGCGTTCACTCCTACCCCATCCATAGTGATATCAAAAAAGGCCTTGCTTTTGATAATGATACTGGCTATAGCCGCTATTTCTATTGGAGCTATCACGGTATCATTGTTCTCCTCACAACATGATTGGAACACTGGAAAGGCTTGTCTCGATTGCCATGATGATGTCGGCCTGGAATTCACAGACATGTTAGGTACCCCTGGTACTGAGCCACATGAGGGAATGACCTGTCCAGATTGTCATCAGGATGTTTCTAATGAGTATGATGACCAGCACGTTGCGGCATTGCCTAGTTGTATTAGTTGTCATGATACCGTGGCGACCAATATAAGTTATAGTACAGAAGCACACCAAGATATGTTCTCCAATGCAGGAGCGAGCATCTACAATAAAGGACCCAATGAAGCCTGCATAGTTTGTCATACTGGCTTCGATGTCAATGTAACTTATGAACGTCCAGATTATTATAATTTCACTATCGATGTGAGCTATGCGATCACGAATGTGGAGACCAGTTTCTCAACACATGAGAATACATATACATGGACCAAGGTCGGAGAATCTCATACATATATTGGTGGAAATGATGTGAATTGCGGTGATGGTGCAAGTGGATGCCACAATGATGTAGTGGCAGCCAGATTGGGCGATAGTGGCGGTCACCACACGGCCACCCAACCAAGCAATCTCACTCACCTTATGGGAACAGGATGTGACTCCTGTCATATTGATAGCCAGGAGGTTCTGGATACTGAATTTCATGCAGCCAAGAACATCACCTGTGCGAACAGGTTGAATGGTTGCCATGATCGCGGTGACACGCATGTTTCCTCTAATATGACCGCGATATTCAATGAGATCACAACAGCAACTGGAATGTCACATCAGAAAGAAGGGGACATCTGTTGGGGATGCCACAGCGGATATAACTGGCTTGATCCGGTTGGAAGTGGCGGAGGGGTCAATACATGGGCCAATTATACCACGGACCTGGATCCAGTGGATGCTGCCAATCACGGAACTGTTGCGGGAACTGAGGCAAATACACATGGAGCTGGAGTCCAGACCATTCAGGAAGTCGCGGCGGGAGTGAACAATTATGCAAATTATACAGTGGACTTGGACCAGCCAAATGTGGCTGTTCATGGAACTGTCGTACCTGCTGCCAATGGATATCTGAACATAGATGAGATAGATCCCGCTGACGGGCTTATTGAGACAATAACCGAGATCACCTCTGGCGGAGATGTTTATTCCAATTATACAGTTGACCTGGATCAGCCAAATGCAGCCAATCATGGAACTGTTACAAACACATACACCAATATTGATGAGATCAACCCATCTGATGGTTTGACGCAGACCATCACAGAAGCAACAACTGGCGGTGATGTTTGGGCCAATTACACCGTGGCATCCGATATCGCGGTTGAAGGAACTGTGGGTGGAACAGCAGGCCCTCCTTACTGGCAGAACATCGATGAAGGTGTGCCAGCGGCTGGTGATATCGAGACCATACAGGAAGTCGCAGCTAGCGGAGTTGGTGGAGATGCATTTGCCAATGTAGTCGGAGGAACAGATACCACAAATGACTTACTAGCAGACATACAAGCAGATGACACGACAGGAGCCTCGCCAGGTGCTGTAACTACAGGAGATGGATGGTACACTGTCGACAAGGGCAGACTCCTTTTCATGGATGGGTTCAACACAGGAGGAATGAGCGGCACAGTTACCGGTGTGACCCTTGAAGTTCAGTATTCTGTCGAAGCAGGATATAATGGAAATAATCCTATAAGATGGGCTCTTGATGCAGGTGCATTAGCATCTACTGGCATCACTCCAACAAATGGACAGGTAGACCTCACCGCTACATACGATCTATTCGCTAACGGTGTGACCACACTTGCTCAAATTACCACCTTGGACGTAGAATTCACCTCTAATGACGGGGGACCTGGAGATGCAGTATCATTCGACTACATCAAGATAATCGTGACCACTGCTGGAGGAGCGCCTTCACTCGAGCACAAATGGACAACGGACAGCATCCCGTCTGGCTACACTGCCCTCAACCTATATGTGAGGGCATTATCAACCGCCCCTGGAGATGATGTCTTCAGTGTATTCTGGTCCAATGACGATGTCACCTACACAGATACTGGCATCAATATCAACAATGCCGCGATGACCACCTACGCACCTTACACCTTCCCACTCGGTGAAACAGGTGTACTTTACATTCAGGTGATCGATGACAATACAGGAGATGCATTACTCACCACCTGCCAGATAGATACTATCAGACTTGAATGGTACGAGAGCATTCCAGTTGTTGCCAGCCTGGAGCATCGTTGGCGTACGGACAATATAGCGGCGGGAGCGGACACTCTCACCCTATTCGTGGATGCCCAGTACAATCCGGTTGGATCCGATGACACATTCACAGTATACTGGTCAACTGATGATGTGACATACAATCCAACTACAATCACGATCAATACCAATGTCATGACCACCTATTCCTGGAATTTCCCGGCAGCCACATCAGGTGTGCTTTACCTCAGTGTGGTAGACAATAGTTTAGCAGACAGCCAGGCGGATAGTGTTATCATTGATATTGTCAGAATACAGCATCTTGTCAATAATCCTGTCACGGCCTCATTGGAGCATCGTTGGCGCACGGACAATATACCTGCGGGAGCGACGACCCTCACCTTGTATGTAGAGGGGAGGCACAATACTGGCTCCGATGATACCTTTACGATAGAATGGTCCACGGATGATGTGACCTATAATCCGACCACGATAACCATTAATTCCGATACACTGACATCATACAACTGGAACTTCCCGGGAGCTACTTCAGGAGTGCTATATCTCAGAGTGGTGGATGATAATGCTGTTGATAGCCAAGCGGATGATGTCATCATAGAGAGGATAAGGATACAGTGGATCGAGGCAGTTGGAGGCACTTACTCGCTCGAACATATCTGGCGAACGGAGTCCATACCCGCTGGGGCGGATGATCTCACTCTGATAGTGGATGCGAGATTCCTGGCTGCTGGCTCGGATGATGATTTCCAGATAGGATATTCAACTGTCCAGGCGGGTCCATACACGCCTGTTATCACGGTGAATACGAATGTCGTCACTACTTATTCATCTGCCATACCCGTTATGTCTGGCCCGATATACTTGAATGTCATAGATACCAATAATGCGGATGCGGCACAACAGGACACTGTGGAAATAGATGATATTCGGATCATGTGGCATGATTTCTCCCCGGCCGCGGGTTCCGGTCTAACAATACAGGTTTGGACAGAACCTTCCAATGTGGTCAATGTGTGGAATGATTCCACAACTGCCTTCGAGCAGGTTTATCCAAGAGTTGTCAATAGCTGTGCGGATTGCCATGATGATACTGGAACCAACCCCGTGCCTTTTGGAAGCGGCAAATACATTAACCATCTTAATGAATCAGTATCCAATTACGATTACACACATTGCGAGGATTGCCACGATACAGCTGCGGAGCCATGGTATCCGCATGATATACCTCATGTCGTTGATATAGACTGGACCACATACGCAGCTGCGGCTGATACCAATGTGGACAATGCCTTTTGTGATGTCGTATGCCATTATTCAGATCTGGATTCAAGAGTTCCTTATCAGGATGCCAGCACACCGTGGATGAAGGATATCTTCACAAGCTTCACCAATGATGGTGCGAAGCATACCACCAGCACCCTTATCGATGCAGATGGAACAGTGGAATGTGTGGATTGCCACCCAGATCATTTGCTGAAACCAGATGATACTGATGATGGTGCCCAGCTCTTTGGAGGAAGCAGTATACAGGGCTGTGGTGACCAGGACATGGGTGTTGGAGGATGTCACCTTGTTGACAATGGTGTTGTTGACGGAGCGGCTATCGATAACAGAGAAACACCACCCACCCACGGAACTTCCACATCATGGGTCGTGAGCGGGCGTGATGACTGTACAAGTGCTGGCTGCCACTACAAGCACAATTATCCGTTTGATCCCACAGAGGGGCATAACCCGACCGCGGAGTGCCACCCAAGTGGAATAACCTGTGGCGCGGATTCCAATAGCCATAACAAACACATAGCTGCTGACTGGAACATCCCAGATTATGATTACAATTGTTCACAGTGCCATTTCAATTCAGCAGGCGCACAGGACGGCTGGTTCGATACAACATATGGAACAGCCGAGCATGGAGATGGAACATTACAGGTCAGATTCAATACAACCGCACCTTCAACAGTTGGAATAGCCACATATGCCAATAACCTGGCTCCAGCATACAACACGACAACCAATATGGAATGTGACAACACCTACTGCCACAGCGACGGATATGTGGCAGGATTCTCATGGAACGCGGCCTCACCAGAATGGGACACTCCGGGTGTGGCATGTGGCGACTGCCACGACATGGCACCAACAACATCCAGCCATCCGATGCATACCAATGGAGCTCCGTACAACTTTGATTGTTCAGAATGTCACTTTGTGGCCGGAAGTTCGGGTGCTGGCTCCGGGTACTTTGATACCACCTACGGCACATCACAGCATGTTGATGGCCAGGTTCAAGTTGTTTTCAATAATACTGCAAATGGATTGGCATTACAATTTGGTAATGCCGCTTTCACCGGTGTCTGGAATGCCGGAACAGACACCTGTTCAGATATCTTCTGCCACGACCCGACCGATGGTGTAGATGGCAATGCACAGGATCCAACACCGATCTGGGACAATGCCGCGACCAGTTACTGCAGTGCGGGTGGTGGCGGTAGCTGTCACGGTGACAATACCGTGGGTAATAAGCCATTGACCAATAATCACCCAGAACATGCGGAGACCGAGGCATATCGTTGCGGAGAATGCCACTGGGACAGCGTTGCGGGCAGCCCGTCTACCGACGGCACATATGGGACAGCCAGCCACGTAGATGGTGATTTCGACGTCGCTTGGTGGGACAATGCAGGTGCGGGATTCCCACCCGGACTTCAAACAAGTGCGGAATGGGGTTGGACACAAGTCAATTATGTCTCAGGAAATACCTGTGATGTCTACTGCCACGATGCGGTGACGGATGATGATGCCACCATCACCACCTGGACACCGAACTGGGGAGATGCCACTGCCGCGGCCTGTGATCTCTGCCACGGTGGAGAATGGGCAGATACCACCCCGATAGAGACCGGAAGCCACACTGGCCATATCAATCCTGCAAGAGCGAACATGGTCTGCAGTGAATGTCATCTACAGACTGGGGCTGGAGTCTACTATCTGCCAGGGGACAATGCCTTCTCCCACATTGACGGACAGATCAGTTTCGATTTCACTGGTGACTTTGACGCTTATATCACCACGGCCAATCTATACCCGGATAATACTGGATCACTTTTAGAAGGAGACGCCTCATACGGAACTTGTGATGTCAATGATGCGAATTGCCATCCAGACGGAAGGGAATGGGGCGGAGCCTGCCACCCAGGTGGAATAGATTGCGGTGCAGATTCCTACCAGCACGTGAAGCATATCGTGGTGGATTGGAGCATACCGGATTATGATTACAATTGTTCACAATGCCACTTCAACTCGGCTGGAGACCAGGATGGATGGTATGACACCACATACGGAACAGCCGAGCATGGAGATGGAGTATTACAGGTGAGGTTCAATACAACAGCTCCTTCAACAGTGGGTATCGCGACATACGCAAATGCTCTGGCGCCAACCTACAATGCCACGAGCAATTCGCTGTGTGCCAACACCTACTGCCACAGCGATGGAAATGCCAGTGGCTTCACAGCAGGTGTCACACCAGACTGGTTGAGCGATAATGTTGGTTGTGGGGATTGCCACGATGTCCCAATGACCTCCTATGCCCATGCAAGGCATACATCGAACAATCTCCCAAATGCGAATCCAAATTACGCTTTCGATTGCTCAGAATGTCATTATGTGGCCGGGACTTCTGCAGGGGGCTGGACAGACACAACCTATGGAAGCATCCTTCACGTGGATGGAAAAGTGGATGTGGCCTTTGACAGCAGTGCTAATGGGATCGGTTCCTTCGGGGGCACGATAACACCAGATGCCTACGAGACCAATGGGGCAGGGGTCTGCTCCAATGTATACTGCCATAGCAATGGTTATGACATTGGCGGTGCAGGGGATATTTATTTCGACACACCAGCCTGGAACTCCCTCACTCCCGCATCCTGTGGTGACTGCCATGGTATGCCGAATTACAATGATGGAGCCGACAGAGAGCTGGGCGGCACTGTCACTGGAGGCAGTGCCAGTCATCTGAAACACACGCGTAATTTCGGAGGCGCGTGGGGTGCGACACGAAATCTGGCCTACATAGATAACGATGGGGATGGAGCTTACGATGCTAATGAAGTCGTCATAAGTGATAATGACGGTAACTATCTACTTGATCCAGGCAGGCTGGATGGGACGGGATCCCCTGATGAGGTCATAACAGCCGGACTGGCAGATATTACCCGGTTCTCTGCTACGGATGATATCTGGTGGGCGGATGCTGACAATGATAATGCTTACGATTACCAGGAGGACATAACCTTTGACATGAACGGCGACGGAACCTACTGGGAGCAAGGTGAGAGATTGTATGACGGCACGGGGGCCACAGGCAACTGGAAGCATATCCAGTCAAATGCCAATGCTGTTGACAGGGTCGCCTATATGGACGCTGACCATGATGGTGTCTATGATGGTCGCGCAGGATTCAAGGAGACCATCATAATCGAAAGCACGGACGGAGGCACGACACTGCTCACTATAAACACAGATGAGCAGTTGACATCCCAACACTGGGTGCTCCAATATCCTGCAGTGTCAGCTGGTGCGACATGGACCGATGGGAACGCCAACACATATTATGATGGCGGACCTTGGTGGGACGTGTACTTTGCCTGGTATGATTATGATTGCAGTGAATGCCATTACAATAATCCGCCTACCGCGGGTCTTGGAACATACGGCACGAGCCTGCATGTTGATATGACACCGCAAGTCTATACAACAGTGGACCCTGTGTCGATATCTGACCAGTTCAACTGGGCAGGCACCAACCCGACCTACAACACTGGAACAAAAGTATGCACCAACACATGGTGCCACAGCAATGCCATTGATGATGATGGTGATTCAGTGGCAGGTGTTGGAGCAGTGACAGCCGCCGACCATATCTCAGCCTCGCCCGACTGGGACAATCCCAATGTGGGATGCGGTAATTGCCATGGAGCGTCCATCAATATGTACAATGAAGGGACCATTGGCACTGACCACCCGGATTCATACCCGCACTCAACTGGAGCACACCAGGATGCTGAAGAAGGCGATATGTGGGACTTTGACAATGATGGGACCTACGATGAGAATGGAGAGGCCCCATGCAGGACATGCCACACTCCTGGCGGTGATGCCTATTGGGAGGCCTATGGCATGGGCTCCCACGTCGATGGATACTACACACAATGGGATACTGGCACCAGGCTTTACATCTATCCTGGTTCGAATCCCTCTGGAACTGCTGGAACCTATCCAAGTTGGGAGTGCCACAAGACAGATTTCGTCTAGATGATCATTGATTATCCAGTTCCTTCATTATCCTTACAGCTTCTTTCTTGTAATTGGCCTTGAGCTCCGCATGGACATCTTTGGATATCTCACCGCTTTCAAGGTCAGCATCCAGCTTCTTTATGGCCTTGAGGATATTATCTTTCTGTTCGATCAATTCATTCTCGCCTTCAACGGTTCCAGCTTCCTCAGGAATACCCTTCTCCTCGGACTCACCATCTTCCGTGTTATCAGATGTGTCTTCATCCACATCTGTTCCCTCGGTTTCCTGTCCGGGGTCTTTTCTTGACAGGTATAGTCCAGTCATTGATACAATCATGATAACTGCGATTATGGAATATAGATAGTAATTTGGCTCATCTCCATCATCATGAGGATTGATACCAATATTCCCAGTGACATTCTCTCCCACGGATATGGTAATGAGATTGCTTTTATTCGCGCTACCTATATGAAAGTTCTTTCCGGATATGGTGAAGAACTCGATCATTTGATCGTTTATATCATAATGCGGCATCCAGTCCACATTGCTGGAGTTAGCAGAGAGATTTAGATCATAATGCATCAGAATGTCAATTTTACCTACATCATAGAGGAATTTCTTATTGAACACGATGGTGACAGGATCTTCTTCACCTTGGATAGAATATTCTGAGTCCAGATTCACTATGGTAGATCGTATTGACATGAAAGTGTACTCGAGCGTGATATTGGATATCCTGGGTGATGCGACCTGGCCATCAGATAATATCGCCTTGAACATGAGACCGGTTCCATCTGATGTGAAGTTGATCGTCTTGTTCACATCTCCTGTGACCCATGTTGTTCCATTATCATTTGACAGCATTATACTGGTATTATCTGAATTCGACTGGAATATTGGCCTTGCTGATAATATATTGACCATGTCAGCACTGGTTGAAATATTGGAAATGTACTCGCCATAGGTAATGCCAATTTTCAAAGAGATATTATTCTCATTGACCTCAAGCATATTGTCATCATAGGTGCCTTCGCCAAGTATGCTCAAGTTATAATTGACAAAATCATACACTCTCCTATCATCACCTGGAGCGAATTCCCAAAAGTACCATTCGTCATATAGATCAGACGGCCCCCAGTTACCTGCGAACTTATGGCTCCCATCATTAATGTACTTGACAGCGCCTCCTTCAGGTACATGTATGTAGATCCTGGACTCATCCCAAGGTATGACATAACTGGCGCCTTCTCGTATCCTCATGGTGTTAACAGACTCGATCACCTCGGCGGAGTCTGGAGAATCTCCCTGAATGAGCGCCATCTGATGATTGAACGAAGTAGCATTAGAAGGCGGATCCTCTGCGGATGCTGGATGGGCTATTACAACAGATAAGAGCAGGCTGAATATGATCAATGATGTGTATCTGGGAAACATACCATCAATGATACACTTCCTTTTCAGGGGTGTGACGATCTTCATTATCATTCTTCCTCTTCAAGCTGAGCCTCATAAATGTCAAATGGTAGCTTCCCCTCGACATAATATCTGACCCAGGCGAAGTAAGCATAGACATATATTATGAGGAATCCGCCAACAAGTCCGATGAGGGAACCAATTGGTATGACGACAAAAAGGAATATGGACATGAAAGGCACGGCAAATATAGGGATGATGGCCCAGGCCCATGATATCGCATTCTTCCATAGCTTATAATCATCTGTAATGACACCCCACCATAGCATGAACATTATGGTGAAGAGATAGGGCACATACTCGCCAGGGTACAAGATAGCGTACATCAGGATACCGATGGTTATATTGGTCGCCACCACGATCTTGAGGAAAGAAGTTATCCTATTGGTGATCGCAACTGCCGGGAACTCCGCAGCTGATGGATATTCCTTGTATCTGGCAATATTCATATTCATTCTATCCATCCTTTCTTCGATGTTTTCCAGGCGTGCTTGTACCTGGGCGACTTCTTCAAGAGCGGGCTCTAATCTTGGATATACCTCGGTCTCGAACACAGAATCAAGGAAATGATCGAACACGATGGAGTTCTTGGCGATATTCACTCCGCCATACAAAGCCCCGAAGCCGAGTAGGAAAATGATGACATTCGGGAAGAAGGATATGGAATTGAACTCAACAAATAAGCTATCATATAATTCGATCATGGATAAGAATATCAAATATATGGCAATTGAGATTATACTGAAAACACCAATGATATTGACACTTCTATTCTTCTCAGTCCTTGCTTTGTCCACGAAGGATGACCATCTGTCCTCTTCGTAATTATTTAGAATGGGCCTATCATCAGTTGATACCTTGGATACTCTGGTACCACGTAAGAACATGACCTTGTCATGCACTTCACCGCAGCTATTACAATATTCACTTGATGGATCCAACATATCGCCACAGCTTTCACAGACCATTTCCTCCAGTTCATCCAGATCTTCTTCGAAATGAAGGCTATCTTTTATGATATCATCTGTAGCACTTAATTTTTCCAGCTCTTCGAGATCAAGGTCATCCAGATCGTCCAATTCCCCTGTATGGGCCTCGGTGGATATCTCTCCCCCTTCGATAGCGGCAAGATCGTCATCTATGGAACAGAAGGGACATGCTTCCTCTTCGGCTTTCATAAAGCCACACTTTGGGCATTTGTCATGAGGTAAGGATTTCCTTGTAGTGGACTGCGCTTCTGTCTTTGTGACCTTCAGAGTCTCCTCTTCTTCGACGGCTTCAAAAGCTGGCTCGGATGATTTGGTCACTTTTATTCCTCTGAACATCATGACCTTCTCTGTGAGGGGGTCATTATCATCTGAAGCTGGCGATTCCTCGATCGGAGCTTCTGCAGGTGATTCCTCATTTTCCTCAGCAAGGATATCTTCTGATGGATCACCACCTATTGCTCCTGAATCCCAATCACCTGTGTCTTCGGGTACTGGCTCTGATTCAAGTTCATGTGTAGGTTCAGGTTCTTCAACTACTTTTTCGACAGCTTCACCGATCTCTTCCACCTTAGCTATCTCATCTGTCGGATCATCATCCTGGCCAAGTTCCTTTAGAACCTCGGCCCTATTGGCCAGGTAATTCTCGTTCGAAGGTGATATTGATAATAATTTATCGTAAAATTTCAAGGCGAATTCCTCTTTCCCATTAGCACGTAGCATCTCTGCCCTGATCAAGAGACCTAGCTCATAGGTTGGATCCAATTTCAAGCCCTCTGTCAGAGCTTTGATGGCATCCTCCCATTTGCCAGCTTCATAAATGGCCAATGCTTTTCCGATATGGCCATCGATGTCATCGGGATTGTTTTTGATGAAATTATCAAAACACTCTATGGAATTGAATGTATCGCCATCATCCAGAATTTCCATACATTCCCATAGGCCGTCCCGGCCTCTAAGTAATGTTTTGAGTTCCTCAATCTTTTCAATATTTTTCATAGTAGTTTCCTGACCTTTCATAATTTTCAATTATTAAACATTTACCAATCATCTTCTCCTAGCTGCTGATGCGAATTTAATGTCCCTTGCAGTGAATACGAGGTACATCAATATCGCGGCTATGAACATTACCATCCCTATATCTCTTAAGGTCATCATCATCAATGATGTGAATTGCAATTCCTCGGAGAACACTGCGGGATTCTCCGGCGCATTATTAATGAAATACCATCCAGTGTTCTTGAACACTATAGGTTTACCATTGAAATTCAGCACTTCCGCTTGAACATTATCCTCATGTATTATCCAATCATCCGTATGATTGGTGGCATCCCCTCGAGTGGATATCGCGCCATCCTCTGAGATATCATCCACTCTATGTATGACCAGATCCTCCACCTCCGGTGTGGTGAACATGACTATGTCCTCATCCTCAATTGAGAAGCCTTTGCCCTGCATTAGCAGAAGATCACCGGTCTTGAAAGATGGTCGCATACTATCAGATGTCACAACTGCAAAGAACACAGTATGTGAAAGAAATAGATATAATACAACAATACATATTATAAGAGGGACAAATAGAATAAAATTTCGAGGACGATACAGCTTACCCCTTATGAGAGCCATGCGGTTCTGTGTGAGGCGTTCTATCCGCTTTTTCTTCCTGTAGTCTATCAGTGTTTTGAAGAATGATTTGGGCGCTTCATTGCCATTTGCTTTGGAATGATGCATTAAATGAAGTACTGTCAGAAGGAAGAGAGAAAAGACGATCAAGGGATTCTGAAGGATGATCGTGGCCACTATCATCAGAGATGAGGCTACAAAGAATATATTATTCCTTAGATTGGTCTGGCCCTTCTCGTCCAGTTTTTGTTTTTCTTTTTTCGCTGCCATGTTATTTCTTCCATTGACCTTCATCGATATAAAAGATATCAAAAAGAAATTATCAAAAAGGAAAGGGAAAGAAGAAGGTATGAGCCTTCTTCTTCATTCTTTATTTCATGGCTTATGGCTTGGCTGTAAAGGTTACAGTCCAGTTGCCCCATATGTTCTCACTAGCAGTGATGTTCAGTGTCTGAGCGGTTGAGGTCATGTAGACTTCGAGTGTCACATTTGTGTGACATGCGATACAGGCCTCGTTGTTACCAGCAAGGTAATCTGATGCCCATGCTCCCTCGTCCAATGAGGCTGTTCCGGTCATATTACTGTGGGCTTCTGATGCATTGTTTATAAAAGCCTTTTCAGTAGTTGCCAGAGCATCTTCAGCTCCACTACCGGAATACCATACATCTGCTGTGCCTTCGCCATTGACATCGTCTGCCTCATGGCAATCTAGACACTCAACGGAAACTGCCGCATGTTCATCATCAAAGCCACCTTCTCCTGTGACACCGTCACCAGAGCCAGGTGAGCCAAGCTGATGACAGCTTGTACAGTATTCCTGTGCTGTTCCAGATGTCAGGGTGCCGTGCATGTATGTTGCGCCTGGTTCGGTTATGTCCGTGTGGCAGGTCATACAATTCACGTCAGCCCCGGCCTTCCAGTCATGCTGGGTGCTGAACAATGATACCGTATACGGCATAATCATTATTCCAACACACAGTACTGATACTGCTAGAACTATAGATCTATTTTTCATTTATTCACCTTCTTTTCTAACTCCGAGATATCTCGGAGAATCATTCTCTCATTTTTCAATCTGTTTTGGATTGGATGATAATTAGAGACATCGTATATAAATATTGTTAATTTGTTAAGTATTATCCTTATATAGTAGATAATATGTCAGGCGTTTTCTTTATACACTAAGCTTGTTCGAAAACCCAAATAAACTCATCAACAGCCACATTTCCAGCCTTGTCGATTATATTCAATTGTATGGTGTAATTACCAGGAACTGATGCGTTTATGTCAGTGATCGGAGCATATTGGGAACTGAATGTTACATAACCCGGGCCAGATACTCTCGACCATGTATAATTCGATATACCATTGGCATCACTGGCCACTGCAACTTTATTAATTGGCAGAGTGCTATTCACATCAGGTCCAATATCCACGGAGGGAGCGATGGTATCCCATAACATGATGAATGAATCATAGCCTATATTGCCCTGGGCATCTGTCGCTTCAATAACAATCTCATAGGTGCCATCCGCAGTAGCACTTATGGATGTCATGGCTTTATCTGGAGATCCAAAGACCACGCCTTCTTCAGGGTCTGCGAACCATCTATAACTCTCTACAGCACCATCTGCTTTCTCTATTGCTTCCCTATTAAATTCAGAGCTAGCGAACCTATTAAGGCCAACATCCATATTGGGAACACCCCATCGATATACGACAGTGGAACGATCAAAATCGAATAGAGGATATGCGTCTTCGGTCGGATATACATCCTTGTCATAAGCAACCTCGAAGACGATCTTTATCAGGTCTCCTGTTTGAGGAGTATGTGGGAAGGTTATATTCAATACATAATCTCCCGGGCCTATGTATTTTGTAGAGGCCTTGCCAGTCTTCCAATTATCATCCATATTGAAAGCATATACCACCAGAACTGGCCTCTCACCAAGTAGGAATGTTCCATCTGCGGGAGCTTCCAATGCATCTACATATATTAATGATACTTCGACATCGCTGCTCAGATTCTTGACATATGGGCCGTATGACTGTATCTGGGTTATCCATCTATCAGCATTATCATCATATTCCCCATCGCTTAGCCTGATCTCCACGTGTAGGACAGGTGCCTCTTCACCTGCAAAATCAATATAGGCCGAGTAGGAAGCAAGGACAATGACCACCGCGATGGCCACAACTAGGATAAGCACTAAGATCCCGACCGGACCCGCAGATTTGCCTGCATTCTTTGGAGTTCCCTCGCCCGCCATCATCTACGCCTCAATATTGTTATGATCATTATTCCTACAATGCCTACTAATATTCCGAAACTTAAAGCTTTGGGTGTTGGGTCTGCATCTTCACCAGTGGTATCTGTTCCAGATGTCGCCGATGTTGATTCCGTTATTGTGAAAGAAAGGGGCTCGGTCTCCAGATATTTTGCTCCGCCATCATCGTAAATAAGTCTGGCGTAGATCACATGATCACCAGGAGTGACAGGAGCTTTCAGGATCCATTGAAATTCAGTCTCGCCAGATATCCCAGACATCTCATTATAGTTCATAGGTTGGGCATTGTTATTTGGATCGGATGATATTATCCAGCCAGCATCCTTAACATTGTCCCCAGCTCCAGATAATATCATGACACCGGGCATCATGGCATCCGAATCACTGGAATCCATATTGACCGGGACGGATATTATGACATCCTGGCCGGCCTCATAGGTGTCAAGCTCGGAACTGATAGATACAGTTCCGCTACCGCCGTCCGAATGGCATCCGATACAAGTGTCATCCAGATCGCCCTTGCCATTATCATCGCCACTAGCATGACCCAGAGCTATTGTGAGTAGGAACACGGCAATGATAGACGTGAACATCACTGACCGAATGGAAGTGGTGACTTTCGAACACATGCAGCCCTGATTATACAACTGAAATATTTACCTTTATCTATTGTGATGATCGAATGAGGGGGCATCATTGGCTATTAGCCGTGTGTATGGAAATAGCTCCGAACAAAAGAGGTTCGAAGGCCGTGTCTGAAAAACCAGATCGGGTCAATACTTCATTGAAAGATTCCGGATCAAGGAAATTGGTTATGGAAGAAGCCAGGAAAGTATAGCTGGTCTTGTCCCCCGTGAAAACATAGCCAATGGGCTTGATTATCGTCCCAACATAAAGGTGGAACATGGACTTTACAAACTTTGACTTGGGCTGACTTGTCTCGATATTGACCAGCTTTCCATTTGGCTTCAACACCCTGTTGAACTCCGAAAATGCCTTTACCAGACCACTCTGGCCAAGGTTCAGGTTCCTGGTGGCGAAGGATATGGTCACCAGGTCGAAAGAATTATCCTTGAAAGGTAAATTGAAAGCATCGGCCAGGGTCTTGTCCTTGTCCTCCAATCCTGGTTTGCTATTGGCGATATCCATCATTTCCTGAGAGAAGTCCGCCATCACCAATCTCGTATCCTGGCCAATGTGCTGGTTCAGATCCGCGGACATGTCTCCTGTGCCACAGCACATGTCCAGCCACATCTTACCACCTAGGGAGGACGCGGTCTTCGCGGCCTTCCTGCGCCATGGCTTATCAAGACCCATGGTGATGCAGGTATTGACCACCTCGTATCTCTTAGAAATATCGAAATAGAATTTCTGGATGGGGGTTCTTTTCATGTATTTACAGGAATGGCCAATTCGATATTAAATATTTGCCAGTTTGAAGATCAATATTCAGCAGTAATAATTATATATAATACAGGCTTAGAACATTACAGTAGTGGAGCTGAATTGGATGTCTGGAGAAGCAAAGAGCGAGGCAAGAGCAAAGGTAATGTGGGAAGGCGGTCTGAAGACAACTTCCCTGATAAGAGGCATGGAGATCGCATGCGACAAACCTAAAGGCCTTTTTGGTACGAACACAGCTCCCGCGCCATTGGAGATATTCTCCTCCGCAATGGGGTCGTGCTTGATGACCACATTCCTTTATTCAGCCCACAAATCCAGGATTCATGTCAGCGACATATCGGTGGATGTGAAAACTGAAACAGATTTTGTCGAAGGCCAGGAACGTGTGGTTGCCGGAAGCATGAAATTATCGGTTTGGACAGATGGTGCGGACAAGGAAAAGATCGAGAAAGTGTTCGATCTGGCCCGAGCACATTGCACTGTCACGAATGCGGTCAATTTCCCACTAGAATTCCAGTTGAAGATAAAGGATTGAGGAAATACCTCTATTTTTAGAATTCTGTATCGAAGGTAACTTCAACACTATTCTCAACCCATAGCCAGTACCCTATTGAATAATAAGAATCGTAATACCAATCCTTGCTGGCAATTCCTGAAAATGTAGTATTCACAAGATAGCTCTCATACTGGTGAGTTGTCGGTATCCAGCGCGTGGCGATTATCATATCTTGATCCACAACTCCAACAACGAGATCGGGATCGATCGTGCCATCTGTGAAATGGTGCGCTCTCAGCTGCGTGTTCCACCCACCTGGCTGTGCGCCACCCACTGAATTGTTATGTGGGAATCCCAGCATATTCCAGCCAGCATCCAGTACCTTGACATTATCAATTCCCCAGTTGGCTATGTCCTGGCTTTCGATATTCACCATTCCATAGACCGCTGGCGCGTATAGCCAGTAGGCATCTGTATTGGTTATCTCGAAGTCATTGAAGGCCCCTTCCATAGTTCCAGAATCGAAGACGGTATAAGAACTGGGGATTCCACCATTATGCCTGGCCACGCTGAAAGAAAAGACGCCGAGGTCTTCCTGAATCTCACGAAGCAAATCGAAGGCAGTGAATTTACCATCACTGCCTTTGTCCAGTGGTTCTCTCGGTATTGAGATGAGATTCCAGTTTGGATAGATCGGTAATGCGATTGAATCTGGCTCGATGTCCGCTATGGAGAATGGTTCGATTATTTGGATGTGGTAAATAGGCGTTTGATTCGCATAGTCGAAAAGATCATCACACCAGATGAAATAATCTACAAATCCGAGGCTGTTCTGAGCAGGGATATCATAAGACCAATTTCCTCCCCATTGGTTCATTGAGGCATTGTGATTCATTCCATTGGTGTCGGTGTAATTGAGATAGACCTCATTAACTCCAACAATGTCTGTTATATTGGCTGTTATATTTACAGACTGGATGGTGGGAGTAGAAATAATATGTTGATGGATGATCTCTGGTGCTGATGAATCAATAATGAAATTGTAAGAGCTTGAAATATTATTGTCAGGAGTGTTATTTGCATGAACCTCGATCATATATGACCCATCAGCCCAGAGAGTGGTGTCAATGTCATATGGTGCAGGGAGGGTTGTGTTTAGCCCTCCATTCACTGAATAATTCACATTGATAAAGTGAGAGCCCGTTACTTCAATATCTATTATTGTCCCAGAAGTTATAACTGAGTTATTTGCAGGAGATAGAAGTGATATCATTGGCTCAATATGCAAAGAAAAAATGTATGCAGAGCCTTGTTTAAAATCATCAGAATATGCACTCACAACTAGTGTTTCATCAGATATGCAAACTGAACGACCAAAGTAATCGCTCGCCGCTCCATCGGATGCTATGAGCTTATTAACCTGCCCCCAGTTGTCGGCACCACCAGCATTACGCTCAAAAAGATACGCGGCACCCTGCCGGATATTTACACCGATATCGGCAGCATAAGCACCTACAATCAACGTGTCATTGGATATGCAAATTGATTCGCCAAAATAATCGCTCGCCGCTCCATCGGATGCTGTGAGCTTAGACACCTGCCCCCAGTTATCGGCCCCTCCTGTATTTCGGTCGAATATATAAGCAGAGCCCCGGAATGCATCAGCACGTTCTGCACCTACAGCCAAAATATCATTGAATATGGAAATTGAATAGCCAAAAGAGTCACCGTTTCCTCCATCGGATGCAACAATCTTGGTGACCTCACCCCAGTTATCAGCACCGCCCATATTTCGCTCGAAAACATATACAGAGCCTTGATCAGCATTCCCACCGACCTCAGCATGGATTGCGCCAACAGCTAAAGTATCATTGAACATGGAAACAGAATAGCCAAAATAATCGCCTGCTACGCCATCTGATGAAATGAGTTTGGTGACCTCGCCCCAGTTATCAGCACCGCCCATATTTCGCTCAAAAATATATGCAGAGCCCTGCATAATATTTCCACTGATGACAGCATAAGGTGCACCTACAGCCAATATGTCATTAGATAGAGAGACTGAAAGACCAAAAATGTCATCAGGTGCTCCATCAGATGCAGTGAGCTTGGTGACCTCGCCCCAGTTATTAACTCCGCCAGCATTTCTTTCAAAAATATAAGCAGAACCTTGATCTGTATTTCCGTCTATATCATCAATAAATGCACTAACAACCACCGTGTCGCCATGTATAGAGACTGAGCGACCAAATTCGTCACCTGATGCTCCGTCAGATGCAACAAGCTTGGTGACCTCACCCCAGTTGTATTCTCCGCCTTCATTTTGCTCAAAAATATAAGCAGAGCCTTGTTTTTCATTTCCACCAACATCATGATTGCGTGCACCTACAATCACTGTATCACCAGATAGAGATATTGAATAACCAAAATAGTCCGATGCTACGCCATCACTAGCCACTAATTTTTTTATCTCGTTAAAAGCCAACTGATCGATCGGTGGAGGGTTGAGTTTTAAAGTGTTATAAGATACATTTCCAGCATCCACAATATCTTGATTATCAACCATAACAATAGCAGACCCTGCCACCATAACAAAGCATAGCCAGATAGATACGAACTTTCTAATCTCTTCCACTTCCTCATAATGGGAGAAGGTTACAGAACATATCTATTTTTCGTTTGGGTATTTAGGGGTTTCAGAAGCTGCTCTACAACAAAGAGCAGCAAGTATCGCTGAATTTCAGAGTTAAATTCAGCTCTTCCGCTATATCCATTGCTTCATCCGTCGCATAAGCGATGCCATTCACCCCGCCTTGAATGGCGTATTTTTCCATCATCAGCTTGTCATCACCAGCGGGCCTGGCACATCCCAAAGTTATCTTCGCTTTGGGATTCAGTATGCGCCCAACAGCGATGATCTTGCCAACCTCCAGGGGTGTAGGTGTTGGCGAGTTCTCCATGGGCGTGCCTCTCTTGGGCATGAGCACAATTATCACAATGTGTTTGACACCAGCTCTCATTATCATCTCGAGGGCATTGAATTCCCCATCGATCCTTCCATAATGAAGTCCCACAAGGATATGAGGTACCACATTCAGACCTTCGTCCACCAGGGCTTTCAGAGAATTGTAAACATCATCCGGTGTCTTATCCAGATGATATACTTCCCTAAGAGTGGACTCCGAACCTATGACGTCCAGCAGGACCTGATCCACCCCGGATTCCTTCAACATCCGGGCTGTTTCTTTCGTTGCCAGGCCGGAATGCACGAGGATCTTCAATCCCAGGTTTTTCAGATATTTTATCGCATCCCCATATTGGAGAATGGGGACCTCGCCATGTATGTCAGCTCCTCCGCTCAACAATAATCCCTCGCAGCCTTTCGATGCAAGGTCATCTCCCAGAGCGATCAGTTCATCCGGGCTCCTGACGGATTCCATGGTCTCGAGAAGTGTCTTATTGCAATGCTCGCAGCTGAGAGCGCAGTCGGTGCCAGTCACACTGACATTGACAAAAGTATTCTTCTCATTCCTGTGATGATCAGTGATGTATGTCTTGGCCCCAGGTGATGAGATTAACAGCTCATTCGGGAATTCTGCAGTTCGCAGGGTCCAGGCTTTCTCAAGAAGCCAGGGCAAGTCCCTATTTCGCAGGGTCTTGATATTATCTGTATCATTGCTGTGCATTGTAACATTCCGCGGATGACTGGATATTGTTTAAAGTTTTTCCCCATTTTGCCAATATACCATACCCAAAATTTATATCCAATATTCCTCTCAAGTATATCGATGATACATGATTATGCGATCGTGGGCTCGGGGCCCGCTGGTGCGATGGCCGCGAGGAAGCTCGAAGAGCTCGGAGCGAATTACATCATACTAGACAGGTCGGAATTCCCCAGGAACAAGCCATGCGCCGGTGTGCTTTCTCCCAAGATCCATTCACTTTTGGACATCCCGGAAGATATCATCGAAAGACCGCTGAAAGGATACAGGGTCTTCGGACCATCCAAGGATGTCGTTGAATCATCATTTCCAGAGCCTGGATGTATCGTTCAAAGAGATAAGTTCGATGAATTCCTGATCAAGGATCTGAAAAATTCCGTTGTCAAGAACCATATCTTTGAGATCGAGGATATGGATGATCACTATTTGCTCAAAGGCAGAAGCGGAGATGTCGAAGCAAAGTATGTTATCGGAGCAGAAGGAACTGCATCCGTGGCCAGAAGGGTCTGCGACACCCAGATAGATAAGATCGCGATATCCGCCCAGTACGAATTCAGCCTGGATGAGGACATGGTCGATGACAGGATCGGCAACTGGTTCGAAGTGTATTATCTCATGGAATACGGATACGGCTGGATCAGCCCCATGAAAGGCGGCGTCAAGGTCGGTATCGGCATTCTCTCCGATAGAAAGCCAGATATCTGGGGAATGATCGAGCTGTTCATTAACAATCCGCTTGTCGCTCCCAAGATAGATGAAGGAACGCTATTGAGAAAAGAAGCGCATTCCATACCCATGTCCGGCCCACTCAGCACATTGTCATCAGGAAGAATACTGCTAACGGGGGATGCTGGCGGCTTTGTCTATCCTGGAACTGGCGAGGGAATTTATTATGCTATGAGATCCGGCCAGATAGCCGCGGAGATCACCTTCGAGCACATGGGAAATAATGATATCGATCTTGCAAAGGCTTATGATGAAAAACTCGAAGCCGCTGGTCTGCTTGGCCTGAGAGATGTTGGTTTTATCGAGGAGAATCTGGCTAGCCCGGAAAAAGCGGATAAATATGTCAAGAGATTGAAGTTTCTGGCCAGTAGAAGTTAGACCATCTTCTTCAGTACCATCTTTATGAGTTCCAGCTTCAGCTCATCTTCTTCAGCACCATTTTGATGAGCTCCAGCCTCAGCTCGGTCTCATTCTCGAAGTCTCCCACGTACGCATCCTGCTCCCTTCCCAGGTCGTAGCAGGTGGTGCTGTCGATGTCGATCAGGAAACCCGGTAGCCCGGCTTCCTCGAAATCCTCCAGATGCTTTTCATAAAAGGCCTCGCAACAGCTACCGAGGAACATGCTGGCTCCCTCGACTTTTAATCTGTTTAAATTCTCCATCAGATCCTCGAAACTGATTATCGTTATGGGCTCCATCCCGAGTTGCTTCGCCAAAGTGTACGCATCCCCGATATCGCACTCGCCACATTCCGCACAATCATTCAATCTTCTGTATCCGCATTTTTGTAATTTCGCGCAGTAAGGGAGAAGAATGGTCTTGCAATCCTTCAGGCTCATTGGAGGATCGCACACCCTGAATACTTTATTGATATGCTCCAATGGAATACCAATGTCCAGGTATTCCAGCTTCTGAACTGCTTTGAGAATCGCCTTTACAAAGTCATCCGGCAGGATGCCTGGCATTTCTATTTCGCGAGAGTTGAAGAACTCACGAATTATAGCCGTGAGTTTGCCCGGCTCCATAGAGGCGTCCTTCAAGGACGCTTCCAAGTCCAGAACCGTACGATTAGGGAATATGAAGAAATCACCTGTTATGAGAGCCGCCTGGATCCTCTTGTTCGGAATGTCCACGATCAAGCTGGAGCGTATCAGGCCACCAGGTGCTTTGTATATGGATCGAATAACTTGGCGGGACTCCACTGGCCTCCTTATGCCGTATATCCAATCCGGTTTTTCGAATTTCGATGTTCTTTCCTCCAATATCTGAAGCTCCAATGGTGTTAGTTCCCTCTCTTCGATCTCCACATCGAAGACATCGGCAAAACCCTTGACAATGGCTTCCTTGATGGCCTGGATCGATGGAAGTTCGTCCAGCTCCCACTTCAGGCAAGTTACTCTTTCTTTTGCGGATTCCAGTTCCTTGGCCTTCAGTTTCTCCAGGGGTATCATCAAAGCCCGGATCATGGTCTCGACATCGAAATCCGTTAAAAGAGTGCCTTGGAAAAAGAAAGCATTGGCTTCAAAAGAACCACCAGTGCCAGATATCTTCTTTCCATCGACCTCGATATCATTCCGAGGTCGGAATTCGGCTTCCACGCCCAGGTTCTTCAAACCCTGGACAGCGCCCTCGGAGACCTTGGCATATAATTTGTCAATATCTTTCGGAATGTCCGGGTCCCATCTGGATGCGATCAATTCCCATCCGATCTGAGGCTCGTCCAGGTATATGGTCCCGCCACCAGTTATCCGGCGATTTATATCGATGCCATTCTGCTGACAAAATTCGATCCTCACTTCCTGCTCAATGCTCTGGTGGTATCCGACAAGCACAGAATGCGGCTTGAACTGAAGAAGCCGCAGTGTATCGGGTATCTTATCCTCATTTCTTAATTGCAGAAGGATTTCATCAAGTGCGATATTCTGGGCCGCGGTCATCATGCCGGTGTCCAGTAAGGTGAGTTTTTTCATTTTATCCCTTTAAAATATTGACTGGATCTATCCATCATTCTGTGTAATCGAATATCTGCGACCATATTTGCTTGACGTCCCTTTCCTCAGGTATGAAGGCATAATTTCGAATAGGATTGGAAGGCCTTTCATTTCCATACGGGCGATTGCAAGCCACCATGCCATCACTTCCAGCACATCCGGAGGTCATGAATGCAATTCCCTCATTCACAATTGGATTGATATTTATACCAAAATCTATTAATTGACCCTCACTATCGAATTTCATCTGGCCCATATCGGATATCTCTTCATTGATTATGTATCTGGCCAATTGAACCCTCCTGTACCTGCCATATGAAGGTTGGAGCCATTTGCTCATGGAGCTTCCACCCTCCGGGAAGAAGGAGAAAAGATGGGTCTTCGCTCCCTTATCCTGCGCCTTCTGGATGACGGATATCATTTCCTCTTCCGTCTCTCCAAGACCCACGATGATATGGATACCTACCATTCCCTTTCCGAACACATCCACACACCAATCCAGCACCTGCCAGTAATGATCCCAACTATGTGGGCCCATCACGCCGCTACCTCTCATCTCGTCAAATAGTTCCGGGGTGGCAGCGTCTATCGCGACACCTATCATGTCAGCTCCCGCCTTCTTGATCTTGAACGCACTGTCAATGTCCATCATCATGGTTGGAGCGATCAGGCCACTTATGCTCAGATCGGTCTCTTCCTTGAACTTATTCATGATGGATATCATATCATCGAAGGATTTATTGTGAGTGATCATGGAAACACACACCCTTTGAAGATGAGGTGCGTGTTCATTCGCCCTGCGGATTATATCATCAATTTCCACAAGTGGCCAGTCCACTCTGATAAATGTATCGGAAGATGGGTCATCGGTCACAGCATCTCTTGTACCGGAAAGACCACAGTAACTGCAATTCGCCCTGCATCCTTCATCATAATGTATCAGGAGATTGAGGCATCCTAACTTTTCGCCTCTATTGAACTTGCCAGGAACAAGCTTCAGTGTCATGGCGGCTGCAGTACTTATCCTAACATATCCAGGGCTTTCCATGAAGGTCATTCCTCCTCCATCTTTCTTAATTCCTCATGTATCCATTGGCTGACCTTTTCCTCGCCCTCTATGATGAACTCGGAATCCAATTCGGAAATATCGCGTGGTTCTATAGCCACTATCCATGCGGAATAGGGATCGTCATTGATCAACTTGGGATTGGCCATCGCGGCTTTATTGACCTCCACGATCTTTCCACTTATCGGGGAATAAAATCGGCTGACGAACTTGGCAGATTCAAAACTGCCAATGGCCTCTCCCACATTCGGCTCTTCCGAGGTCACAGCGAAGAATGTGAGGAAGCCTGCCATCTCCGAGGCAAAGGCATCCAGACCAAGCTTTATCTGGCCATTGTCTTCAGCGAGCCACATATGGGCTCCATTCTTCGTGTAATATTTCCTGTCAAGCGGGAATTTCATGTCATTTATAACCAGCATACTTCAGCCTCCCTGTTATCATTACAGGTATATCATGTCACTAATCGCATTTATTATTTTTCTTTGATCATAGTCCATTTTGATAATAGTGGACAATCTCTTTTTTAGCTCAATTTGATCCTCAATTCTATCCGTAGATCCATCGCCAGTTATCTTCAGTTCACTGACTTGGCCATCTTCCGAGAATATGGCAAGATGGTGATCATCACCCTTGAAGTTCACATCCACACCCAGGATGTAATATCCTTCCCTGACCTTGATCTCCCTGCCAAGGTTGTTCACCCCTCTCTGGTGCATCCATTTATCTGAAAAATAATAGGATCTCAAGCGATCCATCTCCGCACGGATCTCCGGGGTGATGGAAGATATTTCGAAGGGGCCCAGAATATCCTCGAATTCTCTGATAAGACCATCAAATATCTCATTTTTTGAAGGAGTCTGGCCCATCTCATTCTGTATCGTTGTCAGATTATTATCCATACTCTCTCTGAAATGATCCTTCATTGAGGAATTGAGGTTCATGATATTCGCCATTTTGTCAAATTCAAAATCCAGAAGAAGGCCGCCAGCGATCACCTTGCACTCGCCTATCTCGCCACCTCCGTTCCCGGAGAACTTCCTGCCACTGGCCAAGATATCGCAGATGGGGTTGAATTCAGCTTCCATGCCCAGGTTCCTGCATACGGAAACAACTGGCTTGAGGAATTTGGAGAAGTAGTTCTGTGTCAGCCTTGGCACAATGGGATTGTCCTTTCTCAATATGATATTGTAGAACACCTGGCGATTATCCAGCCAGACCGAACCACCACCGATCTCCCTCCGGAACACACCTATATTGTTCCGATCGCAATACTCCAGATCCAACTCATCATCTGGATTCTGATGAAAACCAAGGCAAACATACTCCTCTTTGGGAGAATCAAGCACCAATGCCTCGATATTGAGATTGGCCAGAGCATGGTATATCAATTGAGTATCTTCCCAAAAAATATCTCCAAGACGGAACAATTTCACCATTATCGGACCACCGATCAAATGGATTTGGAAACTACGTCAGTAACATCCATCACGTTCATCTTGAACTTCTCACCCTGCTTTTTCAGCTCGGCCTTCTTCATTTCCACCGCGACACCGATCTGGTTCTTACAATTGGGGCAAGTGGACACAATGGTCTTGGCTCCGATCTCGATAGCGGCCTCCACCTTTTTCAGGGCTATCTGCGCACTGAGGTCATAGTCAGTGGCCTTCAATCCACCACCTCCACCACAGCAAGCACTGTCCAGCTTATTGGTGGGGAACTCCAGGACCTCGTCTATTCCAGGAACAGCCAATAATATCTCTCTTGGCTGATCATATCGGGGCTTGTCCTCGAACTCCAGTATTCGACCCAATTCGCATGGATCATGGTATATGACTGGCAATTGTTTTGATTTGAAATCCTTCTTCCATTCCAATTTGCCCTGGGTGACGACCTCGTGTAACAGGTCGATAGTGTGAATGACCTCGAAATCATAATCAACGAATTTCTTATATTTTCTGAGGGCGCGGAAGCATCCTGGGCATCCGGTCACAACTCTCTTTGCCCCTCTCTTCTTGATGGCATCGACATTGCGCTTGGCAATATCGGCAAAGTTCTCGGTCTGGCCAGTCATGACGTTTATCGCACTGCAGCAAACCTCTTCCTGTCCGAGGGTTGTGAAATTCACTCCAGCCTTCGTGAAGATCTTCATGGTGTTCAGTAGAACCTGATATTCATAGAAGGAGGTCATACATCCAATATAATATACCACTTCCGCGGTGGCTGGCAGTTCTGGATAATCATCCCTGTACCATTCGTCCCTCTTGTCCTTCGTTTCCTTGAAGGGATTATTAAAATCAGTATTGGCAATGTCCTTGTACATGTTGACAGTGTTTTCCGGAGGCCTGATGCCATTCTTCACCATCCATTCTCTCAGATGATCCCAGTACTCATGGAATTCGATCTCAACATGACAAACTGTTTCACATCTGCTGCAGAGTGTGCATCTATAAATGGCATTCATGAACTCTTCATGATCTATCTCAACAGAGCCAGTGATCTTGTTAGTGAGCTTCTTTCCAAGTATTCTCTGGAGAGCGCTGTTCTTGCTTGTAAGATCCTTCATTAAGAATAATTTGCCTCTGGGTGAAAGGGACTCCCATTTACCCTCTTCATAGACCGGGCAAACAGATTGACAGTAACCACACTGCATGCAGGCGGTCAGGTCATCAAGATAAGGTGCCTTGTTCTTGACCAGATCGGATACCTGTGATTTGGGTTTCTTTATCTCGGGTTTCTTATCCTTTCCCATAGGCTCAACTCATATACCGGATGATATTTGATAACTATCAGCCCACATTATCAACCTTATATTAAGGAATATCGATTAGAATAGATAAGGGCCTAAAGAGTTGTTGGATCATTCACTATCTGTTCCATCCAACTCGGCCTCCAGCATGGCCTCGTAGTGGGCGTCATCCTTTACCTCGGATGACTTGACCTTTTCCTTGGTCTCAATTGGCTCGATCTTATCGGATTGTCGGTCACCAGGATCCTCAATCATCTCTTTGACGGTATCATCATTGTCCTTGTCCAGTGCTTCGCCTGTCTTTCTCTTTCTTGGCAGAAGTATCTCAAGTGCGACACGTAATATGATACCAATGGACATCAGCCACATTCCACCCCACAGGCATTTCATCAGAGGCAGTATCTTGATCTCAAGATCTACTGCTCCATGATTGAATGAATCTGCATTGAAATCATAGATGATGTAAATATCTTCCAGCAAGGTGTCCTTGACATCTATCTCAGATCGACTAGTACCATCGATTATAGATATTCCGGGTCTCGCCTTTCCAATGAAATCACCATCCTTGTAAATGTTAACATCCACATATATGAAATCCTCTGCTGGCTCGGTCCCTACCACCTCGAAGGAGTATCCCATAGCTTCCACTTCTTCTCCAATGTGTATTTCCACACTTTGTTCCGAGGCCATGAAGCTACTACCCACATAGCCGATCACAAGAAGGACCACTGCCAGATGGATAAGGTGAGCCGAAATGAGTTTCAATGACTGCCACGGATTCTTTGAATTATATTTCTTGATAATTGAATAAGATATCATCACTAGAGCTGCGATGAGTATCGGAAAGGCTCCGGCCGCGATCACTTTACCAGGATATATGGCCATCATTATGGCGGATATCATAATGGTCACGAACAAAAGCTGGGTGACGAGTTTCTTTCCAAGAACTCTCCAGCTGATACAAACGACCATCACGAGTATCAGTATCAATGTCAAGATACCAACTGGCCCATCAAAATTCTCTGGAGCCAGACCATTAATACCCCTTACCAGGATAAGCATGGTCACAGCGGTTAGAAGAATAAGCAGGAAGGATGTGCCCAGCATGAGAATATCGTCATTTATCAATTCAGAGAGGGTGTAGGACTTCTCTTCGTCAGATAGGCTGGATCTCATTTTTCTCTGTCTGTACATCACCAGTATGGCAGCCAGAACGATCATGCCTATCATCATGGCGAAATAATAGGGAACTGTATCACTTTCAGCCATCACGTCCTTGAATCTTGTGAAGGCATCGATACTGACATCGGCCTGTCCAAAGGTATGAACGGACACCCAGAGACCTCCCGCGCGTGTTGCGAAGGTGGCGAATATCACCAATATGAAACTGAAGATACCAAGGAGCGGTGCAAGTATCGGATAATCCTTTTTACGCCTGTACATCAACTGCACGTGCAGGAAGCCAGTGAGCAATATCCACGGCAATAATGAAGAGGTCTCGACCGGATCCCATCCCCAATAACCTCCCCAACCAAGGACGACATAAGCCCACAAGGCCCCTATCCCAATTCCCAATGTCAGGAAGAACCAGCCTATCCGGCTCCAGTTTATACAGAGGTCGGTCCATTTCGTATTGCCGGTAACGAGGAAGGCCAGGCCAGCCGCGAAGGGCATGGCGAAGAGACCATAGGCAACGAAAACTATGGGCGGGTGGATAGCCATGAGGAAGGTCTGTAATATCGGGTTCATACCATTTCCATCTGGCCTATAACTTAGATATTCTGGTGGTGTTAATGAGAATATCTCGTGAACTGACAATATGAGCAATAGAACAGCCATCACGCCAAAAAGAAATACCCTGGTCCAATCCATAAGATCGGTGTCCTTTGGCTTTTTTATGGCCTTCATCTCCTCATAGAACCATGGGAGAATGACCAGCCATATCCAAAATAGGAGGGAGCCGTCCATACCGGCCAGCACTCCAGAGAGCTTGTAGACGAGTGAGTATGAACTATCAGTGTAGGTCCATACATACAATACGGAAAGATCGGAAGTGATGAACAATATATACAGGTAAAGCAGAGTGGCTGACACGGTGATGAAAAGAAGTAATGAAACCATCCTGGCATATTGCTCGAAATTGTCCTGCTTGGTCTTTATTCTGAGTATTGATAGAACTATACCAATTATAGAAAGAATAAGACTGATGTTCACAAGGGCATTACCGAATTCCATTGATATGTGGAATTTGGCCGGATATATATATCTTTCACATGAAAAAGCAGATTATGGGCAAATATCATCCATTATTTGAATAAAATAATTAATAAACAATTTATGCAGATCATTTTATCAGTTATTCAATTGAATCCATTTTCTTCATGATATCAATGGCTTGCTTCTTGTAACTGGCCTTTAGGATCGCATGCTCTTCATCAGACACCTCTCCGTTCTCCAGTCTCTGATCCAGGTCTTTCAATTTATTTATGACCTCGGATTTACTGGATTTGAGATCTTCGAGCTCGGCAGATCTTTCTTCGATGATATCGTTATCAGAGGAGGCATCGATATCACCCTCTTCTCCCAACTGGCTGTTTATCTCATCCAGTTCTTCATTATAAGATGTCTTCATCCGTTCTGCCACACTGGCACTGATCAAGCCAGAACTTACTTCTGTATCCAACCTGGCGATGGTGTCCTCCAGGATCTTTTTTCTGTTAGTGATATCCGACCTATCTGGTTTGTCTTCAATGATGTCCTTTGCTGAAGATTCGGATACAGATGATTCATCTTCGCTTGTTTGAGGATCGTTCTCATCTTTCTCATCCTCAGACTCATCCTTATCATCGGACAAAGCATATTTTCTAAGATAAAGACCCACGATGCTCATTGTCAGTATCACGAATATAAGTACTATGATCACCGAGGTCGATGTGGACATCTCATTAGAGGATGTGGGCATTCTGATAGAGAAGGAAAGGTGATCACTGTGTCCCTCACCCATGGTCATGTAAACCATCTTTCCAGGTAGTGTTTCGAAAGCAGTTGTGGTGACCTGGAAGCCACTCTCCACATGAATTTCCTCATCAAAGTATCCCACATAATAAATGGGCATATCCGGGATATCGTAAGTCAGATGAATTGAGAAATCAATGCCATCTGCAGGTATATCTATATCATAACTTGTTTCCAGCCAGACATCGATATTGTCTGGAATGAATTCGATATCCATAAGGAGATCGTCTATCACGGGTGTATTATTGAGATCCGTATCCTGGGACATTTGGATCATGAATCGCATTTCGGCAGATACCGCAGACATCTCCATCCGCATTCCAAACTCCACCTCCATCCAGTTATCGCCATCGTCCTCAGATATCAGAAAGGTGATATTATCCGAGTTTGATGATGAGTTCAGACTGATATTGATGGAAACAATATCATAGCCAATATTCTCCATTTTGGAAGTGTAATTGGCTGAAGGGATGCCAGCAGCCAATCTCATCGAATCCTGGGTGAAGTTCCATTCATCAATATTTGCCATGCCAGTATCATTGTCATATGCTTGATCAAGTCCTGATGAATTGTAAAGTGCCTTCACCGTTGTATAACGAGGTGCTTCAGCAGGAATTTCCCATTTGTAAGAACCAGCGGCATTGCCAGTGGTGACCAGAGAATATTGAGGTGGCATCGTCCCATCTGGAAGATTATACCTTCCTGCGACAAAGTCCACACCATCATATTCGACATTCGTTATGGCCACATTGTATGAACTTTCTGGAACTGAAACATAAACATAAGAAGCATTCCATGGGACTATCCATCTTGTCTTGTCACTTGCTTTTACCAAACTATCTGGCTCAATTTCAGGGGTATTTGGATTATCACCCTGGAATAACATGAGCTCGTGGTAAGATATCATACCCAATCCGGGTTCTGGAACAGGGCATGCTGGATCCTGTGCTGAGGAAAGCGTAGGCAATGATAATGAAAATAGAAGTGAGACTGTAACTATGACCATGGTCATTCTATTTTTGGCAATATATGGTGAGTTCATTTATCAGACTCCAGAATGGGCAATCAAAGATTGGAATATATAATTATTCCCAAGCTGAAGCATAAGAATATGAGCAATATAGTCAAGATAACGCCATAAAACTATACATAAACCATATATATTGCTAAAGTATGACCTCGAATGCCTACTTGGCAAGCGAGAGATAGGTGAAATAAGTGTTGAAGGAAGTCTTGATCGGGTTCATACTGTTCTTCGTGATAACTGGAGCATGGTCATTCGCAATAATGTACATGCTGAAAAGATTCCGAGGTGATAAGATCAACTTGAAGGGCATCGCTTATGTTTTCTCTCTTTTGATAATTCTGGGAGCCATAATATTGGCCTCCTGGGTACTTATCGATTACCACAAAGAGCCAGAATTTTGTGGTCTCACATGCCATCCAATGGTCCCGTATTATGACAGTTACCTGAATCCCCAGAACAATTCGATCATGATATCACATCTGGATAAAGAGGTACTGTGTGTTGATTGTCACACAGGAGAAGGAATCATAGGCCAGGTAGAGGCCGTTACCATTGATGGGACCAAAGACCTTGTCTATTTGATATTGGACAATTATGATCCAGACAATCTTCATGGATTCGTTCCGGCTGAAAATTGCCTGAAGGGTTGTCATGATGTTCTGGATTGGAAAATAGAGGCTCCAGTGCCCAGAGGTTCATCCCATATCACGGATGAAGATGGTACGACCACCTGGCCAACCCGCATGATCTGGCATCCTCTAACAGAGAATGGAACTGATTACTCAGAGTTGGAATCCCAGGAGACATGTGTCGACTGCCACGATCAGAGAATGAATGGTATTGGTTTCACAAGATTCGCATGCCCCACCTGCCATGATCTGAGCTCGGAAGAGATAGACCTCCACAGGGATAGGACCTGTGGGATGGGAGATTGCCACACACAGCCAGAGTTCATAGGCCACAGAACGGTCATGGATAATTGTATGTTCTGCCATGATAGACTACACCCGGAGGACGCTCGTGTTCCTTATGAGATAGTTCAGGAACATGGTATTTTCAAGGTCGATTCCAGCTTCTGCTCAGATTGTCATTCAGACACCTACGATAAATTAACAAATTCTGACTCCGCCCATGGATGGGAAGATGGATGTCCAGAATGTCACACAGATCATAAATACAGTCCAGATTGTGATGATTGTCACAACAGCGACAATATCCAGCATATGACTGGCGCTCCGTATGATGATTGCCTGAGCTGCCACACCACAGGAGCTCACAGCCCATTGTCCATCACATTGGAGACATCCTTCATGATATCCAATTCATTCTGCTCAGAATGCCATTCAGACCAGGTCGAACATCTGGGCGAGGCATATCACAAATCCCAGGAATGCATAAATTGCCATAATGAACATGGTAGTATAATTGTGAATTGGGATAGATGCAATGGCTGTCATACCGTACCATCATTCCACGACAATGAAACAGATGGTTGCGGTTGCCATAGCCCTGAGGAACTAGGCAAGATACACGGACCATGAGAGAGGTAGAATATGAGAGAGAAAAAGAAGGAGATCAAGATCTTTGGAAAAGATGCGGTCGTCATCAATTGGTTAGTGTTGATTCTCCTCGGTGGCGTGGTCATTTCTGGAGGGATATTATTCAAGGAATTCGTGTTCCATGAGCTTGATATATATGGAGGGATATTTAACGAGATCCCGCACTTCTCATGGATGATAGATGTTCACATGTACTCTGCCATTGGCCTTCTGGGTGTCGGTGCCCTGCATGTTGTATTGAACATAGGACGCAAAGAGGTCGAGATCCTGCCCAAGAATCCAGCAAAAGAGATCAAGGGTGTCATTCACACCTTCCTTTTCCTGATGTTCCTGGCTCCAAGAGAAGAGATGGGGAGCCATGGAAAATATCAGGGCCATCAAAGACTTTCTTACATCGCTTTCATTTTCAAGATCGGAGTTTTGGGCATCACGGCAGGAATAATGCAAATAGCATCCCTGCATGAATACGGATTTCTGATCCATATCATCATGGGAATATTCCTGATATGGTTCGTTTTCTACAGGGCTTCCCTTCACTTAAGAAAAAGAGACATGGTCAAGTTCAGAGCATATTTTGTCACTGGAACTCTACCAGAATGGTATGTTAGAAAATACCATTATCTATGGTACAGGGAATTGACTGGCCGTCTTTATCAGGACCCAGTAGTCGAAATAGAAGAAGTAGTTAAAGTTGAAGCGGTCGAAGAGACCATCGAAACCGCGGAACAAAAGCAGGATAATGAGATCACAAATGAGGTTGTAGCATGACAAGGGACAATGTGGAGATATTCGAGAGCCTTGTAAAGATAGTTGGCCCAAACAGGGTTAAGATCACGGAGACCGAGAAGATACTATACAGTCATGATCTGGCACCATTGCCAAAAGAGGTCGGTCTGGCATTCAATACCATGCCCGATGCTGTTATCAGGCCAAAAAGTGCGGAGGAAGTATCACAGATAGTCAAGGTGGCCATCAAGTACGATATTCCTGTGATCCCTCGAGGAGCAGCAACATGGGGCTTTGGAGGTGCGATACCAAGTCAAGGCGGGATCGTGATCGACATCTCATCCATGGACAGGGTTATCCATGTAGATCAGGATAATCTTGAGATCGTTGTCGAGGCCGGGGCAGTTTGGAAAAAGGTTTATGATATAGCCTTGAAAAGAGGATTGTTCGTAGTTTCCTACCCTTCAAGTATGTATGCCGCCACTGTGGGCGGATGGATCAATACTGGTGGTATAGGGATCGGATGTTACAAATATGGATCCGTTGGTCAGAATATAAGGAGCATGGAAGTAGTTCTTCCAGATGGCAGAATAATAGAAACTGGCTTCAGTGGAGTTTCCGACCATAGTGCGGGATACAACCTTAACGGACTTTTCGTTGGAAGCGAAGGAACCCTGGGAATTATAACAAAGGTCACTTTGATGGCCGAACCAGCCCCTGAGATCCTAAGGCCGACATCATACCAGTTCGACACACTGGCCAAGGCATTTCCATTTATCAGAGCTATTACCAGGAGCAAGATCAGACCATTGAATATTTCTTATGTTGATGAGATCCATGTTCAATTCCTCGATATGATGGGAAAGCACACACCAGGGAAGGGTGCTTTGATAAATGTCGCACTGGAAGGAACTATAGAATCTGTGAAAGTGGAGGAAGATGTTCTGGATAATCTCAGCGCCCAATTCGAAGGCAAAAAGATGAGTGATTCCATAGCAGAGCATGAATGGAATGAGAGAGCATATGAGTTCAGGCCAAGAGAGGTTGGTCTCAGTGCCGCTCTTGGTGAGATCGTTGTTCCGCTCAATAAGCTACCCCATGTGCTGAGGGACATATACGAGCTTGTTGACAATATGGGAATGGAGGCATCCGTAATAGGAATGGTAACCGACAGGAACACTGTGGCATTACTACCATACTTCATATTTGATGATAAAAAGCTCATCAAGGGAACCACCAGCTTGGCTTTCCCAAAAAAGCTGGGAGACATAGGCTTCGAGCATGGTGGCCGTCCTCTTGGACTTGGATTACTCTTTGCAGGCAATCTGCCAAAGATAAGAGGCGAGGCTGCTGAGCTCATGTTCGATATCAAAACAGTTCTGGACCCTCACGACATAATGAACCCTGGAAAATCCATTGAAGGGATCACGAAGCAGGGAATACCGATACCGAAGATAGCCATGGACCTTGGGATGGGTGCAATGGCTGCTGTAAAAATGGTCATGCCTGAAGACAAGGCCTTTAAGGAGAGAGCGAAGGAATACAAAAAGAAACATGCTGGTAAGGGGCAGCATTAGGCACTTTGAAAGTTAACTATCGTTTAGAGTATGTATAAATATCACATCATATAGTCAGGAAATAAAATCGAGAGAAAAAAAGAGCGTGAATACCATGGAAGGACAAAGAAAATGGAGGGCGAGATCGATCAAAATAGCCCTGCTTATCCCTGTATTCATAACTCTTCTACTGGTTACCTGTATTATCTCATCTGGCTATAGTTCTTACGGGTCTTATATCGAAGGCGATCTCAAGGGAGATTGTGATGTATGCCATCCACCAGGAGATTTTGCAGGGCTCAATCCATATGGCGTGGATTTCGAAGCCGATGCGAATCATATATCCGATGCCGCGGGTGCGATCAGCGCCATCGGCCACCTTGATTCGGATGGTGATGGTTATCCCAACAGGAATGAGATAGAGAATGCTTCAAACCCTGGAGATGCCACATCCATACCATCTCCTCGCATAGCTCACCTTATCATAACCAATGTCAACAGATCTGCCAAGGATGCCTATGAAGGGCAGAAGATGTTCATTTACGCTTATATCAACAATACAGGAAATGGAAATGCAAGAGATGTCAATGTATCCCTCACAGTAGGAGGTGAGATACTACAGACCCTGAAGAGCATCACGATCCAGAAGGAAGAGATGCGATATGTGATATTCGAGATCGCTCCTGCAGCGGGAACTCATGAGGTCATAATAGAGGCAGAATATTCTGAAGGCACAGCAACGGGCTCCACTTTTATATCGGTGGGTGTGCCACCTAAAGATCTGCTAGAGGATCTGGGTATATACGATCTAGAAGAAGATGTATATGAGCAGCATGATAAGCTATTACCCGCCCCAGGTTTCTTGACGATCCTGGCTTTGATCTCAATGATCGCCATTGCTATTAGATTCACATCAAGATCGGGAGGTAGCTGAATGCGAGAACAAAGTGATTGCATTCTGAATTCCGAGATCAGGAGGAGGAATTAGAGATGGCTACACGATCCAGCATCAAGGGATTCATTAAGAATTATGCATGGATATTGTATTTGGTCTGTGTTATTTCACTCCTGGTATATATTTACGTAGATATCCAAAATGTCGACAAGGAAATGAGAGAGAATCAGGCACCGGAAATACAATTCACATATGAAGATGTGACACCAATTGCAGGCCTAAGCTGTCTGGAATGTCACAGTGACATAGAAGGTGCGGACATCACCATACACAGTGATGAATGGTGGCCCAGCCACATGAATTATGAAATGTATTGTTCAGATTGCCATCCTGATAAAATGGCAGCCACCTTTAATGATGACTGGAATGTGAGCCATATTCCAGTGGATATCACCTGTGCGGATTGCCACGCGGATATCAACTACACGATGGCAGGTGAAGACTGGTTCTCCAGCACCCACAAGGAAGCCGGAACTACCTGTGCGGATTGCCATGGTGGTGATCCAAACAATGATATGGATGCAATGAGTGGTAATTTCATTGGATTGCCAGAAAGAGAGGATATCCTGAAAATATGCGGAGGATGCCATCCGAATGAATCTGCCGAGTTCAAGACCAGCATCCATAATGGATATATCATGAATGAAGACGGAGAGACCATTGTGGCCAATACCTGCACGGATTGCCACGGTATCCATCATATTGAAAAGCATAATAATCCAGAATCACCAGTTTACACATTGAACAGCCCGGACACATGCGGCAATTGCCACTCATCCAAGTTCTACAGCTTCCAGGATTCATATCATGGGGCTTATGTGGTGTTTGGCGAAGAGATCGTGGCATCATGTCCAGACTGCCACGGTGTGCATGGTATCAAACCAGTTTCAGATCCCGATTCTATCGTCCACCCAGATAATATCGCGAGTACATGTTCTGGAGGATCCAGTGATAAGGATTGTCACGGGAACGACCTGGACCTGGAATTGGTCGCAGAGGGACACGTGCATTATGAAGGATCACTCGGAGAGAGAGAAGAGGTCTACTACATCTTTGGTCTCAATCTCATAGAACTTATCCCAATGATATACAAATTAGCGATCATAGGCATGATGGGCGGGTTGATCGGTCTCATGTTCCTTGAGAACTTTGGCTGGGGTAAAATAGTAGGAAGAACAGTGAACAAGTGGAAAGCAAATAGAGAAGCCCAGAAAGAAGAAGCTGAAGCAGAAGAGGGCGGTGAGTAAATGGAAAGCGATGAGAATTCAGGAAAAGAGTACCTGCGATGGGGTAAGAACACCCGCATACAGCATATCGTACTGCTGGGTACGTTCGTAGCCCAGATAGTCACAGGTTTCCCTCTAAGCTTCCCAGAAACCTGGTGGGCGAAGCTCCTCGTGGAGCTCATGGGCGGATGGTGGTGGAGGACACAGATACACCATTGGTCCGGTCTTTTGATGGTTCTTCTTGGAGTTTACCACGTATTCAATCTTTTGATCAATCACAAGAACATAAAATCCCTAATGAAGCACAAAATGATGATCAGCAAAAGGGACGTGAGGGAATTGATCCAATACTTCAAAGCTCTCTTTGGTTTTGGCGAGATGCCATCCTGGGATAGATATATCTGGAAGGAGAAATTGGAATACTGGGGTGTTGTCTGGGGTATACTGGTCATGGGAATATCTGGTTTCATACTATGGTTCCCCTTCGTTGCATTGAAATTCATACCATTTGGCTGGGTGAACCTGGCCGGAGTTATGCATTTCTACGAGGCTTTCGTCGCCACACTGGTCGTTATAATATCTCACTTTTACAATGTGCATTTCCTACCAGATGATCCAATGCAGATGACCTGGCTCACGGGAAAGATGACACGTGAACAGATGAAGCACCATCACCCTGATGAGCTCAAGGACATCGACATGTTCGGGGAAGAACCCAGAAGATGATGCTTTCCTTTGCTATATTAGAAGGTTTTAATAATAACAATGAATTCCATCGTATCAATGGCAGATGGAATTCTCAAGGCCAAGGGCATACGTAGAAGCTTCGGAAAGAAGAACGTGCTCAATGGTCTGGATCTGGAACTTCACAAAGGAGATGTTTATGTTCTCTTTGGTTCCAATGGTGTCGGTAAGACCACCCTGGTCAAGATACTGGCCACCCTCATACACTCGGATAAAGGAGAGATCTCTCACTTTGGTATGAGCGCGGAGGACGATCTCAAAGACATTCGCAGAAAAATAGGATTCATGTCCCATGAGCCATATCTTTACAGGGATCTCACGGCTCATGAGAACCTGGATTTCTTCGCAGACCTTTATTCAATTCCAAACAAAGAGAAAAGGATTGAAGAGATGCTGAAGATGGTGGAACTCTATCACAGGTCATTCGACAAGGTGGGCTCCTTCTCCAGGGGGATGAAGCAGAGACTGGCTCTGGCCAGAACCCTTCTCCACTCACCAGAACTTGTTTTCCTGGATGAGCCGTATTCCGGTCTCGATCTCAATGCACAGGCCATGCTGAACAAGGTCATCGAGAAAATGAATCAAGAAGGGGTGACATTCTTCATGATCACCCATGACCTAGAAAAAGGAATGGAGATAGCCACGCGAAGAGGCATCCTGTCCAAAGGAAAGATCATAGACGATGACAATGCGGAGACAGGAGAATTCCTATCCAAATACAAGGAGATATTAGGGGGTGAGGGTCATTAGTGCCACCCGTGCGATATTCCTGAAAGAGCTGAGGATCGAGTTCAGGAACAAGCAGATGATCAATTCCATGCTCATTCTTTCATTGATGATACTGGCTTCCTTCAGGTTCATATTCGAATTCATTGATTTCTCGGAGACCGAACTGGCGTCTCCGATCCTATGGATAACTTTCTTCTTCAGCGGGATGTTCGCACTAGCTCCCATCTACCAGAGAGAGGTAGAGCAGGGAACGAAAGAAGGATTGATGCTGGCTCCGATATCCGCTTCTTCCATCTATTTCGGTAAGTTCCTGGCAACCTTCATCATAATACTCGGATTGAACTTATTCTCAACAATGATATTCTTCGCCTTCTTCGCCCAACCCATGCCAGATATGGGAATGTTACTGGGCATCATCGTGCTGGGAACCATCGGCTTCACGGCTCTGGGAAATCTGATCTCGGCTATTTCGGCAAACTTGTCACAGAGCCAGGTCATGCTCCCGGTCCTGCTCATACCCATCCTGCTCTTCACGGTCATCATGACATCGGTGGAAGCCACTTTCCAGATATTCGATGGAGCGGTCTTGGCGGATCTATCCAATGGGATAAAGCTTATATTGGCATTCGATATAATCTTTGTAGCCAGCGGTTACCTGATGATAGATTACATAATTGAGGAATGACATGACAAAGAAGAATATATTAACAATAATTATGTTACTGGCCTCCGCGGCTCTTACATTCACAGGATTGTACATGGCCTTCCTTTGGGCTCCCACCCATGACACAATGGGCGATGTTCAGCGCATTTTCTATTTCCATGTCGCATCGGCCTGGGTCTCATACCTGGCATTTGGTATCACTCTGCTCGGCAGTCTTCTATATCTGAAAACATCCAATATGAAATATGACATATTGGCTTACTCATCAGCCGAAATCGGCGTGGTCTTCTGTACCGCGGCCATCATCACTGGCGCATTGTGGGCCAAGGGTGTTTGGGGTGTCTTCTGGATATGGGATGATATGAAATTGTTCATGACCATGGTCCTGTGGCTGGTATTCATCGCTTACCTCGCTCTAAGGTCGAATAGCGATCCGGGCAAGGCGAGAGCCCGGATGAGCGCGGTTTTCGGGATAATCGGCTTCCTATGCATCCCCCTGAGCTTTGCAGCCAATAGGATATGGACACAGTTCCATCCCACGGTTATAGCTTCCGAAAGTGGAAGTCTTCAGACTCCCATGGTGCAGACACTGGTAACAGCGGTCTTTGCCTTCACATTCCTTTATCTGGGTATCTTGATGATCAAGACCGACCTGGAGACAACTAGAGAAGAAATAGAAGAAATAAAGCAAGAAATAGGTGATTTCTGATGCGCTCGAATTATAGTATGGACAGAGCATCAGAAAAGCTCGACAAAATCATAGATTCAGAATGGAGAGGTTAAAGATGGATGATATTACTTACATGTACATTGGATACTCTATAATTTGGGGACTGACCTTCGCTTATCTGGTCAAGCTGATGTTTGATCAGAAAAAATTGGGAAGGGAAATGAAAATGCTGAAGGAGGTTATGGATGGACGAAACCGAGATTCAGGAGAAGGTAATTGATCCTGAAATAAAGGCTGAAACAAAGCCAAAGAAGAAGGTCACCGAGAAGCAGATCAAGCTCGGTGTTTTCATCGTGGTCGTCGTTGTCATTGTCGGCATCCTACTCTGGGGCATGGTCCCTGAAGAGATATACGAGGTGCACCAGGTGGCTGATGACACAGCCAAATACCTTGACAAGGAGATCAGTATCAAGGGCGTTGTGAGGGATTGGAATGTCTCATCTGATGAGTTCTTACTAGTTGATGAGGGTGATAATATTACTTTCATTCATGCCAATCATACAACTGCCTTCCCAGATGGGTTCACCAATAATGCCATTGTTGTTCTAAAAGGTGATTTCAAGGAAGTCGATGGCGAGTACGTCATCGAATCCTATGCGATACAGATAGGATGTCCTTCGAAGTATTGATGGCTATTTGAATTTGTTTTCTCAGTAGCTAAGCCTCGCCCATAGAGTGAGATATTTATATGTGTGAAGAGTTTAGGGGATTTAGGGAGAAGGAAAAGATGATTAGTTTTAAAGAGGCATTCATTGCATGGTTCGATGCTCTTATTGATATGCCACGTTTAAGCTTCTTGCTAATGTCTGTGAAAGGCCAGATCGCCCCAATGTTTGTACTGGTCCTTTGGATAATTATTCCTTTTATAGGCCAGATAGATATTATCATTGATAATCCTCTTATCTACATTCTTGTTGGTTTTATATTATTTGCCATATTATCTATTTACCTTACTGGCAAAGTAATTATTGAATCAAAACCAGAGTCTTTTCCTGAATCCCATAAGGGATGGCTTGAAGAGTCAGACAAAGAGAATGCCTAACCCGATGAAAACTAATTAATTGCAATAGTGCAATTAGTGACAGACACGAGCAGGCTTTTGGGGGAAGGGAAAAGCAAGCGCAGTGGCTGGGTGGGGGGCATATCAATTGCATGGGGTGGGTCTAACCCAAGACATACTGGGCAGACCACAGACCATCAATATTCCGGCAATAGCTCTTTCACCTGCTTGTAGTTGAACACCGGTCCATCCACGCACACGAACACTTCGCCAATATTGCACCTGCCACATTTTCCAATACCGCATTTCATCCTGTTCTCCATGGTGGTGAATATCTGCTCATCATCGAATCCTAATTTTGATAAGTTCTGGGTGATGAATTTGATAGCGATTGGTGGTCCGCAGGTGATGGCGATGGTATTTTCCGGACTTGGCTTGATCATCTCCACCAACTGTGGTACGAAGCATGTGAATCGTGTCTGGCCTGGCGGGATCACGGTCGCGCCAGCATCTTTCATATTGATCCTGGGCCATCCTTCCTGGGCGTCCTCGTCCATCATGCCATTGGGTCCGAATTTCCAGTCGATGCAAAGGAACACATCCGGATCTGCTTGATCCTCATACTCAAACAATTCCTTCTTGAAAGAAAGGTCATTTGGTGTTCTGGCTCCGTACATCAGAGTGACTTTGCCGAAGTCTTTACGATTATCAGGGTGCAGAATGTAATTGTATATCGACCTGATAGGAGCCATTCCTATTCCGGCTCCAATTATGACTATGTCCTTGCCCTTCCAGTCGTCTATGGGGAAGGCGTTCCCGTAAGGACCACGTACTCCCACGATATCGCCCACTTCAAGTTCGTGAAGTGCGGTTGTGACTACTCCGACCTTCATGATGGCGAATTCCAAAAAGTCTTTCTCGGTAGGCGGGGAGGTGATGGATATCATGCTCTCGCCCTGGCCGATCATGGACAGAATGGCGCAGTTGCCTGGCACGTTCTTGAAATTGTTCTTGTCCTCTTCATTGATGAAGGCCACCTGTATCTTCTTCACCGGCCTTATTCCTCCGGCTTCCATGGATACGCCGATCACCCTTGCTGGCATTGGTTCGTATGGATTGTCGCTCATTCAGACCCCTCCTTTACGTTCTTAACTCCTTCAATTACATCGATTATATCGATCTGGGTCGGGCACTGGTTGATGCACCTTCCACAGCCCACACAGCCCAGCATCTGATTGTTCTTGTAGCTGTAAACGTACTTGTGGAAGAATCTCTGTCTCTGCCTCTCCTTCTTGCCCGGTCTTGGATTGTGGCTGGAAGCGTGCATGGTGTATTCCGGATATTGACACGAATCCCACACTCGAACCCTCTGGCCTTCTTTTCTGCTTCCGATATCCTGGATATCGAAACAGAAACAGGTCGGGCACAGCAATGTGCATATTCCACAGCCAATACAACCATCTGAAACATCACGCCAGTAGTCGGATTCGAATATATCCAGCATCCTCTTGTCATTGCCTTTGACATCGATCTTTCTGACGAACTTCGCTTCACAGGCCTGTTTGAGCTCGGCCTGTTTGGAGGTGTCGGCATCGGATGATCCGGCCAATAAAGACATGGAGTTAGCCAGCAGTTCCTTTCCCTTGTCGGTGATTACCTCGACAAGGTAGCCATCGTCCAGCTCCGTGAGGTGGACATCGTGTCCTTCTTTATGATGAGGGCCAGCTCCTACAGATCTGCAGAAGCAATTGTAGAGTGGGGAATTACATGCTAAACCTACCACGGTCGTGTTCTCACGCCTCTTGGCATAGTAAGGATCGACATACTTACCATTGAGCATCTGGGTGTCCAGATATTTCAGGGCGCGTGCGTCGCAGTTCCGGATACCGAATATGACGAACTTACCAATGTGGTCCAATGAATTCTCTACATCGAAGCCATTGGGCTGGATCTTATAATTCATGAGAACTTCATTCTGTGGGAAGATCACGTCCTTCGGTGGCTTGGCAGATTGAGAATAGCCAAGTTTGGCATCTCCAGCATCCTTCATCACCCTGAACTGGAATTTATCTCCCATTTCAGTAGGGACATAGACATCGTAGCCTTTGATGCTGGTCAGCAATTCATTCATCTTATCTTTAGATATCTTGTAGGTCGTCATAGGAAGCCCCCCTCTGGATCATCATCATCATACTCCGCAAGGAGATTCTTTGGTTCGGTGTCCAGTCCAGATTCATGGTCATATGTCTCTCTAACATCCTTGTCCATTTTCCTGGTCAGAAGCCTAAGTGGTATACCGACCGGGCAAACACGGTTGCATTCGCCACAATTGGTGCATCTGCCAGTCATGTGATACATTCTGGACATGTGGAAGTTGAAATTGTCCTCCATTGTCGGTGTCTTGTTCGAGAACTGTGCCTTGGCCATCTTCTCGGTCGGTGTTGTTCGAGGTCCAAAGGCCGGGTTACTCCTTTGTACAGAGCATTCCCTACAGTAACAGGCAGGACATACATTTCTGCAAGCTAGACATCTGACACAAGTACTGAATTGCTCGGTCCAGAAGGCCCATCTCTCCGCCGGGGACATGGCTTCCATCTCCTCCAGATCGGGATAAGCATCGGGTTTGGGTTCCACCTGCTCACCTATGAGTTCATCATAGATCACTGGATTCGGATACCTGCACACCTTGCACCTCTGCATGATGACATCGTCCTTTGCGAACTTCTCCTGTTTACCATCGAAGCTGGCAATTACCTCATCACCATTAATGGAAAGCTGGAGGGTGTTTGTCGCGGCCACTGGCAATCCTCTCTTCATCCAGGCCTTCTTCAGCTTTGGAACATCAACCACGCCTTCGCAAGTCGCGCCAACGATGTATATCTGCTCTCTCTCGAAGATATGCTCTTGTATGTTCAGGGCGACAGAGCGGCTGTCACAGCCCTTGACAAATATGCCAATGGGTCTTGTATCTGGCTCCTCGCCTCTCTTGAGAACTCTCTTTTTATCCTCATGGAGATAGGATGCCATATTATTGACACATGATGGATCCCATACGAATTCATTTGCCTCTTCTGGAGTTCGGGCGGTCGTGGGTTTTGAGGAAAAGCCATCGGCTCCTCTAACATTACCAAGGAAATACTTGACCTTGCCTTCGGCAAGCAGTGTCCTGGCTATTTTCCTCAGTTGGTCATTCTTAGCACTCATTCAACCACCTTCCTTCGCATCTCGTCCTGAGGACCAAGTTCCTTTACATCGTCAATAACTTTATTCACCACATCGGCCCAGCCCTGGCCTTCGGATGCGGACACCCAGCTCATATGGAATCTATTAGGGTCAATTCCAACCCATTCCAGCTGTTTCTTGAATAAGATAAGTCTACGCCTAGTGAAGTAATTACCAGTCAAGTAGTGGCAATCACCAGGATGGCATCCTGAAACAAGCACACCGTCCGCGCCCTTCCTGAAAGCTCTCAGTACGAAGAGTGGGTTGATCCTGCTCGAGCACATGACCTTGATTATCTTCACATTGGTCGGGTACTGTATCCTTGCCGAGCCTGCCAGATCCGCACCAGCATATGAACACCAGGTGCAGAGGAAGGCGATTATCTTTGGTTCGAAATTCTCATTGTTCTCATTATTGTCAGTCATCTACTGCACCTCCATAATTTTGGAGGTGTCGAAATGAATGGTGAATGTAAATGAACTCATTCATTCCACCTCCTCAAGAGCATTGTCTATCATAGTAACAATGTATTCATCTCTGAAACCAGCCTGCTGTATCGCACCGTTCCTGCAAGCGGCCGCGCATGATCCGCAACCCTTACAAACGGCCTCCAATACCTTGGCCTTGCCATTCTCCTTCTCGATGGCATTGTAAGGACAGATATCGATACAGGTCTCACAACCTATGCATAGTTCAGGATCGACACTGGATATCTGGGCAACACCCAGGAGCTTGTCCTTGGACAGGACTGTGGCTGCCTTAGCGGCGGCTCCATATGACTGAGCGATGGTATCGACCACGTCCTTGGGGAACTGTGCGGTTCCACAAAGATAGATACCGGCGGTATTGGTCTCAACAGGTCCCAGCTTCGGGTGGCTTTCTAAGAAGAAGCCATCCGCGCCCATTGGAACTTTCATCAGGCTTCTCAAATGTTTAACATCTATCTCATGAGCTCTCATTCCCACTGATAGAACAACAGCGTCAAATGGCAATTCGACAGTCGCTCCAACAAGGGCATCGTAGGTCCTTATCTTCACACCATCACCATCTGGGATGATCTCCGGAAGTTCTTCAGGAGTGTAGCGCATGTACATTGTACCATCCTCTCTGGTCTTCCTGTACAATTCCTCCGCTCCCTTGCTGAAGGCACGTATGTCCCTGTTATAATCCACGGTATCGATGCCCAGAGCCCTCAATTCGTCTATCTGCTTGAGGGTGACTTGACAGCAGTATCTGGAACAGTCCTTGAAGCCTTCCTTGTCACGAGAGCCAACACAATGGATCATTGCAACACGCTTCAGCTCCTTTCCATTGAGCATGAGTTTGTCACCCTGATGCTCCATCATCAGATCTTCCAGATCCTGGTTAGTGATGACGTTCGGATGCAATCCGAAACCGAACTCGCCCTTTGTGGGCTCATAGAGTTTCGCACCTATGGCCAGAATGATTGCTCCAACCTCGAAGTCAAGTTCCTCAGTTCCCTTCTGCATGGCTTTGACCTTGAAGTTTCCAACAAAGCCTTCAAGGTCAATGAGCTCGGTCTCTTTGAAGAACTTCACTCCTTTGTCCCCGGCCTTCTTTATCAGGTCGGCCAGCATGTCACTTGCCTTGACATTGGATGGTATCAGTAGGTCTTTATCCAGCAATGCGCCACCGAGAACATCTGACTTTTCCACAAGATTCACTTTGAATCCCAAAGATGCCAGGCTTGTGGCTGCTGTGAGACCGGATACTCCGCCACCGATGACGAGCGCGTCATGATTGACTTCCAGTTCACTAGCCACCAATGGCTTCAGGAATCTGGACTTGGCAACCGCGGCCGCGACCAGACTCTTGGCCTTCTCGGTCGCTGCTTCGGGCTCATTCAAATGAACCCATGAACCCTGATCACGTATGTTCACCATCTCGAAAAGATATGGATTCAGGCCTGCCTCAGCACACATCTGCCTGAAGATCGGTTCGTGAGTTCGAGGACTGCAAGAAGCGATAACCACTCTGTTCAGCTTCTCACTGTGTATGAGATCCTGGATCTCGCCCTGTGTGTTCTCCGAGCAAGTGTAAACATTGGCATCCGTGTACTCGACATATGGAAGTTCTTTTGCGAATTTAGCAACATCTACCACATCGATAGTACCTCCGATATTCAGACCACAGTGACAGATGAACACACCTATCCTGGGCTTGCCGTATGGATCAACTGGTGTGATGTCCTTCTTCTCAGGAGCTGACCTGTAATCCTTCACCCATTCGCCTGCCTTAGCGGCAGCTCCAGATGCTTGAGATACGGTATCCGGAATATCCTTAGGTCCGGACGAGCAGCCGCAGGAATATATTCCCGGCCTGGTCGTTTCGAGTGGGATATTGTCGGTCTCGCCTTCCTTGAAGAAACCGGACTCATTAAGTTCCACACCCAGCTTCTCAGCCAGTTCGTCAGTTCCCTTTGATGGCACCATGGCCGATGATAGGATCACGAGGTCAGCTCGATATTCACTGATCTCGCCAGTTTCCGTGTCCTCGGTCTGGATCAATACATCTCCAGTCTCTGGATCCTCTATGAAATGAGATGGTCTGGACCTTGAGAAGTTTATGTTCTCATCCTTCGCACGCTCATAATATTGCTCAAATCCTTTTCCAAAGGCCCTTATGTCCATGAAGAAGATTGTGATATCTTCAACATCCTTGTCATGACCCCGGATCAGCATGGCTTCCTTGATCGCGTACATACAGCACACTCTGGAACAGTACGCGCACCCATAATGCTCATCCCTGGATCCCACACACTGGATGAAGGCGATCTTCTTGGGAGATTTATGATCCTTTGGTCTGATAAGATGACCGCTGGTAGGTCCGGACGCACTCAGGTATCTTTCAAATTCGATACCTGTTATGACATTGTCAAAGTTCTCGTAATTGTACTCCGGCCTGAAGCCCGCGTCTATAAGATCGAAGCCAGTGGCGACGACGACCGAGCCTATGTCGACCTCGGTCTCGTATTCCTCTTGTGAGAAATCTATAGCATCTGCCTCACAAGCCCCGATACACTGCCAGCAACCTGAACAACCACCACAGGCTAAGCAACGCTCTGCCTCGGCAACTGCCTGTGCTTCTGTGAGCTGGCCGACAACTTCCTTGAAATTGCATTCCCTCTGCTCGACATCCAGAGTGTCAACACATGCTCTTGGAGCTGTTTCCAATTTCTTCTCCAGCATCAGATCTTCAAATGTTATCACGTCTTGAAGCTTGCATTCCATTGGGAAATCCTCGCCCAATAGATAGGAATTGATAGCATCGGCGGCTTTCTTCGCTCCGCCAACCGCACCGACAACTGTCCATGGGCCAGATACTGCATCTCCAGCGGCAAATACGCCTTCATCACTGGTCATGTAAGTTTCCTCACAAGCGACGATGGTCTTCCAGTCCGTCGTACTGATACCGGCCTTCTTCAGATATTCAACATCTGAATCCTGGCCAATAGCTGGTATGATATTATCAACTTCTATTATGAATTCAGAACCTTCGACCGGAACTGGCCTGCGCCTCCCACTGTCATCTGGCTCTCCCAGTTCCATGCGGACGCACTCGATACCAGATACCTTCCCGCCTGTCTCGACGACGCGGACTGGCTGTGTGAGGAATTTGATATCGATACCTTCTTCCTCGGTATCGATGATCTCAGTTTCATGAGCTGGCATCTCGTTCCTTGTCCTTCTGTAGATCATGAAGGCTTCTTTTCCCAGACGGTGAGCGACCCTTACAGCATCGATAGCGACATCTCCGCCACCAACGACGGCGACCTTGTTTCCAAGTTGCACTTCCTTGCCCAGGTTGACATCACGCAGGAAATCCACACCAGGTATGACGCCTGGAGTGTCTTCAGCTGTCACTCTCATGGATTTTGAGACATGAGAGCCTATGGCCAGGAACACTGCATCGAAATCCTTCTTCAGATCATCCAGCATTATGTCAGTTCCAAGTCTCTTATTAAGCTGGATGTCCACTCCCTTGGCCTTGATATAGTCTATCTCGGCCTGGAGTAGATCACGGGGTAATCTGTATTCAGGGATGCCCACTCTCAGCATACCGCCAGCAACTGGCAGTGCTTCGTAGATGGTTGGTTTGTGGCCGTGTCTGGCCAGGTAATAAGCGGCTGTCAATCCAGCGGGTCCGGAACCAATTATGGCCACGGTCTTACCATCGGTCTGGTCGAATGGTTCTACTGGCTCATCCCTATTATCCATCTCATAAGCTGCCATGAATCTCTTGAGATGAGCGATAGCGATCGGCTCATCCACTTCCGCACGGTTGCACACGCTCTCACAGGTATGTGGACAAACCCTGCCGCAGATTATCGGTAGTGGATTGAACTCCCTGTGAAGGTCCAGAGCTTCCATGTACTTGCCCTTGGCAATAAGTGCGACATAACCCTGAACATGAACTCCAGCTGGACACTCGGCCTCACAAGGTGGCGTGCCGTGTCTTGTAATTGAATATTTGAGTGGGGTGGCCTGTGGGAACGGTATGTATGTCGCTCCCCTCGTGGCGGTTCCAACATCGAACTCATTTGGCATTTCGATGGGGCACACCTTCGCACACTCTCCACAGCCAACACATTTGCTAATATCGATGTATCTTGGATGGGTGGTGATAGTGGCCTTGAAGTTTCCTGGTTCTCCCTCCAATGTCTTGACCTGTGACATTGTCAGCAGGTTGATCATCGGGTGTCTGGCCGCGGCTACTAATTTTGGGGACAGGATACACATGGAACAATCATTTGTCGGGAAGGTCTTGTCCAACTGGGCCATTCGGCCACCGACCGATGGGCCTTTCTCGACCAGATAGACATTCACTCCAGAATCTGCCAGGTCAAGAGCGGACTGGATACCTCCAATACCTCCTCCGATGACCATCACTCCTTTCTTGTCAGCCGTCATACTACTCATCCTCCTGTAAGATATCGCCAAATGCTTTCTTGACCTGTTTCTTCTTCAGGCCAAGTTCCTTTGGTGTGAAACCGAAGGCCAGGCCGATTATCTGAGGCATGTAGAAAGTGGGTATACCATACTCTGTCCCGGCCTTATCGCCGATGGTGGATTGGTACTCGCCCATCATCACATTGCAGAAGGGACACACGACAACAGCCACGTCCGCCTTCTCCCTCTTCATACCGTCCAGTATGCGCTGGGACATGTTCATAGGCATCTCTTCTCCAAGTGCCAATATTGGGCCTCCGCAACAAAGGGTCTTCTCAACATATTGAACTGGCTTTGCCCCGGTAGATCGGATCAATGTCTCCATGGATTCTGGATGATCTGGATGATCAAAGCCATCGTAGATCTTGGAGGGTTTCAGATAATGGCAGCCATACATGGGAGCGATATTACTGCCAGCCAAGCTTTTCGTAACCCTGGCCTTCATCTTTTCCTCTCCGACATCCTCGTAAAGGATACGAGCGAAATGTTTGATCTCGATAGTTCCTTTCCATTGGTGACCAGTTGGGCTGAGAAGTTCATTGATCCTGTTCCTGAATTTCTCTTCAGTCTTCATTCGGTAATTTGCTTTAGTTAAATTACCGGTGCATGAATTGCATAATGTCGCGATGTTCAATCCCTTCTCCTCCGCAAGGCAGATATTCAAAACTGCCAGAGCCATGGAACTGTCATTATCAAGGAAGGTTATCGGGTAGCCACAGCACGTGAATTCTTCCATTGGCAGTAAATTGACACCCAGTTCTTTCGCGACCTTGATGGCCGCTATCTCGTAACCAACAGCCCTCAAAGGAACAGTACATCCAGTGTATAGTAAGTAATCCATTCACTCGCCTCCTTCGTCTTTAAGCTTGCCTTCCATGAAGAGCTTCAACTTGCGCTTTTCAAAAATAAGTTTGACCTTATCAGGGCTCTGGACTATCTCATGGAGACCGTGCTTTTCCCTGATAGTGTTCTCGAACTCGGTTATCTCCCCGAGATGACCAAATTCTTCCAAGATCGGAATATGGACCTTGACATTCGGATGAGCATGGCCATTCTTCACGGCCAGGTTCTTCAGAGCTGTCATGACATCGGTTATCTTGACATTTTGAGGACACAACTCGTAACACGAATAACAGGTGGAACACATCCAGACAAAGTCACTGGTAAGGACCTTCTCTTTGGCTCCGAGCAGAGTTAATCTGATGACCCTTCTCACATTGAAGTCTGGATCGAATTTACGAACTGGACATGTGGCCGTGCAGGTGCCGCATTGAAAACATTGTAAAATTCCTTCGCCACCTATTTCCTCGGCCACCTCGTACTTGAAATTTAGATCGAGCTGATCCGCGGTAATGATCTCATCACTTTTGACATTGTTCTTATCAGTAACTGTCATCGATTTCGTGCCTCCCGTATCCCAAATTTGACATTCGGTATGTATAGCGATTCCAAACTTGGGCCATATACGATATATTATTCTTTTCACTCTTATGTATAATATATATTGTATAGCTATAAAGGGCGGTAAAGAAACTTAGTAATATAAACTTTATTGAGCATTAGTTGATACATTAATGATCAATTCGTAAAAATAATGATAATTATGACCATTAAATCGAGCAGGATTTTACACATCCAAGATCGAGGGTGAGAATATTCAATAATATTCAAGCTGGGGGAACCACAAGGTGGTGGGAGCGATATACGAAAATAGCCTTATCTAAAAACTAAAAAGGGAAAAGTGGGGCATGTTCAACCATGCCCCTTTCTCTGCTTTCCTACTTCACCTTGCCTATGGTATCAGGTATTCCATCACTATGAAATCAAAAGATTTCATCATCATGGGATCAAAGCTCTTGCCGCGTCCATTGCCGCATCTATGAAGGGCTCTGGATACAGACCGACGATGATCACAGCTGCTGTTGTCAATACGACAGGTATCAGCATCGCCAGTGGTTCCTTCATCCTGATCGGTATATGATCAGTTGGCAGAACGTACATCTCCTTCAGAACTCTCGCATAGTAGTACAGGGAGATCGCGCTGTTTATCACAGCAACTACAGCCAACCATATGAGCCAGCCGCCTGCATCTATCGCGCTTGAGAACAGCACGAACTTGGAAGCGAAACCTGCCAGAGGCGGAATTCCGGCCAAGGACAACATCATTATCGCCATACAGAAAGCTGTAATTGGTGATTTGATCCTCAGACCGCGAAGGTCTCCAACCTTGGAGCCAATGAGCATGACGGATAACATTGCCACGATTATGAAAGCGCCAGTCTTCATGAAGGCGTGTGTGAGTATGTGGAACAATGCACCTCCCAGAGCGTACTGGGTCGCAATTGCCAGAGCCATCATTATGTAACCGGCTTGTGCAATGCTGGAGTATGCGAGCATCCTCTTCAGGTCCTCTTGCTTCAATGCCGCGAGATTACCAACTGTCATGGTAAGTGCTGCCATGACACCGAAGGCAATGGCCCAATCCGCCTTGAAAGCTATCAGACCGAAAAGGAAGACCTTGAACAGAGCGGCAAATCCCATCTTCTTCGACGCTGCGGCCAGGAAGGTGGTTATTGTCGTTGGCGCGCCCTGGTAAACATCAGGAGCCCACATATGGAATGGGGCGGCGGCCACCTTGAAGCTGAATCCCGCTATAAGGAATATCGTGGCCATCGCTAACAGGCCATCCTGACTTGGATCGATATTCTGCAATTGGGTTCCAAACTGGGCAAGGTCCGTTGTGCCAGTCAATCCGTAGAACAAGGATATACCATACAGAACGATAGATGAGGAAAGAGCCCCGATTATGAAGTATTTCATCGCGGCTTCCGCACTCTTCTTACTGTTCTTTCTGAAACCAGTAAGCGCATAGGATGATATACTGGCAACTTCGAGACCGATGAACAAAGTTATCAGATCATTGGCCATTGCCACGGTCATCATACCAACGGTCGCTATCAGAAGTAGGGAGTAATATTCACCCTGGTTGCGATCGTATTGCTTGATGTAGGATGACGATGCCATGACCACGAAGAAGGTGACCATTCCGAACAATAATTGAAGGAATAGTGCGAACCTATCGACGACCAGCATTCCACCGAACAAAGATGTGGGTATGGTGACATCGAATATCTCCAATGGGATGATGCCTGTGAATATAGACAATATTAACAGGGAAACTCCCAAGGCTCCGGCGGCCAGATATGGCAATATGCGTGTCTTGTCCTTGAAGTAAAGGTCAATGGCTGGTATCAACATGGCTATTGCCACGAGTATGATCTGTGGTAGAAGTATCAGATAATTCATATTATCCCTCCTGAAAAGGCTGTCACCATGTTAAGCACCGCTGCAGGATATATTCCAAAGAGCACTATGAGGAACATCAGTATGGCCAATGGTATGAGCTCGTAACCATAGAGGTCATGTAGATCATTGCCCAATTCCTCATTGTATGGCCCGAAAGCAACCTTCTGGAGCATCCACAGATAGTAAGCGGCAGTAAGAACAGCTGCTATCAATGGCACGAACACCCAGAGACCAAAGGCCTCGTAGGTTCCCACGAATATGAGAACTTCTGTTATGAAGCTAACAAGACCTGGTAATCCAAGTGATGCCATTGAAAGAGTGATCAATGCCACTACCGCGAGAGGTATCTTTGGAGCAAGACCTCGGAGCACCCTGATATCCCTCGTGCCCGTCTTGTGGAGCAGGACACCGGCCATCATGAACAGACCACCAGATACCAGACCATGAGCGAACATCTGATAGATCGCACCGCTCAGGCCACTCATCGTCATGGTGGCTATACCAAGAAGAACAAGACCCATGTGGCTCACACTGGAATATGCTATCAAACGCTTGAAGTCGGTCTGTGCTAGACAGAGCATTGCTCCGTATATCATACTTATAACACCGATCACGGCCATGACTGGCATGAAATATTCCCTTGCTTCGGGCATTAGCTGAATACCAAACCTTATCAGGCCGTATCCTCCCATCTTCAGAAGCACACCTGCCAAGATAACGCTACCTCCGGTTGGAGCTTCAACATGCGCATCTGGAAGCCAAGTATGCAATGGCACAATAGGCATCTTTGCCCCGAACCCTATCAGGAATCCCAAGAATATCGGTATCTGAACTGCCCTTGCCATAGATCCTGCATTCGCCAGAGCGTCTATGAGGCTGAAAGAACCGATCTCGAAGTATATGGCCGCTATACCAAGCAGGACAAGGATACTTGCCGCCTGGGTGAAAAGGAAGAACTTGACTGCGGCATATTTCTTCCTTGGGCCTCCCCATACCGATATGAGGAAGTACATTGGAACGAGTCCAACTTCCCAGAATATGAAGAAGAGGAACATGTCCAGTGATACGAACACACCGATCATGGCGACTTCCAGCATCAGCATCAAAGCGAAGTATTCCTTCACCCTGTGTTTGACATCCCATGAGAATATGAGAGCCAATGGCATCAGTATTGTCGCTAATAGGACCATCGGGAAGCTCAATCCATCCACACCAAGTGTGTAGGATATTCCCAATTGGCTTATCCAGGGGATATCTTCCACGAATTGGAATTCCAATAGATTAAAGTCCATTGTCGCCCACATCACGATGGTGAGGATCAAGGGTATGATGGAGAAGATTATAGCTACCAGCTTGGCAGTTTTGTCTTCCTTGCCCAATAGGTATGTCAGGATCGCTCCTAACAAGGTTATCAACAATATCAGAGATATATATGGTATCATAACAAAACACCTCCAAGAACTGCCTCAGCTGCAGGATATATCACATCAAGTAACGGGTTTGGATAGAAACCGAGGAATATTATGAATACCACCAATATTGCTAGTGGTATCAATTCATATTTTTCAAGATCTGTGACATTACCCAGCTTCTCATTGAAATCGCCCATGAGGATCCTCTGCATAGTCCAGATATAGTAAGCGGCTCCAATAGCGAGTGTTATCAAAGGCACGACTATGAAGATGGAATATGCTTCATAAGCACCCACGAACACCATGAGCTCGCTGACGAACCCATTCATACCTGGAAGACCAAGTGATGCCAGGAATCCGATTATCAATATGAAAGATGCCTGTGGCATTTTGGTTATCAGACCTTGTAGTTTTGGGATATCCCTTGTTCCAGTCTTATGGTGAATGACACCGCACATCATGAAAAGAACAGCGGTCACAATACCATGACTGAACATCTGATAAATTCCACCAGCCACACCTACCAGATTAAGAGCAGATGCACCCAACAGCACGAATCCCATATGACTGATACTGGAATAAGCGATCATCTTTTTCAGATCGACCTGTGCGAGGCATATTAGAGCACCATATATCATGCCCACCACTCCAAGGGCGGCCATGACCCAATAATACTCCATCGCGCCTTCTGGCAACATCGTTATACCCACTCTGAACAGACCGTATCCGCCCATCTTAAGCATGACTCCAGCCAGGATAACTGAGCCGGCTGTTGGTGCCTCGACATGAGCATCTGGAAGCCAAGTATGAACAGGAACTGCTGGCATCTTCACTGCAAAGCCAAATAACAATGCAAGGAAAGCCGCTCCTTGGAAAGCCGCTGTGAAGGTCGGACTCACGGTGGCGATGTCCATCATATTGAAGGTGGCATATCCTAATACGCTGGCTGACTCGAAGTAAAGCGCGAATATAGCAAGAAGCATTATCACACTGCCAACATGAGTGAATATGAAGAACTTGATGGCTGCATAATGCTTTCTTGGACCTCCCCAAATGCCGATGAAGAAATACATCGGGATCAGAACAAGTTCCCAGAATATGTAGAACAGGAAGAAATCCAGTGATACGAACACACCGATCAGTCCAACCTCGATCATGAGAAGAAGCCCGAAGAACTCTTTCTGTCTTTTCTTGGTATCCCATGCGAACACGATGGAAAGAGGGATCAGCAGGGTCGTGAGGAAGAGCATTGGTAAGCTCAGTCCATCGATAGCCACAGTATATGAGATCCCGATGGATTCTATCCAGGTATGGGATTCCATGAACTGGTATCCGCCACCTATCTCGAACAATGACCATATGAGAATGGACATTCCAAGAGGTATCAATGAGAATATGAGGGCTAGCTTTTTCGCATTATCCTCATTCTTCATGAAGAACACTGCTAGAGTTCCGATAACTGGTATCAGAAGTGTGATGGTCAATAAAGGTAGATCTGCGATAGCCACTATATCGACCTCCATTTCATTGCGGTCTTATCTTGATTCAGTAGTCTCAAGAGATCACCCCCGTCAACATCATAAGGACAATCAATCCACAAACACCCAATATCATCATCGAGGCATAATCCTGAACCCTGCCACTTTGGAGGTTCCAGAGTGCCTTTCCGCCCTTGAAAGAGCCCTTGCTCAATCCATTGACAGCACCGTCTATGACGCCCTTGTCGAACTCATTGGATGCATGACCAAGGCCAATACCACCACTGGATATACCATTGATAGCACCGTCCACGACATTTCTGTCGAACTTGTCCATGAGTAGAGATAGACCGTACACGCCTTTCTCCGCTATGCCCATGTAGATCTCATCCATCCAGTATTTCATTTCCAGCATATGGCGTACTGCCCTTCTGCCAGGTCCTGCGGTGAAGGTACTTGGTGATATCGTTCCCTTATAGTAGACCAGGGTCGCGAGGCCGATACCGCCCAGACCAGCGGCAATTGATAGCCAGGTCTGCCACATCTCGAACATATGAACGATAGTGACATGCGGTGCGTGCCCGAAGTAAATGAAGTCCTGGAAGCCGAAGAAGAAGGAGAAACCGGCTCCTGCGGCCAATATGGCCAGAAGCATCAGTGGTATCGTCATTGTCTTTGGCGACTCGTGAGGATGATAGCTCTTGTCCCTTTGTTCTCCGGAGAATGTCATATACCAGAGCCTGAACATGTAGAAGGCTGTGAGGAAAGCGGTTATCACTCCCATCGCGTACAGTACGTAGTAGATATTGTTATCAGCTGCCGCATGCCAGACCGATGAAAGTACCTCGTCCTTGCTGAAGAAACCACTCATAAATGGGAATCCCGCTATAGATAGCGAGCCTATCAGCATGGTTATCGATGTGATCTTCATGTGCTTGTGCAAACCACCCATCTTCCGCATATCATTGGAACCGACCGCGTGTATCACACTGCCAGCTGCCAAGAAGAGTAGAGCCTTGAAGAAGGCGTGGTTCATCAGATGGAACATACCAGCGGTATAACCAAAGGCATGAGCCCCGGCTCCAAGAGCCAGCATCATGTACCCCAGCTGGCTGATGGTGGAATATGCCAGCACGCCTTTGATATCGTACTGGACAAGCGCCATTGTCGCTGCCATGAGAGCTGTTATCCCTCCGATTATCGCTATAATAAGGAAAGCATCAGGAACATGCTCCAAAATGAAGTACGATCTGGCTACCAGATACACTCCTGCCTTGACCATCGTGGCCGCATGTATAAGGGCACTGACCGTGGTCGGACCCTCCATCGCATTTGGTAACCAGACATGCAATGGGAACTGCGCACTCTTTCCAACCGCTCCTGCGAACAGGAGGAGAGCTGGAAGCAGAAGTCCCTGGACATCATGCCCCATTAGATGTTCCAATTCAACAAAGTTCAATGTTCCGAACTTCACATACAACATCGCTATGCCAGTTAGGAAAAGAACATCTCCTATCCTGGTAACAAGGAAAGCTTTTTTAGCCGCGCTTGCAGCCGCGGGTTTCTGATACCAGAATCCAATGAGAAGATAGGAGCAAACTCCCACCAATTCCCAGAAGATGAACATCAATAGGAAATTATTGGCCAGTACCAGACCGAGCATGGAGCCTACGAAAAGGGCTATCTCGGCATAGTAACGCCTCTTGCATGGATCATCATGCATGTAACCCAGAGAGTATATCGATACCATCAGGGAAACAAAGGTGACCACGATGAGCATCAGAGCTGTCAGGCTGTCGATGTATATACCAACCTCCAGACCAGTTCCTGCGATCCAATTCATGGATGTCTCATAAGATCCATTCTCAATTACATCGAACAATACCAGAACAGATAGTACGAAAGTGGTAGCGACAGCTGCAATTGTCACTGGCGCTCCGCCTTCTTTCATCTTATTTCCGAAGAAAGCCACTATCAGGAAGGCGATGAAAGGTATGATCGGTATCAAGTAAGAAAATTCTACCCATGTCATTTTACCACCTCAGTATCCTTATATTGTTGAGCTCCACGGTCCCATGCCTCTTGTAGAGCAACAGGAATATGGCCAATCCAATAGCCACTTCAGCTGCTGCCAGTGCGATGGAGAAGAGGGCGAATACCTGCCCGGACATATCTCCATTATAAGTGGAGAAAGCGACAAAGTTGATGTTCACCGAGTTCAACATGATCTCAATGGACATCAGCACGTATATCGCATTCTTCTTGGTCAATACACCGTATACACCAATGCAAAAGAGCATGGCGGATAGTACCAGATAATAATTTAGAGGTATCATTCGTCTCTCTCCTTCGCAATATATACTGAGCCCATCATGGCCGCGAACAATACCAGTGACAGAAGCACGAATGGTAGGTAATTGTCCTCGAACAGACTGGTTCCCAGATCGTTCATTGATGATTCCTGCTTGGTATCATCATCGAAATCGGCTTGAGTGATAATGAACAACATGAAGACGATGAGCATCAAAGCCACGACCGACTTGAATAGATTAGAAGAGTTCATTTTTCACCCCCCTTTTGATCCATTATCTGACGCCTTGTAAGCATGACCGCAAAGAGTATCAGAATTGTTATTGCTCCTGCATATACTAATATCTGTACTATCGCCAAATACTCCGCATTCAGGAGAATGAATATGCCCGCTATGCCTATGAAGGATAGGCCAAGCCACATGACACTGTGTATAATCTCATTACATCGCAGCACCTGTATCGCCGATACAAGTATCATGGCACTTATTGAAAAGAATGCCAACTGTTCAAAATCTATCATGGATTTACCTCCTTCATATCTATAACATCTTTTGGACACTGTGACTCACAGATGCCACATGAAACACATATCTCACGATTGAGCTTTGGTTTCTTCTTCGGCTTCTTGCCTTCTGGAACGACCTGATCTGCTGGCTCATACATTTCCAGAGCCCCAGGTGGACATTCCTTCGCACATTTGGCACAGCCAATACAGCCTTCCAGATCGATAACAGGGAATGCTATGACCTTGGCAGGTAGAGCTGGCCTCGCCATCCTATCTTTCCTGGCTATCAGGTCCGCAACCGTGGAAAGAAGTTCTTCCCTGGTGAATCCGGAAATATCAAAATCATGGGTCATACCAAGTGCGTCTTTCGGACATATCTCCACACACAGAGTGCAGAACATACATCGACTCTGATCCACTTGCGGAAGCTTCCTGCCCTCATATTCGACCAGTGTGATGCAATTATTGGGGCATATCCTTTCACAGAGCCCACAGCTCACACATAGGTTTTCATCCAGACCATGACATCCTCTAAAGAATTCCCAGCACCCTTCGACACCGAACCTGTTCTCGGGTTTCAGCTCCACCTGACCATCCGGTCTTTCCCTCGGATACATCAAGGTAGTTGGGCGCTTCAAGCTCCTTAGGAATTGCTTCATGGAAACTCCCATTGGCTTAACGACAAGCTTGACGAATCCAGATGCACCAGTGGTAAATCCTGGATCTCGGGTATCAGGCCTATCGGATGATGTTCTTATTTTGATATCAGCCATCTAAATCCACCCCATTGTTGTAAATATAACTGCGATCACTATATTGAGCATGGCCAAAGGCAATAACCTCTTCCAGCCAATCTGGATAAGCTGATCTATCCTTATCCTTGGTGCGGAGGCTCTAAGCCAGACCAAGATCATGAAAAGGATATAGACCTTGATGAGGAACCAGGCCTCTGGTGGCATGTAAGCGGTGAAGGGTCCAAGCCATCCTCCGAAGAAGAGGAAGACCGCCAGTGCACAACCGACATAGCCACGAAGATAGGAAACGAACATTATCAGGCCGAACCTGATACTACCGTATTCCGTGGTCCATCCCTCGACCAACTCGGCTTCTGCCTCTGGAAGATCGAAAGGAATTCTTTCGACTTCAGCCAGTACACCAATTATGAAAACAAAGAATCCTATGAATGAAGGAATGATGAACCAGATACTGCTCTGGGCATTGACTATCGCGGATATGCTCAGGGAGCCAGCCATCAATATCACACCTATAACTGATAGCATAAGTGGTATTTCGTAACTGATCATCTGGGCGGCTGAACGCATTCCCCCGATCAAGGAGTATTTGTTATTCTGCGACCAGCCAGCTATGAATATGAAAAAGGGAGCCAGGGTGAATATGGCGAATATCATGAAAAGTCCGCCTTCTACATTTGCCATGAAGAACCTGTCACTCATTGGGACAAGGGCTAATACGGTGATGGAGGAACCGATGTACAGCACGAGAGCCATGACATACACCCAGCGATCGACACCCTGTGGGGTGATGACCTCTTTGAGAAAGAGCTTCAGACCATCAGCGACATTCTGAAGGAAACCCATGAAACCAACTTCTGTTGGACCTCGGCGATCCATCAACCTGGCGATGAACTTACGTTCTATCCATATCATTACGACGACATTCAAAAGACATATCACCAGTATCACGGCGGCCATTCCCAATACCACGTAAGCATGTATGCTAGTAGGCGATATCAGAAAGTCTAATTGATCTGGGACCCACTGGTCGATCCAGCCAATTAGCATGACGACGATACTTTCAACGAGCTCATAGAGATCCATCATTTATGATCCTCCTCTCTCTCTAATGTGTAATGGTCGCGACAGTATGCGCGTATTACACACATCACTATGCGATTGATATGCGCACGGGTGTGCGCGCTTCCCGATATGAGACCTCCTTTATCAAGGTTTGCTTTTATTATAGCTATTTAGGGTATATGAATAAATATAATAAATTAAAATATTCAATCGATATCAGGCCCTACCAAAATCATATCTGAATGATTGATCAACAAATAAATTCGATATAATGAATGACCTAAATAAGTGATTTTTACTTCTCCAGCCTATCGACATTCCGATAATTATCATAGAAGTTCGGAACGCCACCCTGGAATATTGGGAATCCACTGTATGGCTCTCTTTGTGTGATCTCGCCCGCGAGATTGGTGTGCATGATCTTTTCCACTTCCTTCACATCCTGTGTCTGGCCAAGCGCCCACATGAGTTTTGGAAGTGCTGCCTCGGGAAGCATGTTCTTGCCCTCTATCACTCCACGGGCAAGCATGTCACGGCCCGTTTCGTAAACCCTAAGATGTGAGAAGCCGAACATTGGCTGGACGACAATGACCACAGGAATTTCTTCTTCCTGCGCTCTGTCCAGAGCCTCATACATGGGCTTGCCAACATGTCCCAATCCGGTGCCGATCATGACAATTCCATGATAGCCTTTGTCGATGACCGCGTGCATGACATCCGGTTCCATGCCAGGGTAGAAATACAACATGGTCACGCGCTCGTCCATCTTGGTGTTCAGATGGAAGTCCTCTTTCGGGCTGCGGCGTCTGATATCGTCCTTGAAGTATTTGATCTCCTTATCCTTGATCTGGCCCAATGGGGTATCACTGACAGTGCGGAATGTATCTCTCCGCGCACTGTGCATCTTGCGCACCCTTGTCGCTCTGTGGATGAGGTCGTAATTGTCGCTCGTCGTCCCGTGCATGACGACGACCACTTCTGCCAAATCACCATAGGCGGCCAGTGTGGTGGCGTTCATCATGTTTATGGGCCCATCACTGGATGGGCGGTCACTGCTTCTCTGCGAGCCCACGATGACCACTGGAACTGGAAGGTCCTGGAACATGTATGAAAGTGCCGAGCCAGAATAGCTCATTGTGTCGGTGCCATGACCGATTATCACACCATCTGCTCCGCCCTCGATCTCCTTGGCCACTGCCTCAGCTGTTTTTATCCAGTATTCGGGGCAGAAGTTCTCTGAAAGTATCTGGTAAAGGGTCTTTGGAGTTAAATTGCATATGTCGATGAGCTCGGGAACTGCGGAGAAAAGCTCGGATGGGGTGAAGGCTGGTAGTACGGCTCCAGTTCGATAATCAAGACGACTGGCCACTGTTCCTCCTGTGCCCAGTAGCGTGACATTTGGAAGTCCAGCTGTCTTCTCCACTATCTTCTCAGGAATTTGATACGATCCCGCATTGTAGCCGACCTCTTTTATTGTGGCATCATCGGGAAGCTGGATGCCAATATTATAGCCAGTGTCCACCTTGATGGAAAGATAATCATCAGAAGTGTGGATGGAACGTGGCAGAAGCACACCCTCATAATGTGATCCGTCAGTCTTATTCACCTGGATCACTGACCACGTGCGTATCTTGGCCTCGACCAATCGCTCAAGAAGAGGACCTCTGTAACCATCTGGTGGTTGGTATTCTTCACTCATTGGGAAACCTCCATAATTTTGGAGGTTTCGAGTTGAATGAGGAGCAATGGCGACTTCATTCAAACACACCTCGCATCATCTGGCCATTTGTCCCTTACATCGCCCGCTTCATCCTTTTTATTGTTCTGATCCACCCATTTGGTCACTATCGAACTCTGGTTCTCCTTGGGAGCCATGCATATTTCCTTCATCATCGGGCGCAGGTGTTTTGTCTGTAGCTTTCCTGACATGACATTGCCAGCAATACTGATCATTGTGAATTGGCTGATTATCTCCGAATCATGACCTTTCCTCCTCAGCCACCGGGGAATTTCCACAGTCAATCGAATAGCCAGAGAGACTGGAACCTTGGCCTCGTCCACCAACTTCTGGAACAATGGAACCTTCTGATCGCGGATAATAAGTTCCAGCATTGGCAATTTCAATCCCTTCTCCTCATATTTCTGGAGAAGGTCAAGTGGTCTTGTCCAGCCCTTTTCCTTTATCGCGTGGAATTTCTCCATCGAATAGGGGGCTGGCGGAGTGTCCGTATCCGGGTAAAGACGGCCTTTTCCATGGATCACGCGCAGGAACTCGTTATTACCATCTGGCAACACTCGCCTTGTCTCCTGGGGCACGCCATCAAAGGCCTGCTTGCATCTCTCCACTGTCTTCTTCAGGGTATGGAGAACTGGTTTCTCACTACCCCTGGCAGCTACGTATCCATCTCCTGGTGCGAGTTTCAGGATGGCTCGAATTTCGCCATCCTGTCCCTTATTGATGAAAAGATCATCCGACCTGTTCATCATGCGAATGGATCCCGGACTCATCTCGCCCGAATGGAACATTTCGTCGTACAGGATGCCAGTAATTAAATTGCATTTCTCGAATATCTCATATCCAAAGTCCTTGCCTGGCTGGACTTCGGTTTTGAGGATATTCTCAAAACCGGGCAGCCTGACCGCGAAGGCTGATTCTCCCTCACCCAGATCATTGAATAAATGAGTAATATCTATGTAATTATGCTCGAAGTCTTCCTTCTTCAGATTCAAGCTGGCTAATTTAGATTGAATATCGATGAGCGCGTGCTGTCTGCAAACCTCGTGGGCGCAGAACTTTGTCAATAAAGAAAGATCCTGAACTCCCTTTAACTCCACTCTGTCACCACCATCGATCGAGATATTCACATCCTGTCTGCCGACACCGATACCGCGACGACCCAGTCCCGTTAATCTGAGATTGATACCGATCATCTTTATGGCCTCAATTAAAAGCTCGGGCGTGTCGATCTCATTGTGATCTGTTATAATTTCTGTAAGTGGAACACCCAGCCTATCCAGATTGTAATAGACTGTTCGACCGCGATCCTCGGCCTTGATCTTCCTGGCCGAGTCTTCTTCGATAAGGATATTCGTGATAGTGATCTTCTTGCCACTGGCAAGCTTCACATGACCGTCCCTGGCGATTATCATCGTACGCTGGAAACCAGTGGTTATCGAACCGTCCAAGTACTGCTTTCGATTTATGACAACTTCCTCGGCTGGCGACTCGCAATTGAAAAGACTGGCCAGCTTATAACCAGTATCCACGGATTCCATGTCCAGCCAGAATGGAGGAGTATCGTCCATCTCGTAAGTGCACACATGGGCGTCATTCGCATGGTAGATGACCAGATAGCCCTTTTCAACTTCGACCAGCATACCGGGGTCGAAGTCCCCCATCTCGCCCATCACGGCCCTGAAGCGCCTGTGGAATGTAAAATCCGGGTTCTTCTGCAGGTCGGCCGACAACTCGGCTGGACAGTGGCAGAATAACTTCCGGGAGGACTTGAGCTGATGGTGTATCTCGAGGCCCGCCTTGAAGCCCAGTTTCCTGTAGTCGATTTTCTCGGGGTCTATCATTTTTCTCACTTTTTGCTAATAGGTATGGTTGCCCCGATCAGAATCGAACTGATGCCTGGAGGTGCAAGACCTCCCGTGCTACCGTTACACAACGGGGCTGTATTGATTTGTTTTATTTACAGAAGCCCTGTTGTGTAAAGTAAGGAGCTTGGCTCCGTCTTCACACTTCGGGGCTATTGTGATATACTGACTATTTGAGTCAAATCCACAAAATGATTATGATATATAAACTCGTGGTCACACAGAAAAATAACTATCCAGTGGGTGGGTACATTCAATAAATAATCATGAAGGGGGCATTTATGGGGATTGACTTTCCCTCAAGATCTCATCCACCGCCCTTCTCAACCCACCATCGCCCTCGGCCAGCTTGAATTTCAGGCCAACTCTCGCGGCTGCCTCTTCATCGCTCTGGAAGTCTCCGACGAACCATGATCGGGTCACATCAACATCATGGTCCCCTATCGCCTTCTCGAACATCCCAGGCTCCGGCTTCCGGCAGGTGCATTCCTCATGAGGCGCATGCGGACAGTGGTAGATAGAGTCTATACGTCCACCAGCTTCCTGGATAGCATCCACCATATGCTCATGTATCACTTCCAGTTCGTAGTCGGTCATGAATCCTCGGTTGATAGCGGATTGATTCGTAATAACAATTATTTTAAGATCGGCAGCTGCCAGATCCTTGATCGCGTCCAGCACGCCTTCAAGGAACTCGAACTGCTCCCACTTGGTCACGTACTTGCCCAGATTCAGGCGATTGATTACTCCATCACGATCTAAAAAAACGGCCTTATTCAAGGTTGGACATCTCCTCTTCCCTGATGAGCGAGGTCACAAGATGGTCGACCAGCATGTGGATGTCCTCGATCTTCTGCATGTAGTGGATTGGAACGACCAGCACGTGCTTGGCCATGTCTTTCAGTTTGCCACCTGCAAAACCTGTGAGGCCGACGGTTATTCCGCCATTCTCATTCGCCCATTCTATGGCTCTGAGAACATTGCCAGAGTTTCCGCTTCCACTGATTCCGACGATTACATCGCCAGGGTTCATCAAGTTCTTCAACTGCTCGACGAATATATCCTCATAACAAGCATCATTTCCCCATGCCAGCATCATCGGGATATTGTCCGATAATGATAAAACCTTGAACCTTGGATATCCTTCCACGATCGTACCCTTTCCGAGGTCGCAGACAAAATGATTGGCTGTTGCCGCGCTTCCCCCATTACCCATGAAATAGACAGTATTACCTCGCTTCCTGGCATCCAAAAATATGGTTGCCAGCTCGTCGAAGAACTCCGGGTTCTTCCTGTAATCCTCCAGACAGTCTATCACGTCTTTCAAATAGCCATCAATGAATTTTTTTCTGAACTCGTCCAAATCATCACGTCCCCTTATTCCAATGTATCATGATCGTTGTATTAGATATAGATTATCCCAGCGTGGATTGATCATCCGTATCAGGATAATCTATCCCGGTATGGATTAATTGTCTAGACATAGATAATTTATCCCAGCATGGTCTTCGCGCCCTTGTGGTCGAATTTGAAATCAAGTAATGAAAGACCTTCCTTATGCATTGCTTTTTTGACTGCTGGCTGGTATTTCTTGTGGCAGAAGAGCATCATGTATCCTCCGCCGCCTGCGCCGGTCAGCTTACCACCCACGGCTCCTTCTTTCTTAGCTGTCTCGTATATCTTGTTTATACGAGGATTGCTAATGCCTTTGGCCAGCTTCTTCTTATTCTGCCAGCTCATATCAAGAAGGTGACCCATCTCGGTCAGGTCGCCTATCTCTATCGCTTTCTTGACTTTGAAAGCGATATTTTTTATCTCGTGAAGGCGCTCGACGACTTCACCCGTATCTTCTTTGGTCGAGGAGTCCTGGCTCTTCAATATCTTGGATGATTGGCGTGTTCTGCCAGTGAAGAAGAGCATGACATCGTCCTCCATCCTCATGCGCACTTCCTTTGGAACATGAAGTGGCTCGACCGTGGTGTCGCCAGACCTGTCAAATGTGATGAAATTTAGTCCTCCAAAAGCAGATGCGTATTCATCCTGCTTGCCAATGGGCAGACCCAACTCATTGTATTCTATGTGGTATGCCATCTCCGCCAGCTCTTTCTTGGTCATCTTCAGATGTTCCAGGTGATTGATCGTATTGATTATATTGACCGTAACTGCTCCCGAGGATCCCAGGCCAGTGCCTGGTGGTATCTCGGATGCCATGAGAAGGTTCATGCCTCTGCGGACATGCATATGCTTCAGCACACCAACTGGTATGTCCAGTCCTTCGCCGTACTTCAGGCTGTAGCAATCCTCCACGGTGTGATTGAGCTGTAGATCCGAAGAAATTATCTGGATGCGCTCGTCCTGCCTGAGTTCCAGAATTGTGTAAAAGTATTTGTTTATGGCCGCGCTGACCACGACTCCTCCGTGCTTTTTGTAATAAGAGGCCAGGTCCGTTCCTCCGCCCCCGAAACTTATTCTAACTGGTGCTCTACCAACCAAGGTCATTCAATACACTCCTTGCAAGTTCCAGCCTTTCGGGTGTTCCAATGTCGTAGAAACGCTGGCTCGTTAATAAACCAAAGAGACGGCCATTATTTATTAATTTCGGGAAGACCTCCATTTCCAGGGAATAGCTTTCCTTCTTGCAGATCTTCAGCACCTTCTTATCCAGAATGGACATGCCAGCTTCCACCCCGGTCATCTCCGGCAGAGATGTCCGTTTAGTGTAGAGCAATACCTGGCCCTTTCCATCTATTATGATATTTTTATCCGCGATCTCCTCGTGATTGTCATATACCGTGACATATCCAAGACATTTCTGTCTGTAGAATCCAGCAATGAGCATTGTCGGATCAATTGGAAGTATGGTATCGCCATTGACCAGGAAGAAAACATCATCCAGCTTGTCCTTGGCAAGTTCCAGAGCTCCACCAGTCCCCATGGGCTCTGGCTCTGTTGAATATTCAATATCGACATCGAAAGCAGAGCCATCTCCAAAGTGTTCCTCGATGACCTCGTGAAGATGACTTGTGAGGAAAAGAAAGCGAGTGATGCCGTGATTCTTGAACTGCGACACCAGTATCTCGAGGAAGGGGCGCCCATCAATGGGCATCATGGACTTGGGAATATCCTTGGAAACCGACTGAAGCCTGGTTCCAAGTCCCCCGCATAAGACCACTGCCTGCTCCACTTTCCCCTCGGTCATTTTTCACACCCGCATTGATCTCTTCATCTTTCTCCGTAAACATAAGGATTGTCCATGAGCCAGCGTACTGTTCGACGGACGGTCTGTTCGATATTGTTCTTCGGCTCCCAGCCCAGTGCTCGAAGTTTGGAAATATCAAGCTGGACCAGTGGCGAGTCGCCTATCCATCCGCGCATTCCGCCAGTGTAATTGAATTTGACATTATCCAAACCCATCTCGCTGGTCACATACCCAGCCAGGCTTGTCACATCCACATATTCGGTATTGCCGATATTGAATAAGTTCACTTTATCATTGGCCTTCTCGAAGGCCATCATGAAACCATCAACACAATCATCCACGTGGCAGTATGATTTTTTGGAGGTTCCATCGCCGATTATCTCCATCTGGGTGGGATCGGCCTTCAGCTTCTTCACGAAGTCATATGTAACTCCATGAGGATGCCGCTCACCCTGGATGGAAACGAATCTGAACATCCAGGCCTGGAATCCATAGGCCTCGCAGAAGGACTCGATGAAGCCCTCGCATGAAAGCTTTGAGGCCCCGTAAAATGAGGTTTGCCGGGGATGGTAGGTCTCGGGAGTGGGAAATACATCTGGCTCACCATAGACCGCGGCTGTCGAGGAGAATAATATCTTGGAAATATCATTCGCCCTCATGGCTTCCAGCACATTGTGGGTGACCAGGACATTTCTCTCCAGGTCGCGGAAATTATCTTCCAGACCTCCGCGGACATCGGCATTGGCAGCAAGATGAAATACAGCATCTTGATCCTTGAAAGCCTCCTTGGTCCTGGCAAGGTCCTTGAGATCGAACTTATCTAACTTAAAATTGGGATTGCCATCATGCTGACTGATATATTCTGGAAAACCAGTGGTCATATTGTCAATTACAGTAACCTCATGTCCTTCAGCAAGCAGCCTGTCAACGATGTGGCTGCCGATGAATCCCGCGCCCCCAGTAACGATGTATCTCATGTTCTAACCAGACCTTTGAATTTGATTTTGATAGTTAAATGTATCGATATATCAAAATTTTGAACATCCCCGCCCTTCGCTTCGCTACATACGGGGTTTTCGAATAGGGAACAATTGGTGACTGTCACTCACTGAGATATAGAATATAATACCCCAGGTCTGCGTCATAGTTCGAATCGCTGTGCTTCTCGAACTATTATTTTGCGCATTTAACGCAAAATACACTCGCCCTGGGGCATGCTCGAATAATTATTGCCTTGCATATTATTGCAATCAGGTTTTTCATCCCAAACTGCCAACCACTTTCTCCACTTCTTCCAGTATCTCGCCAGATCTCACGAGCTCCTTCATGTTCGTGTGGTCGGGATACAGCGGCCTGTCAATGTCAAGGAAGTCCACATGCCTTCTGATAACCTCTTTCGCCTTGGTCGTTCCTATTCCGAATTTGAAATCCCTGAAATCCAATGCCTGAGCGGCAGCCATCAGCTCGATGCCCAAGATGCCGTAAGCATTGTCCAGTATCTGGAAGTTCTTGATGGCGGTGTTCATGCCCATTGAGACGAAATCCTCCTGATCGGCGGCGGCTGGAATTGACTGGATGCTTGCTGGAGCGGATAGGATCCTCTGCTCCACTATCTGCATATCCGCCGTGTACTGGCTGAGCATGAGTCCCGAAAACATTCCTGCGCCTTTTGTCAGGAATGGTGGTAATCCTTCTGATAAAGCCGGATTATTGAGACGGTTCATACGCCTTTCTGAGAGCACGCTGACCATGGTGATCGCGATGCCGGCCATGTCCATCGGCAAGGATACTGGCGAGCCCTGGAAATTGGCTCCAGAAAGTGCCATGTTCTCATCCGGGAAGAAGATCGGATTATCACCAACACCGTTCAGTTCGATCTCCACTTGGCTTCTGGCCCATCGAATTGCATCGTGGGCTGCTCCGATGACCTGGGGACTGGATCTCATGCTGTAAGCGTCTTGAACTTTCACTTTGATGCGCTGTTCTTTTAGATCGCCGTCGGCTATCAACATATTGATCGCATTGGCCGACCTGACCGCGCCCTGGAATCCGCGTACTTCATGAAGCCTAGCGGTGTATGGCTTCATGTTCGCCTTGAGTGCTTCGAGTGACATCGCGGCGGCTATTTCCGCCTGCTTCAGCCATCTTCCTGCATCATAAAGGAAGATCGCGCTCATCGCGGTTAGAACATTGGAACCATTGATGGTCGCCAGTCCGTCACGGGCTTGCAAGCCAGGTATTGGAATTCCTGCCTTGTCCATGGCCTCTTTTCCATCGAGGAGTTCGCCCTGGAAATAAGCCTTGCCTTCGCCCATCATGAGAAGTGCGATCTGGGACATCGGGGCGAGGTCACCGCATGCGCCGACAGAACCTTTCTGGCATACGAATGGAGTGACACCTTTGTTCAGCATATCGACAAGGGTCTGGGTGATATTCAGGCGGCAGCCGGAGTTGCCGTGGGCATGGACATTTACCCTGCCCAGCATGGCTCCCCTGACATACTCGAGGGGTGCTGGATCACCGATGCCAGCAGCATGGTTGTAGACGAGATATTTCTGGAAATCCTTGACCTGGTCATCATTGAGAACAACTTCGGAGAACTCGCCAATGCCAGTGTTCACACCGTACATGATCTCATTGGCCTCGATCTTCCTCTCCAACATCGCACGGCACTTGTTTATGCGCTCCACTGCAAGTGGGTCAAGCTCCACCTTCTTGCCATGTCTGGCCACTGCAACAACGTCCTCTATCTTCAGGCTGTCTCCGTCAATTATCAATGTCATTTTCTCACTCCTTTTTGACTCCGGTTTGATGACACCGACAAAGTGAGATTAATATAAAATAATACGCCAAATAGTCGATTAAGGAGAATTATTAATACTTCATCACTTATCCAAACACGATGCAGATAGTGTTTCTCGGAACCGGAGGAAGTTGGCCTTCACCAGACCGCAATGTGTCCGCACTGGCAGTCAAGAGAGGTAAGGAAATAATTCTCTTTGATTGCGGCGAGGGGACACAACGCCAGCTCATGATATCATCAGTTTCTTTCATGCAGATAAAGCGCATATTCATCACACATTATCATGGAGATCATTTTCTCGGATTGCCGGGATTGATCCAGTCCATGTCCCTGAACAATCGCGATTCGCCTTTGGAAGTATATGGCCCCGAGGGGACTATCAAGACAGTCCAGACAATTCTGGAGCAGGGTTATTTCGAATCGAAATACGCGATCAAACTACACGATGTCTATCCGGGTGATGAACTGAACTTCGAGGATGACGGATACAGTATCCGGGTGGCTGAGGCAAACCACTCGATCCCCGCACTGGCCTATTCCTTGGAAGAACATCAAAGACCTGGGAAGTTCAATAAGCCAAAGGCCTTGGAGCTTGGTATTCCAGAGGGGAGATTATTCAGCCAGCTTCAGCAAGGTAAGGAGGTGGAGCATGATGGCAAGACCTTCACTCCCGATATGGTTCTCGGCCCCCCCAGAAAAGGGATCAAACTGGTGTACAGTGGAGATACTGGCCCCAGTAATATCATCCAAGAGCTTGCGAAGGGTGCGGATGTCCTCATACACGAGGCGACAGCCGATACAACCCTTGAGCAAAAGGCGAATGAATACGGGCATTCGACCGCGAAGCAGGCGGCGGAGATCGCCAGGGATGCCGAAGTAAAGATGCTTATCTTAACTCACATCAGCCCAAGATACGATAGCAGTGATATCGTGCTGGCTGATGCGAAAACAGTCTTTGACAATGTGGTTGTGGCAGATGATTTTTCTGAGTATAAGATAGGGTATTCTGAGGAATAGTTGTAGTTATAATTCTTACAATCCTCTCAAACGTGGGTGGGTAAGTTCATTGTCCCAGTGTGGGTGGGAGCGGATGGTGGCGTGGTTTGAGGCTTCAGAAAGATTGATCCCCCCGTCCATCGTTGAACTCCTGACGGGGTTCCGAATATCAGAGCACTCTGTGACTGTCACTTGAATCCTCATTGAATATAGTACCCCGCCCTGATGAATGATCTATGAATCATCCAGACGGGGCATGCCGTTGGGAAAATACTGACATACTGCTGGAATGATTATGCATAGAATATGCTTATTCCAGCATCGGAATTCTCACGCCTTTTTCCTTGGCTGTTCTTATCGCGATCTCGTAGCCCGCGTCCGCGTGTCTGATGACACCCATGCCAGGATCTGTCGTGAATACACGTTTTATGCGCTCGTCCGTGTCCTCTGTGCCGTCGCAAACGACTATCATCCCACTATGCTGGCTGAGGCCAATTCCAACTCCGCCTCCATTGTGGAGCGCGACCATATCGGCTCCCGCGGATGCGTTTATCAGCGCGCTGAGCAATGGCCAGTCAGCCACTGCATCGGTCCCGTCCTTCATACCTTCAGTTTCGCGGTTCGGGGAAGCGACCGAACCGGAGTCCAGATGATCCCTGGTGATCGCGACTGGCCCGATCTCTCCATCTCGGACCATTTTATTCATGATAAGCGCGAATTTCATTCTTTCTCCATATCCCAACCAGCATACTCTCGCCGGCAGGCCTTCCCATGGCAGGTGTTCCTCTGCCAGGTCGATCCAATTCATGAGAAGTTGATTATCTGGGAAAGTGGCTTTTATCGCTCTATCAGTCTTGAGTATGTCCTCCGGATCGCCAGTGAGCGCGAGCCATCGGAATGGTCCTCGACCTTCGCAGAACAATGGGCGCACATATGCCAGCACGAAGCCCGGATATGCAAATGCCTCCTGGAGTCCAGCTTTCTGCGCCTGGCCTCTGAGATTATTACCGTAATCGAAGACAACTGACCCCATCTTCTGGAAGTCCACCATCGCCTTGCAATGCTCTTTCATCGACTGCATGGATTCTGATTTGTATTGCTCCGGGTTGTTCTTTCTCAGTTCATCGGCTTCCGCCAAATTATCGCCCCAGTAGCCCTTTGGCACATAACCATTCAATTCGTCATGAGCGGATGTCTGGTCTGTCACGACATCCGGCACTATGCCCCGCTTGACCATCTCGGGGAATATATCAGCGGCATTTCCCAGCAAGCCGATGGATGTGGCTTTGCCTTCTTTCCTTGCCAGATCGATAAGGGCCAGTGCCTCATTGAGATCCTCCACCATGACATCGCAGAATCCTGCATCGAGCCTTCTCTTGATCCGGCTTTCCTCCACTTCCACGACAAGGCCGACACCACCAGCCATCTTGATGGACAGAGGTTGAGCTCCGCCCATGCCGCCCATGCCGCCAGTTAGACAGAACTTGCCTTCAAGAGAGCCATCATAATGCTTGTCCGCGAGGGCGGCGAATGTCTCATAAGTTCCCTGAATTATGCCCTGAGTTCCAATATAACACCAGGAGCCAGCTGTCATCTGGCCATACATCATCAGGCCCTTTGCTTCCAACTCATTGAAATGCTCCCAATTGGACCAATTACCAACCAAATTGGAGTTGGCTATCAGAACTCGGGGTGAGTTCTCAAAGGTTTGGAATATGCCGACTGGCTTGCCGGATTGTATAAGCAAGGTCTCATCGGGTTTTAGGTCCCTGAGTGAGCGGACTATAGCAGCCAGTGCTTCGTGGTTCCTGGCGGCTTTTCCTGTTCCACCATAGATGATAAGATCATCCGGCCTCTCGGCATTCTCCAGATTGTTGTGGAGTGTTCTCAAAATGGCTTCTATCCGCCAGTTCTGGCAGGTGATATCTGTTCCTCTAGGTGCCTTGTACTCGGTCATGTGTATCTCCAAGCCCGGACAATGATTTACATATCATAAACTTTAGGGCAAAATCGAGATAATACAAGGTAATACAAGATAATTCAATTATATTGTACAACTATAACATTGTTTAGATAACCTTTATCATATATGACAAATATCCTCTCTTTATCTAATTGGTAGATATACAGACAAGAGTGTGTTTGATATGAGAGGAAAAATCACCGCAATTGCATTAGCAATATTGATGAGTACAGTATCTTTGAGCGTTATTATCCCAGGAATTTCTGGAGAAATATCAGGAATTGGAGAAAGTCCTTTTGCCGGAGGTACTGGTACTATTGGCGATCCATACATAATTCAGAATGTGACAGAACTCCAGGCCATGAACATGGATCTCATGGCGCATTATGCACTGGGCAATGACATTGATGCGACCGCGACCCTGACATGGGGCTGGAATGCGACCACCACCTCTTTCGAGGGATTCGTGCCGATCGCCTATGATACGGACAATTCAACACAGACCACTCATCAAGGACCATGGTTCTCTGGCTCCTTAGATGGCAGAGGATATTCCATAAATGGGCTTTTCATTAACCGTCCAGATGTCGGATTCCAGAGCCTATTCGGTAATTCAGGAGGCTCTGTGGTCAATTGCAATATCAATGGTAATATCACAGGTTATAGTCGTGTTGGAGGTATAGTCGGTTACTTGGGAGGAGGGACCTTGAAACACTCCTCTTATAATGGTATCATTACCTCCACAGCCGATCGCTCTGGTGGACTGGTTGGCTGGATGCTCAACGGTGTGGTGGATAATTGTACAGTAACGGGAAGTGTTACGGGAACAACCATAATTGGTGGTGCCGTAGGTGTTTCTGTTGGTGGAGATATATTCAACACATATTCAATTGCCAGTGTTAATGGAACTAATTACATTGGAGGTCTTGTTGGAGAGACCAATGGAGATGTGGTCAATTGTACAACCTTCGCAGATGTCACCGGAAATGCAAATACTGGCGGGCTCGTCGGTGGTCTGACCAGTAATGGAATGGTTGAGAATTGCACCACAAGCGGATACACGACCGGGACAGCGAACGTAGGCGGGCTCGTTGCAGAGGCAGATCTGGGTTCCTCGGTCAGTAACAGTTCGGCTTATGGGAACGTCAATGGAACATCTAATGTTGGCGGACTTATTGGAATGTGCGATGCCGACATATATGGTTGCTCAGCACATGGAATGGCCAGTGGAACATCTATCAATGTGGGTGGATTAATTGGCTACAGCACGGGAACCGTGAACATGTCCCACAGCACTGGAGATGCTTATGGAACAGATGACTATGTTGGCGCTTTTGCAGGACGAAGTGATGGGGATATAATAGATTGCTACAGTATTGGCAATTCCAGCGGCCGTATCCATGTTGGCGGCTTCATAGGTGCTAATCTCGGAACCATCTCGCATAGTACCAGCATTGGTATGGCCAATGCTTCGATGGAATATGCAGGTGGATTTACAGGATCTTCTTCTGGAACAATAGACAATTGTTCCAGCACAGGAGCCGTCAGTGGCTCATCGGATTATGCAGGCGGCTTTGCAGGATGGAGCAATGGTGATATCACGGATTGCCACAGCACAGGTAGTGTCAGCGGAACTGGAATTGATGTTGGTGGACTCATAGGATATAATGATGGGGGCACGGTATCTAACTGCTACAGTACTGGTAGTGTCAATGGAACAGGCAACAATGTTGGTGGTTTAATTGGCGATAATACTGGGGCCGTGAGCATGTCCTACAGCACCGGAAATGTCGGATCAAGTGGAGGAACTGGGCATGGTGGGCTCGTAGGATCCACGACAGGCACCATATCATTTTCCTATGCCACCGGGAATGTCTATGGAGTGACGGATGTAGGCGGTCTATGCGGATTTTCAGATATCGAAATATCACAATCCTTCGCTACAGGAAACGTAAATGCCACAGGTGATAATGCCGGAGGTTTGATCGGTAACAAATGGGGTAGCTCTGTGACAGATTGCTATGCACAAGGTGATGTGATCGGCCTACAGAATGTTGGAGGTCTTATAGGCCAGAACTATAATGGAGTTTTCACATCTTATTCCACAGGTAATGCCTCAGGAACTATGCCAGAGGTCGGTGGATTCATCGGATATCGTGGAAATGGAGGTATAAGTGACTGTTATTTCGACAATCAAACATCCGGTACAGATATCGAAATTGGAGTTATCGGTGGTGGACCGGCTCCAGACATCACGCCCTATAACACAACTGAGATGATGATGCAGGCCACTTTCACCAACTGGGACTTCACATCGATATGGGGAATTCATGAGAATTACACTTACCCATTCTTGCAGGCATTCGCGGCTCTGACACCACCACCTTCTGCAGATCTGGGGATCAATATCACGGATTCAGCGGATCCAGTAATGGTAGGCGACACCCTGTTCTACAATGTGACAGTGACAAATTACGGCCCTGTAGATGCCACAATGGTCAATGCCACCATACACCTGCCAGCTGATGTTCTTTATGTCTCCAGCAATCAGACTATGATCTTCTGGGGGCAGAGCAATCTGTCATGGGAGATAGGCAACATGACAGTTGGGCAAGTGGAATACTGGAGCATAAACGTGACAGTCATATCTGCTGTGGAAGATGTCCTGAACTGCACTGTGGATGTCAATGCATCATCCACAGACAATGGACTTTATCCAAATGAGGATTTCGAGCTGACAGCCAATAATGAAGCTCCAAACGCGGTCAATGATGCACCTGCGGCTATTCTGGAGGACAGTGGAGCGAACACTATCGATGTATTGGCAAATGACAATGACCCAGATGCCGGTGATGCCATAACCATCATAGGCATAACACAGGGTACGAACGGAGTAGTTGCCATCACCAATGGCGGAGCTGATCTGTCCTACACACCAAATGCAGACTACTTTGGCGTGGATTCATTCACTTACACAATAGAGGATATGGAAGGTCTGACAGATACTGCAACTGTCAGCATGACCATCACGAGTGTCAATGATGTGCCTATGGCCTTTGATGACACAGCAATAGCCATTGAGAATGGTGGAATAATATACATCGATGTACTGGCAAATGATACAGATATAGATGGCGATAGCCTCAATATCGATGGAGTGACACAGGGTACGAACGGTGCAGTGATTCTCGAGACTGGCAATGTATCTTATACACCAGACACAGACTTCAGCGGCACGGATTCATTCACATATACCATAATTGATGGAAATGGAGGATCGGATACAGCGACCGTGAATGTCACTGTTCAGCCAGAAGCTGTCGCTCCAAACCAAGCACCTGTGGCTGTAAATGACACGGCCACAGTGGATGAGGACAGCACTGCGACCACTATCGATGTACTGGATAATGACAGTGACCTGGATGGAGACACATTGACCATATCTGCAGTGACACAACCAATCAATGGCGCGGTCGCGATAATCGATTCCGGCCTCAATGTGACATATGTGCCAGATGCGGATTTCAATGGTGTGGATACATTCACATACACTATAGGAGACGGTAGCGGTCTGCTTGTGAATGCAACTGTGACCGTGACAGTCACCAATGTCAATGATGCGCCAGTTATTGAGACCTTCACGGTTCCTGATGGAGCAGTAGGAGAAGAATGGAGCATTGTGATCAGTGTAATAGATATAGATGAGAATGATACTATTTCCTGGACATTGAACACAAATAATACCTGGCTTGGCATGGTTCCAAATATAACGGATCCTGCTTGTACATTGATAGGGACCCCAACTGCAAATGGTACATTCTTAATACAGTTCTCTGCCGAAGATGACTTAGGAGCATCTGATACCATATTCTTCAATATCACAGTAGGAAGCGGAATACCAGACACGGATGATAATACAACAACGGAGACTGACACGGACGGAGACGGCGTGCCGGACTCAGAGGATGACTTCCCGAATGACCCAGATGAGGACACAGACACAGACGGGGATGGTGTAGGTGACAATGCTGATGATTTCCCGGATGATCCTGACGAAGATACAGACACTGATGGAGATGGTGTAGGTGACAATACTGACACAGACGATGATGGAGACGGAGTTCCAGATGTCGATGATGATACGCCTACTGGAGATGATCCAGCCGATGACGATGATGACGATGCAGACAGTGAAGATAATTTCCTGGCAGACTACTGGTGGATCATTCTCGTTGTTGTCATAGTCTTGGTAATGATCCTTATCTTTGGACGCAAGAAGAAGGATGATGAAGAGCCAGAAGAACCAACCGAAGAGGAAGACTCTGAAGAATCTGATGAGGATGAAGAAGTAGACGATGAACCAGAGGACGAGGAAGACCTTGAAGAAGAGGAAGAAGAAGACTCTGAGGAATCATCAACCGAGGAAACTGATATTGACGAGGAAAAATAAGCACGATACTTGAAATGTACAAACGTTAATGAAGTATAATTTCAATTACGTTAACCTATGTTAGATCATCCAATATTAGACCGGGGGCTATTTGGAAGGGACAATGAAATGGGTCAGCTCCAGCAGTGCTTGGATAATGTGGCCACAGGTTCTGGAAGCACTATTCTGATATCAGGAGAAGCTGGGATAGGTAAGACCAGGCTTATTGAGGAATTGATCTCCATTGCCAGTAATGGGAATATGGATATACTTTCTGGCTCGGCAAGCGAGGATTCTCTGATACCTTTTCAAATATTCTCAAAGGCATTGGGGGATGATTCATCCCTATTCCAAGACCAGGAATATATCAAATTCACAGAGATCTTTGCAGTAGATAGTGCGGGATTATTAGTTGGCCAGGCATCCTCAGGAGAAGGGGATATGGATGCGGATATTTTCGCAGGTATGCTTTCCGCGGTACAGGGGTTCATAAGAGATTCGTTCGTCAATACAGGCGGTAAAATGTCTGGGCTTGGTCGTCTGGAATACGGTGACATGACCATATTGATCGAGCATGGAGAGCATCTATTTCTCACCGCGGTCTTCAAGGGTTCGGAGCATAGTGGGATGAGAGCGTCCTTGAAGAACTGTCTCGATACTATCGAGGCAGACAGCCAGTTATTTGAAGATTGGTCGGGAAGCATGGGCGAGATGAAACCAGTCCAGGACGAGATCACGCTATTGGCCGAGTCGAAGTTCATGGTGCGTCGGGACATAGAGAACATGAACCTGGATGATGAGAGAATAAGGATCGCGGATGAGGTGCTGGCATCCTTACAGGCTCGGACACAGGAGAGATCATTACTTCTTATCCTGGAGGATCTGCACTGGGCGGATGAATCATCTCTCTTTGTTCTCAATTACCTGGCTCGTAATGTGGGACTTGAAAATATCCTCATTGTGGGAACATCCAGGCCTGCGGAGAGTGAAACCCTAGAGGCGAAGCTCAAGATAATGAAGGAAGAGGGCACTTTGCATGAACTGGCGCTCGACAGATTGGGCAGTGATGGTATATCGGCTATTGTGAATGACCTCTATCCAGACAATTCCTTCCCATCCACATTTTATGAAGACCTTTCATCAAAATGCGAGGGAAATCCCCTCTTTGTGAAGGAGATACTCTGGCATATGGAAGAGGAGGGGGACATAAGTGGATCAAATGGCACTTATGTTCTTGAAAGGGTTAGCATCAACATACCCAGCTCGGTCGAGGGGGTGGTTCACCAAAGGCTTCAGAGCCTGGACCTGGATGCCATGACCCTTGCGGAATACGCTTCCTGCATGGGAAAGGAATTCAGTTGCGATGTCGTATGCTCCCTGCCCTCCATCGTTGACCCTCGAATGGCACTCAGCAGCCTTGAGAATTCTGGCATAATAATCATAGACAATGAGAAGGCGGAATTCACCCACGCCATCTTCCACAATGTCACATATAATAGCATGACTGACAGATGGAAAATTGCATATCACAAAAGCATTGGAGAATATTATGAAACAGCTTACAAGAACAGGATAGATGATGCATTGTATGATCTTGCCAGGCATTTCGCGAACAGCAATGAGCACAGAAAGGCTTTGGATTATTGCATAAAGGCCGGAGAGAAAGCTGAGAGCACATTCGCTCCTGAACAGGCCATCGAGTTCTACAGAAAAGCACTGGCCATTAGCACCATGAGGGATTACACCCCGAGTATAAATCTGCAAGAAAGGCTTGGTGACCTTTATTCCGTCACTGGGGATTTCGATGGTTCCATCGGCATATACAGAGCGGTTAGTGAATCATCCGATGATGTCAGCCACAGGGCGAATGTCCACAGGAAGATCGCCGATGTGTACGAGAAGAAGAGCGAATTCGATAGTGGGAAGGAAGAATGTAATATCGGCCTTTCATTGCTGGCCGATAATATCAGCATTGAAAAGACGAAGCTGTACACCACCCTTGGTAATATTGAAATGAGAAAGGGAGATTATGATGAGGCAAAGGCTATACTCAAAAAGAGCCTGGATATAGCTGACAAACTGAAGAATAAATGGGAGATGGGCAGGATATATCATATCTTGGGATCGACCCTTCTGTATCAAGGTGACTATGATGGAGCATTGAATAATCTACAGAAGGCATTGGATCATCGAAGAGAAGTAAATGATATATCTGGAGAATCAGCGACCGTGAACAATATTGGAAATGTGTATGCCAGAAAGGGTGAATACAAGGAAGCCCTTGAATATTATGAAATAGCAATTGAAGTTGCGAAGAAACTTGGAAATAAGATGGGGGAGGCAAATACCCTCGCCAATATTGGATCTGTCTATCTTGGAAGAGGGGAGGCGGATAATGCAATTCCCTATCTCGAACAGAGTGTGAGCATCGAGAAGCAAATAGGGGATATGAGAGGGGCGGCCATTTCTCTTGTCAATATGAATGTGGCCTATTACATAAAGGAAGAGTTCGAGCGTGCCATCGAGATAACGACCGAGGCAAAGGACATCTGCTTGAAATATGACTTCAAATATATCATCATATACTGTTATAACGGCCTGTGCGAGTTGAATTTGATATCTGGTAAGGTAGATGATGCTCTGGAAAATGCAAAGCTCGCTTTGGAGGTCTCTCAGGAGATCAAGACCAAGGATGGCATGGGTATGAGCTATCTCAATCTTGGCACAGCATACATGGCTCTGGATGACCTGGATATAGCTGAAGAGAATCTACAGATGTCTAGAGAGATAATGGAAGAGCTCGAACACAATCAACTCTCGGACCTTTACTATAATTTCGGCCTCTTGTGGAAAAAGAAAGGTGATAAGATCCAGTCTATTGAATTTTTAAATATGTCCAAAGAAAAATATGAGAAAATGGGCGACCAAAAAAATATTGATAAGGTTCAGAAAGTGCTTGATGAGCTAGAAAAATAGATGGGGTGTATATCTTACATAATTGAAGCTTAATTGCTCAAATATGCCAAAAAGTTTATATATTTCTTCTCATATATGTAATATTATGCCTGGAAGAGGACGTGGCCGAGGTAGAGGACGAAACCCAAGATGGGTCAGTAATGTGCCAGAGACCACCTTCTTCAATCCTGTGGGAGTTTCTCGCGATGATATGAGAACCATTGTCCTGACCATAGTAGAGGTAGAGGCACTGAGACTCACAGACATAGAGGGGCTTACCCAAGAAGAGGCCTCGATGGAAATGGGCGTGTCCAGAAGGACATTCTGGAACGATCTGATGGAGGCGAGACGAAAGGTCGCCTTCGCACTGGTCAATGGCTGTGCTATAAGGATAGCCGGCGGCTCCTATTCCATTGTGGGAGAGATGGACGATAAGGAAATTGATAGCCAATTTCCTTATCGTCGCAGGGGACGTGGAAGAAGGCATTCGACCCAGGCAGAAAAATAAAAGAAAAAGGAGGTGAGAAGATACCAAGAGGAGATAAAACAGGGCCAGAAGGTCAAGGACCAAAGACAGGGCGCGGTATGGGATACTGCGCTGGAAAAGAAGAACCAGGATACACGAACCCCGAAGGAAGGATGGGCATGGCCCGTGGAGGCGGTGGACGTGGTCGTGGAGCTGGAAGGGGACGCGGCAGAGGTCGTAGAACAATGGGATCGACCGAATGATGGTCGACCCCACACTTTTTATTAATTATTTAATATTGTTAATGGCGTTAAGGTTATAATAATAAATACTTTGACGGGTTGATACCAGGTATACTCAAATGTATCTTGGAGGAATGGAAAATGGCAGAATCATGTGGTATGGGCGCACCCAACAAAGAAGCAGCGGAACTGAATGCAAGAATTATGTACAATATCAGCAAGATCAAGAACAAGCTGATAATAATGAGCGGAAAAGGCGGGGTTGGAAAGACCACTGTAGCCGTGAACCTGGCCACAGGTCTTGCAGACCAAGGCTATAAGGTCGGTCTCATGGATGTTGATATTCATGGACCTAATGTTCCGAAGATGCTGGGCATAGAAGATAGAGAACTGGAATTGGATGATGAAACACTGAAGCCCATCAAAGTATCAGATAATCTCAGCGTATTGTCCATGGCCTTCCTGCTTCCGGATAAAGATGCACCAGTCATATGGAGAGGGGCTATGAAGATGCAGCTTATCGATCAGTTCTTGGGAGATTTCAATTGGGGTGAATTAGACTACCTGGTCGTGGATCTACCACCCGGAACAGGGGACGAACCTCTCAGTATTGCCCAGAAGATACCCCAGGCCGAGGCGATCATCGTCTCAACGCCTCAGGATGTTGCCCTTCTGGATTCGAGAAAATCAGTGAGCTTCGCAAGAGCCTTGAAGATGCCGGTTCTCGGGATAATCGAGAACATGAGTGGTTTCAAATGCCCTCATTGCTCGGAGACCATAGACCTTTTCAAGATAGGTGGAGGAGAAAGAACAGCCAAAGAAATGGATGTCGCTTTCCTGGGAGCAGTTCCTGTTGACCCACAAATGGTGATCATGGGTGATTCTGGTAATCCAGTTGTTAAGGGAAATACGGATTCTGCCAAAGCCTTCATGGATATAATCAAGAACATTGAGGATTCGAGGAATTGATTAAAACTTAACTATCATTATCGTAGGGTTTTATAAACCATCGGCCATTGTACGTAACGCTGTTAATAACAGTGTTAAAAATCGTTAAGAAGGTTAGATGGATGAAACAAACAGATGTAGTAGTTATCGGAGGGAGCGCAGCTGGAATACCCGCGGCCATAACTTGCCGTAGGCACTATCCAGAAAAGAATGTAATGTTGATAAGGAAAGAAAAGCAGGTCCAGATACCCTGTGGAATTCCATATATCTATGGGACCGTGAATTCCCCTGACAACAATATGATACCAGATGGTGTTCTGTCCAACAATGAAATAGAGTTATTGATAGACGAGGTAAAGAGTATAGACAAAACTCAGAAGATAGTAAGCACAGCTAATGGCGAAGAAGTGAGATATGACAAGCTCATCATGGCTATAGGCTCGGAGCCTCTTGATCTGCCGATACCTGGGTTGGATAAGAAGAATGTCTTCACCGTGAAAAAGGAAGTGAATCATCTTAACAAGATGCTGGATGCAGTGAACGATGCAAAGGACATCGTGATACTGGGTGGCGGATTCATCGGTGTCGAGTTCGCTGATGAATGCAAGAAGAACAGAGATGCGAATGTGACAATTGTTGAGCTTATGCCACATTGTCTGATGCTGGCCTTCGAGGAGGATCTGTGTATCGAGGCTGGAGAGGCTCTGAAGGAAAGAGGCGTGAATATCATAACAGGTGTCAAGCTTGAAGAGGTCAATGGAGACGAGTCAATTTCCAGTGTTAGATTATCCAATGGTCAGGAATTGAAGGCGGATCTTTTGATAGTGGGAGTTGGTGTCAAGCCAAATTCAAAATTAGCAGCAGATGCAGGCCTTGATGTGAATCGAGGAGGAATAGTTGTAGACAAGAATATGAGAACCTCGGATGACAATATCTTCGCTTGCGGGGATTGTACAAGCAAGACATCTTTCTTCACAGGAAGGCAGATAGGGTTAAGACTTGCATCAATAGCGACAATGGAAGCCAGGATAGCTGGAGCCAATCTTTTCAGTCCCAGAAGGCACAATTACGGAGCTGTTGGAGTATTCTCAACTGCCATCGGAGATAAGGTATTTGCCATGGCTGGCCTAACAGAAGACCTCGCAAAAGAAAGGGGTTATGAGATAACATGTGGTGAAGCAGAAGCTCCAAATAGACATCCTGGTGGAATGCCTGGCATGTCGAAGATGAAGGTCAAATTAACATTTAATAAGAGAACTGGTGAAATAATTGGGGGTCAGATACGAGGTGGCTCCAGTGCTGGAGAATTGATAAACACCGTAAGCGCCTGCATTCAGAAAAAGATGACCTTTGATGACCTGGCCACTTTCCAGATCGGAACACATCCAGCAGTCACAGCATCGCCCATAGCCTACCAACTGGTAAATGCTTCAGAGAATGCGATAAAGAACATGAGGTGATCTAATGAAGATCGCAATGACATCAAAAGGCAAAGACCTTGAATCTGAAGTGGACACCAGGTTTGGAAGATGTGTTTATTTCATAATAGTTGATCCAGACACAATGGAGTTCGAGGCCGTGAGCAATGAGAGTGCGAATGCCAGTGGTGGGGCTGGACCACAAGCCGCACAGGCAATATCCAAGAAAGGAGTGGAAGTGCTTATAACAGGGAATGTTGGACCCAATGCATACCAGGCCCTTGAGGCAGCTGGGATTAGGGTTCTGACAGGTTCAAATGGCATTATCAAAGATATGATACAGAAATTCAAGAATGGAGAATTGGAGGAGGCAAATAGCGCGAATGTCGGCTCCCATGCCGGCATGGGCGGTAGAAGGTAGGTGATCTAATATGAAAATATGTATACCGACAATGGGAGAGAAAGGACTGGAGGAGCAAGTGGGCGAGCATTTTGGACGAGTTCCAACATACACGATATATGACAGCGAGACGCAGGATGTCAAAGTAGTACCTAATAACAGCTCTCACACAGGAGGGACTGGCTATCCAGCCGAGAACATCGCGAAGCTGGGAGTGGACATCATGCTCTGTGGTGGCTTGGGCAAGAAGGCCATACAAATGTTCGAACAGGCGGGCATTTGTGTTTACATGGGTGCCACTGGAACCGTGGAGGATGCCATAGGCCTATACATGAGCGAGAAACTTACCAAGGCCACTCAGGATTCAGCCTGTGCACAACATGCCTTCAGGGGTGAAGGGCATGGAGATGGGCAGGGTCATGATCATGGCGGAGGCTGCGGGAATTAATATTGAAAAGATGAAGCGTGATACAATGAAAATATCCGTAGCCAGTGGAAAAGGAGGAACTGGCAAGACCACTATATCGGTCAATCTAGCATTGAGCATGGATAATGCCATGCTCATAGATTGTGATGTGGAGGAGCCGAATTGCCATCTATTCTTCAAGGAGCCCATGGAAAGGGTCAGGGAAATTGGAATTCCAATACCCAGGTTCGATCTGGAAAAATGTGATAGATGTGGGAAATGTGCGGAATTCTGCCAATACAATGCCATAGCTATCATCAAAAATAAATTACTCTTCTTTGAGGAGCTTTGTCATGGCTGTGGAGGGTGCAAGATCATATGCCCGAATGACGCAGTATCCGAGACAGAACATGTGCTGGGCATCATAGAAAAAGGGGGTATGGAAGAAATGGAACTGTACCATGGCCTTCTTAAGATCGGAGAGCCTTTTGGAGTTCCAATAATCAAAGCGGTCAAGGAATTGGCTTCTCCAGATAAGAATATCATTTTTGATTCCCCACCAGGTACAGCGTGCCCTGCGGTGGAGGCCATGAGTGATTCGGATTTTGTCATTCTGGTGACCGAGCCAACACCTTTTGGATTGCATGATCTAAAACTGGCTGTGGACGTGGTAAGGAATATCGGAACGCCTTTTGGAGTCGTGATAAATCGGGCTGGAATAGGTGATAATAGAGTGGAGATATTTTGTGAAGAAGATGGTATTCCACTCTTGGCCACCATCCCCAATGACCTGGATATCGCCAAGTTGTACTCGAAAGGAATTCCAATTGTTGAAGGAATCCCAGAGTTCAAACAGGAGTTCATTAAGATCTATGATAAAATAAAAGAGATCGTCAAAACCCAGGGGGTGGAATAATATGGTCAAACAGATCACGATTATAAGCGGAAAGGGTGGTTCTGGAAAGACCACCCTTACAGCCGCCTTTACAGCACTGGCTAAGAACCTCGTGATAGTCGATGCAGATGTTGATGCCGCGGACATGCACCTACTGCTCCATCCTCAAATTAGAAGCAGTGAGAACTTTCACGGCCTGAATGTCGCGCAGAAGAATGATGATATCTGCACGGATTGTGGCCTATGTTATGATAATTGCAGATATAGTTCATTTGACTCCGACAATACTCTGCATCTCGAAAAATGCGAAGGGTGCGCTGTCTGCGAACTGGTATGTCCAGTTGGAGCCATCAAAATGGTCCAAAGAGTGGCTGGCGAATCCTATGTATCGGATACCAGGTTTGGAAAGATGGTACATGCGAAGATGCATCCAGGTGAGGAAGCAACTGGCAAGCTGGTTGCCCTGGTAAGGGAGAAGGCCAGGAAGATAGCCGAAAAAGAAGAAAATGATCTCATTATCATTGATGGACCGCCAGGAACCGGATGTACGGTCATCGCTTCGATAACTGGCGTTGATCTTGTTCTTATAGTCATAGAGCCCACACTGTCTGGCATACATGATGCAAAGAGGATGATCGAGGTTGCCAGACATTTTCAGGTTCCCACGGTGGCTTGCATAAACAAATACGATATCAATGAAGAGAATACAGCCGACATAATCGAGTTCTGCAAGGCAGAGGGAATTGGGGTTATCGGAAAACTGGCCTATGACGAAACAGCCACCAGGGCCATGATGGATGAGAAAACGGTGGTGGAATTCTCTGTTGGTCAGCTGGCCGCTGATATAAAGGATATCTGGAAGAAGCTGGAAAAGGAATTGGTCATCAGCTGATATAGGATAAATACCAACATTCATTAACCCCTTTATTGTTTCAGGTAAAACCTGAAAGTCTCAGAAAGGAGATGATTAATCATGATAAGCAAAAGCGATATCGAAGAATTATTTGGCCCATACCTGTCAATGATCAAGGACGAGAACATCCGCGAAGGCACTGTCAAGGCCTGGGTGATCGGTTGCGAGAGAGGCAACTGGCAGAGTGTGGACGAGCTGAAGGCAATGCCCTTCACACTACTGACGGATTGTAAGGGCGTTAACTTCATCGAGCATACCCTAGCAGTTACCGAGGGCGCACTACAGTTGGCAAAGGCCCAGGAAAAGCACTATGCCAACATGCCCTATGGAATTGATTATGATCGGCTCATAGCCGGAGGAATTCTCCATGATGTCGGCAAGCTCATGGAGTTCGAGAAGGATGGACAAGGCGGATACAGGAAAAGCCATGCTGGAAAGTGTGCCAGACACCCAATATCCGGAGCTATCCTGGCCGATGAGATAGGATTGCCTGAGGAAATTGTCAATGTCATAGGATGCCATGCCAAGGAAGGCGATGGCAGGCCACAGGTCATAGAGACCGTGCTGGTACATCAGGCGGATTTCGCCACTTTCAATCCACTGGTCATGATAACAAAGGGCAATTTGATCAACGAGTGAGATGGAGTGATTCATAATGGGAAAAACCTTTGCGGAGAAGGTGCTGGCAAAGAGATCCGGGAACGATTCGGTTGTTCCCGGTCAGATCGTGATGATCAAGCCAGACCATCTCCTGATGCACGATAATGCCGCGGCAATAACCGCCAAGATAAAAGATGACCTGGATAAGCATGGCGTGGTAAGCAAACAGCTTCCAGTCATAGTTATAGATCATGTCGCACCAGCGGCCAGCGAGAAGACAGCTACCAATCATCAAGACATACGGAAATTCGTGAAGAAATTCGACATCGAGAATTTCTTCGATGTCGGTCATGGCATCTGCCATCAGATAGTCTTTGAGAAGGGACTGGCATTGCCTGGCGGAATAGTTCTTGGAAGTGATTCGCATACATGTTCATATGGAGCTGTTGGATGTTTTTCAACTGGCATCGACAGAACCGAGGCCGCGTCCCTCATTCTGACCGGAGAGACATGGCTCAAGGTTCCCAAGACCATCAAGATGACATTGAAAGGCCAGTTGCAGAAAGGAGTATCGGCCAAGGACATAATCCTGCACATCATCGGCGATATAGCCGCCGATGGAGCAACCTATTGCTCGGTCGAGTTCTGGGGAGATATCGGTCAGCTTTCAATTGAAGACCGATTCGTCATATCCAATATGGGTATCGAGATGGGGGCAAAAAATGCCACCTTCCCAGTTGATAAAGTGGCTGTGGAATATCTCAATTCAATAGGACTGGCTCCATCTGATTATGATGCGGTTTGGGCAGATGATGACGCTGAATATTACATGGAGAAGGAATACGATCTCTCGGCTATCGAGCCAGTGGTCGCTTGCCCTCACCAGGTTGACAATAAATGCCTGGCAAAGGATCTATCAGACACAAAGGTGGACCAATGCCTTATCGGAACATGCACCAATGGCCGCCTATCGGATCTGGTGGCCGCGGCCAATATCCTGAAGGGCAAAAAAGTCCACCCGGATACAAGATTACTGGTACTGCCAGCCTCCAGGAAGATATACGAAGAGGCACTGGACATGGGCATCATCAAGACACTGAGCGAAGCAGGCGGTGTGATATTACCACCTGGCTGTGGACCTTGCCTTGGAGCTCATCAAGGCGTGCTGGCTCCCGGAGAGAAATGTATAAGCACGGCCAATCGCAACTTCAAGGGAAGGATGGGGTGCAAGGAAGCCGAGATATACCTGGCTTCCCCGGAGACCGTGGCGGCTTCGGCGATCAATGGCAGAATTACAGACCCAAGGACGGTGGTGTGAAATGAGTAAAGTTTGGAAATACGGAGACAGCGTGAACACCGATATGCTATTTCCCGGCAAGTACACCTACACTTGTGGAACAGCCGAGGAGATACTACCACATATGCTGGAGGACCTGGACCCGGACTTCGCCAAGGGTGCGAAAGCCGGCGACATAATATTCGCAGGCCGGAACTTCGGTTGCGGATCCAGCCGTGAACAGCCAACTGTGGGATTCAAGGCAATAGGTATCAAGGCCATTGTGGCCGAGGGCTATGCCAGGATATTCTACCGGGCGGCCATCAATCAAGGTCTGGTGCTCATCGAATGTCCAGAAGCGGTACAGGCCTACAAAGAAGGTGCTGAGGTGGAGATGGACATCGATGCTGGCGAGATCATCATCGACGGCCAGAAGTTCAATTTCCCCTTACTGCCCAAAGAGATACTGGCCATTAGAGATGCTGGTGGGTTGTTAGCATATACGCGAAATAAGCTGGGCTGATGAGGCCGATACTGCCGAAAGACATGTAAGAAGATCATGTCTGGATATAATGAGCCACACAAACATTCATAAACAGGTTCGCATTTCAAGGCCAATGAGGGCTCCCCGGCTTCAGCCGTGGGTATCCTCTCAGTTAATCTGTAAAGATGAACTGAGGATAGTGAGCCCTTATTGAAATCAACCAAAGCTAACCACAATCACTCTATATCTAAAAATCTAAAGATTGTGGTATTAGCTTTGGGATGATTCAATACGCCCGAATGGGGTAGCTAGAGCATCACTTCGCCTTGCGAGGCTTCGTGTTGCTCCTACAAAGGATATCCTGAAAGCTTGCGGAGCTTTTGACCCGGATTCGAATTCCGGTTCGGGCACTTTCCATATTATTTGGATTTTCCATTGCTCAAGCTTGAGCAATGAAAAATATTAAATACCCATAGGAGAAAAGTATATTATTTATATATCACATACTGGGTATTGTGACGTCTGGTGATAATTGTCCCATTTGTGGTGGCTCCATCAATGCTAATGAGGGAACTTGTAGCATATGTGGAACTGTTTTCACCGCACCCGAGCCAGTAGAGTGCCCGGACTGCGGAAACATAGTCCCACAAGGGGAGAATATCTGTAATGAATGTGGCACCCGCATCGGAATGGCCTCGGATGATGAGTATGAAACTATCGAAGAGCCAGATGAGGAAGAGATCATTCTCTCGGAACCTGACCCAGATATGGATATTGATGATCTAAATCTCAGTGGAACCTTTGACCCTGAGAACATAGATAAGGAGATGGAAGATCTTCTAAAACTTCCAGGTGTCGGACCTCTTAGAGCGGAGATCCTTCTGGGCGCTGGCTACGGAGATCTGAGGAAGCTGAAAAGAGCTTCTGTAATGGAATTGGTCAAGATAAAAGGCATAGGCCGAAAATCAGCTGGAGAGATCAAAACAGCTCTGAGGGATATTGACCTTGAAGAGATCAGAAGCAAGGAGCTGGATCTTGCTCAGATAGAGGAAGAGAATGCATGCCCTCTATGCAATACGATCGTGAGCTCATTCGAATTCCGATGCTATGAATGTGGCACAACACTACGCGACCATCAGGAACAGGGAGCTGATGGTGATGACCCAGATGTGATGGCTCTGGCATATTACGATACAAAACTAAAGGAGGATCCTAGCAATAAAGAGCTGTGGTACGCACGAGGTTCGACCCTCATGAAGATGGAAGAGTTCGATATGGCACTGGCATCCTTTGATAAATCTCTGGAGATAGATGATGGATATCAAAATGCCTGGATATCCAAGGCCGAGGTATACAATAAGATGAGCGAGCCAATGAAAGCCGCAGATTGCTATTCACATGTTATTTCATCCCAGGGATTTGAATTACCTTCATATGAGGACATAGATGATCTGGATGATGGAGAGATGTCAGATACGGATGTCCTTGAAGCCATCCAACCTTCCACGATAGAATCCGGATCATTGGAGGATGTCGAAGATGATGATATCCTATCTGATGTACCAGAGAACGAAGAAGTTGATGATCCCACGGAAGAAGAAACAACCACATACGAGACCGTGGAAGAATTCCAGGAAACTGAAGAACCTGAGGTCGCAGCACCAGAATTCATTGAAGAAGAAGTTCCGGAAGAGGAAGTCATATACGAAACCGTGGAAGAAGAAATTCCGGAAGAGGAAGTCATATACGAAACCGTGGAAGAAGAAGTTCCGGAAGAGGAAGTCATATACGAAACCGTGGAAGAAGAAGAAGTTCCGGAAGAGGAAGAGATCGTCGAGGAAACCATCGAGGTCATGGAGGCAGAACCGGAGCCAGAACCTGAAGAGGATCCAAAGGTTCTGAAGAGAAGTCTCGCTATTCACGCAGGTGCCATTAAGCCGCTTCTATTACTTGCCAAGGAATTATCCATAGACGTATTGCCTCAGAAGAAGATCATCGCCCAGGGGGTCAATGAGAGCAAGAAACAGAACTTGCATGGAGCAGTCGCCCTCATGAAACAGGGACGAAGACAGATAGAAGAGGCCTTCGTCAATAAGGCCAATGAAGATCTAGGGCTTATAGCTCAAATGGCCAGGGACATGAAGATACAAGGCCAGAATGTGGATCGAATAATAGATTCGGTCAGCATGGCGAAAAAACTCCTTGAAGAAAGGAAATTCAAGGAATCATTTGATAAGATGAACGAATGCCTCGCCATGGTTGAGAACATCAAAGCCGGATACTGATCTATTCGGTATCTATATCAACTTCATTATCAATATCAACTTCAGAACCTGTATCGACTTCGGGCTCTGGATCTACTTTTATTACAGAGGGTGAACGAACAATATCAAGATCCCCAGGAGGTAATATTCTACTTATTTCCTCGATCGGCACATTATAATGGTCGGATGCCTTTTTAGCAAATATATTGGAATTCATCTCTCCAGGTATTATCTCGTAGAAATCCGAAGTGTGGGCCTTCATGGAGCTTATGGGGGCGCACATGATCTTGCGCTCACCTTCAAACATTATCTCTCCAATGGCCAATTTCATTTCCAGCTTGGTTTGGATATTCCTCTTGCCTCTTATCATGAATGCCCCTCTTGCGAGGAACTCCCCGGGCTGAGCTGTTTTGCTCACCTGGTCTGGCTTGACCCAAAAGGCATTGCCGCTGGCTAGCTTGGCCTTCCATGCCTTTGATTGGCAAACTCCGAACTCACAGGCCTCAGTGAGAGTATCTTCACCAGCATCACGGCCTTTCATCACGATTATGCTGGGAGCTCCATGTATATCCGCATGAACATAGATGCCATCATCTTTCAGATGCTTCTTCACCACCTTGTCATTGGATCTGGCATCTCGTCCCCCCACCACGAGGAATCCCTCGCTTGAAAGGAACCACCGATACCTGTCAAACCACATCTGACGGGTTGGTGATTTTTTACGAGCGACTGTCTTCTTGAAATCCTCCTTCATGGTCTTTTTAAGAAGTCCGAGGGTCTCGCCCAGGGCTTCCCTCGCCCCTTCAAGTCTTTTCCTCGATCTCTTGGATTTGTGATATTGGAAACCAGCATTGTCATTCACATTGTTCCTCACATCCAATGAGATGTGAGAATCATCTTCCAACTTCATCTCCAATATGCCGGAATCCGGGTCAAAAGATATCACCTTGTCCCATTGTTCCAGCTCCGCCTTGGATGCCTTCCAGCCTTTGTCATCCAGTATGGCCCTTGTAGCTGCCAGTATCTTCTCGAACCTGGCATATTCCGCATATATGAGATCGCCCAATCGCTGATACTCCACTATATCGAATTCCATCTTTTCAATGGCCTCGGTCTGATGTTCAGCCTGTCTTTCAAGGCGCTGGGTCTCAGGCGATACATAATCCTCATCCTCATCATTCACGACATCTGGAAGGGAATTGAAATATTCCTTGAGAGCGATATTGAAGGTGTCGAATGACCTATATTCTCTATCAGAAAGGTCCTGCAAAGCAAGGGGGAGGAAATCCAAAACTTCCCCATCATCATATTTTATCACCGGGAATGGAGTATCCAGACGAGCTATCAGGGAACCCATGGCCTCCATGATACTGGCGATCTGGGATTCATTCACCTCACTTGCTTTCATGGATTTATCAAGATCAAGATATTCGCAGATCTCCTCGGCGTAACTACCGCCGAGGTTGACCTGTGTGGCCAATGCTCGGACCATGTCTCTGTCCGAGCCAGTCAATATTTCGGATACATCCTCCAGATCGAGATCCAATGGATTGATACCCTCTGGAGGGAATTTGTAGATCGCACCTGGCTTGATATCCCGGTGCCTCCATGATTTGGATGTCATGGGCTTTATTATCTTATCTCCCTCGACCAGGATCATATTACCCTTGCCGAAGCCCTCGATTATAAGTTTGAATTGATTCTCAGCTCCAAATTCCATCACGACGATCCTGTCAAAACCATGCTGGCTAATAGAATTCAACCTCTTTTTACCCAGGTATTTTCTCATCAACATGGCGAAGTTCGGCGGCTGAAGATCGGATTTCAGATATTCATCTTCAAACCACATGGCCTTGCCCAGCTTGACCACGAGGGTCGCTTTTTTGCCTTTGGCAGAAAGCCGAAGCCAGACCTCGGTATAGGACATCTGGAATACCTTCTCCACCTGCATACCGAGATAATCCTGACTCTCTCTAACAAAGGCTGAGATATCGAAATTTGACATTTGGGTCTTGACTTTCATTGCTTGGAGATTGGGGAGGCGGTTAAAACTCTTTCGGGCTTGGTTCAATTCCACATCAGCTATACTGGACAAGGCTATTAACATAAATCCAGACTTGTCTTAAAAAATGCAAAGAGCCCTAGACAAGAGCATGTATTGAAATTTACTACAAGTAAAATACCAATAAACGTAAATTTCAACCTGCGCCCTTACATTGAGCCAGCATTCAGATAATATGCACTTACGGGCTTGATTCAATTCCCATCAGCTAACACTAATAAAATAATAAGGAGCCGCTGATGGGAATTGAACCCACGACCTATTCATTACCAATGAATCGCTATACCCCTTAGCCACAGCGGCTTTGCGTCTATTATGATCATTATAGATACGAGAGATCGGAAGCCTATTTCTTTTTGGCTGCTTTCTTTGCAGGTGCCTTCTTTTTGGCAGCTGCCTTCTTCTTGGGCTTCTCTTCCTCGACAACTGGCTCTTCCTCAGCAACAGGTTCTTCCTCTTCCTCTGTCTCCTCTTCAGGAGCGTGAGTGCTTTCACCTGCTGGAATATATGCCACGCCTTCTGGATTTTCCTCATGATCGAAGTTCAATTTCACGGCCTCGATCGGTTTGTACTCCTTTGGCTTCATGGTTTCAACAAGGTCGATCACTCCCTCGAAGGATGCTCCTAAGTGAGCCACTGCATAGAGAAGTGCGTCCTTTGCATAGAGCGAACCATCTGTCTCGAATCTGAATATGAACTTATCTTCCTCATGGCCGATGGTGACAGCGCCTAATTCGCATATCTCCACACAGCTATTGCACATTGTGCAGTTCTCCGTATTGACCATCTTGACCTTCTTTCCTTCCTTTACAAAGACATTGACTGGGCATATCGGTATGCACCCTCCGCCATTGTCACATTTTTTTGGATCGATGTCAACTGTAGGATATAATTTGTAGCCAGCACCATGAATTCCCTGCCATTTCGCATGCCCCTTACCAGTTCCCATTGTGGCGGTCGCGTAGATAAGGATACCCTCATCTTCCGTAAGCTTGACTATTGGTATCTTGGTATCCTTTGGCCTCAGGCTTGGATCGCCCAATGGCTCCAGGTCACCAGAGTAAACAGTGCATGGCCCCCTCTTATTCAGAGAGTACATGATGCTGCAATTGACACATCCTTCACCTTCGCAATCACATTCATCTTTGAAGGTCAACATATCCAGGTCTGTTGGGATAGGTATCAGGCCCATTCTGTGAGCGATTATCTCATCGAAAAGAGGGGTCGTGCTCTCATATGTCTTACCCTCCTCATCGCTTATTGCTCCCAGATGGATCTCAACATCCTCAATGGCCATTTTAGGTATATCGGCCAAAAGTGTCCTTCTGATGGAATTCACAAAGCTGAAGTCAACGCCAGATATGACGAATTTGATGAAATCGTCCTTAATATCAATGATCTTGATATCCATTTGATTACACCCTTCTTCCACGTCTGCCGCCTTTCTTCTTGGTGCCGTCGTGAGGGATAGGGGTTACATCCTCTATCCTTCCTATTCTCAAACCCGCCCTTGCCAGTGCTCTGATCGCGGCCTGTGCTCCTGGTCCAGGGGAAAGGTCTTTGTTACCGCCTGGAGCTCTTACACGGACATGAACACTGTCGATGCCCCTCTCCTTTGCGATATCGGCGATCATCTCTGCTGCCTTCATGGCTGCATATGGAGATGATTCATCCTTCTGAGATTTGACAACCATACCTCCAGTGCATTTCGTAATTGTCTCTGCACCGGTTGGGTCGGTCAATGTTATCAATATATTGTTGTAAGATGCGTATATGTGTGCTAGGGCCCATTTGGTCATTCTGAATCTCCTCCTTGAGATCGGAGCTTATGAATGCGCTCATTACATTCGCTCATTCATTGGCCTCCTTTGGTTTATCTTCTGCTGGCTTCTTAGCCTCTGCAGGCTTTTTCTCTGCTGGAGCTGCTTCAACCTTTGGTTCGGGTTTTGCTTCAGCTGGCTTAGCCTCTGCAGGCTTTTCCTTTGCTGGAGCTGCTTCAACCTTTGGTTCAGGTTTTGCTTCAGCTGGCTTAGCCTCTGCGGGTTTTACCTCTGCTGCTGGTGCCTCGCCCTCTGGTTTTGGTTCCACGGCTGGAGCATCTGCGCCTTCTGGTGCGGCAACTGGTGCTTCCGCGGCCTTGGCGGCCTCTTCCTGCATTCTCTTCTGCTCAGCCAATTCCAATTCATCCTTTGGTCTTGCTGGATGCATGTCATTCGCTATCGGCGAGCTTAATAGATATTCAATGGATTCTTCTTCGGTCCTCTTGACCAAATAACCGGGAATAGTTACCTTCCTATCTCCGATGGATACATGTCCATGAACAATGAACTGGCGGGCTTGTTTCGCACTGTTGCTCAGTCCCTTCATGTATGCCAGGGTCTGCAATCTTCTTGTAAGTACAGCCTCAACATCCAATGCCAGAACATCATCCAGGGAAGCCTCGCTACCGAGTATTCCTGCACGTTCTAATCTGGCCAGAAGCTGGTCTCTTTCCTTCTCCGCCTGCTTATTACCATACCTGATCTGAGCCTGAAGGATCCTGGATCTCTGTCTGAAGTTCCTCAGGAGGGACTGTGCCTTCCAGAGTTCCTTCTTATTCTTAAGACCGTATTTTCTGATCATCTCATTCTCTTCATCTATCCTTTCTTTTTGCCAAGGATGTGATGGTGTAGCATACCGTCTTCTACTGAACTTAGGGTCTCCCAAAATCACTCACCTCAATTAGCCTCTTTTCTTGGATACGCCGAGTGTCAATCCTTTCCTACCATTGGATCTGGTTCTTTGACCTCTGACCTTCTGGCCCGTATCATGCCTTACACCTTTGTAGCAACGGGTCATTCTCATCCTGTTAATGTCATCTTTATTAGTCTGTTCAAGCTCGATACCAAAAAGGTGAAGGTCCTCGCCTGATTCCCAATCCTTCCTTCTGTTGAGCAACCACTGGGGTATAGTTTCCTCGAGACTTTCTAGCAAATCCTCGAGCTTTTCGACATCTTCATCGCTCATGTGTCCGATGGCCTTGTCACGGGGGTACCCCAATCTTTCTATCAATATCTCTGAGATACGGATCCCGATCCCATTCAGGTCCGTAAGTGCAACGAAAGCTGGCTTCTCACCATCTATGTCATTACCGGACAATCTCAATATGTACTTGAAATCGTCGTCTTTCTCAATATCCGTAGGTTTCTTATTATCTGCCAATGTCACCCTCCAGTATATTTTTTGCTTCTGGGAAGTATGCTGAGGAATACATACTTGTATATAAACGTGACCGTTAAATCATTAATTATATAGTATATTAAGGAAAAAGGTTGAGAATAAGATTGGGCTGGCATGACGAATATTGGAAACAAGGCAAATGTATTTAGAAGCCTAATCATTAGAGGATTGGAATGCAGGATTGGACAGGCAAATACCGACCAAATGACTTAGAGAACGTCATTGGTAATTCAGAGGCAATTTCGAAGCTTAGGAGCTGGGCTGAAACATGGAATAATGGCATCCCGAAAAAGAATAGGGCTGTGATACTCATTGGAGAGCCAGGCATCGGAAAGACGACCAGTGCACATGCGGTTGCTCGCGAATATGGCTGGCAGGTTGTGGAGCTCAATGCATCTGATTCAAGAAATGCCAATGCCATAAAGAGCATAGCTGGCCTTGGTGCGATGTGGGATACTTTCACAGATTCGGGAGAGTTCACAAGCAGCAAGGAAGGCGGCAGAAAGCTGATAATACTTGATGAGGCAGACAATGTCTTCGGAAAAGAAGATCGTGGTGGGATCAAAGCAATGGGTGAACTTATCACCAATACCATGCAGCCAGTCATCTTAATAGTGAATGATTTCTACTCATTGAAACGAAGATCATCCATAATATCCAACAAGGCATTGCAGATACAATATAGAAAACCACAGCCTGCATCTATAGCCAAACTGCTCAGGGAGATCGCCCATAAAGAGGGAGTGGATGTCAGCCCCGATGCTGTAAGAGCGATATCAAAGAGATGTGAAGGAGACATTAGAGGGGCAGTGAATGATCTCCAGTCATTGGTAGAGGGGAAAGAAAAGCTCACAGAGAAGGATGTTCTGGCCTTGGGTGGAAGAGATCAGAAAAGTACTATATTCCAGGGTATGGCCAAAGTATTCAGGACTAACAATTGCAGGGTCTCACGAGATGCATTGATGGAGCTTGACGAGGATCCGAACTATACGATATTATGGATAGATGAGAACATACCAGTCTCATATTCTCTCTCGGGTGACAGGATGAGAGCCTATGAAGCAGTTTCCAAGGCCGATGTATATCTGGGCAGGGTCCAAAGAAGGCAATATTATGGTCTCTGGAAATATTCATCGGCTATGATGAGTGCGGGTGTCTCACTGTCCAAAAGCAGGGAATACAGAGGATTCGTCCGATACCAATTCCCAAGCTGGCTCACCAATATGTCGCGATCAAAAGGAATAAGAGAGGTGAGAAATTCCATAGGCTCGAAATTGGGGAAGTTGATGCACACCTCGAGGGAGCAAGCACTTCAAGACCAGCTTCCTTATTTCAAACTTCTTTTCAATTCAGATAGGGAATTCTGCCTACAGATGACAGAAAAGCTTTCATTGGGAGAATATGAGGTCGGCTTCCTTATGGATGAGAAGCCGGATTCTAATCATGTCAAGAATGTATTTGATGATATTAGCAAGAAGAAGCAAAGTTCGGTAAAGGCTCGAAACAAGCAGAAAGATGATGGGGACGATGATGAGGATAACGATATGACCCAGGAAAATGTGGGTGACGAGAAGATAAAGCCAGATGTTCCAGAGCCAACAAAACAGAAGAACCTTTTTGACTTTTAAAGATGAGGAGATGAAAAATGAATGACGATATGAAGAGGATACTGGAGAAGCAGCATTATCATGTCGTGGGGGAGCACAGTGGCGTGAAACTCTGCCACTGGATGGGTGAAAAGCTTCTCAGGGATCGACCTTGCTACAAAGAAAGGTTCTATGGTATCGAATCACATCGATGCCTTCAGATGACCCCCACTGTCTCCCATTGCACACATAATTGCCTGTTCTGCTGGAGATTCCAGGGAATGAATGAACTGGGCATACAGGATGAAGATGATCCCATCGAGATACTGGATGGCTGTATTGAGGGTCAGAGAAAGCTCATCACAGGGTACAAGGGGGATGCCAGATGCAGTCCAGAGATATGGAAGGAGGCCTTCGAGCCAAATCAGGTGGCCATATCATTATCCGGAGAGCCCACACTATATTCCAGATTGGGAGAGTTCATTGAAGAATGTCATAAGCGAAATATGACAACTTTCATTGTCAGTAATGGTATCCAGCCAGAAGTTCTTGAGAACCTGGACCCACTTCCAACCCAGCTTTATATCACAGTTGCCGCTCCCACCCGGGAGATATACAAGAGATTATGCGTGCCTCTTGTTAAGGACGGCTGGGGGAGATTGCAGAAGAGCCTGGAGATCATGGCCAGCCTTGATACCAGGACAGTCATTCGGCACACCCTGGTAGACGGATGGAACATAGGATGGGAAAAGGAATATGCTCATTTGGATAAGATGGCCGATCCACTCTTCATAGAACCAAAAGGTTATGTGTACGTTGGATATTCCCGTGAGAGGATGACCATGGCGAATATGCCAAAATACGATAAGGTTCGGGAATTCGGAGAAAAGCTGGGACACGAGATGGGATTCCAGATACTGGATGAAGCTCCCGAGAGCCGTGTTCTCGTACTTGGCAAGGATGCCTCGGACTTGATAATAGGGGATGAATAATGGGCTTCATTGATGATCTGATGGGTATGCTGGACATGAACAATCCATACACTTACCTCTTACTATTCTTCATATTCTGCGTGCTAGCTGCAGTCATTCTGCCTATCCCTGTCGAATTAGGATTGGCGGGTTTTATTCCCTTCATCGTAGAGGGTGGGGAGTTCCTGGGCTTCACCACTATTTTCCCAGCCTTTTTTATCGTAAGCCTGGTCATGGGACTTGGCAAGGCCGTAGGGAGCTGGATGGTCTTCATAATTGGAGAGAAGATCGAAGATAGTATTCGAGTATGGTTCAAGTGGAAGTGGTTCGTGGGTCTTACAGAATTCCTAACTAGATTCTGCGAGAGGTTCGGATACATTGCCATTTACCTCATTCTAAGCCTTCCGATAATGCCAGACACCATCACCCTCTACATATTCTCCCTGCTCAATAAGGACGGGGAGGTCTTCGAGATGAAATGGTTCGTCCAGACAAATTTCTGGGCGGGACTATCAAGAGGACTCATAGTTGGAATTGCAGGAGCGTTCACACTGAACAATATGGAGATGAACCTCGAATCCCTTGTCATAATATCATCTATCATCGGCGGAGCGATAGTTGCCATAATCCTATACTTCAGCCGAGTGAAAAAGAAGGAAGAGATCGAAGGCCAGACAGAAAAAGGTCAGGCTGATGAATATCAACCTGATGAAGATAAGTCTGATGAAAGCCAGACATCTGAAGACTGAATCATATAGGCCGTTTTGGGACATGACATTGTTTTTATCCAATGCTAGTATTATCTCTCCCAATGAAAAAGCCAGCCATCATCGGACACAGGGGAGCAAGAAGTCTTGCTCCAGAGAACACGGTTTCAGCAATAGAAAAGGCCCTGGAATTCGGAGCCAGTTATGTCGAATTGGATGTCAGGATAACGAAGGATGACATCCTTGTCATATTGCATGATGAGAAGCTGAATCGCATGACCAATGGAGCTGGATTCCTCAGCCAGACGGAATATTCAGAGCTGAGTGAGCTGAAGGTGAAGAGAAAAGAGGCAGTTCCAAAGCTGGCTGATATTCTGGAAACCTTCGGGGGGAAATGTGGGATAATTTTAGATATTAAGACCAGGAAGGCCATGATACCCGCGTACAAAGTTGTGAAAAAGGCCGATATGCTGGATAGGGTGATATTCACTTCAAAGGACGGGATCGCGGTCGCCCAACTCAAGGACAAGGAGAAGGCCAGAACTGGCTATTCATGCGATGACAGGAAAGCCAATATCATGCAGGTGGCCAAGATACTGGGAACTTGCGCAATATTTCCAGAGTATAAGCTGGTGAGCCAGGAATTGGTTGACAAAGCCCATGAGAATGATATGGAGGTCTTTGTATGGACGATCAACTGCCCTATCAAAATGAAGAAGCTGGCATTATTGGATGTTGACGGCATCATCACAGATAGACCTGATAAGCTTCAGAAGGTGCTGACTGAGCTGGATGGGAATTGAATTTATCTTACTATATTCAATCTAATTAGATCTCGATTATCTTATATTGCCGACTACCCAGACCAATTTCCTCACCGTATTTCAGTTGCAGATCCCAGTCGATATTATGAACCTCATGTATCTTGTCATCACCCGGGTTCACATTGGTCTTTATCTTCGAGCCTGGATTGGCCGTCTGTTGATTTACCAGATCCGCAGACGCCTGGTCAATGGCTATCGGATCGGTTGAAGCCATTATTCCAATATCTGGCACTATCTGCTTCCCACTCCAGGGCACGCAGTCGCAATCCGGTGTTATGTCCAGCAGGAAATTGTAAAAGAATGTCTTGTCTTTTTTATTCTTCATCACTCCATAGGTGTACTCGACCATTTTCTCCTGCATGTTCTTGCTGCTGGCATCCCATCTCACATTAATGGCCTTGGTCGGACATTGGATGAGACATTCTCCACATCCGATGCACTTATCCTGGTTGATGATCGCTTTGTCCGGAATGTCTATCGCATCCTCCGGGCACCATTTCGCACATGTACCGCAACCTATGCACTTCTCTCCTTCGACAATTGGCTTGGTATCCGAGTGCATCTGCTGTTTGCCAGCTCGGCTTCCTAAGCCCATGCCCAGATTCTTTATCGCGCCACCGATACCACCGACAACGTGACATTTGAAATGAGATATCGCTCCTATAACGTCAGCGTGATAGGCAGCTGCTCCGAACTTGACCGTTTTCAGATGTTTCAGATCCACATCCACCTCGACGAAATCGCGGCCAGTAAGTCCATCCGCGATGATGATGGGGGCGTCGACAACCGCTGGCAGGAATCCATGAAGGGCAGCGGCATTGAGATGATCCACCGCATTCGACCTCTGGCCAGTGTAGAGTGTGTTGGCGTCAGTCAAGAAAGGCTTGCCACCATATTCTTTCACTTTATCCACTATCTGGCGAGTGAATTGCGGTCTGAGAAAAGTCGTATTCCCAGGCTCTCCAAAATGAAGCTTGAGAGCGACCATGTCCTTCTCCGTTATCAGATCATTAAAACCAGCTTTGTCAAATAGCTGGCGAACTTTATTCGGGAGTCTTTCATTGTGCTTGCTGGCGCCCACTTTGGCAAAATAAACTTCTGACATCGATATCACACTCGTAACCGGATTGGAAGATGGATATAAGATATTTTTGAATTGATGGTCATAATATCACACAACAAATATAAGGCCACACTATATTTCCCATACAGTGAATATCGATGATAAAATTAGAATCAATGAACACCGACCAGTATGAGGCATTCATGGAAATTTCCATGAAAGACCATATGCGGTCCCAGATAAAGGCTGGTGAATGGACCGAGTCCAATGCCCTGGATAATATGAAAGAGATGAAGAGCAAGGTGCTGAACAATGGTCTCGATACACAAGACCATTATTTCTTCAATATTGTGGAAGGCGAAGATACTCAAGTGGGCGGTCTGTGGTTCGCGAAGGCTGAAGGCCAGGATCAGGAATTGATCTTCATAATCGATATCCAGATATTTGAAGAACACCGACGGAAAGGCTATGGAGAGAGCACTTTCAAGGCAATGGAAGATAAGGCGAAGGACATGGGCATCGGCATCATCGCCCTCCATGTTTTCGATCACAATGAACCGGCCAAAGCCTTGTATGCGAAGCTAGGCTACACGGGACAAAATGGTAACCTGGCCAAAATATTTTGATGATCCGAGATATGTATTGGGATAAACAAAGATTTTTAATCAAAGGCAGTATTCCAGCTTATGATGTTCCAGCCTGAAAAGATAACCAATATACTTGCCAAAAAGAATTTCACCATCAGCGTGGAGGTCTTCCCTCCTCGAAATGGGAAGAGCCCGGAGATCATCCTCAAGAAGATAGAAGAATTGAGCAAGCTGGACCTTGATTTTATCAGTATAACCAAGGGAGCGATGGGGAGCATGCGCGGTGGAACAATTCCCATTGGCTACATGATATCCGAGAGGTATGGGATGAACTCCCTGGTACATTTTCGATGCCGGGACATGAACAAGCGTGATGTGGAAAATATGCTTGTGGACCATACTTATTTCGGAATAAGGAATATACTGGCTGTGCTGGGTGATCCGATAAAGGGCGAGCCCGAGTGTCCTCTAGATCCTGAGCAACACAATCAATATGCATCCGAGCTCGTGGGCCAGGTAGATGATATGAACAAAGGTAGATATATTCATCTCAAAGATACCAGCCAGCCAAGGAACGGTATGGAGACTGATTTCTGTATCGGAATAGCGGCCTATCCAGAAGCTGATGACATGGACAAGGAGCTCATGGTCATGGAACAGAAGGTGAAGAAAGGAGCGGATTTCGCCATCACCCAGATGATATTCGATGCAGATGCTTATTCGGATTATGTAAAGAAATTGAAAGAGAGAGGCATCGATATTCCAGTGATCCCAGGGATCAGGCCAGTCACCAAGGCCGAGCATGTGAAGGTTGCGGAAGAAGTGTTCAAGGCCAATGTACCAAATAGTTTGAAAGAGTCATTGAAAGGACTCGGGCCAGAGGAAGCCAGAAAAGTATGTATTGACTTTTCTGTCGAGCTGTGCCAGAAACTGAAGGAAATGGGAGCACCTGGCGTTCATTTATTCACACTGAATGATATCAGTGTTGTGGTTGATATCGTATCTAGAATATGAGTCCCCTAAGAGCTATCCAGATAGTGATATTAGAGATATTGTCAAAGATGAGTGCGATAATGCATATTTAGGCATGGAAAAAGCAAATTCAACCGAAAGGGTTTTATCAACTCTCGTATTTGCAGGCTGACTAATAAGGGCTCCCCAATGCAAAAGCTTGGGATATGAGCCCTATTGAATTCAACCCAAGCCATGCTTGGTGATAATTCAATCATAACTCAGGAATGTTTGATATGAAAAGAAATATCTTTGTCGAGCCTTTGGCACAGACGTACATCGAGAAGCAGGAAATTGAGATCGTAGAGAGAAAGGGAATTGGACATCCGGACAGCATAGCCGATGGACTGGCTGAGTCCGTGTCAAGATCCCTTTGTAACATGTACCTTGAAAAATATGATCATATCTTTCATCATAATACTGACGAAACTCAGATCGTGGGTGGACAGTCAGCTCCTAAGTTTGGAGGCGGAGTTGTTCTTGAGCCGGTTTACATTCTTCTTGTCGGCCGTGCTACTACCGAAGTGGACGGTGAGAGACTTCCATACAGATCGGTTGCCATTAAGGCCGCCCGTAAGTATCTGAAGAAGCACTGCTCACACCTGGATGTCGATGCAGATGTCATGCTGGACTGCATGATAAGCAAGGGATCGGTCGATCTCATGGGTGTCTATGATAATAAACCAAAGGATTTCCTATCCAATGATACTTCATTCGGTGTTGGCCACGCGCCCTTCAGCGAGACCGAGACGATCGTCTTGGATGCTGAACAATACATCAATGGTAGACTGAAGAAGTCCATGCCAGAAGTTGGAGAGGATGTCAAGGTAATGGCAGCCAGGATCGGAAACAAGATAAATATCACAGTGGCAGCAGCCATGGTCGGGAAAGAGATCCCGGATAGTGACCACTACAAGAGCGTTGTTCAGGAGCTCAAAGATAAAGTTCACAAACAGGCAGAGAGATTCACCGAGCGTGAGATCAATGTGGATGTCAATACAGCTGATGATTACAAGAAAGGTATCTACTACCTGACCGTAACAGGTTTATCAATGGAGAACGGCGACGATGGTTCAGTAGGCAGGGGAAACAGAGCAAATGGATTGATCACCCCATACAGACCGATGAGCATGGAAGCCACATCTGGAAAGAACCCGGTGACACATGTTGGAAAGATCTACAATCTATTATCAAATCAGATCGCCCAGGATGTTGCAAAGGTCGGTGGCGGGGACATACTGGAATGTCATGTCCGCCTTCTATCACAGATCGGAATGCCAATTAACAATCCACAGGCAGCCAGTGTGAAGGTGAAACTTGCAGACAGTGTCAAGATGAAGGATGTCAAGTCAGACATCGAAGGAGTCGTTGACGGCTGGTTACAGGATACCAGCAAGATCACCAACCTCGTTGTCAAGGGCAAGATCGGAACCTTCTGATCCGATGTCTGGAATATTCGAGATAGAGATGCCGAAAAGGGGGGCAGCCCCCCTTTTCGGACCTTTACATGTTTTTAAATCATTACATATCATTCGAGAATATGGACCCATAGGCCGCAAGGGCCTGGCTTCCAGGCTGGAACTGGGCGAGGGAAGCTCCCGCGGACTTATATCCCATCTTGAAGAACATGGCTTCATACAGAGAAAGGAAGATGGGCTCAAATTGGCAAATCGAGGTTCGAGATATCTGAATGATATTGGCTTTCAGGCCTCTATTATAGAGGTATTCGGACTCACTGTGGACGAATATGATTTCGCAATTAGATTATCACAAATTGCAAGTTCTGTAAAGGATGGCATAATGGAGAGAGATGAAGCCATAAAGGCGGGCTCCAGTGGTGCGACGACCATCCTATTCGTCAATGATGGTCTTGAACTTCCAGATCATTTCAATATAGATGATCAGATGCCGCAGGTCGCGAATAAGATAAGAGAAACTTTCGATCTCAAGGATGGGGACATTGTCATCATCGGAACTGGCAACAGTGAGGCAAAGGCAGAAGATGGAGCCTTTGCAGCTGCTTCCGGCCTCTTGATATCATCCACTACTGCATGATCGGAAAAGCACATAGTTTTAACAAATAAAATCAAAAACCTTTAATAGCCAATGGGCTTTAGGGTGGATATATTGTCCACCCCTCGAAAAGAGGTGGAAAGGTGATTGAATACGAGAACGAAGTGATTGTATTCAAAAGCTCGGAATGAAATGGAGAGATTCAGATTGGCAGAAGAAGAGAAGGCGGAATTGGGCTGGATGCCCATGGTCATAGTCGCATTGGTGATAGGAGCCGCTATCGGTGGAATAATTCTCATGCAGGAAATGAATAAAGTGGAGATCAATCCCGATGAGATCTCAGTGACTTTGATCATCGATTATGGGAATGGGGATGTGGAATGGCACAATGTGACCACGACCAATAACACGCTTCCTGGAGTGCTGGCGGCCAGTATCGGAGATGACATGTTCGAGATGGGACGCAGCATGGAAGGCGTCGCATATCTTGAGTCAATTAACAATGTGGCTAACAATGTCACGGTACAGGGAATAGGGGATACGGCCAGCATGTGGTGGTCCTATTCCTTCGATGGATTTCAGGCTCCAGTGACCAACGAGTCCTTTGTCGCGAAGGATGATATCGCCATAGTGCATGATGGCCAGGAGATAGATGTTAATTTCATAGTTGCTGACGGTCCGAGTGGTGTTTTTGAACAAACTGGCATCTCTGTCGAAGTGATAATCAACTTCGGCAATGGAACCTATCAGAACCATACGATGATAACAGACAATTACACAGCTCTTGGAGCCTTAGAAGAGGCGGTTGGATATGACAGCCTCGATATGCAGGATTTCGGATGGGGCGAGTTCGTCAATGGGATCGAAGGCATCTCACCAGGAAGCACGGTCGGTGGGATCGATGACACCTCGGCCTATTACTGGATATGGTATATCGATGGAGAATACGGACCTGTAGGCGCGGGCCAGTATGTTCTTCAGGATGGGGATTCAGTAGAATGGGTATTCGAAACCTGGACAGGATGATGGAGATAAAATGAAACTGAAGAAAGTGTTCAAGCTGGATACGAGCCCGAGAAAGGTGCAACAGGCACTGCTGTTCATAATCTCAGGAATACTTCTCAGGATCATCATGGCAAAGTACGCGAATATCGAGCCAGTTCTTGCCATATCCATGATAGCTGGTCTTGTTCTGGGTGGACTGTGGGCCTTCATAGTACCCCTTGCGATCATGGCATTATCTGACTGGGCCATCAATGCCATGCATTATGGAATGACATTCTCATGGCAGCAACTGGTCGGCATATCGCTCTTCACATGGACTGGCATGATATTCGTAGGCTATATGGGAACACGAATGAAGCCCACTTTCCTTTACAGGATGAAGGGGGTGGCAGTCTTCACGGGAGTGGCGGTCGTACTAACGATATTGTACGACCTCTGGACCATTATCGGTTACAAGATGATAGTCCCAGACATGAATATCGAGGTCGTGCTCATGGCGCAGGTGCCTTTCACCATCATCCACATTCTCAGCACTCTTATTTTCGTGCCTCTGTTCGGAACCATGTACATCTATGCCCATGAATACGGATTACCATGGCTACTATCGGATGATACAGAATTAGAAACACCCGATGAGGACAAGCAAGGGGACGCCGCCGGTTGATAAGATCTGTTATGGATCCTTGGTAACTGGCTTTGCTTTTTGATGCACAATATTGATGATAATATCATAATATGCATTTTGATATTGATGAATTGGCTATAATGGCAGTAACATATTTATCCCGCACTGGTATACTGGTCTTTAATGAAAGTTTATCTAAAGATATTCATCAACTCGGACGGGTCTTCAGTTCTCGACATAATCAAGATAGCTGAGGAAATGGGCTTCGCACCTTATGTGGGCGACTATGATTTTGTAATGGATTTCGCAACTCCCGAAGAATACGGAGAGATCCTGCAGAAACTTCATTCCATGCTCAAGGGCACGAAGGCCATCTATACCGTGAGCACGAGAAGGGAATGAATTAGCCAGGCATCCATTTTCAATAGCGGATACTGCAACATCACCCTAAACTATCGGCAAGATAATCTTCTACTATTTTAGAATGGTCAAAAGCCAGCTCTGGCAATGCATCCAGATCGAACAATTTGATATCACAGGCATCGTCACCGGCCTTCATCCGACCACCAATTATATCCAGGGAAAACACAACTGAAACAGTGTGACCTCGAGGATCTCGATCAGGGGCGGAATACACGCCTATCAGATCACGCACTTCGGTATCGAGACCAGTCTCTTCCTTGGCCTCGCGCTCAACGGCTTCCTCCACACGTTCACCAACTTCTACAAAACCGCCCGGTAAAGCATATTGACCCTTGAAGGGCTCTCTGCCACGCTTGATAAGAAGGAGCTTGCCGTCGATGATGATTATTCCATCGACGGTCAGTGCGGGATTCTTGTATTCCATATATTCACTCGTCCACAGGCTGGAACCATTTCTTCACTGCCCCGCATTCGGGGCATCGGAATTCCGCATCCACATCTTCCCAGGACGTGCCTGGTGCTACATCCGCATTTGGAACTCCAGCAACAGGATCATATATCCAGCCACATATCGTACATTTCATCTTCTGCATTTCAATTTCCCTCGCAAGATGATAGGTAGCAGGATAATTAATATTTTGGAACACCTCAGGCCATAAACCTTAATATCAAAATTCAATTCCTCAACAATGAATTGGGAATTCTGGGCATTTCTGGGAGCTGTGGGCATTATCTCGCTATCCGGCGTGATGATGCCAGGGCCAGTCATGGTCGCCGCAATAGCCAAGGGCTCGGAAAATAAGCACGCGGGATTGTGGATCGCCCTTGGTCATCTGATGATCGAGATCCCACTCATCGCCCTGATAGCGATGGGGTTTTATTATGTTCTAACAGATAACTGGGTTCAGGGGATTATCGGAGTTGGCGGAGGAGCACTTCTACTGTACATGGGCATCCAGATGATCAGGATGCGCGAGGAAAAAGAAGTGGTGGAGAAAGCATTCCCCGGCCATCCCATCCTGGCCGGGATAATCACGACTGTTGGCAACCCGTATTTCATTCTATGGTGGGCGACAATTGGAGCCACCCTGATAATCGGAGCATTGGAATTCGGCTGGATAGGGATAGTCGCCTTCGTGATAGTTCATGAAACATGCGACGTGCTGTGGGATTGGTTCTTATCCTATTCCGTGCACAGGAGCAAGGATCTCTGGACAGACAAAAGCCATGCCATCATATTCGGAGTTTGCGGAGCGGTCCTCGTGGTGTTCGGCATCTATTTCATGATGGCGTTTTGGGTGTAGATAGGATAGGTTTGTCAAGCTGGGTGTGGATAAAGACTCCGCCCCTGCTTTGATCGAGGCGGGGTTTGATTTGACCACTCGCTTTTAAGGCGAGTGGGTAATTTCTTTGCATACACATCGCTGTCACTCACTGAGATAAAGAATGCAGTACCCCGACCCTGCGTCTCTCGGGACGGGGCATGTTCGCAGAATTACGCATGCAAATGTTGGGAATCTGCTCTACTGGGTCTTCAGTTTGTTGAACAGCTCAAATGCTTCCTGTGGCGTATGGTTATCGTGCACGACAGCATTGACCGCCTGGATCATGGCGACTGGGCTCTCACTCTGGAATATGTTCCTTCCCATGTCCACACCAATTGCGCCTGCCTCTATCGCGGCATGCGCCATCTTCAGTGCATCAGCCTCGGGCTGTTTCTTCCCACCTGCTATGACTATCGGCACTGGACAGGAATCGACGACCTTTTCAAAGCCATCGACAAAATATGTCTTGACAATATGAGCACCCAACTCGGCTGCCATTCTTGAGGCCAGAGCCATGTATCTGGCATCTCGTACCATGTCCTTCCCGACAGCCGTGACAGCTATCATCGGGATGCCGTATTCCTCGCACTGGTCAATGACCTCGGTGAACCCAAGTACTGTGTCACGCTCGTATTTCGCACCCACCAGTATGGACCAAGCAACACCCGAGACATTGAGGCGTATCGCGTCCTCAATGGAGCATACCTGACCTTCATGAAGCATGTCATCATTCAGAATACTGGTCCCGCCAGAGACCCTGAGGACTATTGGCACATCTGTGTTTGGGTCTACCCAGTTCCTTAATGCTCCACGTGTTAGCATCAAGGTGTCCGCGTGCGGGATGAGCGGGTTCACCATATCGGTGAAGTGATCCAGGCCAGTTGTCGGCCCCATGAAATAGCCGTGATCCACGGCCAGCATTACAGTCCTTCCATCCTTTGGTTTGATTATCTTTGACAAACGATTTTTCATACCCCAGTCCATTTTTTCAACTCCAATTGATATAATTTTGGAATGGGATGATGATATTTAATTTTGTCTAGTAATGATAATATTTAAAAGCCGATAGGTTTATTAAAGAATGGGCATTCGGGATGATACTACTTTTATCACCATAGCGGGGTGGGGTAGCCAGGAAATCCCGTCGGGCTCATAACCCGAAGATCAGTCGTTCAAATCGACTCCCCGCTACTTTTTGTTTCATTGGATATCTATTATTTCATCCTTTCCTCGATGACAGCCTGAGCGGCGGCCAGCTTCGCAATTGGCACACGGAATGGTGAGCAACTGACATCATTGATCCCGATGCGATGGCAGAACTTGACGGATTCTGGTTCTCCTCCATGTTCCCCACATATGCCGATCTCCATATCGGGCTTGATCTTCCTGGCCTTTTCCACGCATATCTTCATAAGCAATCCAACACCAGTCTGGTCAATGGATTCGAATGGATCACGGTCATAAATTTCCTTATCAACATAGATGCCCAGGAACTTGCCAGCATCATCCCGTGACAGTCCGCATGTCATTTGAGTGAGGTCATTCGTGCCGAAGGACATGAAATCCACTTCGACAGCGATCTCATCCGCGGTGAGAGCGGCCCTCGGAACCTCTATCATGGTCCCGATCTGGTAGTCCAGCTTACCGGCTATCTGCATATCGACGGCAACCTCCTTGATGATGTCATTTATCATCCTGAACTCCTCCAATTTCCCGATGAGCGGGATCTCCACTTGGATAATTGGCTTGATGCCCTTTTCCTGAACAGCAAGGCCAGCCTCGAATATCGCTCTGGCCTGCATCGCGTTTATTTCCGGATACATGATGCCCAGCCTGCAACCTCGGAAGCCCAGCATGGGATTGAACTCATGCTGGTTCTCTATGGTGTCCTCGATGGTCTTCACAGGTATGTCCAGCGTCTTGGACAGCTCTTTGATCTCGTCGCTGTCCTTTGGAAGGAACTCGTGCAGTGGCGGGTCCAGTAATCGAATTATAACTGGCAATCCGTCCATTATCGTGAATATCTCTTCGAAATCCTTTCTCTGCATCGGCAGAAGCTTATCCAGTGCCTTCTGCCTTTCTTCAGGGGTCGATGCCAGTACCATCCTTCTCATCCACGGTAGGCGGTCCTCGCCGAAGAACATGTGCTCGGTCCTTGCCAGACCTATTCCTTCTGCTCCGAAGTCCTTCGCAATTTGAACATCAGCCGGAACTTCGGCATTGGTCTTCACCGTCATTCTGCTGATAGAATCAGCCCAGTTCATGAATACTTTGAATTCCGATGTCATCTCGGGATCGATAGTGTGAACCTGACCTTTGTAAACCTTGCCAGTTGTACCGTCCAATGTGACCCAATCGCCCTCTTTTATCACGAGGTCGTCGATATAGCATTCGCCTTTTCCGATCTTCAGGTCATCACAACCACAGATGCAGGGCTTGCCCATTCCTCTGGCCACCACGGCCGCATGGGATGTCATACCACCTCTTGATGTTAGAATTCCTTCGGAAGCGATCATTCCATGAATGTCCTCTGGCGATGTCTCTGGCGATACCAGAATTACATCTTTTCCTTCCTCTTCTTTCAGACGTTGTGCTTCATCCGCATTGAAGACCACCTCACCCGCGGCTGCTCCTGGAGATGCGGGCAGGCCAGTTGCCGCTTCTTTTTCTCCGCCTGATAGGTCCAGGCGCTTGTGAAGAAGCTGATTAAGGGCAGATGGCTCGATACGCATTAGAGCCTCTTCTCTTGGAATTATGCCTTCGATCACCATGTCCACGGCAATCTTGATAGCTGCGGCTGCCGTGCGCTTGCCAGTCCTTGTTTGTAAAATGAACAGTTCGCCTTCTTCTATGGTGAACTCCATGTCCTGCATATCCCCATAATGCTTCTCGCACCTGTCTACGATATCCCAGAATTTCTTGTAGATATCTGGAAGGGCTTTCTCCATATGGGATATTGGAAGAGGTGTCCTTATGCCAGCTACTACATCTTCACCCTGGGCGTTCATCAGATATTCGCCATATATCTTATTCTCGCCAGTGGATGGGTTCCTGCTGAAAGTGACTCCTGTTCCTGAACTCTGGCCCATATTGCCGAAGACCATGGATTGTACATTGACCGCTGTGCCCAAATTGTGAGGTATGTCATTGGCCTCCCTGTACACCCTGGCTCTCTTTAAGTCCCAAGACTTGAAGACGGCCTCGATGGACAATCTCAATTGCATGAGTGGATCATCTGGCCATTCAAGACCAGATGCACTGACTATCGCCTTATAATCTTCAACCAATTTCTTCAATTGGTCAGCATCGAGCTCGCTGTCCAGTTCCACTCCAGCATCGGCCTTGGACTTGTCCAGTGTCTCGTCAAATTGAGAATGCGGCAGTCCCAGGACAACATTGGAGAACATGTGTATGAACCTGCGATATGAATCATAGACAAATCTCTCATTATTTGTCTTCTCTATCATTCCTTTCACTGTTTCCGCATTAAGTCCAAGATTCAGCACGGTGTCCATCATACCAGGCATCGAGACCGGGGCTCCAGAACGGACTGATAGTAACAGAGGATTTTTGGAATCTCCAAGGCCTTTACCTGTTTGGGTCTCCAGCTTCTTGATCGCCTTCAGAACCTGTTTCCATGTCCCATCCAGTATCTCTCCAGAATCCTGGAATTGATTGCAAGCCTCGGTGGTTAATGTGAAGCCAGGTGGAACATTGATCCCTATCTTGGTCATCTCTGCAAGATTGGCTCCCTTGCCCCCCATCAATTCTTTCATGCCAGCATTGCCCTCTGAGAAGGCATATACATATTTCACAGTCATCTGAAAACCCCTTTTTAATTCCGATCTGAATTCGATATCGAATCCCGACTTGCATTCTTTTTTGGATATATAATGTTTTTATATTTTCTATATCATGCGATAGTGTTATTTCCGATCATCACGATATACAAAATAAACATGGTGAAAAACAGCGTGATAAACAAATATATATCAATATTATTATTTAATATAATTTTGTTCAATGGCTAATTGCTTAATTTATATTACGAAAGACTTTTATATATTTATTTATATATACCTGCTTGGATGGGATATCTATGGACGAAAGTCTAAGCATTATATATGGGATGGATGAAAGGCAGAGGTTCGCGGCAATGAAATGGGGTTTTGTTTCATTCTCGCTGGCTGCCTTCACGATCTACGGGATAGTACAGATCTGATAACAATCTGGACAGAAGTCCAGTATGTCATCATACATGGGCCATAACCTCGGCTATCGAAGCTTTATTCAGCTTCGAGTTCAGTAGAATTATAATGATGAGGTTACGGCAGATTATTATGTCGTACATTGGGCCAGTATGTGAAAACCGTCTTACGTATAATTCATATACACAACCCTCAATCTTGGTTCAGAAGGAATATACGTGAAGATCCTCAAGAAAGACCCTAAGAGCGGTGAGATAAAAATCCTCATACAGACCGAGGACGACCTCTGGCAACTGTACAATATTGTCGAAAAGGATGATCTAGCCTTCGCTCTCACAACTCGCAGGGAGGAATCCAAGGATGATAAGCTCAGAGCCGAGCGAGGCGAGAAAAGAAAGATGCGCCTCGGCATCCGCGTTGAGAGTGTGGAGTTCCATGAATTCACAGACTGGCTCAGGATACACGGCGTGATAGAGGAGGGGCCGCAGGACATCGGCTCCTATCACACATTCAATCTTTCTGTTGGCGAGGATCTTTCGGTTATCAAGGTCTGGCGAAGGGAGCTGATGGACAGGCTCTTCGATGCTGAAAAGGCTGTCGAGCGCCCACTCATAACCTTTGTCGCGATCGATGAGGAAGAAGCGGTGCTGGTCCAACTTCGCGAGTATGGAATTAAAGAGGTCGCGAAGATACGATCGAATGCTTCTGGCAAGCAGTACACGACCAAGAAACCAGGCAAAAATGAATTTTATCCAGAGGTTCTGGCCAAGCTCGAATCCATTGCTGGTGAAGGGGTGTGCATCGTCCTCGGCCCAGGTTTTGAGAAAGAGAACTTCTCAAATTACATCCGGGATAAGAAAAGGCCGATCGCCAAAGGCCTTCATGTGCTTTCCACCGGCCAGTCGGGCATGGCCGCTGTGCAGGAGGTGATGAAAAAAGGCATTGGGTCTGAAGTCCTGAAGGAATCCAGGGTGGCTGTCGAGACCAAGTTGATAGAGGATCTGATGGCCGAGATCGCCAAAGACGGAGCCTTCGCCTATGGAGTGGCGGACGTAGGGAACTGCCTGGATGCGGGAGCGGTTGAAACTGTCCTGATAACCGACAAAGCGATGAGGAGCAGGAAATATGAAAAGCTCCTCAATAAGACAGAAGAGAGCAAGAGCAAGGTGGTGGTGATAAGCACCTTGCATGATGCTGGCAGGAAGCTGGAATCCATTGGAGATGTGGGGGCCTTGCTCCGATATAAAGTATGATGATCCTAGTTAAAATTAGTAGATAAAGCATATTATTAACAATTGTGCACGCGTGTGCATAAGCTATTTAAACTACCAACCCCATTAACAATATACTATGGAGAGGAGAGTTTGAACAGATTTGCAAAGAAGAATTATTTGAGCCCAGTGTTGTCAATTATAATACTAATTTTGATGGTAATGCCATCTGTCGTCATCAGCAAGAATGTCGTGGACGAGGCTGATGTTTGGCCTGCGGTGTTTTCATTTAGCGGATATATATTGAATTCAGATGGCACAAGCATTGCCAATAATGTCGAATTCGATGCCACTGTGAACATAGTATTGAGTGTGAATGAGGATGGAAATGGCATTTACTATCCTGTCGAGCCAATTACACCAAACAGTTATGATGAGAATGGAGTTGGTGGAAATGCAGCATTAAACGATGCTTTCGTGGAATTCGGTCCACCTGGTGGATATGTTCAGCTTGCAATGGCTGCTGGTCAGCCAGGCGGCTATGACATGGAATACAAGATCTGGATCGAAGGTTCCAAGCTCAACACACCATCTATGGATGGGTACTGCGGAGTACCTGGAGCTGTTCCTCAAGGTGATGGAACATACCTCCCCGCAGACCAGATATTTACCTTCCCGAGCTCAGGTGGTTCACTTATGCAGGATTTCCAGATACCAGCGGCAGGAATGCATTACTTTAATGTCATAGATGTCCAGCCAGCCACCCCCTCAATTAATAATACTCCCACTATCTACATAGATACCTGCACTTGCTCATGGGACATATATTATTCAGATAATGCTGGTTCCACTTGGAACTTCCTGGGTACTGACTCAGACATGGACGAGGTCTTCACATCACCCCCACTTGCAGATGGCACTTATTATTTCGCCGGGGACCCATTTGGAGTTCCAAGCACACCGGATTTCGGCCCCTGGGTGCTTGACACTGTAATACCAGACCCATACACGATCTACGGCTACACCACTTACTATAATGGCCAAGCAGGCGCGATGGAATGGAATCCAGCCGAGCAGGCCTATGGAAGACTGGACCCTGGCTCGCAAGTTGACATTACTTGGTGGAATGCCTCTTCTAGAAGCTATAATACCATATCCACCACTTCAAACCCAGTTACTGCCCAGTTCGCAGTTGACATCCGTGATTACGCAGACGGAGGAATCGTCAAGGTGAACGGAGTTTCAGATGGCTGGGGCAACAACGGATACAATTACACCACGATAGATGTCATTGGAAGTCCTGGCGGGATAAGGCAGGACGTGATGTTCGGCGTGCCTTATGAGGTGGCTTATGTTCTACCACCTGGCGCAGTGGCTTCTGGAGCCCCATTTCCCCTGACCTACGAGATACTGGACAGGGATGGAGATCTGGCAGAGGGTTATTTCACATATGCGGCTGATGGACCTTTCGATTTCGAGTGCACTGATCTTCTGTGGACCAATGACATGGCACATCCAATTACCTTCGATGGTCTTGATGGCGCGGTGACTGATGGAACATACACCGCGGCAGTGACCTTATTATCTGGAGGTATGCATTCTGTTACAATTTCTGAAGGCGGGGATATGCCAACTCCAGATGGTCCAGACCACCTCACACCTTGGGGTGATTTCTACCTACAAGATGGCGGAACAACCCCCGGATACAAGGACGATTGGGAAACCGCCATGATAGTGGTGGCTGGAAGCAGTTCTTTCCAATGGAATCTAGTGCCTGGCATCAATGATATCAGCATTCCCATGGACCCCATAGACAAGGGAGGCGATGGAGTATTCGGAGCCTTTGATGTCTTGAGAGAGATCGCGGCAGATCTGGGGCCAGCGGCCTATCAGATAGGCATGAGAAGTGGTGGAAATCCCAGTGCTTATACGGGCTTTGATTATGGCACAATAGAAGGGGCTAGCAATGACCTGCCGACGGACTTCGTCCATGGCTACAGGATATACTCTCCAGTAGGGGGTATCGTGACCGTCGAGGCTCTGGAAATAGCAGACCCGGCAGATAAAGAGGTCAGCCTGGTCACTGGAGAATGGAATTTCATCGGGTTCCCGCACAATGACACCTTTGGGCCTTTCCCAGGTGGCTGGAATTCCGAGCTGTCGGCCAATGACTTCACAGATGGATCTATTGACCTAAATCTACAGACTGGTGTGACCCAGAACGAGATAATCGTGAGCAAGTGGAACCAGGACACCCAGTTATTCGAATCATATGTGAATACCATGTACTTCCCTGGAATGGCTAGCAAGAACTGGGTTGTCAATACCCAATTTGCCTGGGGATACTGGATATGGGTGGGTAATCCATGCACGATCGAATTCGATTCAGAGTATGGATTCACGCCGGATGATACAATTTTCACAGATACTGGAACAGATGAGAAGCCCTCTGGCTTGATCCCCGCACCAACGAATGTGAGGGTCTCTCCTATTGATCAGACTATTGATGCAGACATCACTATCACATGGACTGATACTGTCGGGGCAGACAGCTACAATATCTACAGAGGAGAATATGCGGATGCAATTGACTTCTCAACTCCGATCGCAAATGTGCCTCAGGGAACAATGAGCTACACGGATGTGGGAGCGATAGCTGGCTCGCCCGAATATTACTACTGTCTTAGATCGGTCGATGTAGGGGAGGAAGGAACTTCCAGTGCGACAGTTGGCAAGCAAACCATACAGTTGCCTGCTGGTTATTCGATACTTGGCTGTCCGCTTCAGCCATTCCCTGAAGATGTGGATAGCTGGGGAAATGTGCTGTCTGATTGGATATTAACCAACCTGGGATCTGTCAGGAAAGTCCCAAACATCGAATCTGCTTTTACATACACTCCCGGCACTGGCTGGCTAGGACGAATGCCGACCACACCCCCCTTCATACCATCTGGTGATATAGATTATCTCGAGGACGGCTTCATGGTCTATTTGTCTGCCTCTACAACCTATACATGGTATGGATGGCCAGCAGAGCAGATACGCATGACCGAGAGCGAGTCGCTGATATTGCCAGCGCCGGATAATTTCAACATCCAATGGAGCGGGAATGACCTTTACCTGGATTGGGATCCAGTTGCGGGAGCAAGTCAGTATAAGTTATTCACTTCCACAAGCAGGAGCCTGGACACCTTTGATTTCGGTGCTCCAGTATATTCTGGAACCAATACATTTTACACAGATGTAAACGCAAATATCACCCTCGGTGCGAAGTATTACATTGTAGCCGCGGAGAATATCCTGCTGGAGCTTGGGAACAGCTCTTATTCAGTCAGCAAGTACACAAGGGATCTACCAGCTGGCTATGAAGCTATCAGCACACCATTCGAGGTATTCAAGAACTCGAATGACACTTACGGAAACCAGCTGAGCGACTGGATGCTGGTTGACAAGGACAGCCAATGGCGCATGCCAGATCTGAGTACGATATTCACAGGTCACAGCTTCACGGGCCGATCCCTGATAACACCAGACTTTTTCGACCCTGAACCATTGAGCCCAAGTGGAGAGGGCTGGATGGTCTATTTCAATTCATCATCGACATACACCTGGATAAGCGGGGATGATGTGAATACCAATCGAGCTAAACCTAAGCCAGTAGATCAATTGTTCAATGATGGTGGAGGCTTTGATCCTCTAGCTTGGAGCCCTGCCCCATATTTGCTTGAGGGCTATATCACTGATGATACTGGCACAATATTGTCGGGGGAGACTGATGCAACTACCAATCTCATACTCTCTTGTGATGAGAATTTCGATGGATTGTATTATCCAGATTATGGCCCTGCGCTGCCAGAGATATATGATGAGACAGGGGTAAATGGATACTCACCTCTGGATGATTCCCATATGGATCAAGCCTACTACCGAATAACCATGCAGATAGGAGAGCCAGGCGGCGATGGGACCAATTACAAGATGTGGATGCAGGGATCTCTCCTTAATAACCCAGCTCAAGATATGTACTGTGGAAAATTGGGCTCGACACCGCAGGGTGACGGTACATACGCTGCTGCGGACCAGATATCCACCTTCATTGACAACGGGTATATGTGGCAGAGCTGGCAAGCCTCCCATACACACTCACATGAGGCTGAGATCATCGATGTCCAGCCACCTTCACCATCTAATGACAATACACCAATAATAACCTATGACGAAGGACTGGCATTGACTGTTGATTTCTGGTACTCTGATGATGGTGGAGTCAATTGGGTACTTTGGGGTACAGATGCCAGTCCAGATGGGACCTGGACTGCTGCTTCTGCGATAGCGGATGGAACCTACTACTTCACTGCAACGGATACAGGTATTGAACCAGTACCAGTCGGACCTGGAGATATCGAGTTCGGCCCATATGTGATAGATACCACAGCTCCTTATATTGTCTCGGTCACTCCAGCAGACGGGGCGACTGGTGTCCCTGCTGCACCAGGAACCTATACAATAGTATTCAGTGAACCTATGAACAATGCTATTTCCACTTATACCACAAACTTACCTGGAACTTTCCTATCCTGGGTAACCGCAGACACTATACAAATATTCTATGGAGCTTTGGCTATAGATGCGATCTATTATCTAGATATTTCAGGAGCGGGCTATCAGGATCTGGCCGGAAACCCATTGATTGGTGATATGTACTTTGACTTTGATACCACGATGGATGCACCTCCTTATATTGTCTCTACAATTCCCGGAGATGGCTATGTTGGAGCAAGTATTTTCCAAGACATATACATAGAATTCCCTGAGGCAATGGACACCGGGACTGTCGTGGTGACCATCATGCCAGATCCTGGCGGAATGAGCATGTCCTGGTTTGCAAATGACACGCTCCTAATGATCACCTTCAATGACTTCGCTCCAAGCACTGTTTACACTGTCACAGTACTATCGGGCGAGGACATGGCCGGCATACCAATTATTGCAGGCCCAGTTCCTAATCCATGGTCCTTCTCCACAGGAGGTATGACCCAACCAGAGACCACGATAGATTCCATATCGCCGGACCCATATCAGGGCACACTGCCAGACGATGCTGTATTGACGGTCACGGGCGATAGCACAGGCGGAGATAGTGCGGATGTCATATCAGCTGATTACCGGATCGATGGAGGGGCCTGGATTCCCATGACACCTTCAACTCCAATAGGTGCTGTCACGACATTCACAGCCACCCTTGACCTACATGGGCTGGCATTGGGAGACTATACTATTGAAGCACGGTCATCCACAGGCATATTGGATATCACTCCAGACTCTTATACCTACACAATTGATGACACCACGGACCCCATTCATGGTTATGATGTGACATCACCTGCAGATGGAATGAGCTTTGACACATCAATGGACATAACGATAAAGGTAGATTATCATGATTTCACTGACTACACAGTTGCCGATTACTGCATAAGTGAGAATGGAGGTCCATATGGACCCTGGACCCCGATGGATCTTGACGGAACATGGAATGGAAGCTATGGAGCGGATTTCAGCTTCGAGGTCAGTGCACCAGGCGGAGTTGCAGGGTTCATAGACTACCAATACCGGCTGGAAGACAGTAATGGCAATGCTGTTACCGGGGCAGAAAGAACCATCAACTTCCCCGGTTGCGTCTGCCCATGCGATCCTTATGTCGTGTACGGTTATACCACATATTACAATGGCGCTGGAGGCAATCTGGAATACAATTTCATGCAGGATACAAGTGGAAGACTGGATCCCGGTTCACAGGTGAATATAGAATGGTTCGATCCCTACACAATGTCATACATTAATTTAAGCGAGATGTCGAATACCTTTGCCCAATTCTCCATAGATGTGTTCAATTACACGGATGGAGGAGACATATTGGCCAATAGCTCATCTGCTGGCTGGATGAACAATGGTTACAATGCCACGGTCTACAATGTGGCAAATGGACCGCACCGCCAGGACATTATCAGCGGTGTTCCGTATGAGGTGAGATACAATTTACCGCCAGCCAATGTGACAGCGGGAACACCATTCCCGCTCACCTATGATGTGCTAGATCGGGATGGCATGCTGGCCCAGGGTTATTTCACGCATACTGATGGCCTAATGAACTTCCATTCAGGTGATGCTGGGTTCGTCAATGATACCTCACATCCAATGAGCTTCGACGGCCTGGGTGGTGCAGCTAATGACGGAACCTACACGGCGACCGTGACATTGAACACGGCCGGCACCCAGTGGGTGAACATCATGGAAGGCAGCTATGATAATTACCTAACACCATGGGGCGCCTTCTACCTGGATAGATGGAACACCATCCCGGGCTATCTGGATGATTGGGATAATGTCACGATAGACGTGGGAGAGGGTGTCCCATTAGAGCCGATCATGACCATAGACAAGACCGCGCCAGCAACAGCGAATCCTGGCGAGATGATCACTTATACAATCACCTATGAAAACATTGGAACTGACTGGGCATATAATTCGGTCATAACCGATACATTCCCAGTTGGTATCAGCTATGTAAGTTCTGTTCCTATGCCAGATGTGGGAAACAATGTTTGGATGATTGGAGCAATAGCTCCTGGAGCCAGTGGTACGATAATGATTACTGTTCAGATCGATAATGATGTACCACTAGGTACTATCCTGACAAACAATGTCACCATCGTGCATGATGGTGGCCAGGATTGGGATGAGGCAGATACTCTGATCATTGGCCCATATATGGCATTGACCAAGACCGCGCCCGTATCAGCTATTCCGGGCGAGACCATCATGTATACGATCACATATCAGAATGTTGGGACAGACACCGCTTACAATGTGGTCATAACCGAGACCTATCCGATCGAGGTCACGTTCCTTGATGCGAATCCGATTCCAGATAATCCAGGCGCAGGAGATAATGTCTGGAATATCGGAAGTGTCGCTCCTGGCACTGGAGGCGTGATATACATCAATGTCACGGTCAATGCAGGTGCTATTGGTCCTCTTACCAACATAGTGACATTGGACTATGAGAACTCTATTGGAATGGCATTGCCGCCTGTTATTGACATGGCGATCACAATAGTGGATCAAATTGGCCCTCTGATGACCATCAACAAGACCGCGCCGCCATTTGCCAATGCTGGCGACACCATCATGTACACCATCACCTACGAGAATATTGGTGATGAGACCGCCTATACCTGCGTATTGGATGAGGCTTATCCGTCAGATGTAACATTTGTAGATGCATCCATGTTGCCCTTTAATCCAGGAACTGGGGACGACCTGTGGATATTGAGTAATATCGCCCCAGGGGTGAGCGGTACACTTTACATCAATGTTTCAATAGATATCGCGGCAACTGGCACACTGAACAACTCCGTCATACTGTACTATGATGATGATGGGGGCACACCATTCCAGGCAAGTGACTATGCCTTGACCATCATCACACCAACTTCCTTCGGCATAGACCTGGAAGTGGGTTGGAATCTTATCTCACTACCACTTGAGCAAGCGGATACAGATATACTGGCAGTGCTGGCATCCATCGATGGCAAATGGGACACGGCCCAATTCTACGATCCGACCGACGCTACAGACCACTGGAAAACATATTCAACTTCCATGCCCAGCGTGTTCAATGACCTGAATGATCTGGATCACACAATGGGATTCTGGATAAGGGCGACAGAAGCCTGCACACTGGATGTTTACGGAAGCGTACCGATTTCCACAGATATTCAATTATATGCGGGCTGGAACCTCGTGGCATATCCAACCACAACTCCTGAAACTGTGGCCAATGCCTTCTGGGGGACAACTGTAACGGCGGTCGAGGTCTGCAATACCAGCATGGCTTACGATCTACAAGAAGTTGGGCCAGGGTATGTCATGACACCAGGAAAAGGTTACTGGGTTTATGCGGTTACAGACATTGTATGGACGATTGATTGGTAAGGTTTAAACCATTGTGCCGGGTTTCCATGTCAGATGCTCGCCATCAGGATACACAAGGAGAAAGCGGAGAAGGCCAGACTGTTAATTACCAGTCTGGGTGCCCTTGATAAATATCATCGCATTATTTCCGATGGTGGGATTATTGAAATTCCAATAACAAGAGAACTGGCAGACCACGAGACCAAGCTCATTGAAGAGCTTGGGGGCAGTGTTGGTGAGTTGTCGGAAATCATCGGGCGCGAGACCTTCTACGACCCGATGAAGGACATACTGGCCCATCTTGATATTCCTGAGGATCTCATTGATAAAATACCGAAAAGATGGGAGTTCATGGGCAATGTACTTGTTATCAAACTGGACGATGACATTGTGGAGTATGGCAAGCACATTGCCGAAGTGTATGCTGGTATTTTGAATGTCAAAGCCGTACTGTGGGATACTGGCGGAATTTCTGGGCAATTCCGGGAGCCAGTTCATAAATTGCTTTACGGGAATGACACCGTGACGACACATTTGGAGAATGGCATCCGATACAATTTCGATGCTTCCCGGCTCATGTTCTCCAGCGGGAATGTGGACGAGAGGATCCGAATGGCCAGTGTTTGTAATTCAGGAGAAATCGTTGTAGACATGTTCGCGGGCATTGGTTATTTCACACTACCGATGGCCTTCCACAGCAAGCCATCGGAAGTGCTGGCCTACGAGCTCAATCCACTATCTCATGATTATCTAAAGAAGAATATCGAGCTGAATGATGTGGGGGACATTGTCGAACCCCACAATTCCAATTGCCTGGATGCGATGGAGGGAATAGCCGACAGGGTGGTCATGGGCTATGTTGGCACGACCCATGAATTTCTACAGAAGAGTGTGAGGATATTGAAGCCAGAAGGCGGTATCATCCATTACCACGAGACTTGTCCCAATGTGCTGGCCGATGAAAGGCCGGCCAGCAGGGTCCGTGAGGCAGCCGAGCTGGAGGGCAGGAAGGTGCTGGATATCGAACAGAGACTTATCAAATCCTACTCCCCAGGAGTTGGGCATTTCGTGCTGGATGTTGAGGTTGAGTGACCTTCCTGGTGCTTTGTTATAGTTTCACCTATCCCCCCTCCCTATATCCTTAAGTATGGTTTGATAGATTTCAGGTCGCATGTTGAGGGGACTTGATCTTTCTGAAATAGAAGAGGCTGTCACACACACCAGGTCGATGATAGAGGAACCCAATGACGATCAGATGGTGATGGACGAGACATCTGGAACTCTCTGGCTCAGGGACATTGACAAAGATAGTTTTATCAAGTTCCAGAAGTCTGAGAATCAAGGCACTTTCATCGGAGTGGATGGCGGCAGCGCGGTCATACTGGACGGATACACATTGTTCAATGTATCCGGTATCCGAGCTGGCGGGGCGGCCTTCGTGGATGGCAAATTCTCATCCGAGCGAACAAACAATCCATCTCTCAAATTGATCACACTCTCACCTTCCAATCTGGAAGATGTTTATTCTGATCATCACAGAAAGATTATCGGAAACGAGCCCCAGGACATACCCAGAACCATCGAGGAAGGTGTGGGCAGGATACGCTCCCTCATCGAATGGAAGGAAGTACTGGCATCCGCCGAGAATATGGCGGAGGGAGACGTGTTGTCCTTTGATGGTTCCCTGTGGGCGGGCATCAAAGGTTCGGAAGTCCTTTTAGAGAGATTGATCGAACTCTGCAAGTCCAGAAAGATAATGCTCTGCGGTGTCAGTAAAAGAAGTTCGCTGGCATATAGAGGAATGCCAGCTATCCCCATGATCCAAACCCTGGGGGAAGCACTTGCCCCAGGATCTCCCTGGTACTTCAAGCTGGATATCGAGGGTGGACAGGACAAGCTCTTCGGAGAGCCTTATGTAGTGTCTCTGGCCAGCAGGTCGAAGTTCGTATTCAAAGTCGATATATCCTTGCCGGAAGGTGTGGATCCCAGTCTACTATTCTCAAAATTGGCCGGATATAGCGATGATCCGGGTTATCTCGGATATCCCTACCCACTGGCGAAGGCCCATAACAATGTGGCTTTCAGTCGAACTGAGGTCGAGAATATCAAGCATTTGATGGAGCGCGAGGCCGGGAAAATGGGCATGAACATGGCGAAATGGCATTTGTCCTTCCAAAACTTCCACGATGTACTGGATGGAGGAAGATGATATGACAGGAAACAATAATACAGGACTAGGCAGAGTTATCGGAAAGGATGTTACGGAGATACATTTCAGATCCTTCAAGGATGAGGACATCTTCCTCGGAGAGATATTGATCGGACTGGACGATGCATCGTCCCGCCGTTTCCTTCTGCGAGTTATCAATCTCATGCACGGCGTGGAGGCCAGGGAATCGGATTGGGCATCACGCGCTGCTGGTAATATGATGGACATGGACAATCGCGATGAGAATTACAATATCTATGATGAGGAAAGAAGATTATTCAATGTCGCGGTATGCGCACCCCTGGGATATCTGGATGGTGGGAAGTTCAAGAAACCGAAGACCATTCCCGCCCACTTCTCCAAGGTCCGACATGCCGGGGATGAGGATTACAAGTTCCTCAAGGATTATTTGGGTGATATGACAGTCGGAGTTCTTCGAAGTGGCGAGCGCACGATCGACAGCGTGCCAGTCGGGGTCCACACAGATGTATTGTGCCACCATCTGGGTGTCTTCGCCACCACGGGCATGGGTAAGAGCAATTTGATGAAGAGATTCGCAGGCTCGGTCCTTGAGTCTGGCCAGGTGGGAATGTTGATACTTGATCCACATGGGGAATATATCAATGGTGGTAAATCCGAGCTCAAAGGATTGAAGGATCACCCACTGGCCACTCAGAAATTGAGATGCTATGTCACCCGCGAGGTGGAGGGAAATGTTTCGGATGTCAGGATCGCGGCCAGTGAGATCGGACCTCAGGATGTTGGCAATATTTACTCATTATCCGAACCGCAGGTGGAATTCCTTAGCGCGGTACGTGGCCGTCACGGAAGGAAATGGCTTCAATATCTGAATGATACTGGGATCGAGGCGCTTATCGAACAATATCAGCCCAGATTCCATGAAGGAACAATAGGCGTGGTCAAGCGGCGCATTGAATCCATCGCCAGCTCACCACTCATAACATTCGATGACACCGTGTCCATGACAGACACGGTCATCCAACAACTGCGAGAAGGATTGGTCGTATTGGTGGATGTGTCAGGTGCTGGCGAGCGTGAGGAATTACTGATATCCAGCGTGCTTGTGCGCACTCTTTTCGACAGGAATAAGAAAATATACAAAGAGATGAAGGAATTCGAGAAGATGCCGCCCACCATGATAGTGCTGGAAGAGGCACAACGGGTGCTGGACAGATCGAAGGGAAGTATCTTCGGCCAAATAGCGAGAGAAGGCCGAAAGTTCAAGACCGGGCTTTGTGCAGTTTCACAGCAGCCGAAGCTTATCGATTCGCAGGTCATATCCCAATTTAACTCACTATTCATCCTGGGACTGGCGGATAAGATGGACAGGGAAAAGCTGGCCAGCTCCGCGAGGCAGGATGTTTCCAAATTGGACCATGAGATACAAACACTCATGGTCGGCGAGGGACTGGTTGTCTCACCCAAGACGCCTTTCGCATTACCACTCAAAATAGATCTTTACGAAGATTACATCAAGACCGTGAAGGTCAATATACCGGAGAAGAAAAAGGTAGACACATCCTTTTTCTAAGGATACTGGCATGATCGATATGATCTATATAATCGAATGACATAAGAAAAATGGAGACAGAATGAAAATACTACATTTCTCCGACAGCCATATCGGCTACAGCACTTACAATAAGCTGGATGAGAACGGATACAATCAGCGTGAGGTGGATATCCAGAATTCCTTTTCCCAAATAATTGACTTCGCGATCCGGGAAAAACCAGACCTGGTGCTTCATTCTGGCGATCTCTTCGACACGGTGAGGCCGACCAATCGCGCGATATCTTTCGCTATGGAGGAGATACTTCGATTATCAGAGGTCGGCATACCACTGGTGATGATAGCTGGCAACCATGAGGCTCCCCGCCTTAGAGAAACGGGGAGCGTGTTCAGGCTCTTCGAGCATATCGAATCCGTATTTCCGGTTTACAGAAGCCAGCTGGAGACCTTGAAGTTCGGAGAGTTGAAGGTCCATGCTTTGCCGCATTGCATTGATAAGGATACTTTTGACGAACAGTTGAAAAAGCTAAAACCAGACAAGAAGTTCAAGCACAATATCGCGATGCTTCATGCGGGTGTGGCTGGCCTGAGTGTTTTCAAAACAGGCGAGTTCAATGAACAGCTTGCTCAATCCGGAAATCTGAGCAAGGACTTTGACTACATCGCGCTTGGTCATTATCACGATCATTGCGAGGTGACTGCAAACGCGGTCTATGCAGGCTCGACCGAAAGACTGGGCTTTGGCGAGGTCGGCCAGAATAAAGGCTTCGTGATGCTGGATCTAGAATCTGGCAAGTGGAAGTTCCATACGATCGACATTAGAGAAATGCAGGATATCGGCCCGATCAAATGCCAGGGTTTGAAATCACAGGATATCATGGAAGCCATTGACAAAAAACTGGCAAGGGTGCAGCCTGATGGTAAGATCATCCGGCTGAAACTGATCGATGTGAGTTCCAGTGAGTATCATCTTCTGGACACTGGCAATTTGAAGAAAAGGATGAAGGAAAGCCTGCATTTCGAGATCAAGGCGGAGCTGACATCCAGCGAGCAGGCCATTTCATCCGGCGAATCTGTGTTCGATTCACTGGAAAAAGAATTTGCTGGCTATATCGAACAAAAGGCCGTGGAAGGAATTGATAAAGAAGCCCTCAGAACACGAGGGCTTGAGTATATTGAAAAAGCTGGAGGGGACAGTTGATGAGATTGGCCTACCTTCAGCTGAAGAATTACAGACGCTTCAAGAACCTGGAGCTGGAATTCCCCAATGGCCTGATAGGGGTCATCGGTCTCAATGGAACTGGCAAGTCCAGTCTTCTGGAGGCCGTGGCATGGGCTCTTTATGGGAATGAGAAAGCCATAGTCCGAACTGATAGAGAAGGAGTAAAAAGACAGGGCGCGGCTCACTCCGATCCTTGTGAGGCGATCCTCGAATTCGAACTTAATAGATCCACCTACAGGATCCATAGAAAAATGACTGGCAAGACCCTTTCCATGTCCGCCACCTTATTGGCTGATGGCAAGATATTGGCCAATGGTACCAGGGAGACCACGGAGGCCATCGAGAAGATACTGGGAATGGATCACAAGGCCTTTTTCATCTCGGTCTTTGCTCAACAAAAGGAATTGAACGCACTGACGACCTTGCAGCCGGCCAAAAGGCGGGAGGAGATACTTCGGATGTTGGGCATCCAGGATATTGATGATGCTATCAAACTCCTGAGGGAAGACAAAAGATATGCAGATGCCAGCCTGAAGGAAGTCAGAAAAAGACTCTATGATGATGATGGAAAAGAAAAGATCAAGATCATACAGTTGGAGCTCAAAGAATTCAGGGCGAGGGATAAGGTAGAGGCAAAGATCCAGAAGGATAATGACAAGATACTGAAAAAGAAAGATGAAGAGTTGAAAGAGACAAAAAAGAAGGTCAAGAGCCTTGATGAAAAATCTAAGGCTCTTAATATCGCCCTGCGCGAGAAGGCCTCTCTGAAAGCGACCATCACCTCCTTTAAGCAAAAGAGCAAGGAGCTGGATGTGGAGATCAAGGCTCTGAAAGAAAGTGAGAAGGAATTCATCAAACAGAAGGGATCCATCAATAAGATCGACAAAGAGCTTGACGGTGTCTCTGAGAAAAGGAATATGGCAAGAAAAGAAAGAGATGAGATCAAGGCAAATGCTGGCGAGCTGAAAGCCAGCATCAGGATACTTGGCAAGGATATTTCAGAGATCGATGCCAATATCAAAGATATCGAAGGCCTGGGGGCTGAAAGTGAGTGCCCCACATGCCAAAGAAAGCTGGGAGCCACATATGAAAAACTACTGACATCCTTTGGCAAACACAGGGCGAAATTCTTGAAAGAGAAAGAAGAAGCTGGCAAAAAGGCGGAGGCCATCGAGGAGAAGATGATGGGCCTGGATGCGAGAATGAAAGCCCTGGATAAGAGAGAGAGGATACTCAATGAGAAGAAAAGAGAATTCGACAAACTGAAGGCCAAGATGGAAAGATCCAGTGACCTCAAGAAAAAACTTGAGGATACCAATAAAGACCTCGAGGAAAAACAGGATAAACTTTCAAAGACAGAGAAGAAATTGAAAGAACTGGAATTCGATGAGGCCAGTTATGAAAAGCTCAAGGCAAGTGTTGAAAAACTTTCTATCGAGATCAGAAAGATAGAAAGAGAGTCCAGCCAGGCCAGGGAAAAGGCTGGGCGTTTGGAGGTCAGGACCTCCGCTCTGGAGAAGGAATTGAAAGAGCTGGATGGCCTTGCAGAGGGATTCAAGGCCAAGAAGAAGGAACTGGATCTGCTACTGAAACTCGATGAGGTCCTTGGCGGGTTCAAAACCCATATGATATCCAGAATACGACCTGGACTGTCACAATCCTCGTCCAGGCTTATCAGTCTTCTAACAGATTCAAGATACAATGAGATACTTCTCAATGAGGATTACGAGATAACGATGACCGATGAGAGTGATATTCATTCCATAGATAGATTCTCGGGCGGAGAAAAGGACCTGGCCAATCTATGTCTGAGATTGGCCATATCTCAGGTCATTGCCGAGAGAGCGGGATCAGGTGGCATGGATTTCATAATCCTGGATGAGATATTCGGCAGCCAAGACCTTAGTCGCAGGAACAATATATTCTCGGCTTTGGCAGGTCTTAGCAATAGATTTAAACAGATATTCCTGATAACCCATGTAGAGGATGTTAAGGATATGCTCGGGAATGCCATCGTGGTGAAGAGATTGGAAGACGGCTCTAGTACCGCTGAGGTGATCTAATGGGAAATCAGAGAATGACCGGCCCACCAAACCCAGATAAACCCACGGAGCTTGTAGTATCAGCCGGTGGGATCCTATTTAATGAGGATAATAAAGTTCTCATCATGAAGAGGAAAGTGGAGAAGATCTGGGTACTGCCAAAAGGCAAACGGGAAGAGGGGGAGACCCTGAGGGAGAACGCCCTTAGGGAGGTAACTGAGGAATCCGGTATCGAAGAACCTTATATCGACAGGCCAGTTGGCATCGTCCGATATACCTTTTTCTGGTATCCGGATGATATGAACTACAATAAGAGCGTTCATTATTTCTTGATGAAGGTGGATGGAGACCCCACGCTGAATATGGAAAAAGAATTCAGCGATTATCTATGGTCTGGGGAAGAGGAAGCCATGAAACTACTGAAGCATGAAAATGATAGGCTGATAACCAGGAAAGGATTTGAGATCGTCAATAGAACCTCCAAGATCAGCAAATGATATTCATAAATGGATAAAATATCATATTTGTAGTAATAATATCATATCAATAACCACATATGAAACATGCGAATATCGCGCATATGTCACACGCGATATACAATTAGCGAAAGTCTATAATATTAAAATATGTAATACAATGCCTATAAAGGTGGTCTGCTTGAAAAAAAAATTCACCCTATTTATAACGATATTGCTGATAACGACCATGTTATCCAGCTTGATAATGAATGCGTATACTACGGTTGATGCCATTGATCTAGCCGATAACATATTGGTGAATGATGAGAGTTACACTGGCTTGAAAACAAATATCGGCGTCACAGTCCTTGATTCCGGAAGGATCGTGACCACCTGGGGAGAAGAAAGAGGCGGTAACAAAGACATATACGTTTCCTATAGCTCCAACAATGGTACCAGCTTCACAAAGGATAAGATCGTCAATCTGAACACAAATGGAAATCAGATAATGCCCGCCATAACAAATGGAGGCGGGGAGGATGTGTATATCGTCTGGCAGGACTCGAATGAAGCAGGTCATGTGCTCATAAGCAGATCGAGGGATGGTGGAAAGACCTTTGATGATCCACAGGAAGTTGCGGACATGAACAATTCCATTCAAAGCTGGCCGACAGTGGCTGCCAATGGTGAGAATGTGGCAGTTACCTGGGTGGATACAGGAACAGATAATTCCATACGAATATGGGATGCTGCAAGTGGAGACCTTATAAATGCCCTGGATGGCCATACTGGGGCAGTAAGAGGACTGGATTATTCCCCGGATGGAACAAAATTGATATCTGGCTCCGAGGATCACACAGTGAAGGTCTGGGATACTGCCACCTGGGCAGAATCAAATACCATCAGTCAACACAGTGAAAAAGTAACAGACATAGCATGGTACAGTGATGGTTCCAAATTTGTCAGCAGTTCATGGGATGGATCCGTGAAGATATGGGATCCAGTCAGCCTAGCTGAGTTGAATGATCTTAATGTAGTTGGAGGCATGTTATTGGATAATCCTGCAAATGCAGTGGATGTTTCCGATGACATGGGGCAGATAGCAGTTGCTTATAATGGTAAAGAAAAAGCCACTTCTTTCTTTGGATTACCTGGCGAATACTTTAATATCACTATCTGGAACACCAGTGATTGGAGTGCCTTCACCGTGAATGAGAAATCAGGAGGCGGAGATAGTGGCTCGGTTATGGATGTCAAATTCAGTCATGCTGGAGATCTTGCGGCTACTGCTGCCACCAATGTGAAGATATGGGACACCACGAATGGCAGTTTGGTGGATGAGATCAATATCGGAGAAAAAGTCAGCTCAGTAGCCTGGTCACCAGATGATGCCTTCATCGCTGCGGGACTTACAAATAATTCGATATTGGTATTCAACCATACCAATCACATGGATCAATACTGGCTAAGTGGTCATGAAGGCAGTGTGAATGATCTACATTGGAATGAAGTGACTGATCAATTGGCATCAGCTGCATCTGACCCAGATTCAAAAATATGGGATACAGATACAGGAATAGATATCGTCAATCTCAGCAGTCACAGGAACAGTGTGTATGCACTGGATTGGTCACAAACAAATGGACAGATAGCCACAGGAGGAGGGAATTCCGTTATGAAGGGATTTATAGAGAGTCAGGTATTCTCTGTTTTCTCTGAAGATGGTGGCCAGACATTCAGTGATCCTATTGTGGTCTCAGACACACTTGAAGGATTGAAGAATTCACCAGATTCCGCAATGGATAGCAACAATATCACTTATGTGGCTTGGAGTGATGATAGAACAACCAATGAGGGGGTTTATTACGCAAACTCAACAGACAAAGGGGCTAGCTTTTCTAAAGATATCGGCATCTCTATCACAAGCAAGGTGGAGAACAATCCCGCACTGGATGTCGATAAGAGTACGGGAATAGTCCATATTTCCTGGCAAAAAGAGACTGGAGGAAGTGCGGGCAATCCAATATATGATATCCATTATTCTAACTCATCAGATGGATTTAGTAGTGTGAAGATAATCGATGGTAACACTGCGGTTCAGCAAGCATCGGATATAGCTGTCACCCCCGATGATGGTATGATATATGTCACATGGATAGATTCCAGACTTGGAGGCTACCAGGTATTTCTATATTCATCATCAGATGGTGGGATCACCTTCACAGGTTATGATGTGGTCAATGATGAAAGCATCGAAACTAAGAACTTCCCCGCGATCGCCTGCAATGCCTATGGTGATGTGTCTATGGTATGGCGAGATTACAGAGAGGTCGGCATAAACGTATACCATTCGAGTAATATTGTCTCGGACATAACAGCACCTGTATTGATCTCGGCATCTCCACTTGATGGCTCCACTAATGTTTCGATATTCAGATCGATCTATATCGAATTCTCCGAGCCAATGGACAGACCCAGTGTGGAAGCTGCTTTCTCCATGGTCGGTGGAAACACTACCTTCGACATAAATGATTTCTTCATAACCTGGTCCGATTATAGCGATGAGGTGAAATTATCACCTCTTGATCCATTGCTTTACAGTTCGACATATACAGTGTCTCTGAACAATGGCCCTAAGGATATTTCTGACAATGCATTGGAAGGAAGTTATTCATGGGGCTTCAGTACAGGAGTGGACATGGATCCTCCTTCTATTCAGCTTCAACTGGTCATAAGTACATCTGACTCGATATTCACGATACTTCAGAATGGTTCTTTCGATGCAAATTATGATGAACCTGTGACCATAAGCACGGAGGTCAAGGACTACCATGGCGAGATAGATGATATCAAATTGTATTACAGAGGAGTTTCCGATATTGCATATTCCAACTCCTTGGACATGGAGAATATCACAGACCTCAATGAGGATAAGTTCTCGGCCACAATACCAGCTCAGAATGCTCTGGGCGATGTGTCCTTTTATATTTGGGCAAGTGACATTATCGGCAATACGGGAAATACAACTCCGTACATGTTCGATGTTTTGGATATGACGATGCCAGAGATCGAGATGTCAAATATAACTGAACAGCCAGTGGGCCAAGCGATACCCATTAGTGTGAATGTGACAGACTTCTCAGATATTCAGGATGTGACAATGTCCTATTGGGAGATCGGATCTCTTTTCACCAAATATATGAACCTCAGCTTTGACAGTGCATCTGAAAAGTATCAGGCAATTATTCCACAACAGGATGATGTCGGCCTTGTGACATACAATATATCTGCAACTGACATCCATGGCAATCAAAATGATAGTCCACTAAGGTCTATAGATATAGTGGACTTGACCGTACCCATCATAGAGCTTCAAGATGCGGAGGTCCTCGATGATAAATCTATAAAGATCTCTGCAAATGTCACTGATAATGTTGAGCTCGAGGAGGTCATACTCTATTTCAAAGCTGTTGGTGGTGACCTGTGGGTGAAAAGGACAATGAGCAATAATCAAACAGGCGATGTATATTCCTTCACTATACCAGCTCAATCAAAAAGTGGAATAGTGTATTATTACATCAATGCAACTGACAAATCTGGGAACACGGCATCCACACTTGATGATATGCAGAACCTTGGAAATGAACTGGGTACTGAATTATCCGTTCCAGGAACTGAAACACCATGGCTGGCTTATTTGATCCCGATAATAATTCTTGTGATCATCATATTGGCAGCCCTGATATTGACGAAGAAAAAAGCTCGACCGAACATTGAGAAAAGCACAGATGATGAACTCTCTGAAATTGAAGAGGATGAAGTAGCTCAAGATATGGAAGATGATGATCCTGAACATGATGCAGACGAAGATGCCTCTGCAGATGAAGGATCAGAAGATAGTACTACATCGAATAAGCCTGTGGATGAAAAATGAAGACAGATGAATTGCCTATTGACAAACGCATGATAGAGATCCTGCAGGGTCAAGGAATTCAGGAGCTTTACCCCCCTCAAGCAGATGCCATAGGACATGTAGTTGAAGGGAGATCGCTTGTACTCGCAGTTCCCACAGCCAGCGGGAAATCACTTGTCGCCTATATCGGTGTGATAAGATCCGTATTGCAAGGGGGCAAAGCCCTGTACATAGTGCCTCTCAAAGCCCTGGCCAATGAAAAATATGATGAGCTGAAGGCATTCGAAGTTCTTGGAATAAGAGTGGGGATGGCAACAGGAGATTTTGATGACCCAGATCCTTCATTGGAAAGACTGGATATTGTTGTCGCGACATCGGAGAAGGCAGATTCCCTTCTCCGTCACAGAACACGCTGGCTGGATAAGATGACAGTGGTGGTCGCGGATGAAGTGCATCTTCTCAATGACCCAAACAGAGGGCCCACCCTGGAAGTCACCTTGACAAAAATGAAACTGGTAAATCCCGAATTGCAGATCATAGCCCTTTCCGCGACCATAAGCAATTCATTGGATCTGTCTATCTGGCTTGATGCGGCCCATGTTGCCAGTGATTGGAGACCTGTTGACCTGAAATACGGCATATATCTTGAAGATAAGAACTCTGATGGAAATAGGATAGAATTTCTGGATAATACCATAAGACCGATCATGGACAGGAAGCACAATATCGTGTCACTGGTGCTCGACACGATCGAGGATGAGGGGCAATGCCTGGTCTTCGTTAATACCAGGCGTTCGACCGAGAGCCTGGCCGAGAGATTGGGCAAGGCGAATACGAAACTTTTGGATGAGAAGGAAGCTGTAAAACTTAAGAGCCTGGCCGATCAATTATCAAAAAAGGAGGAAGAGCCAACATCTTTCGGGGCGAGATTGGGAAGATGTGTGGAGGGAGGTATTGCCTTCCATAATGCTGGCCTTACCAATATACAGCGGAAGTTCATTGAAAAGAACTTCCGAGAAAGGAATATCAAATGCATTGTCGCTACACCGACACTGGCTGCAGGCATTAACTTGCCCGCCCGTAGGGTGATCGTAAGAGATCTCACCAGGTTCGATGCGAACTATGGCAATGTCCCTATCCCGGTCCTTGAGATAAGGCAGATGTGTGGCAGAGCTGGTAGACCGCAATTCGATCCCCATGGTGAGGGAATTCTGATAGCTAAAGATGAGTATCAAAGAAGAAAGATACTCGAGAATTATATTCTTGGAGATGTAGAAGCTGTATCCTCCAAATTAGGTAATGAATCTGCCCTGAGAATGCATATACTGGCCACCATCGCGACAGGGTTCGCGGTCGATGAAGAAGAGCTTATGGAGTTCATGGGTGGAACCTTCTTCGCCCATCAAAGCGAGATCTGGTCCATCGAGAGCAAGATCATGGAAATATTGGAGTTCCTGGAAAAAGAAGAATTGATCAGAACAGATGACGGACTGAAAACGACATTGTTCGGCAAGCGAACATCCGATCTCTATATCGACCCTCTGTCCGCAGTTCAATTGCGTAATGCGATAGAAGCTGGAGAAGATAAAACGAAAAGCATACTGGGAATACTTCAAGCAGTGTGCTCGACACCGGATATGTACACCCTCTACATGAGAAAGAAGGACTATGATTGGGTGGAGAAAATGGTGGAGGAAAATATGGATGATTTCCTTCTGCCAATTCCAGATGGCATAGAATTTGATTTCTTCCTTGGAGAGGTTAAGACCGCGCTCTTAATAAATGACTGGATGGAAGAAGTCGAGGAGAACGACATTGTTCTGAAATACAATGTCGGGCCCGGGGACATCAGGAATAGAGTGGATACTGCAGAATGGCTCACATACTCCATGAGAGAGATCGCCAGACTTTTCGGAAGCCGCATGACCGAAGACCTCAATGAAATGGTATTGAGGGTGAAGAGCGGAATAAAGGAAGAGCTTGTTCCATTGGTCAAATTGAGAGGTATTGGGAGGAAAAGAGCTCGATCTCTTTTCCGCGCTGGCTACAAAGATATATCAGCCATACAAAGAGCCACGCTCAAGGATATCAGTAAAGTACCGATGATAGGAGATATCACTGCAAAGAGCATAAAGGATCAGGTAAAAGAGTGATATTTTTGTTTAATTATCGAACCAAAGGTTTTTAGGTCTCGGCATCAATTAAAGGGCGGTGTAATTATGTGTCCCGAGAATGATACTTTATTGACGGATGATGATCTTAGAAAGGCAATAGAAGAATTCATCGATGCCTATACTACGAATTACAGAGATCATCTTGGAAAGATGGATATTGATGAAAGGCACCTACCCTCTGTGTACAAGGGTTTCCCTTACAGCATAGAGGCTTACCTTCACCCAAATCACAGTGTGAGTGTTCTATTGAAGAAGAGCAATAGATCCAGGATCCTTGTTGTTGAGGGAGAGTTCGAAGAGGTCCGAAGCAAGATCTCCGAAAAGAGCTTTGACTTCATGCAGATATTCCCTCCATATACCAAATGGACGGAAGACGAGGCAACTCGCATATCCGTACTGGATGCGGACAGGGATCTGGCAAGCTCCAAGCGCCTGGAAATTCTGGGAGGCATTGAGATCCATATGGATGATGTGAAGAAAGAATCTGATAGTATACTCCAATTGAACCCATGGCTGGATGAACAGTCCAAAGCCCAGGCGGAGAAGATCGAGAAGGCCAGAGTGCTTATCCAGGAACTATACAGGGAGATCGAGATGGACGATCATGAAAGATTTGCCCGGTATGAGCGTGAATTGATGGAGATACAGGCATTCGAGAGGATCGAGATCGAAGCAATTGCTTCTGAAATGGAGGCTGAGGTCGAGACGGCGATCGGCGAGGTCGAGACACAGTTCAATGAGATCGATAATCAATTCACTGATGTGGAGGAGCAGATCAGCACCCTTGAACAGGAATTCCACGATCTCAGAAATGGATTGAATGATTCCTTTGAAGAGCTCAGAAAGAAATTACAAGCAGCCATATTGAAGATGGATAGTATAGAATCTATAGCTGAGAGCGATAAGGGAAATGACGACCTGCTGGATGATATTAAAGAATTGAGGAATGCTGATCGAAAGATCAATACAAAGATCAAAAATTCTGAAAAGGGAATAAGAGATCTGAAAAAAGAGATAGCCGTATCTGAAGAGATAAAAGATACTGTTTTCAGAGATAGTAAAAGGATACATAATCTCAATGATAGGACAACGGACCTGGAAAAGGAGGTTGAAAAACTATCGACCAGCAAGCCGAAGAAGCTGGAAGAAGAGATCAAAGCTCTTGTCAAGAGGTTTGACAAGGTCGATAAGGATATGAATGCCAAGATCAAAAAAGCAGTTCTTTTTGAATTTGAGGCACAAAAACCTGTAGTGGTGGAAGAGATGCCTTCATCTCCTCCTCCAAAAGGAGCTACGGTCAAAAAGACCACGAAGAAGACGACCAAAAAGACCACGAAGAAGAGCTAATACGACCCCATTCATATGCATTCAAAGTATTTGCTCCAATGCTATCGATCACCTATTGATAATCGTCATTTGACGTTATTAACTTCGACAATAATAAATAGTGTTATTTCATTCACCCTTCAATGACCGAGATGCTCAGGCAAAAGATCGCGGGAGAGATCACCGTATCTAATGAGCCTGGTAGCACCATAAAGAAATGGAGAACCCTTTTTGAGATATCGCAGAAAGATCTTGCAAACTATCTGGAAATATCCACTTCCGTGATCAGTGATTATGAAGCTGGCAGGAGACAATCTCCTGGGGTCGTCACTGTCAGGAAGATAGTGGATGGACTGCTCTATATAGACCTGGAAAGAGGCGGCCAGATCACAAAACAGTTCGGAGCCGAGATAGGAATAGAGGCCATAATAGGAATGGGCGAGTTCAAGAGATCAATGGATGCGGCAGAATTCTGCGACCTCATAGAGGCAAAGGTGTTGAACCCGGATGTGAATCAAGAAAGAAGCATAAATGGATTCACTCTTATAGACAGTCTGAAAGCCATCACGACATTATCCTCAGAGGATTACATGAAAGTGTATGGTTGGAGCACGGAGAGAGCTCTGTTATTCACTGGTGTCAAACATGGAAGATCACCAATGATAGCTGTCAGAGCTCATCCGATGAAACCAGCCATGGTGGTCTATGTAAAACCAGAGAATGTGGATGATCTCGCGATAAGGCTGGCAACCCTTGAGAATATAATTCTCCTGGTAACCGAGCTCTCAGGAAATGAGCTTCTCGAAAGATTTAAAGAAATAGGTGATTGAATGAAGCATGCAGGAGGAATTTAACAGTGACAGTAGGAATTGTTGGATATGGTGGGTATGTGCCCAAGTACAGGATCACTCCAGACAATATTGGAAAGGTCTGGGGAGTGGATGGGGCAGCTCGCGGAAAAGGCCTGGGCATCCAGATGAAATCCATACCAAGCCCGGATGAAGATGTGATCACTATTGCGGTATCCGCAGCTAGAAAGGCCATGAAAGGATGCGACGTTTGTCCAGATGATATCGGAGCGATATACGTTGGCTCCGAATCTCATCCATATGCTGTGAAACCAACAGCGACAATAGTATCTGAGGCCATAGGAGCGGCACCAGATCTCACCGCGGCAGATTATGAGTTCGCTTGCAAAGCGGGAACTGCCGCGATACAGACCTGCATGGGTCTTGTATTGTCAGATATGGTGAAGTACGGCATGGCGATAGGCGCGGACACATCTCAGGGAGCTCCAGGCGACCCATTAGAATATTCAGCCTCGGCAGGAGGGGCAGCCTTTCTGATAGGTAAAGAAAATATGATAGCGGAGATCAATCACACTGTATCATACACCACCGACACACCTGATTTCTGGAGAAGGGAGGGACAGATGTATCCCAAACACGCAGGCAGGTTCACGGGTGAACCTGCGTATTTCAAGCACATCAATGCATGTTCACACAAGCTCTTTCAAGCCATGGGAACTAAACCTGATGATTACCAACATGCTATCTTCCACCAACCAAATGGCAAGTTCCCATTGAGAATAGGAAAAAGCATGGGATTCGGGCCAGATCAAATGAAATACGGCCTGCTCACACCTATAATTGGCAATACCTACTCAGGCGCTGTACCTCTTGGCCTGACCAATGTATTGGATCACGCCGCCCCAGGAGATAGAATATTTGTCATGGCCTATGGCTCAGGAGCTGGGTCAGATGGATTTGATATAACAGTTAAGGATTCCATTGAGGATTATCGAAAAGGTGATTGGTGTAGTCTTGACTGCTCCAATCAAGATCTTATATATCTGGATTATGCGAATTATGCAAAATTCCGCGGCAAGATAAAGATGGGAGGTGTTTGAATATGCAAATAAAATTTGAATATTCAAAAGCCCGAAATGAAATGGAGGGGTTCTGATATGAGAGAAGTAGCAATAATCGGAGTAGGAGAAACGAAATTCGGTGAATTGTGGGAGAGATCCTTCAGAGATCTGGGTATCGAAGCTGGATTCAAGGCCATGGAAGATGCTGGTATAGCTGGTGATGATATCGATGCCATGTTTGTCGGAAACATGTCAGCCGACCGTCTCATCGACCAGGAACATATCGCCCCCCTCATAGCCGATTACTCTGGCTTTGGTGAAAGGAACCTTCCCTCGGTCAGAGTGGAAGCGGCAAATGCATCTGGTGGAATAGCGCTCTCACAGGCTTACATGTCAGTAGCCAGTAGTGTTCATGACATAGTTGTGGTTGGAGGAGCGGAAAAGATGATGGATGTTGGTGAAGAATCAGCAGCCGAGATTCTGGCAAGCACAGCGGACCAAGAGTGGGAAGCTGTATTTGGCGCAACCCTTGGATCATTGTACGCGATGATGGCGAGAAGACATATGAATGATTTTGGCACAACGAAAGAACAATTGGCCTCAGTGGCCGTGAAGAATCATCTTAATGGATCCATGAACCCAGATGCTCAGTTCCAGAGAGCGATAAAGTTAGAGATGGCTCTCAATGCTCCAATGGTGGCAGATCCCCTTGGTGTCTTTGATTGCGCGCCCCTATCGGATGGGGCCGCGGCTGTCATATTATGTCCATGGGAGGATGCGAAGAAGTACACGGATTCACCAGTGAAGATCCTGAGCTGTGGACAAGCTGGGGATTATATGGCTCTGCATGACCGACCAAGCCTTACAAGGATGGATGCCACGATCGAAGCCTCCAAAAAAGCTTACAAATACGCAGGCATCGGGCCAAATGACATACAGCTTGCAGAGGTGCATGATGCCTTCTCCATATCGGAGATCATGGCGATCGAGGACCTTGGCTTCTTTGAGAAAGGCAAGGGCGGTAAGGCCACCGAAGATGGTGAGACTGCTTTGAACTCCAAGATATCCGTCAATACATCTGGAGGTCTCAAAGCGAAGGGAAATCCGATGGGAGCCACTGGAGTTGGTCAAGCTGTTGAGATGACATTGCAATTAAGAGGCGAAGCTGGTGATAGGCAGGTGAAGGATGCCGAAAAGGGGCTCATCCATAATATCGGAGGAACTGGCTCGACTTGTATAGTTCATATTCTCGGGAGGGGTAACTGATGGAAGTTGCAAGATTCTGGAGAGAGAACCAGAGCAGGTACAATATGCAGGGAAAGAAATGCGGTGCATGCGGTATTGTGTATTTTCCACCACGTGACCTGTGCCCGAAATGCCGCAGGGAAAGCATTGGGAAAATGGAGAAATTGAAACTATCTGGCAAGGGCAAGATCATATCATACACTGTTGTGCATGATGGACTTCCCGCATTCTCCATGCAGGTTCCATATACCATGGCGATAATCGAACTGGAAGAAGGGCCCAAGATAACTGGACAAATAGTCGATGTCAAACCTGATGAAGTCAAGATCGGAACAGAGGTCGAGGCTGTCTTCAGAAAACTTGGCCAGGAAGGAGAATGTGGTGTGATCCATTATGGTTATAAATTTGTTCCCAAGGAGTAGTGGACCAACCTTGACTTGTTCAAGGTGCAGTCCATTATGGTTATAAGTTTATACCAAAAGCCTGAAGAATATGCGAAAAATTGACCAATGAAGCATTTGATCAGCGTATGCTTTAGAAAAGAAAATTCGATAGAGCCTGCTCGCTCGGAAATTGCATTTGTATTCGAACATGCCCCGTCTGATTGACCAGGCCATGTAACCGAGGGCGGTGGTAGTTCTCCCGAGCGAGCAGAGTTGGGCGAGTTTTCTTATTTGTCCGTCTTTTTCTTTTGGAGCCCAATTCAGCACAGCGAGGGTTAAAAGAAAAAGTGGTGATGGTCACAGAGTGCTTCCTATTCGAAAACCTCGTCTGAGCTCAGCGATGGACGAGGATGTTCAAAAGAACTTCCGCATCCTGACAACATCCTCAAGTTCGGCTTCGAATTTCAACTTCTTAGTTGCCCAGGCCTTCATTGGCTTTAGCTCTTTTTTCAGAAGAGCTAACATATCGGCCTCTTTTATCTGGATAGCGACATCCGGGTTCTCGATATAGCCTCTTTTAAAATCCGTCACGTCCCCATGGTTCAGAATAAAGGAGAAGCCTTCCGCATCCGTAAGCTCGATATTGATCGTGCGCTTCAGGGGCTTCATCTCCTCTCTCAGATCCTCATCCTCTATCATCTTGGCCCTGAATTTCTCGACCGTATTCAGTAAAAGTTGCTCTAGTTCATCCATTTTATCATCCATCCATTGCTAATCTTCATCGAAGCTTGCCAGCCCCTTCATGCTAAGCTCATTTATCAATCTTCCGACAGTCTTCCAGCTCATGCGCGTGTGAGGGGGCATCTCCCCATGTTCCCGATACCATGCCTTAAGGAACTGGATGGTCTTGGGGTCCGAGGGATAGCCGCTTCCAATGGGCTGACCAAGCTCCTCCTCGATCTCCTTTACGATATTATCGCGCTTTGTCTTGGCCAGTATCGATGAAGCAGACACCACGGGGTAAATGTCATCAGCCCCGTGCTTTGATATTATCTTGATAGCATTGCCAGACTCTCCCATCTCCCGCAATACCTGTTTTCCAAATCCCTCTTCATTGGAATCCGCGGCATCCAGATAGACTACTGAGCAGGGTCCGAGCTTTTCGACCACGCTCGCGAAAAGCTTGGCTTCGATCACATTCAGTGTGTATCGCTGGCGTAGGACATCGATATCTGCCGCATCCATTATGGCGTATTCATACCTGGCAACTTCTCTAAGGCGGGTTGCCAGTTCTTCTCGCTTCTTGGGCGCGACCTTCTTTGAATCCCGCACTCCCAACTCCTTCAGAACATCATCATTTTCCACTGCCAGACCACATACTACCAGTGGTCCGATGACTGGGCCTCTGCCAGCCTCATCGACACCGATGATGGCCTTGGATGATAAGGAAATTCTATCAGGTTCCTGGGTCATGAGTAGAGATAGGGGTCGTAGTAAATGACATTTTCGTTATGAAGCGAAATTATAAATAAAACCGAAAATGTTTCGGTTATGGGATCTCATTATAGAAATTCCAGATATATTACAGGAAGCCAGCATATGACAACTGACAGAAATGAAGATTATTTAGAGGCCATCTACACGATGACGAAAAAAAAGGGATATGCAAAAGTGCGAGACATATCCCAAATACTGAGTGTGGGGCCACCCAGTGTTACAGAGATGTTCAAAAAACTGGCGGATGATGGCTTTGTCAATTATGAGAGATACAGTGGTGTGACCCTGACCGACAAAGGAAAGGCGATCGCCAAAGCAGTTCGTGCCAAACATGACACTCTAAGAGAGCTCCTTATCATATTCGGGATAGACGAGAATATTGCAGAAGAAGATGCCTGCAAGATAGAGCATACCGTGAACCCGGAAACAATGGACCGCCTTACCAAGTTCGTGGATTTTGTCAAGGGAGCGGAGGAAGAATCACACTGGTTCGCCCATTATCGTCATTATGTCGAGACTGGCGAGAGGATACAGTGCAAGCCGTCCAAAGATCATGAATGCCCATTTCAAAAAGAATTATCATCCAAGCCAAAGAAGAAAAGTTAGTATTCACGTATCCATAGGGATCTCCATATTCATAGAACCACAATGTGAGCTCATTGTGGATTATTGTTAATGATTATAAATTTAGCAAATGTCATATGTGGCAATTTAGCGATGTATATTATTATATTTTACATTTGATATTTAAATCTGGCTCAGTAAGAACAAATAAAGGTTAACTTTATATAATTAGATAACTGTGCAATAATAAGTATAATACCAAATTGGATAACTGCACAAATAACTATGCCTATTCAAGATTCCAATTAGATATGAACTGGAGGAAGACAAATGGATAAAATCAATTATGTCAAGATCTCTGCATGTATACTGGCCGCGATGATGATTGCCCCTGCGGGGCTCCTTTTCACGACCACGAACGATCAAATAATCATTGAGCCAGCTGCCGGAGTAGTTGATGATTCGGTGGATACTATTGTTATTCAGCCGGATGCGACGGCTGGAAAGGACGCCTGGATAGGTGATCTAGGCGGAGTGGATACAAATAATGGTGCAAGCACAAATTTCCAATTAGGGCTTTTTGGCGGATCTCAGGAAGTAAGAAATTTTTGGCAAATGGATATGCCAACACAACCAATTGAAATTATTTACGCATCCTTAGATCTTTATTGCTACGCTTTAGGAGGCGGTGGTGTGAACATATCAGGGTATCCAGCTACACAGCCCTGGATAGAAAATGAGGTTACATGGAATAATAGAGATGCGGGTAACTTATGGACCACACCAGGTGGAGATTATGATCTAACAAGAGAAGTCTACATGGATGTTGATACAACAGGTTGCTGGTATAGTTTTGATATCACAGATATTGTTAATGACTGGCAAGACAATATAATACCCAATTACGGATTGGTCTTTGTTGGTAATTATGTAGTTATGGAATTTGCAAGATTCTATTCCAGTGATTATGTGACAGATATAACTCTCAGGCCAAAGCTCACTCTCACATACTCCGCGGAGATCGAACCACCAGTTCCAGACCAGATCTTCAATGAGAACGATCCAGCAAGGACTATCAGCCTGGCAGGATTGGGAAATGGAAGTGTCGAGCACAAGTCGGGATCGAATGATGCCGCATCGGGATATCCTTTCAATCCAGCCACGCAGCTCCATTATCAATCACTTTTCACACCAGATATGGTGGGTGCTGAAGGAGTTATAAGTAAGATATCTATCAATAGGTCAGATGCCTCTGCAGTTGGTAATTATTCTAATTTCAAAATACTCCTGGCTCATACAGATCTTAATGTTCTAACAACTACCTTTGCGAATAATTTCAATGGAAATCAAATAGAAGTATTCTCTGAAGCAAATGTAGTGATGAACTCCTCGAATGGTGATTCATGGATACACTTTGACCTCAATGATGAATTCACATATGATTCATCCTACAATCTGCTTGTTGACATTCAGTATTATGGTCGAGGAGGCGATACTGTCACTAGCGATGTGACTACAGGCGGGAGTCGAATGTGGTCTACAACTGGTGCTACTACAGCCGCATCAATCAATACGAATACACCCTCCCTTATCTTCACAACAGATGTAGTGAACAATGCCATCATAGATAATGGAACAACAAATAATGGCGCACTCTGGGATACTGGCAATACCTACAATAAATTCATGTTGCTTTACCAAGCCCCAGACCTAAACAATAAAAATGGTACAATTGACAAGATAGGGTTCTTCAAATCAAACGCAGCAACCCCAACCTTCCCTAATGTGACCGTGAGCTTAGCTCATACGGATAGAACATCATCCAATTTGTCCACAACCTTCAGCAATAACTATATTGGTACATTGATGGAGGTTTACAATAACCCAAGCTATACTTTTGATGCAAGCACTGGGTGGTTCCAATTCGACCTTGATAATGATTTTGAATACGATGGAACCCATAATCTAATAGTGCAGGTCGAGTGGAGAGGGACTGCAACCGGAGCAGATGCCTTGATAGAACGAGGGATGGGGACAGGAACTAACTGGATAGAGACAGATGTATTAAATTCACTAACTGGCTCTACAAATTCAAGATATTATGATATCCAACTCATATTCAGTGAAAGTGACGATCTCACATGGACCGCGTACAGCTCAGATCCGGACCTTTTTGATGCAAATATTTCAGCAGATGGAAAGGATCTGATCATCACGCCAGTTGCCGATATGAGCGGTGAGGGTATAGCATACCTGAATTTGACAAACACCAATAATGGCGGCATGGTCACCCAGAATATTCCAGTCACCATAATTGAAAATCCAAAGATAGAGCCACCAGTTCCTGCTCAGGTTTTCCAAGAGGATGACCCAGCCAGAACAATAGATCTGACCCATAGGGACAATGATATGATGGTTCATGAATCTGGACTAAATCTAGTTGCAAATGGAGTTCCATTCTTAGGAGGAGCAACGAACCAAATGCGTTCGCAATTCGTCTATACACCGGAACAGGTAGGTGCAGAGGGAATTATCAAGACAATCGCATTCAATAATAGCTGGGATATCACAGATACCGGAACTTATGATAATTTCCAGGTTAAGATGGCTCACACAAGTCTAGATGCATTAACAGCCACGTTTGCCAATAATTACAATGGTTATTTGATAGAGGTTTTCCCAACCCAGAATATCACTGTTGATTTCCCCGGAGGCGATTCATGGTTCGAGTTGGATCTAAATGACAATTTCACTTACGATTCCAGTCATAATCTACTTATTGATATTGTGTGGAATGGTGATAATGGCACTAATATCTATATTGACACCACTAACGGTATTCCAGGAGGATTACTATATAATACCGCAGGAGCTGGAACCGGAACCATACAAGCTAATTCACCAGTCTTTAAATTCACTACTGAAAAGATAGGTAATGCCATAAAAGACAGTGGAACAACAAACAATGGCTTGCTCTGGGATACTGGCCAGACCTATACAAAATTCCAGATGCTCTACAAAGCATCTGAGTTGGACGATCAAAAGGGAACCATAGACAAGATCGGATTCTACAAGACCAATACAGAGGACCCAAGCTTCCCGAATGTCACCATAAGTCTGGCTCACACAGATCTAGATGCACTAACAGGCACATATGATGATAATTATATTGGCTCTTTGACAGATGTCTATTATAATTTGAACTACACTTTTGATGCAAGCTCTGGATGGATCCAATTTGATCTTGATGATACCTTTTATTACAATGGAACTGATAATTTACTTGTTCAGGTAGAATGGAATGGAACCGCATATGGGGCCGATGCATTCATAAGTAGAGGGCCAGACATAGGAACTAATTGGGTATACACCTTTACATCTGGATCTTCAACAGGTACAACGGATTCAAGATACTACAATACCCAGATCATCTTCACCGAGAAGATGACATGGTCCGCTATAGGTTCCGACCCCAGCCTTTTCACAACTGTTATATCCGGCGAGAATCTAATCATCACGCCAGTCGCTGAAATGAATGGTGTAGGCTCGATCGGTCTGACCCTGACAAGAGACTCAGATGGCATATTTGACACCCAAACAATTCCGGTGACAATAAACGCGGTCAATGATCCACCTATCATCACTGGACCTATCACGCTCGATTGTATAGAAGATATTGAAGTAATAGTCAATGTTATCAGCTACATATCTGATATAGATGATGCATTGGAAGACCTGACCATATCTGAAGATTCAGACTATGCTACTGTGGATGAGACCAATATAACGTTCCTTTACACAGAAGGTATAGTGAGCGAGGATGTCATCATAACCGTTACAGATATGGCTGGTGCCACGGATACTGTGACCCTGAGTGTGACCATCACACCGATCAATGATGCTCCAGAGTTCACGAATTTCGTGGACAATATAACTTGCGATGCTGACATGGACTTCGTATACACTCCACATCCTGTTGATGAAGAGACAGTGACAGGCCAGTTGACCATATACACGAATTCTGGCTATGCGACCTTGACGAACCATTCCATCAGATTCAATTATCCAAAAGGAATAGGATCTGAAAATGTGACCATATACCTTGTAGATGAGGACATCTACGGAACTCAGAACAATGTGTCCTATACCTTGATGGTGACAGTGAATGACTATCCTGAAGTGATAGGACATACACCAAGTGGTGTGGATGTGCCAGTTACCACACTGGCCACAGTGACATTCGATATGCCTATGGATGCCAATACCACGGAGAATGCCTTCGAGATGTCCATCGGGAACTCTACAGTATTGGGTAATTTCTCATGGAATGGTGATCACACCATTCTAACCTTCACACCAGATGATGCGCTTGGCAATGGAGTTTATGATGTGATAGTAAGAGCCAGTGCGGAAAATTCTGATGGGGTCAGTATGCGTTCAGCCTATTCATGGAGCTTCAATGCCACCCTCGGGGACTATGACGGGGATGGAGATGGTATGCCAGACCAATACGAGATAGATAATGGACTCGATCCAGATGTGGATGATTCTGATAGTGATCTGGATGGAGATGGTATGCCGAACATCTATGAGTTCGAGAATGAGCTGGATCCAGCTGTAGATGATGCAGATGATGATGCAGATGGGGACGGTATGCCAAACATATACGAGTTCGAGAATGATCTGGATCCAAATGTAGACGATGCAGATGGAGATGCAGACGGAGATGGAATATCCAACCTCGATGAATTCGAAGCAGGCACAAGCTCGAGTGATCCAGATGATAATCCAGATGAACCAATGAACTGGCTACCTATCATACTGCTTCTGGTCATAGTGATCGTTGCCATCGTCTTATTCTTCATGCTAAAGAACAAGAAGGACAAGCCGGAAGATATGCCACCTGCACCAGAGGGTGAGGAGTGGAATGCACCGGAAGAAGGCACACCACCATTCGAAGAAGGACAGTTCCAGGAACAGGCTCCGCCACCTCAAGAGCCAGTAGAGCCGATGAATGATGTTCCGGCAGAAGAACCCGTGGCACCCGTGGATGATCAGACACCTCCACCTCCGCCACCACCACCTGGCGAAGTAGATCCTTCCGAATTCATAACGGAGTGATCCTGGCATCGATAGAGACCCAGTATATTGACATAATGACAGTATATTGGGCACAAATAAGCCAAGCCATTCAAAGGCTTGGCTTCCCATTTCCTTTTTAGATCTTTATTGCTCGATGAATGAAGGGGCTCCAAGCCCAATATTATGTTTATTTTAATTCAAAGACAGCAAAAAGGCTTATCAATACCTCCTGTGATACAGGCCTGGATTCGGGTGATAGACCCGAAGCTAATGGCTTGGATTCCAGCATCATGATAAGATGATGGATTAGATCGAGGCCTTCACCAGACTTCAAAGGGAAGTGAGTGTACATGGACTTCAATTACACGAAAGAGCATGAAATGCTGAGAAACACGGTTCGCGAATTCGCGGAGAAAGAGATCAAACCCATAGCTGGAGATATAGACAAGAAGGGCGATATCCCCAAAGAGATACTGGCCAGAATGGGGGAGATGAATCTCATGGGATTGACAGTACCAAAAGAATATGGTGGTGCTGGCTGCGATAAGATCAGCTACATGATAGCCCTTGAAGAGATCGCCAGGGTATGCGGTTCCACAGGCATTGTCACCGAGGCACACAATTCATTGGGTGTTGGACACATATACGAGAGAGGGAGCGAGGAACAGAGGAAAAATTGGATACCTGATCTCGCTGCAGGAAAGAAATTCGCTGCCTGGGCACTGACAGAACCCAGCGCGGGTTCCGATGCAGGTGGCCTTCAAACCGTTGCAGTTCTGGATGGAGATGAATGGGTGCTGAATGGAACAAAGGTCTTCATCACAAATGCAACAATTGCAGATTATGTCACGGTCATGGCCATAACCGACAGGTCAAAGGGCCCCAGAGGAATAAGCGCCTTTGTCGTACCCACAGGAACTCCTGGCTACGAGCTTGGAACAGAAGAGGACAAACTCGGATTAAGAGGTTCACACACATCTGAATTGGTCTTTGAAGATTGCAGAATTCCAAAAGGTAATATCCTCGGTGAGCCAGGCACAGGATTCACAGGAGCAATGAACATCCTCGACAGGGGCAGAGCCGCTGTTGGAGCGCTGGCCGTGGGATTAGCCCAGGGTGCACTTGATGAGTCCGTTCGCTACTCGAAAGAAAGGGAACAGTTTGGCAGACCTATAGCCAAACTTCAGGCTATCCAGTGGATGCTGGCAGATATGGCCACAAAGATCGAGGCCTCAAGATGGTTGGTCTATAGGGCTGCATGGATGGAAGATAACGGGATCAGATTCAGCAAAGAAGCTTCGATAGCGAAACTTTATGCATCGGAGATGTCCACACAGGTTTGTCTAAATGCGATCCAGATCCATGGCGGATATGGGTACACGAAGGATTATCCTGTCGAAAGAATGCTCAGGGACACAAAGCTCATGGAAATAGGAGAAGGCACCAGTCAAGTGCAGAGACTGGTCATTGCCAGGCAGATATTGAGCTAAAAGAAAATAGCCGTTGTAGCCAAATATTAGACACATGAGAGTAAGTATTCCTATCTACATACGTATAAGTACTTATAATTATAGAAAGATTTATATAATGCCCAAGGAAAGCTTTATATTGGCTGTAATAAGACAAAGCATATAATCTATATATGAGCAGATATTGTCGTTGTCTTAACTATAACCAAATAAGGAATAAATGATAATTAGATCAGAATATAATTAACTTGATATTAGGAGATGAAAAAATGAACAAGAAAATATTAGCGACTTTTGTAGCGCTTGGAATGGTCTTGATGACATTCAGCGTCTTTGCGATGGCTGCTCCTGAGCATGAATCTATAGATTCCTGGGGGCTCCCATATGGTTGGGCCGCATGGGTATACCAGCCAGACGGCACTACACAGTTGACGACTGAGACAGCAGCAACCTTTGCTGTATATATCTCTGTTGACGAGGACACAGACGGCCTTTACTGGCCAGATGATGCCGCGGATACAGTATATGTTTACAGCGATGGTGGAATGAATGCATTTGCACCAATAGATGATGCAAATATTGGATTTGCATATATTGCAGATACAATGGCAGCAGGACAACCTGGTGGAGCAGGTGTGAACTACAAGATCTATGTTGACGGCAGCGGATTCAACTTCGCATCCCAGGATGGATGGTGTGGTGTCCAAGGTGCAGTAGCACAGGGCGATGGCACATATCTCCCAGCAGATCAGATATTCACCTTCGTAGGTGGCGGTGGAGAGACCGTCAACTTCCAGGTTCCAGGCTCAGGTCCTGTAGCTGCAGAAGCATCTGCAACAGGCCCAACAGGAACATCTGGCTACAACACACCAGATATAACATACACCATAGACGCGGGTGCACCAGCATCCGTGGATGTTTGGTCATGGAATGGAGCTTCCTGGACGAACCAAGGAACAGACAGCCCAGCAACCAGCCCATTCACAATGCCGGTATTGGCAGATGGAACATACAGCTGGTATGTACAGACACCAGATGAAGCAGCACCAACAGTTGCTGGTGATGCAGAGGCAGGACCATATATCATAGACTCAGCAGCCAAATCATGGGGCCTTCCATATGGATGGGCCGCATGGGTATACCAGCCAGATGGCGTCACACAGTTGACGACTGAGACAGCAGCTACTTTTTCAGTTTATATCTCAGTTGATACAGATTATGATCATCTATACTGGCCAGATGATGCCACAGACACTGTTTATGTTTACAGTGATGGCGGCATGAATGGATTTGCATCAGTTGATGATGCAAATATTGGATTTGCATATCTTGCAGACACCATGGCAGCAGGACAGCCCGGTGGAGCAGGTGTGAACTACAAGATCTATGTTGACGGCAGCGGATTCAACTTCGCATCCCAGGATGGATGGTGCGGTGTCCAAGGTGCAGTAGCACAGGGCGATGGCACATACCTTCCAGCAGATCAGATATTCACCTTCGTAGGTGGCGGTGGAGAGACCATCGACTTCCAGATTCCTGCAGCAGTACCTGTTCAAGGAGCGACAGTATCTGCAACAACACCAGCAACATCAGGCACAGATGCCACACCAGACATATCATACGATCATCAGCTTGATCCTGCTCTTGTAGATATTTACTACTGGCAAGGCGGTGCAGCTGGAGGTCCATGGACACTCTGGGGAAATGATATTGCTCCGGCAGTAGCTTCTCCAACAACAGAAGTATGGACACCAGGAAGTGCATTGCCAGCAGATGATGACTATTATTTCTGCGCTTGTTTGGATGGCGGTAGTGTTGGTGACCCATTACCAACAGTCTTTGCAGATGCGGAATTAGGACCTTATGCACTTGATGCCACAGCTCCAACTATGCAATCATCAGTTCCAATAAATACGGCGACCAGTGTTGCGACAAATGCAGATATTGTGATAACATTCGATGAACCGATGCAGAATCCAGTAACTTATACATGCACACCAGATCCAGGTGGCTGGTCTAGAGTATGGAGTGTCGGAAACACAGTTATGACAATGAGCCACATAACTGACTTCGCAGAACAGACATCTTACACATTTACCATCACAGGAGGTCTGGATACAGCAGGAAATGCGCTATCGGGAACACCGATCGACATACAGTTCACAACTGCTGACGAGACAGGTCCAGCCATATCATTCACAACACTAATTGATGGCGCAGTAGATGTGGCAACAGGTACGAATTTTGTTGCCGGCTGGAATGAGACAATGAATGAAGGAGTGGGAACTGTCAATATAGTGCCTGCACCACTTGTCGCAGGAAGCTGGGTATGGTCCGGAGCTAGCCAGATATACACATACTCTGGAATGACCTGGGATGAAGAGACAACATACACCCTGACCTTCAGCAACTTCGCGGATACATCTGCGAACGCAGCGACTGGAGACCTTGTAAAGACATTCACAACTGCTGATGAGACTGCACCAACAATAATCAGCGTGACACCAGCAGATGGAGCCGTCAATGTAAGTGTAGCCAGTGGAGTAATGATCATCGAGCTCAGTGAGCCAGTGACTGTCTCAGTAACACCAACAGACAATCTGCCAAACTCTAATGGTGGATTGGATGCGACAGGCATGTGGGCAAACATTACATACGATGCACTAGCAGATCAGACGACATATTACCTCGACATGACTGGATCGGGAATTGCAGATATGGCAGGAAACCCATTGGGTGGCGATATGAACATCACCTTCACAACAGGTGACTTTACAGACCCATCTATAGCAACCACAACACCAAATGATGGAGTGTCAGATGTGGCAACAGGTACGAGCTTCGTTGCCAACTGGGATGAGGCAATGAATGAAGGGGTAGGAACTGTCAATATAGTACCTGCACCACTTGTCGCAGGAAGCTGGGCATGGTCTGGATCTAGCCAAGTATACACATACTCGGGAATGACATGGGATGAAGAAACAACATACACCCTGACCTTCAGCAACTTCGCAGACACATCTGCAAACGCAGCGACTGGAGATCTTACAAAGGCTTTCACAACTGCTGATGAGACAGATCCAACAGTAATATCAACAAACCCAGTAGATGATGCAATAGATGTGGCTACAACTGCAGGAACATACTCTATCGAGTTCAGCGAACCAATGGACAGTTCCATCAATGGCTTTGCTACAGATCTGCCAACTTCAGGATTTGGATGGAGTGCAAATGATATGTGGTTCAACATAACATACAATGTTTTGGCTGAAGATACTGATTACTATGTCAGTATCTGGTCACAGGGACACCAGGATATTGCAGGTAATGCACTAGCAGGATCAACAGTGTTCAACCTCACCACCGGGGACTTCACAGACCCAATATCTGGTGTTGACGCGATCAGTCCATATGGTTACACAGTAGCAACTCCATTGACAATAACCGCAACTGCAAGTGATACAGGCAGCGGTGTTGCCAGCGTGGAACTGTTCTACAGATACGCCGCAGATGGCGCGACCTGGGGTGCATGGACATCCTTTGGTGTAGATAATGCGATGCCATGGTCATGGAATTTCAACTACCCAGACAATGACGGAAGCTATGAATTCTATTCAATAGCAACTGACAATGCAAGCCTTGTGGAAACAGCACCTGGAGTGGCAGATACATCTGCACAATTGGATACAGTTGAACCTACATCATCCGTAGATGCTATTGGAACCTACTGGCAGACAACAAGCCCATTGACCATAACCGCAACTGCAAACGATGATACCAGTGGTATGGATACTGTCGAATTGTTCTATAGCTTCGATGGTGGTGCATGGACATCCTTTGGAACAGACAATATGTCTCCTTGGTCATGGAGTTTCGATTTCCCAGCTGGAGAGGGTGACTATGAATTCTATTCAATAGCCACAGACCTGTTTGGCCTAATTGAAGCCGCACCCGCAGGAGCAGACACATCAGCAGGATTGGATACTACATCACCAACCATAGTATCAGCAACACTAGCAGATGGAACAACCAATATATTTGGAGCAACTAATGTATCTGTTACCGATGGAAACATCACCATAGAGTTCAGTGAGCCAATAGATCTGGGCACCATTACAGGTGGAAACTCAAATGTACTAATTGACGGCAACAATGCATCATGGAGTGCTGGAAATACGATAGTGGTCGTGAATTACACAATGCTTGGGGATCTGACAGACTATTACTGGAACATGACTGGAGCATTCTTCGACCTAGCAGGAAATCCATTGGGTGAAACGAATATCACCTTCAGCACTGGCGATGAAACTGCACCAATAGCCGATGCAGGAGCTGACCAGAGCATAGACAATGGTGATGAGGTTACCTTCGATGAATCCGCATCTACAGACAATGGCGTCATAGTCAACTACACATGGACATTCACAGATGTGGATGCACAGACGCTGTACGGAGCTGCACCAACATACACCTTCGACAATGCCGGTGTCTTTGTAGTCACGCTCAATGTGACAGATGCCTATGGAAACTACCACACGGACACGATGTTGGTCAATGTGACCGCTAGTGCCCCAATGGCAGATGCAGGTACAGACCAGGTCGTTGTTGAGGGAACCAATGTCACCTTCGATGGAACTGGCTCAGTCAATGCTGTGAACTACACATGGACCATTGTGACCGACAGCATTGTCTCATCTGGAACCGATGCAGTAGACCCATTGGGTGAGGACTCGAACATAACTCTGTATGGAATGGCACCTTACTACAACTTCACAGTTGCTGGTAACTACACAGTCTACCTGACCGTGATGGATGGAGCTAATAACACCAGTGAGGACAATATGACCGTCGATGTCATGCTCGACACAGACGGTGATGGCCTCGCAGACATCGTAGACACAGATGACGACGGCGATGGTGTGAACGACACCGCGGATGCTTTCCCATTGGACGAAACCGAAACTGTTGATACAGATGGTGATGGCACTGGTGACAATGCAGATGCATTCCCGGATGATGCTACTGAGACCACAGACACTGATGGTGACGGCGTAGGCGATGTTGCGGATGAATTCCCGGACGATGCTACCGAAACAACAGACACTGATGGTGACGGCGTAGGCGACGTTGCAGACGCATTCCCGGACGATGCTACCGAAACAACGGACACAGACGGTGACGGCGTAGGCGATGTCGCAGATGCATTCCCGAACGATGCTACCGAAACAACAGACACAGACGGTGACGGCGTAGGCGACGTTGCAGACGCATTCCCGAATGATGCTACTGAGACAACGGACACTGATGGTGACGGCATTGGCGACAATGCTGATGATGACACAGTAGATGACGATACAGATGACGGCGCAAGCAGTTATCTCTGGATCATCATCCTGCTCGTAGTTGTTGCTGTTGTGGGTGCTTTGATCTTCATGAAGAAGGGCAAGAAACCAGAAGCAGCACCGGCACAGGAAGATCCCGTAGAGGAAACACCAGTAGTCGAGCCAGAACAGACCGAGTCACTAGAAGATTCCATCGAATAGATACTCGGCGAGCGAAAGAATGGGCGCGGATACCTACCGCGCCCCCATTTCCTTTTTTTCATTTTTAATTAAATAGTCAATAGACTTAATTAGAATAATACAATACCTATGATAAGGTGAAATTATGGGAATATTTGACAAAGCAAAAGATGCGACCAAGAAAGGACTGGACAAGGGTGTTGACCTTGGTAAGAAAGGTGTAGATGGAACAAAGGAAGCAGTGAGAAAGAAGACCTGCGCCGAATGCAAGCACTACGAAGCCAAGGACGATGTCAGCGGCTCATGCCAGATAGCGGGAGAGAGAATGGCATCCGCAGATTCTTCCACATGTCCACAAAAGGCATTTGAAGCAAAATGATCTGAGGCATCGGTATAGGGCAATATCCATACAATTGGAAATACCAGGCTTTCAAGGCCTGGTAACTCCTGGTAACTATTACATTAGTAAATCTTAAATCAACCATTGGCTTACACACCATTGTGAAGCGCATACCAGATAAGGAAAGGAAAAGAATACTGGAAGAGATAGAATCACATTCTTTTATGAAAGAAGAAGCCAGTATGAATACCAATTATGCCACGCCCAGCACCAGCTCACTTGGGCGTAAGGTACAGGAAACATCAGATGCGGGTGAACATCGAAGCCCTTTTTCAATAGATCGTGATAGGATACTGTACTCCAAGGCCTTTTTTAGATTGGCTGGAAAGACCCAGGTCTTCATGTCCCCTCGTAGTCCACTGGTAAGCAATAGGATGACACACACGATGCATGTCGCTCATCTCGCAAGATCGATATCCCGATCATTGGGCCTGAATGAGGATCTAGCCGAGGCAATAGGGCTGGGGCATGATATCGGACATCCGCCCTTTGGCCATAGAGGGGAGAAGGTTCTCGACGAATTATGCAAAGAACATGGAGATAAGGGCTTCGAGCATAATGTCCAGAGTGTCCATGTCCTTGAAGTTCTGGAGAAAGATGGAAATGGACTTAATCTTTCATGGGAAGTACTGGATGGTATCATTTCGCATTGCGGTGAGACCACCGAGAGCGAGTTCAGACCAATGGAACTTATTGAGGACAAGAAACATGAAGATTCAATGAGCCCCGCAACCCTTGAAGGATGTCTGGTCAAGATATGTGACAGGATCGCATATGCCAGAAAAGATATCGAGGATGCGGCCAAAGCTGGCATAATCAAGGAAGAGGACATCCCAAAGGAGATCACGGATGTTCTCGGCACAACGAATGGGCAGATCATCGATACCCTTGTCAAGGATATCATTGTCAATTTCAGATGGGATAGAGAGCAATTCGTTTCGGAGAATGGCAGAGATCCCGCCAGGCATGAGATATCCATAAAACTTAGCTGGCCAGTCAAGGACGCTCTTAATTCACTTGTCCATGATTTCAATTATCCCAGGATATACATGAATCCGGAAAATCTAAGATATGAGGAGCAAACAGAGAACATGCTTAGGAAGATGTTCTATTCCTTCATGGAAGAGCTGGAGTCCCTGGAAATGCCAAAGACCATACAGGCCAGCCTTATGGATTTTCATGGCAAAGTGACAACGGACAATGGTATAAATCTCGAGCACGCGACCCTGAAAGAACTGGAAAAGGACATTGATGGAGACCAGGACAATATAAGGAAATTAAAACTCATCATCATCCGCGAGAATATCAAGCAGGATAATGACCGGATCAATTCCATATTGCCATTCCTTTCAGAGATGAATGATGATTATATTATGAACTTCAACATCGTGATGATGGTACGAGATTATATCGCATTGATGACGGACAATATGGCCATGAATGTCTTTGAGGCCATGACCATTCCTAGACCATTGGTGTGAGCCGTTGCGGGAGCAAGATCAAGGGCAATAATATCTCAAGTCATCCCATTATGCCATGCTATTCCCTTATGCCATCACGCCATGCTATTCACTTATGACATCATGCCATGCCATCCACTCATGCCATCTCGATCCCCATGGCGATGAGCACAGTGATGACGATGGCATAGACAACTATGCTTATGATCGAATACAAAATAAGTTTTCTTTCATCCATTTGGAACACCTTCATTGTGATCATCATGGTCCAAACTCCGGTCCAAGGAGTTCCGAGCAGAATGAACCAGATACCATATTTATCAACTCTACTCTTCAATTTCTCGGATGTGAGTTTTGAGAGCCAGCCATTCACTCGCTCATTCTTGATCGCTTGCGAATGCAGATAATTTATCAAGAAGATAGGAGCGCAATTACCAAAAGATGACCAGAATATGATCGATATTGGATCCATTCCTAATGCGAAGCCTGCTGGAACAGCCAAGTATATTTCAAAATAGGGGAAAAAACCAATGAACCAGACTGTCAATGCTTTTACCAGATAATCCATTCATTCATCTCCGGGGAAGTCAACTTTTCAGTTTACTTCCCAGTTTACTCACCCGCATACTTCTCATCAAATACCTTCCCAGTGACCCTTGCCTTTTTATCAGGCAAGGTTTCCGCAGGATGACCAACTGGCAATATGACCTCGGCTTTGAAATTCTGAGGCATGTCAAGCAGTTGGTTCAGGAAGCTTGTATCTGAAGGAGTGTAAGTGACCGTGCCCAAATCCTCAGATTCGATCGCCATCAGCATATAGGCGATGGAAAGCCAAGTCGATTCCCTCCAGTATGGTTTGGTGGTATCCCCGGCAATTACAAGAAGCAATGGAGCCTTGGTTAGGAATTCCTTCCTGTGATCTATGCCTTTGGCATCGAACCATTTCTTCAGTTTGGGATCACAATTCTCATGGAATTCCCTATCTGCTTTCTCCGAAGCCTTGCGTATCTTGGCTCTGGCATCGGGATCAAGGATCTTGATGGTGATGAAGGGAAGCTTATCAGCGCCAGATGGAGAAAGGGTACTGGCTTGGACTATCCTGTCAATACTTTCAGAAGCCACTTCTTTATCAGTGAAGTTCCTGAGAGTGCGCCTTCTGCTCATCAACTCCAATAGATCTTCAGGGTTCATGTCATCATTCCCATATTATGTCATAAGTGCAGGTGGGTTCATCATCCAGTTCGATGCAGGTTATATCCACAATACCGGTGTTGCCAGTTAATTCCAGGACCGCCTGTAACCGCCCCTTGTAAAATTCATACCAGACCATGTCATTGGGCCACTCTCTCAAAATTATGGTCACCTTCTTATCTTCGGTGGCCGAGGCTTCGAACCTACCGCCACGGTACTGGCCATCCTGTCTCTTCGTGCTGGTGAATACATCCTTGGGATCCTTGCCCCTGAAGAGCATTTGCCATCTGAAATCGAACTTCATGATCTCATAGCCAATGCGACTGGCTATGGCCTTTGAGCCATCACCATCACCATAAGCATCATCGATCTTTGAGATAAGAGAAAGAAAATCAGAGATAGGATACCATTTCTCTATCAAGTATCCTGAAGGGTCTACACCGATCTTGACCAGGCTATCTTTACCTCTTTTATTTGATACGTGCTCTAGAACTTTGAGGATCAGATCACCCTTTACCATAGCCTCTGACATTACGATGACCATAGGCTGGTTATTTATTATATTTTCCCATGCACAGAGAAACTTATTACCCAATCAAACAGAGAGACTAATGTCCCATATCCCCTCATACACTCGAAATCCATTTATATACCACCCTACATATGAAGTGATGATGTTGATCCCAATGGAAGAGCTGGTAACCGTATACCTGCCAAAGATATTATTGGCCATCATATGCGGCAGCTTGATCGGACTGGAACGAGAGCTGAAGGAGAAGCCAGCAGGTATCAAGACCTACATGCTGATATGCACTGGAGCCACACTTTTCACCATCATCAGCATCGCATTCACAGATCTTTATACATATTCCAATGAGCCCAGCAGAGTGGCCGCCCAGATAATAACCGGAGTGGGATTCATCGGTGCGGGAACCATCATGTTCGCGAAAGGCCATGTTAGAGGTCTTACATCGGCTGCCGCCATCTGGATGTCCGCCGCAATTGGTATGGCCATCGGTATCGGCATGCACATGTTCGCCATCATAGTAACCTCGATCATCATATTGTCCCTCGTGATCCTGGGAAGACTGGAGGGGCGCCTGGGCTTGAAAGGAAAAAGAACAACGGTCATGGTCCTCGAGCTTTCAGACCCAACAGATCTGAAGAAAGTGAGAACACTTGTCAGCAGATCGCGTGGAAGCTGCAATGTCATAGGATTGGAAAGGAAGGAAAAGCTTTCCAAGATCAAGATATCCTGCCACCTCACGGTGAAGGAGATGAACAGGTTCCAGGCAGCTATCCAGCAGTTGGGCGGGGATCTGGCCTTCAAGCTGGAATGATTATTAATTAATTCCCAAACTGTAAAATACCACCACCCCATTTAGATTTACATTAGGTGGAAGAAAAATAATGAAACATATTCTCACAATATGGATTTCAACAATCATAATATCAGCCAGCTTACTTTCAAGTTTCGCAAGTATTGACGGAGAAGATAATGAAATTGATATTGTAAACTCGATTCCAGAGCCTTCGGTGGCATCCATTACCAATCTAGAAAAGTGGGGAAATATCACAGAGCTTTCTTATCCTGGTGGGAACGAGAAAGATAATTATCCAACAATGGTCGAATTTGATTCGGAATTATATGTAATCTGGGCAACTTGGGGTGATGAATTCTCAACGGGCTCTGATTGGGATATTGTTTACCGAACCTATGATGGTAATTCCTGGTCTGGCATCTGTGAAATAACTTACACATCAGATACAAAAAATGATAGCTCACCTTATGCAATTGTGTTCAATAACAAACTTTATGTGACATGGATTTCAAACGACCCAGGCATAGCTAATGGCACTGATTGGGATGTTGTGATAAGGAGCTTTGATGGTGGTAATTGGTCTAACATATCTGAAGTTACATACCCTGATGATACAGGACCGACTATGTTTGACTTCCTTCCGCAAATGGAGGTCTTTGATGGCAGTTTGTTTGTTATATGGCAGACGGAAGCAGACTCTATCAGTACAGGAACGGATTCAGACATCGTTTACAGAAAATACGATGAAGTAACCTGGGGGAGCATTGAAGAATTAACGCTATCATCAAATACTGAAAGTGATCGATTCCCCACTCTTGAAGTTTTTAATAATAGGCTCTATGCAATTTGGAATACGTACGATACGTCAATAAGTAATGGAATTGATGGAGATATTGTCTATAGGTTTTATGATGGATTTTCTTGGAGTAATACTGTTGAAATAAGTAATACCTCTGATGAATTATTTTATCATGATACAAGTCCAGATGCTATTGTACATAATAACCAACTGTGGATAATTTGGAGAAATAATGATGGAATATGCTTGAGAACATATGATGGCTTGGAATGGAGTAATATTACAGTATGCAGTTATTCTAATGGAGCATGGTTTTATCAGCCATTAATTGTTGAATATAATTATGATGTATACATCGTACATGAAGTACAGGCAACAACGCCTGCGAACAGTAACATTGCCCTAATCAATTATAATGGATCCAGTTGGAGCGAATATGGAAACATTTCTGGGGATTCATTAAATGGAACTGATGATTTGCCATGTTTACAGGTATATAATGGGAAACTGTATATCTCCTGGCACACAAATGATTCCACACTAGCCGATGGTACAGACTTCGATATTGTCATCCGAGATTACGATTCTATGTCACCAACCTTTTCAGGACTAAACAATGCAATTGGCAAAGCTAATTCAGGCGATGCTACCTTATCTTGGAACTTGACATTCGATCCTTCATCTCCTATTACATATAATATCTACCAATCCACCAATACGACCGACTTTGATTTTTCAACACCGGACTACACCACACAATCAAATGAAATAAATATTACAGGCCTTGAGAATGGCCTGGAATATTTCTTTGTAGTTCGAGCCGAGGATTCAAGAGGCAATGAGGATAATAATACGATCGTCAAAAGTGCAATCCCAACTACCCCATTGGACATCACACCCCCTATATTCTCAGGTATTCAGAAAATAGAGAATGTGGCTGAAGATGGGAAGCTCTATCTTGAATGGCTAGAGGCGGTTGATCCAGATACTAATTATTCCAATTCGGATCCAAATAATCCAGTAACCTACAACATTTACATTTCAGAAGCCTCTGGAACTCAGAATTATTCAGAGCCATCTAACTCAACTGATAATCTTAATTTCACAGTAACTGGCTTGATTAATAATCAAACCTATTATGTGGTTGTTCGTGCAATGGATTCGATTGGCAATGAGGATGCAAATGCAATTGAACTAAATGCTACCCCCACAGAGCCCCCCTTGGACTCTGATGGCGATGGGATGCCTGATATTACCGACCCGGATGACGACAATGATGGAGTTCCAGATTCAGAAGATGCCTTCCCACTGGATGATGCAGAAACATTGGATACAGATAATGACACTATTGGCAACAATGCAGATACTGATGATGACAACGATGGTTTCCTCGACATCTGGGAAGACTTCTTAGGAACCAACTCAACAGACGAGACAGATAAGCCCATCGACACCGACAATGACGGAACTCCAGACGGCGATGCCAACAACACAGAATCCTGGATGGACACCGACGATGACGGAGATGATGTAGTGGATTCCATAGATTCAGAACCACTTGATCCAGACATTTGGATAATCGAAGATGATATTGTTGATGATGTTGTTGACGATGATGAATCGGATAGCGACGATGGCGGAACCAATTACCTCTGGCTAATCATCTTACTTGTTCTGATCGCAATAGTTGGAGCTTTCATTGTACTTCGAAAGAAGCCAACTAAAATAGAAGATACAGTCGAAGATGAGAAGACAGAGATCTCTGAGCCTGAAAATGAATAAAAGAGTGTGGAAAACTTTTAGGTCTTGCGTTTCCGAGAATAAGAAGACCTTGGTCTTCGTTTCGAGAATAAGGAAAACTTTTAAGTTTTCCGTTTCCAGAGTTTGGGGTAAGTCCCTGGCTCCATGAATATTCTTTTAACATCCACTGCAACCCCCTTCTCACCACTGATCATATCCTTGGACCTCTTCTTGGCAATTCCAAGTCCAATGGCTTCTCCTTTTTGTGTGAATATCGCGACAAGGCCGCCTTTCTTCGCCTTGCCATCCACCCGGACAACTCCGGGCAATGCCAGGTTCGCACCATGACATAATGCATCCACTGCGGAATCCTTGACCGTTATCCTTGGGAGGTCGTCAAAGAGCTTTTCCATGGGCATGACCAGTTTCCTGATAGTGGATTCATCCCCAGTTTCTTTGTATGTCTCGAAGGCATCCTTCAGATCGTGCAATCGGCATAATTGTGATTCGTGGAAATGACCGCTTCGGGTCCTTCTAAGCTCCAGCATGTGACCGCCAACACCCAGGATGTCACCTATATCGGTGCATAATGTACGTATGTAGGTTCCTGGGTCGCATTCGACCCTGAACAAGACATTTCTGCCATCTATTTCAAGGATGTCCAGTGAATGGATCTTTCGGATACGTAGCTCACGTTTGACAGCCGCGCGGACAGGAGGTGTTTGATAGATATCTCCGATGAATTGTTTGCAGACCTTCTCGATTCGATCCTTCTGAGAATTACCATGAAGTCTGAGAACGGCCACATATTCCTTCGTGCCCTCTAACAGAACGTCCAGAGCCCTGGTCGCATCCCCAAACACTATGGGAAGAACTCCACTGACATTCGGGTCCAATGTTCCCGAATGGCCTGCCTTCTTCAGCCCCGCGATGCCCTTTACCCAGGCAGATACCTGATGGGATGTCGGCCCTCTTGGTTTATCTATCAATACCATTCCAAGGCGCAGATAATGCTCAAGCTCCCTTTGCTCTGGCTCAGTGCCATGGGCACTGGCAGATAGGGTAGTGGCGGATATCGTCAATTCATCATTAGTCATTTAATTCCTCCACGATGGTATTCACGATCTCTTCAGGTGTCTGATCGTCAGAATGTACGACAAGATCATAAACTGCCAGATCATAGGAATCTATGCCATAGACATTCATGTATCTCTCATGCTCGCATTCCGCTCTCTCGATGGTCTCTTTCATGACCACGTCCACATCTTTTGATTCGCGACCAGCAATTCTCTGGCTGCGTATCTGGATGGATGCGTCGATCCAAACTTTAAGAGCTTTTTTCCCATTGAGATGAAGCATGTGGCCAGCCAATCTTCCCTCGATTATGACATTGCCTTCGGCGTATGTGAGAACACGTCTATCCAATTCCTTATCTATCTCGGGATCCTCAAGGGCCAATGCTCCAAAATCAGCAAGGTTCATATCCCTTGCTGCTGCCATTTCTCTGAATATGATACCTGTTGTGACAAGGTCATGACCCAATTGTTCTGCCAGAAGCCTGGCGACAGTCGTCTTGCCACTTCCTGGAGGGCCGCTGATGGTGATGATCATTCACCGACCACGTCCAATTCTTTTAGTCTATTGGAAAATGTGATGTGCTTGAGAACCCTCTGAAGTACCTGTCCGAATGACATGGATACAAGCATGTAGACGAATATCCAGTTCTCGAAGGCGCAAATTGGAGAGGTCGCGAAATTGGAATTATAATGCCATGGGATGGAGAACATGGTACTTGGAAGGCCATGGACAAAAACTCCCAGGTATGTGAAAGTACCAATTATGAATATCATCGTGAAGGCCATTGGTTTCATCTGAGCCATTGAGGATTGCATGTTCATCTGCATTATCTCGGGCTGTTTTTTGAGAAGGACAGCGGTCTTTTTCTCATTCTGGGCCATTCTGGCTTCCCTAAGTTCCTTATTGAAATCCCTCATGACGGATTGATTGCGCGCGGCCTCTATCCAGTCGATGAAATAATGTCTTATCCCTGTGGACATTATGACCATCATGAAGCCCGCCATGAAGAGTGTCATGATAGGGAATTTATAATCAAAACCAATAACTGGATCCAATAACACTTTGGCGATCTCTCCAACTGCATTACGCATGGATGGAATGAACATTATGAACATGGTCATGAACATCATCATGAACATCATCATCTGACCACTGGATTGTGGTGCTGGTGTTGGGGACAAACCTGCCGATGGTGTACCTTCGCTCATATTGAATCTCCTTCGTCGTCAATCGTGGGATTGTATAATAACTTAATTGTTATTAAATATAATATATCGTGATGGCTCTTCATTATCAGCCACCATCCTTCTTAACAAGGTAAGCCAGTGCTTTTTCCGAGCATATGTTCAATATGGCCTCTGATTCGCCAGAGCCTGTCAGGCCAGCTGCGCCATCATGGCCACCACTCTCAGCCCCGATCTCTTCCGCAATATCCCTGAGAAAATGCCCCAGGTGGATACCGATGTCCAGGGCTCGGCGATTCGCCCTGGCAGTGATTCGATATTTCAACTTCTCCTGCGAGGCGACAAAGCTCACATCGGCTCCCAGGTTTATGAGGCCACGGGCGACATTTGATTCAAAGGAACTTACCTGGCTCGAGGCCACGACCCAAGTTCCTTTTCTGAGATACTTCAAGCGCTGGCCCCCCTTTAATTTGGACACACGCTGGGACACCTCATCTCCAGCTTCCATGTGGAACATTGAAAAGGCCTTCTCCATGCTGATATTAGAGGCTTCTAATACTTGGCCTGCATAATTCAATGTGGTCGGGCTCGCGTGGTGGAAATTGCCGGAATCACCGATCATTCCAGTTAGAAGTGCGAGGGCAATTCCATCCTCTATTTCCTTATCTTTCCCAAGATGACGGAGTAGCGACCAGACTATCTCGCATGTGGATACCGTCTTTTCATCGATGAAGGATGCGAGAAATTTCTTGTTCTCGGAGCCTGGGTGATGGTCAATTACAACTGCCTGGCCCCAATCGAAGCCAGGCAGTTGTAGCATGGCATCTGAATGACAATCCACAACAATGAGATTGTCATAATTCTCTAATTCCGCATTATCCAGAATATCCATGTTCAATTCTTTCAAAAGTTTCTTCCCAACGCGGCTCACTCCTGAAGGCGCGTATAAGAATGAATTTGGAAATGATAATGCTATTGCGATCCCGGAGCCAATTGCATCAGCATCGGCATTGGAATGCACTAATATCAGATTAGAACCACTTGAAAGTATCCTGGATATATCTTCCATTGCTTTACCTCAAATAATTACTGGCATGGCTGAACTTGGCCTATGGATGAATAGCATCAGTTCTCTGGAGCTTCCTGACCACCCTGCAAGGCCTTTGTCAGTTCTTCCTGAAGGGAATCGAAGCTTTCCTTCATGGTCTTTTCCTGCTTGGCCAGGCTCTTGACACGGATCTCCACGGTCTCTTTCTGCTCTTCCAGCTCGGTGACCAATGCGTCCTTGTCATCCTTCTTGACCAATAGGCTTCCTATGCTCTTGTAAATTGGAGTTCCTTTCTCCAGGTCCTTGAGCTCTTCCAGTGTCTTGTCAAGCTCCGCGGCCTGCATTTCCATCTGGTATTTCTGATTGCCTATCATCTGCACTTGCTGCTGTAATTGCTGGTACTGGAATAATTTTCCCTGTATTTCCTCATTCATCATCAACCCTCCTATGACCCAAAGTTGACATTCGCCCACATATCGATCCCCGAGTTTGTTTGAACCAAACTCGGGAATGTCAAAGTTGGGTAATGACTTCATTGGTATCTGTTGCGATCCTCAGCCACCTCAAGTAAGAATTCAAGGCGGCTCTTAGAGAGCTCACATCTTCAGCAGCTATTTTAATCTTTAGGCTGTCAATACCGATCTCCACTTCCATGCTTGTCTTGGCCAGGTCTTCGGTGACCTCCGGGCTAAGACAGCTTGCCAGTGCTTTTGGATCAGGTATTTTAGATAGTGTGATCTCCGCTCTCATTAGGCATGGGAAGCGCGAAGATATATTTATTTATCTTTATCGCATTTCTATCCTTTAGAGTTAGGCAACGGGGTGAAGTAAATGGTTCATGATAGGAAGGAAACAAAGATCGTGCCAGATGGTTTGATATTGATAGTAATTTCAGGGTTCTTTTCAAGAAAGAAGAAAAAGAAGGAGGGTCATAGAAGGCCAGAACCACAGAAAATGGCTCCTAAAAAAGTGAAGCCTGTAAAGCCTGGTGGGGTCGTGGCAGCTGAGGAGCCAGAGGCCATTAAGATAAAGGTCACTGAAGAGCCAGTACCAGTAAAGCCTGTTGCTCCGATCGAACCAATAGAACCGGAATCACCCATGGAGCCAGCACCAGTGGAAGCAATAACACCGGTCGAACCCGCGCCTATCGAAGCAGTTGCTCCACAAGAGACCGCCCTGGCCGAACCAGAGTCGCCAATGGAAGAAGCATTGGCCGAGCCAGTCGAACCTGTTGCTCCGATTGAACCTCAAGTAACAGAGCCAGCACCTCCACCACCACCACCAATAGCACCAGCGGAGCCATCTCAAGAAGAGGCTCCGGTCGAGGAAGCCAGTGTCGAGGAAGAGGTCGATGTCGGAGATGGCATCACATTCGCCCTTGAGGCATCGGAAGCCGAAGAAGATAAGCCAGATGATGAAGAAGAGGAAGGCGAGAAGAAAGAAAAGAAAGATGAAAAGCTCGAGGAGATAGAGATCGAGCTGTTCGCCGCAGACTAGTTAAGCTTCATCAATTCAGGCTAATTCCTTATATGAGATTTCTATATCCATTATACTGAAGGTCATGGTATATGACAGGCATGTCGATAAATAAGGTCATAGGTGTATGCACCATATTAGCGGGTGTCGGGACATTGACATTGGGTGCGGTTTATCCAGATATCATAAGGGACATATACTGGACAAGTACAAACCTCGGCCCCATGGTCACCGCATTGGGAGCCTTTCTTTTCATAATCGGGATATTGACATACCTAAATGATGGTGGAAAAGCAGGCGACGGAAACGATATGATGAATATCATCACATTAGGGGAACAGAATACTGGCAACTCATGTAAAGGAGACCAGAACGATCTGAATGATAATGTTCATGATAATGTTGATAAATAAAAAACATCATCAAAATTTGAATGGCGAAACATAATTCCCATATCGGTCTCGCGCATCCTCAAGTCTTTCCTTCTGATCCTCCAGAACATCAAACAATTCTTCTGGAGTGTAGAGGATCCTGGCCGCGTACATCTTCAATGTTCGCTTTATTTTGGCAAGATGCTGTGGTATTCGAACAGTGAACTGGTTGATATACTCATCCTCCGTGTATGTTATGTCGGGGAAGAAATTCTCAAATATAGGAACAAGATCATCATAGTATGGAATAAGGCCAGTCGGTGTCCTGATAGCCTTTACCTCATTGTTCACCCTCTTGTCCATCCAGCGAACCCATATCTTCTTGTCGCTCTTGTGATTGAGATATTTACCGCTCATGTCCTTGAGGAAATAGTTCACGGAGAATATGCGAGGTGCGTCTGGCATATCCTTGGCGAAGTCAATGTGATTCTTAATGTAGGTTCCAATTGGAACTGATAGAAAATCAATATTGGACATTGGATTGAACTTCCTGACACCTCGCTTGCCCAGAGTGGCTGCCGTGGTCTCGGATTCCAGTGCCGCGGCCTTTGTAATAACACCATGAATCCAATCAAAAGCCTCCTCCACTGGAACGAAAGTATCCGAGTCCCTTCCGCCATATATGATCCCACTGACCTTGACACCATCAGGATTGTGGAGATTGGGATCCACATTCTCCATGTTCTCGAGTGCCATGCAGAACCTGGCATTCTTATGAGCTGGAGGTATCTTTCTTCCCATATCATCCAGCTTACCATCGAACCAGTCGCCAGAATGGTTAATGCCCTTGCTTGGCCATGTATCACTTTTGCCATCCCAGTACGGCTCATTCTTGTCCGTGACCAGTATATTGGAGAATATGATCTCCGCATCCGAGTTCAGAGCATTCCATTGAGACTTATCATCTGATGCATTGATACCAGGCAATATGCCGAATATACCACGTTCCATATTCACTCCCATTATGGAACCATTGATCTTCCTGAGCAATGCGATATCATCACCCACTATCGTATCTCCCGCGAGAGTGGCAGTGGATGTCTTTCCGCAGGCAGATGGGAATGCGCCCGCGAAGTAGGTCATTTTTTCTTGAGTATCACCGACACCCATCAACAACATGTGCTCGGCCAGCCAGCCTTCCTTGGATGCCTTGTTTATTGCCAACCTCAGAGCCAGTTTCTTCATACCGACCGTATTGCCCGCATACTGCGTATTGGTACTGAATATGGTATTTTCCATCAGGTCGATATATACCCTTCTTTTCTTCAGATCACGGCTGACCATGAGATCCAGGCCAGCTTCCTGAAGCCTACCCTGTGAATGAACGAATCTGAATATCTCTCTGTTCTTTCCATTCTTGACGAATTCATCATATGCCTGCCTGTAAAGGATATCCTCGGAATGTGCCACATATGCGGAGTCAGTTAATTGAAGACATGGTATTGTGAAAGGCGAATTGGTCGGACCCAGGCTGAAGAATCGAACATACATCTCCCTGCCCTTCATCATCCTGTGCAGGATCTTGTGAACTTCTTTCAATCCCCTTTCTCTGTTCATGGCATTGATCTCTGGGCCGATATTATATGATTCGGGCAGCAGGAATTTGGTATTATCCTTGTCCCTGGCCTGATCCTTATAATTATCAAAATGAATTGTGTGGTTCGGCATGGAAAGCGGGGCTTCCTCCCTATTGCGCCATGCTGATTTCCTGATATAATCAATATCCTTTTTTTCATCAGTGCAGACAAAAACACTTGCCGGCCTGCATATATCGATATAGTTCGCTACAAAATCATGAACCCGCGGATTATCTATGGCTATCAGTTTCTTGAAGTTCTTATCATCCAAGTGGCTTTCTAGAAGCCCAATGGCGTCCTGATCCATGGCACAGCATCCCATCCAGGTTATTTAGCCTGGTTTTTTCCCATTCGGGAACATTCGGATTTCTGACTTGAAACCGTGATTACGCTAAGTGAGATAAAGGTTTCCACTGTAAACAATCGGGGTCTTAAGGACCCGAATGTTGACATCCACAAGGCCATAGTCCCAAACACGCGGAGTTAATTCTCCGCGTTCATATGAATTATCATTGATGGGACTACTAATCGCCTCATTTCCACATATTACTAGCGATTAAAAGAGTTAATACGATTCCAATAATATTATCATCAAAGTATTTACTCCGCGGCTACCGTCTACTCATCAACTATTTGCCCAGATACTCGCCCGCCCTCTCCATGCCTTCCTTGATCTTCTCCAGGTCATGGACCATCGGGCCGTATGATACGCGGATAGCATTCTTCAATGACTTGCCAAATCCACCACCAGGTATGAAGAGAACACCAGTGTTCTTGAGCACATCCTGTATGAACTCGTCACCATCGGTTCCAACATCCACCACGGTGTACAGGCCACCCTGTGGTGTGAGCGCTCTCATTCCGAGGTTCTGGTCAATGGCTTTCATCGTCACATTCGCGGCCTTCTGATAATCCTGTCTAGTGTTCTCAAGATAAGATACCAGACTTCCATTTGCCAGAGCTTCCTCAAGATAATCCACCATGGCCATCTGATGGAAGGTATCTGGGCAGAGAGCACTGCACTGCTGCACCCTTTCCATTCCATCTATCACGGTAGGACTGGCCTCGATCCATCCGGTTCGGCGACCCAGGCTTCTGGCCCATTTGGAATTTGAATGAATTGTTATGAGATTTGGATGATCATTTGGCGACCAGGAAAAGTATTCCGGGTATTCACCGAAGTACTGGGTCTTGTAAGCGAAGTCGATCACAAGATATGCATTGAATTCCGCGCATATCTGGATAGCACCTTCCATGAACTTCTGCGGAACTATCTGGCTGGTTGGATTGTCAGGTGATGGGACCATGAGCAAGCTGGGTCTTCGCAGATCCATTATTTTGCGAAGGTCTGCCAAAGCCTTATCAATATCCGGCATGTATTTCCACTGCTCGGTATCCATGACCTTGAGATAGGCCACTTCCGCTCGGGGTACGACACGATCTATCCCACTGGGATCGTGGACGATACCACTGTCCGTGAGAGCGAATACCATCTGGCCGTAATAATTCGCATAGGTCGGATCAAGAAGTACAACATCCTGGCCTGGCTCCGTGGTGGTAAGGAACATGTCATGAGTTAATTGAGTACTACTCTGACCGATTATAATGTTTTGGGAGCTGATGTTCTTCATATTGAACAATTTCATCTCCATCTCCGCTATTAGCTCTCGATATCTGAGATCGCCCAGTGTGGCACTGTAAGCACCAGTGGCATGGAAACGAGTTTTATCACTGGCAACATCGATATATTTCTGCCTCAGAGGTTCCGGGGCTGGATGGTTTACCCAACCTCCGCCAAAGGAAATTACATTATCTGGGTCCAGACCCATATTGATTATGTTCTGCCTCTCGGCCATTTTCATTATCTGCCTTATGGGGGAAGGCGTTTTTATCTGCTCCTGGACTACCTTGGACAACTTCAAATTCATGCTATCACCGAGCGGGAAATCCCGTGGTTAGTATTAAAATTTATGTGAACAAAGGCAAAACATACATATTCAAGTTAGCCTATATATGAATCAATGGCTGCGAAAAAGACCAAGACCACGAAAAAGACTGATAGCAAGGCGGATGCAAAAGCAAAGAAGGAAAAAGCAGAGCCTAAAAAGACCAAGCCAGCCAAAGCCAAAAAGACTTCTGCAAAGGCAAAGACCCCTGCCAAGAAGGAGACCAAGCCGAAGAAAGAAACAAAGGTCGAACCAAAAAAGCAGACCAAGGCAAAACCAAAGAAACAAGCAAAGGCAGAGCCTAAGAAAAGCTCTGCCAAAAAAACTCAGCCAGCGCCAACACCAGCACCTCCAAAGAAGGTCGAGCCCACCCTGAAGTCACTCTCCAGCCAACTTACCAGGATGGAGAAGAAGATCACCAAGCAGGAAGATGTCATCAAAATACTGAAGGAAGCCAACCGCGAAGCCAATAAGAAGATATCCAGCATGGAGAAGAAGCTGGATACCCGGGTCAAGCGGGAAGAAGTGATCATGGACGCCCTGAGCCTGAACTCCAGAAGTAAAAAGGGTAGCAAGGGCGCGATAGGCGAATTCAACTCCTCAATATTGAAAGTCGAGGAGTATCTGCTGAACACTGGCAATAGAATTGACAATATATTATCAGCTGTTAAGAACCATCGTGAATATCTCGTGAAACTGAATAAGCGGGTGTACAAGGAACACAGCCGCGAGATGATCGAGATACGTGTGGACATCATCGGCAATTCACTCACACTGATGATGATCAATGGGTTTGATTTTGATAAGAGCTTGTTGAAGGATGTTGAAAAGCTCAAAAATATGATAGAAAAGAAGGATTCAGAGCTTAGTAAAATTAGAAAGAAAATGAACACTCTGGACAAGAAATATGAAGAGGAGCTGGAGAGATTCGACTTCAGATCCATTTATGAAAAGAAGCAGGACCTGCCAGGATATCGGTGATTTTTTTAGTATCTGGCTCATTGAATTATTTAGAGATCATTCTTTATACAAAATCCAATGTACATTAATGTACATAGATTTAAATACAGGCTCATATAATGTATATATCAGATGGCGAAACCCCGAAAGAAGGAATACAAAACAGGAGATCAGCTCCACTTCATAATCACAGAGGATTTTGTTGACACAGCCAATGCTTTCTTCGGCCATTGTGACAAAGAAATGCTCAATGCCTCCAGTGCGATAAGAAGATCAATGGAGGAATGGCTGAATAGGGTCAGCAAAAGCAAGGGTTCAGGCCTGGAGATGAGCAGGCCTGGAGATGCTGAATCAGGATCCGAGTCACAAGCCACACATGCCAGATCTAGCTGGGGCATGGGTAAAGGAGAAACAGTCCCTACCAGAGATGAGAGAGTGATCGAACAAATGTTCCTCATCTACAAGGATGGAGCATTACTTGCTCATGCCACCAGTCATGTCAATCCAGACCTTGACATGGACATTTTCTCCAGCATGTTAACCCTCATCCAGGGCTTTGTAACAGAGAGCTTCAGCGACATGAAGGATACCAATATCAGCATGATAGAGTTCGGAGAAAAGAATATAGTGATCGAGCCATCAAGAAACCTGGATGTCACCCTCGCAATTGTCTATTCAGGAGATGATATGCGAGAATATGTGGAAAGCATTGCCGAAGCCATACATTATGAGCTGGAGTTCACCTTTGGCAAGAAATTGAAGAATTTTGATGGTAATCTGGAAATGGTCAGAGGAATTCGTGATGTGATGCTGAAGCAGATATATGTGCGGAAAGACTAAGCCTTCTGTTCCTCTTTCTTCTTTTTGGCATTTTTAAGAAGGGTGACAAGCTTCCTTTTTGATTCCTCGAGCTTCATCTCCCTTTCCCTGAGGGATCTCTCTCTATCGATGATGTCTCGCTCTCGCTTCTCCAGATGCTCCTCTCTTTCCATTATCATAGTTAAAAGCTTCTGGCGCTCCTTCTGAGTGCGCTTTTCAATGTCATCAAGTTCTTTCTTGCGTAGATCTAATTTATCTTCCCTCATGGGCAACACCTTAGTCAAAGCTCTTCGCAATGGATAGCTTAGCCAGTTCGGCAAAAGCATCCTCGATACCCTCACCAGTCTTGGCAGAGGTTATGTAAAAATTCGCATTGTGCTTGGCTGCTATCTCGGCCAACAGCTCCTCGCCATATTCGATCTCATCAACGAGGTCGTTCTTATTGGCCAGGATGACCAGAGGTATATCACCAGAAATATTTGTCACAGCCTCTATCCAATAATCTATATTTTCTGCAGTTGGCTTGCGCGTGAGGTCACATACCACAATTGCTCCAGACACATGTTCGAAAGCAACTGATTCTATGATACGGAAGTGCTTCTGTCCCATGACATCCCATAGCATCAGATTGACATCGTGTTCCTTGCCATCGATCTCGATCTTGGTCTCCTTCTTCATGACCTTGGCTCCCATGGTCATTATGTAAGAATCATCGAATTTATCGATCACGAATTTTCTGACCAGACAGGTCTTTCCAACCTCGGGATCACCCACAAGACAAACTTTCCTCACATATGTAATAATATCACCTTCATTTCGTAATAGTATTGTAATAGCAAATGCAATATATAATAAATATGCAAGAATATCGAATATGAAAAAACGTGCCTAAAAGAACTGGTATAAGATAAATGCCAAAGTGATACTCATTAAGATTTGGCAATTATATCCGATACTCTCTGAACCATATTGGGATAAAGATCGATCGGTACTTTTTCCGAGCCAATTGCCTCGGCCACCATATATCTCGCACACTGAGAAAAATCCTTCATACAATAGTTCTTTTTATACAATTGTGTCATGCCTGGCTTGTCAGCCATCTTGTCATTGAAGAAGGGGCATGCTCCCAATCTCTTACATTCGGACATAAGATTCCACCTTACTCTTCCTATATAACACAATCTCATTTTGAATATATAATCTTATCTGATTAAGCAATTGTTAAGAATTATAAAAAGATAATAACATATTGTCAACAAATGTGCCACCATCAGTATTATTTAGAAAAATATCACAACTTCAGGCTCATGTATGGTCCATCTCTCTCGAATCCCAGTTTTTTATAGTATTCGCGCACGCCAACACCGCTCATGACCAGCAGTTTGTCCACACCCTGTTGGTTGGATATGGCCTTTGCTTCTTCGATGAGCCTCTCGCCATGGCCCTTATGCTGCCAGGCCTCATCCTTCTTTTCGCCAATGGGCACCGCCCTTCCCAGTACCCGAAGTTCTCTGATAATTGCAGCATTATCCATCTCTGGCCGATGCGCGTTCTCCGAGGGGATTCGCAACCTGGTGAAGGCCAGTACTATATCCTTCACCTTGTCTTCGTATGATATGAAATGCTCAATGCCACCCGCGGCTTCATATTGCCTGTGCACGAGCGACACCTCTCCAATGTCGATACCACGCAATTGATTGTGGCCAGCTTCCCGACATCTTATGCAATTGCATTTACTTCCTCTGCGCTTCAGCTCGTCCTGTGCCATCATTCGCACATGACTTTTCTGTGCCCCCGCTTCTATCAGCTGAACCGGGATATCCCTCTGGATGCGCTGTATCCGAGTCCATGGCGGCAGTATCTCTTTTATGTCAGCCAGCAGCTTCACCAGCTCATCCATCTCGTAGGGCTCGTAATCTCCAGCCTGCCACATGCGATGGAGTTCGGTACCATCGATCACAAGAAGCGGATATATCTTCAACATATCCGGCATGAATCTCTCATCTGAAAATAATTTCTTGAAGGTAGCCAGATCGCTGGCGGGTGTCTCTCCCGGAAGGCCTGGCATCATGTGATATCCAACTTTCATCCCGGCATCGCGCGTTAGTCGTGTGGCTCTCGCTGTCTGAGCCACGTCATGCCCTCTTTTCACATCCACCAGAGTATTATCATTAAGTGTCTGGACTCCCAGCTCCACCCGGGTCGCTCCCAGACCGAGTGAAATGTCGATATGAGGTTCCATAAAATGATCTGGCCTTGTTTCCACGGTCATTCCAATGCATCTTGTATCCGCGCTCTGATTGAGCAAATGTGCCTCCTCAATGCTACTGGAAACAGTACCGTTCATTCCATCGAAGCAACCCTTCACGAAGTTCTCTTGATATTCCGCATCCCTGGCCGTGAAGGTCCCGCCCATGATTATCAGGTCCACCTTGCCAGTCTTGTGGCCAATGGCTTTCAGTTGTGTCAATCGAGACTGGACTTGCCTGATCGGGTCGAACTCATTGTGGGCGGCGCGCAGAGCTGCTGGCTCCTGGCCAGTATATGACTGGGCAGTTCCATTGTCCACTCCTCCAGGGCAGAAGATGCACTTTCCATGCGGGCAGTCATGCGGAGAGGTCATCACCGCGACCACCGCCACACCGCTTATCGTACGCACTGGCTTGATCATCAGGAAGGGCACGAGGAATTCGCGTTCATCCGGATCAGCATGTCCCAAAATATCAGCATCACTGGGTATGCTCTCCATGGGGTATTTCCTGCAAAGGGCGATCTTCATTTTATGGATCTCATCCTTGGTTTGGATCTTGCCAGACTTGATGGCATCTATGATCTCGTCATAATATTGTGAGGTCATCTTCCGCACAATCGATGAACCTCTATAAAAGTCTGATGAATGAATCAATAATTCGATATCCTGAGATCTGATGGCAGATCATACACATGATCACTCGTACACATTAGTCGAGGATGCCAGTACTGCCGCCACTGGCATGAATGATATCATATTGATGAATGATAATAGAATGTACCACCACATGTAGGTCCCATAGCCATCCCCATGACTATCAAAAAGACCCATGCTGTATGGCAGGTTCAGTATCACGTACAAAAGCAGTATCGAGGTCATGCCAACCATCAGGGAAAAGGCCAGAGCCTTCTTGCCATTCTCGAAGGTCATACCCAGAACGAAACTGACAAAGAACGGTACAAAGCCAAATAACATCATCCCGGCAATGGACTCGCCCAGTGTCCAGGGGATCTCAGCTAGAGAATACAGAAGGTATACGGTGGTGACGATCACCACACCCAAAGCTCCTTTAAGGACAGTCCATGGCCAGGAGCTGAATTTCAGCACCTTCAATTCCTCCAATTGCTCATCCTGAATGTCCCAATTCTCTCCCATATCATCCAGCTTATTTTTCGTGGATTCCTGGAGGTCTTTCAAGGAGACACCTCCAATATTCCTTCGGATCTATGAGTTGTGTAACCATCCCTATATGGCACATATACGTCCATTTCTATCGAATAGGATATTTCACCCTGGGAAACAAGTGCCATACCACCTTCAGAAAGTGGTATGTGGACCTGTATTTCCTCTGTGCCTTTCCGATCAATATCCAGGAGCATGTTCACTTTCACAGGAACCTCTGAACCATCCATGAGAATGATCTCCGCTCCTGTCGCCTGTAATTCCAATTTTCCCGGATTGGTGATGCTCATGACGAAAATAAGCTCGCCCGAGGATCCAAGTCGTGCATCGCCCATCTCCACTTCCACACCATACCCAGACTCTGCATAATCCATGTATGTTAGTACCGTCATCGGCAGAAGGATCGCGCATATCGCTCCAATAAATAGAAAAGCGAAAAATGTCCATTCCTTGATCGGTCTGGTCTTCATCCGATCACCTAACCGAACATGGGGCCATCATAATCATTCGTTTGATCGCCCCCACCAGGTTTCTTTGCTTTCGTATGCTTTAATTTCTTCTGTTGGCTGGGATTTCTACCTGTGAACCTGAAGTTCTGGCTTATGAGATCCACATAGGTCTTATCCGGAAGGGGTCTGATGGCCACAAGACCTTTTATCTCAAGTGTGGCCAGAACCCTTTTTAATTTCAAGGCGGATATTCGGAGCTTGCGCTCCATTTCATCAAGTGTTATAGGATATGCCTTTTGCAGTAATCTCAGAACACGCGCTTCAAGACTGCTGCTGTCGAACTCAGCTGGCATGATCACCCATACATGGTGCCAACTGGCTTCTTCTTCTCATCCTTCTTCTCATTGGCTTTGATAATATCGATGCATACCAGCATGTGCATTGGTATGACCCGGATACGTCCCTTCATATCCTTGTGGGAATCATCCAGTTCCATGCATAGTCCATCATCGTTGCCAATTGATGTATATCCCAGGAATTTACCATGTGTGATAAGTGGGGATTCCCTGGATTCAAGTGATTTCACTCTGTATTGGGAGCCAACAGTGAGAACTACTGGTTCCTCATCTTTTGTTTTTGACATTCATAACCTCTCCATTTTGAATTTCTTACTTCGTTCGAACTTTTGAATGCAATCATTTTATTCTCGCATTCAATTCCGAGCTTTCGTATGTGAGAACTTTGTTCGCACATATGAAGCTTCGAATCTTGTTCGAAGCTCTGATTGCAATCGCTTCGCTCTCGCAATCATTTCCTCCTTTCTGCCTCGACCAATTTCTGGATATGATCCACAGTTTTTCTGTAGTTCTCCATCGCGACCCCGACATGGGCCTCGACGAAGTTCCATGCCTTGGCCAGATTATCATATCTCAACCTGTAACCTTTCTTGAATGTATTATCAGATACTTCGACCTGTGTGAAATCAAGAAGGTCCATTGACTTGAGCTTGTTGATATGCCTGTAAACCGTAGGTTTGGATGTTTCAAGCTCAGCAGCCAGTTCTTCAATGAGCCAGACCTTGTCCCTTCTTTTCAAAAGACAGTCGACGAACAATCTGAAGGGAATGCTATCCCTGGCATTTTCACCATTGCTTCTCAATTCATACCCTTTGGGCAGATAACCGATATTGATCAGAAAGATCATGCAAGCCTCATCCAGGTCATTTATCCCAGATAAAGGAGTATTCGTAACAACAGATAGATCAAAGCTCATTCGATTAGTTATCGTGGCTTTAATAATTAAGCATTTGGGTTGAAAACTATCAGACCCTGAAGAATCTGAAAGTTTTCATTCATTTCAATTAAGAGATCGAACATATCTCAGCTAACTATATGCGTGCCAGCCTTACCCTCAAGTGCCTGCTCCAGAAGGCTGATCTCTGTGATGATGACCTCCTCGCCTCCATTTTCCAAGAAATCAATGGCGGCTTCCATCTTTGGACCCATTGAACCTGGCGGGAAATGACCTTCCGCCATGAGCGTCTTGGCTTCATCAAGATCGATGGTGTCTAATTCCTTCTGATCTGGCTTTCCGAAATTGATAGATACTTTATCAACGGTTGTCAGAATTATGAAAAGCTTGGTACCCAGTTGCTGTGCCAGTCTGGACGAGGCATAGTCCTTATCAATAACAGCCTCCACGCCATCCAATTGTTTGTCCTCAAGTTCGATGACTGGAAGACCACCACCACCGCAAGCGATTATTATCCTGCCCTCGGCAAGTAGTTCGCGTATGGTTCCTATCTCCGCTATCCTCACTGGCCTTGGCGATGGTACCATCCTTCTCCAACCTCTTCCACTATCCTCTCCAACAGACCAACCATCCTCTTCCACCATCTTCATGATACATTCTTTTTCATAGAATTGGCCAATTGGTTTTGTCGGGTTCTTGAAAGAAGGATCATCTTTGTCGACCACCACCTGAGTAATAACTGTCAGAGTGTCTTTATTTAGACCAGCCATCTTCACAGTGTTCTGCATGGTCTGCTGGAGCATGTACCCCAGTGATCCCACGGTCTCTGCAACACACATGCCCAATGGGAACGGAGGAATGGTATCCCTGGAATTATCATGCCTCAAAAGAGCATTGCCAACCTGAGGCCCATTTCCATGTGTCAGGACAATATCATGCCCCTTTCTCACCAATTTGATCACCTGCTCGCATGTCTCTCTCGCATTGGCGAATTGCTCATAGATGGTGCCTTCCTGGCCAGGCTTGATGAGGGCATTGCCTCCGATGGCTATTACTATGTTACCCATAATGATCGCTCCAATATTTATGATGATGAATATTGATAATGGCATTTACCGCTATCCATATACATCAACATCACTCCCCCTTCCGTAGAAGGTATGAACTGGATTGTACTGGTGATATATATAGCTACTTGCGGATCTGTGAAAGTTAGACTCCGCTCACCTAAATATTTATATCGAACAATTTCATACTGAAAGATATCAGAAGGGATGACATGACATCAGCCATGGATATAATAGGTTCGGACGAAGCACTGAAAGATCACTGGATAAAGAGAATTATCGCGGCCATCTTAGATTATGTGATCATATCGATCCCTTTGACAATATTATCCATTTTCAAGCTGGCATGGGGCTTCGATATCTATTATGTCGGTTCATTGGCCGTCGTGGCCTTTTTGTATTTCTTGCTCACAGAACTTACAATGGGAGCCAGTTTGGGAAAGAAGATATTAGGTCTTAGGGTGATCGCCTTTTCAGGTGATCTGGATGTTGGTAAAGTGGCGATCCGAAATATCTCCAAGATCAATGGCTTTCTATTGCTGATCGATGTGATAGTGGGCATGATGACAGAAGGTGATCCAAAGCAGAAATACCTTGACAGGATAGCAGGAACATCCGTTATCCTCATAAGTGAGCCACTTAGCCATGGCCAGCACATCTATCAGGAGCATCAATACACACCCCCTCCACAACAGCAGTATCCTGATGAGCACACGCCCGTGTACGATCAACCACCGCCTTCACCCAATTCCCAGGTCGCATCTGCGCCTCCTCCTCCACCCGAACAAATTGCCAATAAATGCTCATCCTGTGGTGGAAGCTTCTCCATGACAGGAGATGGACGATATCAGTGCATCAGGTGTGGCAGGATCCATTAAGACCTATAACTATTGATAATAGAGATTAAATATCGAATTAACTTATCGAGCAGAAATAGCTCTCAAGATATTGGGCAGTATAAGGTGGTTTAGATGATTGAAGATGTAGAAGTGACCAGGAAGATATTTGAAAGATATTCTAGGGAATTCCTCAGCATGATAGAAGTTGACGTTGTAATTGCCGGAGCGGGGCCCGCTGGTCTTACAGCTGCCAGGATATTGGCCAAAGCTGGAAAGAAGGTATTGATAATAGAGAGAAAATTATCTCCTGGCGGAGGTATGTGGGGAGGGGGTATGACCTTTCCTGTTCTTGTAGTTCAGGAGGAGTCCAAGCATCTTCTTGAGGAAGTCAAAATAAAACTTGAAGATTGCAATGATGGATATTATACAGCCAATTCTATTGAATCGGTCTCCAAGCTATGTGGGGCCGCCATGGATGCCGGTGCTATGATGATGATCGCGACAACTGTAGAGGACGTGATGATGAGAGAAAATATTGTGAACGGAGTTGTCATCAACTGGTCCGCCGTAGATGTGGCTGGATTGCATGTGGATCCTTTGACACTCGGAGCCAAGGCCGTGATAGATGCCACAGGCCATGATTCTGAAATATGTCACGTGGTTCAAAGAAAGACCGGTAAGCTTACTACCCCCAGTGGCAAGATAGAGGGCGAGAAATCCATGTGGGCGGAAGTCGGAGAACAGACTGTGGTCGAGAACACAGGAGAGGTATTCCCTGGTGTGTATGTGGCTGGAATGGCGGCAAACGCTGTCATGGGCGCTCCAAGAATGGGGCCTATCTTCGGTGGAATGCTTCTCTCAGGAGAGAAAGTTGCTGAGATGATAATTCAGAAACTTGGATGATCCTCAACACATAACTGATAGGTATTCGATCAGCCCGAAGCCATAATACCGCATCTTAAGGTTTGCTGAGCCTTCATTAAGTTCCAATACTCTGACTGGTCACATTAGCTCAGGCGAGTGTGTATAGATATCCCAGACTTGAGAAATCATAGAAAATAATTAAATAACCCCAGTATGATATAGTTAGGAATAATAAGGGGAGTTAATTCATGGGAATTGAAGTTGTGTAAGCAATTTTCATACGTGCATCATGCCTAAAGAACCAAGTATGATGGATGTCAGATTACCAGAATGAACTACAAGACATTTAGGAGGGCAATGTATGTCAATGGTTGGAGAGCTAAATAAAGAGCTCGAGTCGCTAAATAAGAAGCATGAAATAGAGATTTCCGCTATAATATCGCGGAGTGGAGTACCAATTGCCTGGAATATCCCAGACAATAACCAGATCGAAACATTTTCAACACTATCGGCCACTATTTTAGGGGCCTCGGAGGTAGTATATTCCAGTTTGGAACAGGACCCTCCCAATAAGATAGTAATTGAATCCAATAGCGGCCTGCTTATGGCCAGCAGTGTTGGTTCAAAGGCCTTGATCGCCATATTCGCAAAGAATGCAGAACCAGATAAACTTGCTGTGGCCCTGAATGAGGCAGTTGAGAATGTCAAGGAGGTGCTTACCAATGAGCAAGGAAAAATCTAAGAGATCTATCCCAACAGAGATCAGAGAATTCTTCGAAGCCCAAGGTGGCCGATCGCTAATGGTAATGGGTAGTGCAGGTACTGGAAAGACTACCTTCGCTCTTCAATTACTTGAGGAGATGGCAGAGCCACAAAGGAGCTTCTATCTTTCTACACGAGTATCCGATAATGCATTGTATCAACAATTTCCCTGGTTGAAGGAAGAGGACATGAGGAGCAGGATAATCGATTCCAGCCGCGTGTTCTTGGCCAGCCTATACAATGATGAGGATGATTCACCTTCTGTTCAGGAAGACCCAGCTAACCTGGCCAATGCCAAGGAATTCCTCAAATCCATCAATGAAAAACCTTTGGATGCCCCACGAAAGGTTGACAGAACAAGACTTTCTGTGCTTCTTGAACGTAATCGCATGCCGGAGATAGAGAGAATATACGACAAGGTAGATTCCATACTGCCAGCAAAATCCATGCTTATCATAGATAGCGTGGAGGGTGTTACCAATAAATATTCGCTGGAGCAGGATGAATTGATCATGTGCATACAGAAGGACCTGGTAGAGGGATCCAATGTAGACGTTCTTTTCGTACTTGAGAAAGAAAGCAATGCGGATCTGGCTTTCCTTGTTGATGGTGTTATACAATTTGATTATAGTGCTCTGGAAGGACGCAGGGTGAGACAAATGCACCTGCTCAAACTGAGAGCGACCCAGATAGCACAACCATCCTATCTCACAACATTGAAAGATGGTCGATTCATGAGCTTCGATCCCTTCAATGGCAGTCTATCGAATATGGAATCTATACAATGGGATCCCATAATTGACACGGAAACCCATTACAGTACGGGTACCAAGGACCTAGATGAATTGCTTTCGGGCGGATATTCAAAGGGCAGTTACAATGTTATCCAGGTCGATGAGAATGTATCCAGTGATGAATATTATTCTGTTGTCAGGCCAATATTACTTAACTTCATTACCCAGAACAAAGGCGTGTTCGCCGTACTTACTGGCGGTGACCATGCGGATTCCGTGAAGAAGGATCTGACAACCTATATGCCGGATCAAAAGTTCGATGATCATGTCAGGATAGCGGATTACTTCACACAAAAATCCGATTCACCTTATATCATGGCTCTCGGAACCAGGAACAAGGATGAGGCAGTCAGGGTCTGGAAGAGTAATATGGAGTTCCTCAGAGGGCCGGAGAACAAGCCAATAATCGATTATACTGGATTCGACACCCTCGAATACCTACAGGGTGGCGGAGTTGCCATAAAACAGCTTCTGGAGGCAGTTGCCAAGATCAAGATATCAGAGGATATCGGAATTGGCATCATCAAACCAGGACTCAAGCTGACCCAGGAGATAATGAACATGGCAGATACCTATCTGAAGATCACGGACATAAACAAGTGCCCATGTATCTATGGTATCAAACCAAAGACCATTATCTACGGTATCGTGGCAGATGAGGAAAAAGGCGCACCACATATCAAACTGATACCAATAGTTTGATCGGCTACTCATCTCATCTAGCAACTGGCAAATAGTTTAACTTAAGCATGAGCTAGTGCTAGCTAAACCAATAAATTGTCCTTATCACAGCCTGCAGGTCTGCTGTACAGTACATTTAAAAATATTGATAAACCTGAGCTTGTAGAATTATAGATAAGGATAAGGGATCATCCCTCAAGCTCTTTGATCTTGTCCTCGATCTCCTTGGCCTCGGACATTGAGCCAACACTCTCAAGAAGATCCTTGGCCATATTGAAATTCTCCAGGGCCTCTTCTATCTCTCCCATGTCCTCATAGGTCTTTGCCAGATCACTATAGGTGACACCCAATTCATATGGGATATCCAGCATCTCCAATATCACGATACTTTTATTAAAGTTCTCGATGGACTTGTCCCATTCCTTCTTGAATCTGTAAATAACACCAAAGTTCTTGAACACACCATTCATGCCCACCCTGTCATCCAGGTCTTCGCATATCTTGAGTGCGCGAACACAATAATCTTCTGCCTTGTCATATTCTCCAAGGTAGGCCAATGCCTCTGCTGAATTGAACAGGCTCCATGCAACGAAGTTCTTGTTCCCGATCTTTTCAGAAGCTTGCTTACATTTCTCAAAATACTCCAGGGCACCATGAAAATCATCCACTTTGATAGTGGAATCGCCCATATTGTTATAAGCTCTGGCCAGTTCATTATAGTCACCGACCTTCTCCAAATGCGGTATGGATTTCTTGTAATACTGCATGGCCTTTGCATAATCTCCCCAATAATTGTAGACATTGCCCAATTCGATATGGGTCTTGGCCATTCCATGATCATCACCGGCTTTCATGGAGAAACTTATGCTTTCTTTGTAATGCTCCACAGCCTCATCGTTCTCACCCTTCCTCCAGTGGACATATCCCAGGCCTTGTTGACTTCCGGCAAGCCCAGCATAGTTATCAGTGGAATCAAAATGAACAATGGCCTTTTCATACATATCCTCAGCCCGGTGGAAATTACCCCTGAGCCTTTCCGTATGCCCGATGTAAAGGTAAGCCTCAGCTTCAGATTCCTTATCACCCAGAGCCTGGCTGTTCTGGAGAGCATTTCTATAATGTTCCACAGCAGCTGCTGGATCTCCCATTGCATAATCAAGGTCACCCAATTGGAATGATAGGTCCAGGCCTTCCTTCTTGATATCGATACCACAATCATCTCCCAAGAAGCTCAGTGCCCTCAAAGCAGTAGTGAAATGTTCTATAGCGTCCTCAAAGGCGAAGCTTGCCATGGCGGCTGTACCTGCTTGTTTTGAATATTCATGTGATCGTGTGAAATCCTTGCCAAGCGTGAAGTGTCTGGCAAGGGCGAAGATAACATCATTCAATCGACCTTTGTACATCTCCTCGATGATATTACCCACCTTCAGGTGCATGACCCTGATCCTGCTTCGACTCATGCCTTCGTAGATGACCGTCCTGGTCTGTTTGTGACCGAAATAGAATGCTTCTTCATGGTGGCTGCCAGAATCCTCATGTATCATCTCGATATCAATGAGATGATCCAGAGTGTCCAGTAATTCCTCGCTGTTCATTTCCGATACTTTTTGAAGAACATCGAATTGGAACTTTTGGCCAATGACTGACGCATACTTGAGAACCTTCTTCGAGCTCTCATTCATCTTGGCGATCCTGTGAGTTATGACATCCTTGATAGTATTGGGTATCCTTATGGATGATAGGTCTAGACCAGCATCCCAGATATGTGAATGGCGCTTTATCACTCCCTCATCCATGAGTGATTTTAGCACTTCCTCGACGAAGAAGGGATTTCCCTCGCTCTCATCATATAATTTGTTCATGAAGCCAGATGGAATATCTGTTATTTCCAGGATGGACTCCACCTTTTCCCTTATCTCGTCAAGGGAAAGCGGATTGAGCTGAAGTGAACTGTACAGTTTCTCCTGCCCCATCCGTCTCAACATCTGGGTAAGAGGATGTACCTGTCCCTGAGGCATATCCAATTCATTAGGTCTGTAAGCACAGCATATCATGACCTTGGAATTCTGCAGGGATCTGGCAATATAAAATAAAAGTTGAAGTGTGGCCCCATCCGCATATTGCATATCGTCAAGGAAAATGAACAATGGATCCTTTGTCGCCCTGGTCTTAATAAGATCGGCGATCGTATTGAACATACGGTCTCTTTGCCCAGCCATATCCATATCAGCGATATTGGTATCATGGCCTCCCGCCATTGGTAAGAGACCAAGTGGAAGATCGCCATCATCCTCATAACTGGAATCATCACCGACCCCAGACATGCCTATTGGCAGATTTGAAAAGCTATTTGAATCATTTGAGGATTTAGATCCAAGTTTGATCCCGAGAGCATCAATAAATGGCAGGTAGGGGTCACCATGCTGATGAGATATACACCTACCAGTTATGAACTGGGCACCCATTTCTTTTGCATGATTACCAACTTCGCGGATAAGCCGGGTCTTGCCTATGCCAGCTTCTCCTGTGACAAATACAAGCTTGCTGTGTCCAGACCTTGCTTCCTCTAGATAATTGTTCAAGACGCTGATCTCATTGTCTCGACCTACGAAGACTGTTGTAATATGCTTATCATTTTCAGGGTCCATCTACACTCTCCTCTATTCAAGCAAGACCAGATATAGATAAATGATACTTATTCGTTTGGATACTTAACGATTGTTGGCCTCTATTGAATTATGTGGGATTTTGATTCAGATCACCTGTAAATAGTGTGTGAGATGAATAATGTGGCTACTACTTTCGAATTCCTATACAAAAATATGCGGAGAGCCGTGGAAACGATATGCCTTCGGCATGATGTTTCCATCGAAGGCCATAGTCCCAAATTCTCGAAGCTCACGTCTGGCTTCGAGATTAGTTGAATAATTTTCGATGGGACTACGGCAGCCGACTACTACTTTCGAATCCTTTAATAAATAAATGCGGGGAGCCGGATTTCGCACCTACACTTCGTTGCGGTGCTCTCTCGAATTTACAAGTAAATTCTCAATCGAACTCCGTTCGAATCCTTTAATAAATAAATGCGGGGAGCCGGATTCGAACCGGCGAAGGACTAACCATGGGGTCCTAAGCCCCACCCCTTTGACCTAGCTCGGGTATCCCCGCATTGCGATTACTATGAGCCAGGAAATTCAGAACATTATTAAATTCTTTCCTATAAGAATTATATGAACAAACCGATACTGGGCGCTCCCAGGCTGGTCATATCAAAAGATTTGATCCCCACCTTCGCCAGGTTCTGGCCAATGCTCTTTTCTCCCTTCACCATACCCATCAAGGAAGCTCTCCACCACAGATCCAGCATTGTCGTCGCCATTGTTCCAATATACACTGTGGCAAGATCGAATTGGAAATCCTGATCCGCGCATACCTGGTAAACATACCCCATGAAGGGATCTCTGTCATTGAGCAGTCTTGCATAATTCTGAAAGACCTCGGTCCCATCGCTTGTCCAATCCATCAATTTTATGCTATCCATTGGGATCTCGTGCATTGTCTCCAGGGAGCCATCTTCTTCCATTCTCATAACATCGATAATGTTCTTTCTGGATCTAAGTGCGATCCATTTCATATCATCATCCACGAACACGGGTATCTGGGCCAGATCATCCTGGTCCAGTAGGTCAATGTTCCCATCATTGGCGACCTCCAGAATATCAGGCTCCGGAACATGAGATAATACATCCCTTGCGAATGTCTTGTTCTTGAGATCAGTGCCAATGGATTCCTCATTGGACCAGGCCAGTGTTCTGGCGATCCAATCCGAACCCTTCATCCCATTGATAAGATCAGTGCCAGCGTCCTTCAAGGCCCCTGGATCCTGATAGACCTCGAAATCAAGAGTGTGCTCATCAAATTCTTTTACAATTTCCACTGCCTGTTCGAATATGTCTTCCATCTCATCCTGTGGAATTTTCGATATGGTTTCCTTCCCAAAGGCCAGCAGACTATCTCCGCCTTTCCCTGAAGAGGCCATCGTGCCCCTATCCGAGGTATTATCGAATATCCCTGGGCAGGCCAGATTGGCATTTACCTGCACCCTCCTTAACAAATGGACCTGAACCGGAAACTGTCGGCATGGTCGAGGACGAACATCATGTATCTGGCATCTGAGATCCTTCAGGAAATGACAGGCTCCCCTGCCGCCTTGAAGCTTGATGGCCGTTGGTTCATCGGTTTTCTGGCCACCCTGCACATGATAATTTGTCAGCCCTTCTTCAAGACCTGCCTTTCTGAAAACTGCCAGTTCATCATCATCCAATTCTGGCTGGCAGAGGCAACATAGGCCACAGCCATCCAGGCATTGGTGATCATATCTCTCAAGCTCAGAGTAGTCGATGTCCATCATCACAGGGTCAATCTGACTGTGTTATAAATAATTGAGCTTGATGTAATTGATATGATAGATGTGATTGATGTGATTGATGTGATTGATGATCTTAACCCGATATCTACTGTTTACCAAGGTATGGTTCGATCAGCCCGATCACCTTATCTGGATCCTTTGTGGAGAATACGAATTCACCGTATTTTCCTTCCTTCAGCTTCAGAACCACTCTATCAGCCATGATGACATTGTATACCAGCACCCATTTTCCGTTCATATAAGTGCCTTTGATGCCGTAGCCACCGTATCTCATGGCATTGCGATCATCCTTCCAGACCTCTTCGATATCGGACCAAACATACTCTTTTTTGAAGTAGGCCCAACCAATGCTCACACCATCATTGTGTATATCAATGTCCAGCTTCCTGAAATAATAGGTCAGAAAAATGAATAATACACTAATTATCGAGAAAATGATGAATAGCAAAACTCGCTCACTTTCAGGATCCGTTGATCTGAAAAGAAAGAAGAATGCCAGTACTCCAAATAGCACTGACATTGTCCCTATTGTGACGATTATCTCCTTCCACCAGATAGTTTCCTTATATAGTGAGTACTGGCTCATTCATTACCTCATAGATCCTTCTTATCGAAGACGAACAGGGAACCAAAGAAGGACAAGAGCGTAAGTACGGTGAACCATGCGGAGATCGATACTGCGGTTACAAAATCTGGGTATGCATAGGAGATACCAGAGAAATCCGTCAGATTGAACAAGAGCATCGCACCCATTGGATATATGTCCATGAAGCTGAAGAACATACCAGCCCAGTACCAATCAGGGAAGGAAGGCATATCTCCGCCTGTCATGGCGGCATCCATCATTGCTCCAAAGTCCCCTCCACTGGCTATCCATAACCCGAATAGGATCATACCTGCTATCATACCACTGAAGAACACTACAAGGCCTCCAGCTATCGCGGTAGAACGTTTGTTCGCAATTGTGGACATGAATATGGAGAATCCCAGAAAGAACATGGCGAATATGAAGGTCAGCATCATGAAGAGGAAGTATTCTACCCCTCCTTCAAAGCCAGCTATTGCTCCTACAATGATGCCAGATACTCCGAATCCTATCAATATCGTGGCCATCAACACTGAACCAAGTCCTAGGAATTTACCTATTATCACATCAAATTTGGAGACCGGACAGCCCAGGACAACACCCATTGACCCATTCTCTCTTTCGCTTATTACCGAGCCATAGCCAAGCATAATTGCTATGATCGGCAGGAACATGGCGGCAATGGTGGACATAGCTGCAACTGTATCCGCGTACCCCTGGAACTCGACACTTCCTCCAGTTGCTCCTCCAAAGTAGGAGAAGGCTATTACCAGGATCATGAATAGAATACTAAGTGCCAGCACCCATTTGTTTCTCCAATTGTCCATGAATTCTTTCTTAGCGATCGACATTACTTTATTCAGGTTGATCTCAAGGCCCATTGATGACACCTCCAGCAATGGCCTCCTGGCCAATATAGCCCATGAAGGCATCTTCCAAAGATGGCTCGATGGTCTTGAAATCCTCAACAGATATCTCAGCATCACTGAGGGCTTTGAGGATCTTGGATTTGTCCGTGCTTTCCACCAGGACAGATATCTGATTGCCGTGAACCTCGACCTCGTCAAAGCCAGCATCCTTGATCGCCTGGACAGCTTTCTCAGGCTCACTGGTAACACGTATGACCAGCTTTGGCTTATTGCTCATGCCTCCGCTGACATGTGCCACCGTGTCCTCGATTATCAAGTGACCCTGATTCAGGATAGCAACGCGGTTACATAATTCCTGAACCTCTGAAAGTAAATGGGATGAGAAGAAAACCGTAGTGCCTTTTCCATTCATCTCCAATATGATATCCTTGAGCACTCTGGACCATCTGGGATCCAATCCAGATGTCGGTTCGTCGAGTATGAGTAATTGTGGTTCTCCAAGGAGTGCCTGAGCAACACCAACAAGCTGTACCATTCCCTTTGAGAATGTGCCAACTTTCTTGTCGCGCCATCTGTCCATGCCCACCTTGGCAAGGAGCTCGTCACACTGATCCTTGTCCACGCCTTTCAATTCCGCGAAGAATTCCATTGTCTGGATGGCGGTGAGGTTTTGGTAGAATTGAGCCCTCTCTGGAAGGTATCCGATACCCTCACGGGTATTCACACCGTTCTCTGCAATATTGATCCCGTTCAGCCAGATATCTCCGCCATCGGGCTGGACAAGGTCCAGTATCATCTTGATGGTCGTGGTCTTTCCGGCTCCATTTGGCCCAAGAAATCCGTAAATATCTCCCCTGTTCACAGTAAGGGTAAGGTCATCGACCGCCCTGACCTGTTTGAAAGTCTTCTTCAGGCCAGAGGTCTTGATTATATGTTGTATTTCTGTCATATTATCGTCTCTGGTATGAGTGTAGGTTTTAGCATATATAAGCGTATCGCGGGAAATCCCTGGGTATTCCTCAATATGGATAATATTTGGACATTACATCTCGGAATCTAGCGCGGTAGCTTTACAGTTGCAATTATCCAACTCGGCCAGTCTTGGAATAACACCCTGAAGAAGTGATTGAATCTTACCAACATTGTTCTTCATGGTCTTGATGACCTCCTCGATATTGACTGGCTTATCCTTCCAGACATCATAATCAGTTATCATGGCGATATTCGCATAGCACAATCCCAATTCTCTGGCCAGCTGGCATTCGGGAACCAGCGTCATGCCGATTATATCAGCGAAATTGCGGAACATATGGCTTTCAGCCTTTGTTGAAAAGCGAGGGCCGGCTATCGTGACATAAGTTCCTTTCTTGTGATGTGCCAGGCTCTGCTTCTCACATTCATCAATGAGAAGTTTCCTCAGACTGCCACACATAGGATCGGCAATGGAAAGATGAGCCACCTTTGGGCCGTCGAAGAATGTCAGATCGCGACCTCTTGTGAAATCAATGAATTGATCTGTTATGCATATCTGGGCTGGCTCGTACTCTTCTTTGAGCGAGCCGACGGCTGACGGGCATAGAAGGATACTGACACCCAGTTCTTTCATTCCCCAGATATTCGCCCTGTAATTGACCTTGTGAGGGGGAATGGTGTGGCCGGCTCCGTGCCGATTGAGGAAGTATATCTCAACGCCCTCGTACTCGCCTTTTATGAAAGAACCAGATGGTTTCCCATAAGGCGTGTCCAAGTTTATCTTATCTATCTCCGTAAAGAAACCTGCATCTGCAATTCCACTGCCGCCGATTATTCCTATCTTGAGGGTCATGATATTACCTAAACCCGAAATAGGCTGGATGGTTAAATTGGTTTCGCATCCGCTTATCCTTCACAGTGTCATCAATAGATCGAAACTCCCTTAACCCCATCCAGCTCCTTTATCATAGGAAGGAGCTTCGCTGGTATTGGCTTTTCTGAAATGAAGAAAGCCTTTGGCTTCTTCATGATCCCTGGGTCATCCGCAATGATCTGCCTCAAACTGATATTCTCCCTGGCCAGTATCTGCGTCACATCCGCTACAATTCCAGGCTTGTCAACATCATCTGGCTGAATTTCGAGGACACCCCAGTTCATGCTGGGTGCCACGTCCTTAAAACTGCAAATTGGACGAATATTGGCGAAGATATTCTCCAGTTCCGGGTCGTGCATGATGGTCTGGATGGTCGATAATACAACTCGGCGATCTGTACCTGTTGCCCTCGCTAAGGCCGTGCCCGGCATGTAGATATCGCCCGAATAAAGTAGGCCGTTCTTCACGGATATGCCGTGTTCCATCAGCTTTTCAGCTATCTTTTCCTGCGCTGGGTAGTTCTCGAATTTCACTTTCACTATGTCCCACATATTGTCACCTTGAAGGGCGAGGAGGACGATATAGTATATAAGTGTTCTCCGATGTATAAAAATATACATCATAGTTAGTTTTGTATTATGCTGATCTATAGGTCAAGTTGGTAAGTGATACCTTCCTGATCGACCTTGAAGCCCAGTGACAGGTATAGGTCCAGTGCTTTGGCGTTCTCGGCATCCATGCCAAGATAAACGGTGTCCATGCCCTGGTCAAGTATCCACTTCATACCATCAGATAATAGGGCTCTTCCAATGCCTCTCTTTCTATATTCCTTACGAACACCCAATACATTGGCCCAGCCTACCTTTGTCCCATTTTCCTTATTGAATTCCGTAGACTCCTCTACGAGAAGTACGCCTGAGATATCATCACCTTCCTTTGCAAAGGTGATGCGACCTGGCTCCATGTCCACTTCCTGAGCCTTAATGAATCTCTGGATAGGTACAGGTGAGAAATTATAATGGTCGACAAAAGAATCATTGAACCCTTCAACGAACTGAGTGATGACCTCACTACTGGCACTCTTGAAGTCATGGTGCTCGAACCTCATATTGTCGGGCAGGGGTACATTTGGCGGCGGAGCATTCTGATCATACACCATGACATAACCATGGCGGACGTCCTTGAAGCCGAATTCCAGGCTGAGATCATGCCTCCAGCCCTCGGTCAGACTGCACCATCTCTTTGCATATTTGATCCCTTTTTCCCTACCAAAGGCCAGTCCATGCTTCATAAGATATTGCTCGATGCCCTTGCCCCGATGCTCTGGCACGACACCCAAACCAATGTGGATATCGTTCATGCCAGATTCCTGACGGCTCTTTTGAACCATTGTACCGCCGTAACCTGCAGGTTCTCCATCAACCAGAGCCAGTAAGTATCCCTTCGGGTCATAATCTTCCTCTTCAAAGGTCCAGGCTCTCATCTCCTCCACAGTATTATCTCTGTGGAGCGGCAGTTCTCTGCTGGATCTGTTGGCTATATCGGTCATAGCCTCGATGTCATCTATTGTTGGGTGTCGATATTCTATTGTCATATTATCGTTCATCCTAATAGGTGAGTACAAAATAAAGTTTATGATAGGTTCAGGAATTGTAGAAGGAGTTCAAAACATATCCTTAATTTTGAGATATATGGCTTCGGTCATTTCTAGATCATGTTTGTTATGCTTCACAATGCTGGCCCAATCGCCTTCCTTGAAGAGCTTGGGCATATCGGCGGACGGAATACTGTCCTCTGGAACTGGCACATCTAGAACTCTGGCTGTCATCTCCAGTGACACCCATTTGAAATTACCTGTCATGGACATCGCCTGCATGATGTCGAAGTGATTGGAACGTCCCATGTTCCATTTGTTAAGATTGATGCCAGTGCCTGGAGAGATGCCATTCAACACGCTCCTGGCATTTATGTAAGGAATGTCAAATCCATAGCCATTGAATGTGACTATTTTCGCCATTTGATTGCTCTTCACCAGTCTCCAGAATTCGGTCAATATCTCCACCTCTTCATCCCCATGAAGGATGATGGCATCCTTGCCAGCTGGCTTCACCCCTATCGCGGCAATTCTGGAAAAGTAAGGATGCAGAGCTGGAATTATGTTCTTCTCCAGGAGGTATCTCTGCACCTCCTGGTCTTCGAATTCGAGATCCGCGGTCTCGATGTCCACAATGAGATATCCTGACATAGTTACAGGTCATAATTGCCTTGGGGATATATAACGGTATGTGGAGGAACATGTGTAAAGCTTCGGGGCTTGAAGCCGAGCCTTACACATGTTCTGGGCAATAATCAAACTGATGATGTTGAGGGGTGTGGTGATTCCGGGCCTGGATTTGGGTGTTCTGGGCTAATTGGCTCCGGCACTGGCTCTGGCACTGCATCATGATCTGGCAGTATGTCCTCTATGTTCCTCACATTTTTCGACCCATAGGCGGCCAGTGCTATTATCGCACTTCCGATACCTGCCAATACGAGCATCAATCCCATTCCGGCACCTGGGCCAGTTCCCACCAGCCAACCGAATATACCAGTTAGGCTCCCGCCATCCATCATGGCAGGCTCGAATACCCTATCGGCCAGTGGTCCGGAAATCAGCATCGAGATGGGTACACAGACCTGGGCGATCATTCTGCGGGCGGCAAACACCCTTCCCTGAACATCTGGCGCGACCTTGGACTGCCAGATGGCCTGGCTCGAGCTTCCTAATACCGGGAATACAGCAGCTGCGATGAAGGCCCCTATGGCCCAGACATACATCGACTGGCCAAGCCCGATGAGGGTGATGCCCAACAGACTACCTGCAGCCATGCCGAGTAGTATGCCGTGTATCTTCCTCTTCGGACCTCCCCATGCTGTTATGACCAGTCCCCCCACGATGCCTCCTATCCCGAATATCGACATGACCGAGCCAAGTATCATTTCATTGTTTGCAGTTCTCGCAAGTAGCATGGGTGCGAGCACTGTCTGGCCGGCTGTCGCGACAAGGTTGAAAAGGAAGAATATTAAGAGCAGGCTGAATAAACTGGGCCTCTCGCGTATGTACTTGAAGCCGTACAGGGATTCCTTCCACAGACTGCCCTTGCTTTCCTTTCCATCCTTTGACTCTGCTGGCTGAGGTATGTCAGCCATAAGGATCACTGAAATTGCATATGTGAATGTGATGATGTCCAGCACCAATATTCCGGCTATTCCGATCGGCCCGAGCAGGAAGGCAGCTAGCATGGGTGCGATGATTATAGAGGCTGAGCCGGCCATTGCCATCATGGAATTTGTTCTGGCATAGTGCTTTTTGTCAACCATGGTCGTTATAGCTGCTGAATAAGCTGGGAACTGGAAGGATTGAAATATACCTGAGAAGGCTCCGACAGCACATAGATGCCAGATCTGAAGGCCACCTGCAAGATAGATCGCCAGTATCACGATGCTGCCAATTCCAGCAGCCAGATCGCTGAGTATCATTGTCTTTTTGCGGTTCCATCTGTCAACAAGTGCTCCGGCTATCGGGCTCATCAATATTGTAGGAGCGAAGGAGAAGAAGGCGACCATAGCCAATGCGGTCGCCTGTCCTGTCAATAGCCAAGCCCAAATTGCGAGTGCGAAGCCCACCATCGCACTTCCCAACATGGAGACGAACTGGCCGGTCCAGACCACTGTGAATGTCCTCATGCCACCGTTCTTTCTTCCTGCCTGATATGAATTTGCATCATCTGTCATCTTATCACTGATTACAATATTAGTGGTCAAAAGACTTAACAGAAGTGAGCAAAAGTGTTCATTTTGTGGTCATTATTTGAGAAAAACACTTTCGCTCACCCTGTCGAAAGTGTTATAGATATTGGCGGTCATTTCAATACAATGAGTGACACAGGCCAGTCATATTTTCCAGATGGAGATGCGGACACCTATCAGATCGAATACTACGATGCAAAGACAGTAGTGCGCGAGCAGAAGAGGTCTGGCAATATCAATCTGAATCCATATCAAGGGTGCTGGCATGATTGCGTTTATTGCGATGGCAAGGCGGAGAATTACCACATGCACGAGGACTTTGGCACTCGTATCAAGGTCAAGCAGAATTCTCCGGAACTTCTTGAGGCATATCTGAAAAAGAAAGGTCTTATTCCTATCAATCGCAAGCACACTGGCACCCTTCTTGATTTTTCAGAAGATATGAAGCAAGATATCGAAAATGAACCGGACTTCACGGTGTGCATTGGCGGAGGCGTATGTGATGTTTACCAGCCAGCCGAGAAGGAAGTGAAGATGACACGCCGTCTTCTACAAATGGCCGTGGATTACAATATCCCGGTCTTCATACTTACTAAAAATAAACTTATTCTGAGGGATCTGGACCTGCTGGTTAAGATAAATGAGACCAGCAAGGCCACGGTGGCAATGAGCGTGGCCTTTGACTCGGATGATATCCAAAAAATATTCGAGCCCAATGCCAGCAGCACGACAGAAAGATTTGAAACACTGGCCACCTTGGCAGATGCCGGAATTCACACCGGCATCTGGGCCATGCCCCTCATACCCTGGATAGCGGATACGGATGAGAACATGGAAGCCGTGTTCCGTCGAGCCAAGGAAGCAGGTGTGGAATGGATGCTGGCTGGCGGCCTGACATTGAAACCTGGGCGGCAGAAGGATGCTTTCATGCGCACTATCGAAAAGCATTATCCCGAGCTTCTGGATAAGTATCTCGCTCTGTACGGTAACAATAATAAATGGGGAATTCCGGACATACCCGTGGCGAAGAGCTTGGGCCTGGTGGATTCACATGATAAAGGCAAGAAGCTGGCCAAGAAATATGGAATGGTTGCTCAGGGCTGGTTCGGAGATGGGAAGTGGTAGTGTTTCGATCACTACCACATCTCAATTCCAAAATACCTTATAGCGAATATCATCCCTATGGCTATTATGGCCAGTCCGAACAAAGGCTGGATCCATCTTCCAGCATTCATGTACTTATTGCCCAGCTTTCCTTTCAATTCACTGCTCGCGACAGTGAATGGGATTATCACAAGGCCGTGACCGAGTCCGAAGGCTCCCATCATCATCCCGCCTGTCAATATGGAAATATCCTGAGCCAGCATTAGTACCATCACGGGAAATACCAGGGATATCGCGCATGGTGCCCAGCCAATGGAGAATATGATGCCCAGGAAGAAGGAAGCCAGATTGGCCGAGCGCTTGCTCAATCTTTCTATGAACCCTGCTCCGAACTTGATTCCGGTATCATTGGTTTCTGTTTCAATTTCACTGGCCTCTTCACGGCCAGTGTTATTTGTTTTCAAAATATCCAACAGTCCAGTGAGGGGCTTGATGGCATTTATGCCCAGTATCACGAGTATGGAGCCAGCAACCAGGTAGAAGGTGCTGGACATCTCTATGAAAAGCCCGATATACGAAATTAAAAATCCGAATATGAGGAATACGAGGGTCGTGCCCAGTGTGAATGATATGCCCATCCACAATCCCTTTTTCCAATCCAGGCCAGTTGTTTCGTTATTTGCACCTTTATCCTCATTATTATTTTCATCCACATCTCCACCCTCATCCGCATCCTCCTCATCCTTCTGGGCCCCGATATAGGATATCATGGTCAGCAGTAATAATATCGAACATGGGGAGAAGGATGTGGCTATGCCGAGAAGGAGCATGCTTCCAAGGCTGACACCTGTGGAGATATCGCCCCTGAACTCATCACCCCAATCTCCGGCCAGGATATCCTCCACATCCTGGGCCAATGATCCATGGGTCTGGATGCCGTCCAGCTCTCCGGTTCCCAGGCAATAAACATGATAAACACCCACCACGTTCGATTCATGATCTATAAGTATCAAACTGGGATTCGCAAAACTGCTGTCCACTTCCCAGTATTTTTGGTACTGGGAAGCTATCGTGTACGGCTCGTGTTCCTCCACCCAATTCCAGGTGATATTGGTCCCGTACCAATCATACATCAGCTGCCAGCCATCATCTGAATATTCGTTCTTTCTGATGTTCAGGGTGATGATGCTGACATCCGTATCATTATCAGCAGCCAGCAATTCCAGTTCCTCGATCTGCCCCCTCATCTGCTCCTCGCATTCCAGGCAGAGCGGGCTTTCCAATTGATTTATGTGAAGTACGGTCACCTTGCCGATATTATCACTAAGACTGAATGTCCTGTTCATGTGGTCCGTGGCGGTGAAGTCCGGGGCTAGCTTGATATCAGCCCCGTTGTCCGGGTCATAAAAACCTATCATAATGGCGGATGCCAGCAATATGAATATGATGATGATGAGCAGGATAATCGACCTCTTGTCATTGATCTTTGGACCTTCCACCATCATTACCACCATTTCCTTTACGAGTACTTCTCATGATATGCGATCGCATCGTCTATCCATTCACTCAGAGGCAACTCCTGCACGACCCCTTCCCAGCTATGCCAGATAATGGAGTCATCTGGCCCATTGGTCACCACTATTGTGAGAGGTACGAAATGAGGATCTCCATTCGGGTCATATGCTGTGAAGGCCTCCGTGGCTTCTGGTTCGTCGGTGCCGGATAGGATATCATAATATTTGATATCAGATGAATAGTCTGCGTAGATGGACTCGCATATGGCGGTCTGTGTGACGCAAGGGGCACATCCCTCACTATGCGTGAATATGAGCAATGGCCGAGATTCCAGATCAGCCAGTGCCCAGGATGGGTGCGATACAAAACCCCCGGGTAATACATGATCGGCGGGATTGATCGACCAAAAATCTTCAGTATCTGAGCCAATAGAATGAATGAACACATAAGGATCGGCCACATCATCTGGAGAGATCGGATCATTGACATATGGATCCTGTGTGGTACCATCCGTTAAGACATAGACCGCGAATAGAATTATTATCAAAATTAATCCTAATGCTATCGATATAGACTTATCAGAACTGCGCTTCTTATCCTTATTATCCTTATTATGAATTTTCACTTTATCTTTCATGGCCGCTCGTCCTTTATTTTTGTTTTTGTTTCAGATGGCTTGCTGATCATCGAGCCAGTAGTTTCTTTATCTTACTGACCTTGGGTACTTTTCCATTGAGCAACACTTTGCCGTCCACGACAAGCGCTGGGGTCACCATGACACCGCGTTTCGCTATCTCGGCAAAGTCATCCACCTTGACGATCTCCACATCTATGGCCATCTCCTTGACGGCTTCTCTCACATTGGCTTCCAAGGTCCTGCATTTCGCACACCCGGATCCCAGTATCTCGATCTTCATTTTTTTCACTCCTTTTCTATTTCTTTTTTCTATTAGTCATCTACCATATACTATATCATTTTATCATTCATCATAATATCAAATTGAATACGTAGCCAGTGATGATGATGCCCGTGGCGACAATAGCTACGAAATACATTATCAGTTTAGGCTTCAGTACCTTTTTCAGGATTATCAGCTCAGGCAGGGAGAGAGCGGTAACGGACATCAAAAATGCCAGTGCGGTTCCCACTGGCAGACCCTTGCCTATCAAAGATTCTGCTATCGGGATGAGCCCCATGACATTGGAATATAGAGGCACTCCCAGACCCACGGCAACCGGAACCGCTAACAGATTATCCTTTCCCGCATACTGGGCCATGATCCCTTCGGGTGCATACCCATGGAATATCGCACCGACACCCACGCCTATGAGAATGTAAGGCCAGACCTTCAGAACGATATCCTTTGTCTCGCCCCATGCCCAGTCGCGTCTTTCCTGCCACGCCATTGTTTCGGGATCCAGGCCTTCTCCAATAAAGGTCTTGTAAACGAAATCCTCGACCAAGTGCTCTAACTTCAATTTTCCTATGATGTATCCACCGAAAGTACCGATAAGAACACCACTGATAACATAAACAGCGGTGGCCGCCCAGCCTATTGATCCGCCAAGGACCGCGACAGCCGCCTCATTCACCATGGGCGAAGTAATTAGGAAGGAAAATGTAACTCCAAGGGGCACACCAGCTCCTACGAATCCAATGAAAATCGGCACGCTGGAGCAGGAACAGAAAGGAGTTACAACTCCCACCATCGCGGCCATTAAATTATATTGAATGCCCGTTCGTTCCCCCAGGAACTTGCGCGCTTTCTCGGGCGTTATATAGGTTCGAATATAAGATACGAGAAAGATCATGGTCATTAGTAAAACGAATATTTTGATCACATCATACACGAAAAAATTGAGGGCATCGCCTGCGTGGGTTCCTGCCTCGTACCCAAATATGCCATACACCAGCCAGTCCGCGAATGCCAGGATCGGATCCATTTTATTCCATCTCCCTCGTGATGAACAGATTTTTATATCACGAAGTCTATGTTATTTCAAATAAACTTGAAATAGTCCGAAGTATATAAAGTTATTTCAAGAAAAGTTGAAATCATATTGAAAGGTGATATCCTGGATACCGAGATACCAGAACCAATTAGGAAGCAGTGCGAATCCAAAGGCGGCATCAAAGGTATTGCCAAGGCTCTGCCAGATAAGAAAAAGCTGGAAGAACAGAGCCAGATCTTTCAGGCTCTGTCCGACCCACTGCGACTAAAAATAATGCTGGCACTTGTCGAGCAACCCTTGTGTGTGTGTCTGATCAAAGAAATGCTCGGCCCCAAGATCTCGGATTCCAAGCTCAGCTATCACATCAATATCCTGAAGGACGCTGGCCTTATTGATGGCCAGCGGCAGGCCAGCTGGATAATATATGCACCGACAAAACCTGGAAAGGAAGCTGTCAAGGTGGCTGGGAGGCTATGAATATGGATGGAAATAAGGACTGGCTACGGATAGGCACAGGAATTCTCTCACTTGGCTTTGCAGTATACTGCCTGGGTCTTATCTTGATCGACGCTCCCTATTTTATCATATTATTCATCATTAACGCAGTCATTTACTTCATTTATGGCATAAGTTTGTTATTCAGAAAAAAGAGCAGTAATTTCAGTTTCCTGCCCTTTGTGTTTGTCTTTGGATTCTCATGGGGTCTGGGCGGGATGCCGTGGTATATCTGGCCGCTCTTCATCGTTCCCATAATTATACTTGTTTTGACGATACTTATGTTCATAAAGATGTTCAAGGGAAATTATCGTCTTGGATAATCTACAACAGGACACGGATGCAGGCATAAACCACAAGAAACACATTTATCCTCATCTAAATATATTTTACCATCTATTAATTCCAGTGCGCCATTCTCACACCTTGAAAGGCAAACTCCACAACCAACGCAATGCAGTGCTTTCCTTATCACTGCCCCGTTAATTTCGCCGCCAGTTATCATGGAAAAGGTCTGAACGCGCTCCGCCATCTCGGCTGGCACTTCCTCATTTTCCAGGTGTTCGTAGCCACGCTTCTCGAACTCGTCCAGCTTCTCGATGAGATGATCCAGTTTCTCCAGGTGGAGATAATCCCGCATACCTCTGGAGAGTTTCTTCCACCTCCAGAGTCCCATGGTGACCCACTCATCTGGCAGGTCGTTCTTCTTCGCATACTGCTCGAGGAATGTATTCCATTCTTCAGCACGCGGCATGAACTTGGCGATCTCCGAATGCTCGGCCATGTCAGCTGCCGGGCAGAGCCAGCAACCAATTCTTTCAAAGCCCTTTGCATAAAGTGGATTATATTCCTCTTCCTTGTAGAAAATGTAAAGCCAGACCTCCAGGGAAGTCCATTTTTGAATTGGCGAAGTGCCGATCTGACCAGGAACCCAGGGGTTCTCCCAGATGCCGCCTTTTTGATATCTCGCTTCGGATTCGTACTGGCGCTGGCCGATGAAACTTAGCACGCCATCCGGAAAGTGCTCGCGAACAAGGCCAGCGGTAGGTCCCAGCTTACAGGTCTTGCAGCACCATCGGAAATCTTTGGACGATGGTCCGAAATACTTCACAGCATCGAAATAAGCCTCTCCAGCCTTGGTGGTCAGCATCTCGAGATCATGCTTCTTCATGATCTCGTCAATGTGATCAAGCGTCTCCTGAAACTCGATGCCAGTATCTATGAAGATTATCTTGGGCTTGATGCCCGCGTCCAGCACCAGCAAAAGAGTTGCCAGGCTGTCTTTTCCACCGGAAAATGACACGGCTACCGGCTTGCCAACACGCTTGATGGTATTGTGTATCTTCCTCGCGGCAAGGTCAATGTCCTCCTCCAACTTTGGAATATTGGCCTGCACGGCTGTCTTCCAGGTCTGACCGCCAGATGGTCTAACGAAGCCAGATATCTCATCGTGCCAGCGATTCTTTAATGCTGGGCCTCTCATCACTTCCACCATCTCCGGGCCAGACATCTTCGCCTTTCCTGTTGCGACCAATCCTCGATCCATATCGAAGATCACGACTTCATAGCCAGGCAGAATATCAGGGTCTGCATCCATCACACCGATGGCCATCGCACTGGATCCCTTCTTCATGGACGGAACTGCGCCATTGTCCACCTGCACCCAGCCCTTGGTCAACTTGTCAAGTATGAAATGCGCGCCCATCATGCGTATGACAAAGCGCCAGCCTCTTCCCGGCTCGTAGATATGAGTGCCAACCACCTGGCCATCCACAATGACCTCGTCCATACGGTCCACGCCAGGTGATTTATTGAGAACAACTATCTTGTCAAGGGGCAGCATCTCCTCCCCAGTGCCTTCTCCAAACTGCTTATCGACAGTAGCTCGAATAAGCTCCAGATCATAATCAAAGGCCGGCCGAAAATCTCCGGGCGGCGTGATATTAACAGGAATGGTCTCATCACCGCATTTGCTGCATATCTTCTTCTCGATAACTGGAACATTACATTTCATGCACCATCGAAGTGCTATCTTACCAAGTCTGACTGCTCCCAAGATACGGCCTCGCGTCGGGTAATGTTTGATGGTAATAAAAGGTATTGATGGTGATATCAATATTGAATATGAATTATCTATGGACCAAGCTCAAGCTGTAAGTAAATGTAAATGATTTGCAGGTGGCTTGATCGATCTAATCAGATTCTATTCTTGGAGCCAGAAGATAGGTTACTTCTCCTTTTCCACTTGCTATCGAGAATTCGATCTTGACCGGATAATCATTGCCCATTCTCATGGTGACCGCGGTGCCAGTGTTGATGGCCTTGATCATGTTCGAGAAATAATCCAATGGGAAAAGACTGCGTACTTCTTCCTTACACTCCAGGCTCTCCAATAGATCTTTTGGAAGCTTGAGGTCTACAGAATCTGTATCTCCTTCTGAAGCCATTTCGAAGCCATCTGGGGTTGCTGTGAGAGCGATATGATCACTGACACTTTCCGAAGCTCTGATACCCTGCCTTAATTCCTCGGTTCTGACACTGACGATAACTGGCAATGTGAGATTGGGAACCTTCGGGTCTGAAATTCCAGTGGTATCTACCAGGCTCATCCTTCTTGTGATATTGCCCACTTTGAAAACAAGCTGGCTCTTCTCTTCATTATGCTCCATGGTGATGTCATCACCAGGTTTGGCCAATCTTAGAACCTCTTTGACCTTGTCTATGTCCACGCCAAGCTCATTGTCATCTGCCTTGTATTCTTCAAAACCGCCTTTGCTGATATTCAATTCCACCATGGCGACATGGGCAGGATCGACAGCTTTGATAACCAATCCAGTCTTTCCTACAGAGAACTTCGCTTCGTCCACCAATGTGGCTATGATCTCGATCACTTCTTTCAATACTTCGGGTTTTACCTTTGCCTTGAACATAATTTGGCCTCCCCTTTTAGAGCTTGGAGCCTAAATACACGATAGGATATAAACCTTTTTTATCGAAGACATATAGAAATCCGCTAATTATCGTCAAATATCACCAAATATTACAAAATAGATTTAAACGAACTCGCATTATGGTGGCCTGATGAGTTTCAATATCTGCGTACTCGCTTCAGGCGGTGGGACCGACCTCCAGGCCATACTGGACGCCTGCGAAAGTGGCGACATCGATGGCAAGGTCACTCTCGTAATTGCCAATAATCCCGGAGCATATGCCCTGGAGCGCGGGAAAAAACACGGTGCGGAATCCATACTGGTCAACCATCGTGGCATGTCCAGGGAGGAACATGAAAAACTTGTCGCGGCCGAGATCGACAAGCATCATATCGATCTGATAGTCCTGGCTGGCTATATCAGGATGTTCACACCTTATTTTGTAAATAGATATGAATGGAAGATCATCAATATCCATCCATCGCTTTTACCGGATTTCGGGGGACCGGGTTTCCACGGGCTCAATGTCCACAGAGCGGTTTTGGAGGCAGGGAAAAAGGAATCCGGGTGCTCGGTTCACTTCGTGAATGAGGAAGTGGATGGCGGCCCGGTCATAGGCCAACTCGCGATACCAGTTCTTGAGGACGACACACCTGAGACTTTGCAATCCCGCGTACTGGCAAAAGAACATATCCTTTTGCCAATGGTGGTCCAGTGGTTCGCCGCCGGCCTTGTCGTGGTGGATAAAAACACTGGCGAGGTCAGTGTGAAGGGCTCGAAATAAATATCCACGTACCCATTACCCATCCCCTAATTTTATATGCCACCATGACAATACAATGTTAATCAATGTTGACAATGGGGTGAAAATGTGGCTGAAGGAATTATACTGATACTTGGATTGATATTACTGGGCATAGGGATACTACTGGCCTTCTTCGGAAGATCCATGTGGGAGTCCATGATGTCGATGATCGGTGGTTTCATCGGCTGGTTCATAGGTTTCGGCATAGCGATGTTGATCTTTGGCCAGGATGGCTGGCTCATCGCCATCGTCATTGGATTCATCTGTGGTTTCATAGGAAGCACTCTTTTCCACTATCTTGTAGAAGGAGCTCTTGCTCTGATCGCGGGAGTGTTAGCAGGCGGACTCGTCTATTTCATCGGAGGAGCTGGCTGGGCGATCCCGGCAATAATTATATTTGTCATTGTCTTTGCCTTATCATATTATTACATGGACGATCTCATTGGCATCATAACAGCCCTAATTGGTGGTATTCTCTCCGCGGTCGCTGTCTTCGTCATCCTGATGGAAGATACTGGCCTTGGAAATGGTGAGGCAGGAGATATAGCTATCAAATCAAACCCAACATTGGCAATACTGGCTGGAATTGGGATATTCATACTTGGAGCCGTTGTTCAGACCTATGTGCTGGATGACTGAGAGATACATCTATACGATATCTGAAACTCATCAAGAAGCTTATCTCTAAGCTCATTTCATTCTTCACAGGTAGATATTTTCCTCTCTGCCAGGTCCATATGAGACAATTTCAACAGGAACTTTCAGATTGGCTTCTATGAAAGTGATGTAAGCGGCCAGTCCAGCTGGTAACCCATCGCGTCCTTTGCTCGCGATGGCATCCCACTCTTCCTTTTTCAGGTCAGGCCAACCAGCCATCGTGTGGTATTGAGGCACGCACTTCGCCACCTGCGCCATGCTGGCGGGAAAATGGTGGATGTCCTTACCGTCCAGCGTGTAATGTGTTGCTATTTTAATTTCATCCATGCCAGCCAGTACATCTGATTTGGTTATCACGAGACTATCCAGTCCATTCACACGAACTGCGTATTCCACCATAACGAGGTCAAGCCATCCAACGCGTCTTCTTCGACCAGTTGTGGTTCCGAACTCACCGCCTTTGTCAGCGATATGCTCCCCGACACTATCGAAAAGCTCGGTTGGGAAGGGGCCAGTACCTACACGGCTGGTGTATGCCTTGACAATTCCAATTACTTTGTCAAGTCTCTTTGGGCCGATGCCAGTTCCGATAAGACATCCTCCTGTGACAGTGGATGAGGATGTTCCATATGGGTAAACACCATGGTCGATATCCAGGTGAGTTCCCTGTGCTCCTTCAAAGAGCACATTCTTGCCCTGATCCAGCGCATCGTTTATCAGAACAGATACGTCACAGACATATGGTCTCAACCTGTCTGCGAGAGCCATGTATTCCTCAAATATCTCATCCATGGTCTGCTCGATATCTCCGCCTAGTGCTTTGATGTAGCCAGCCTTGAGCGGGTAAGCGGCTTTCAGTTTATGCATGAAAGCTTCGGGATCCATCAGATCGCACATTCGCAGACCGAAACGAGCGGTCTTATCCGAATAACAGGGACCGATGCCACGCTTGGTGGTTCCGGCAGCTAAGTTTCCTTTGGCCGCCTCTTCCAGACCATCTATTGTGCGATGATATGGCATGATGATATGTAATCTATCAGATATCTTAAGCTGGCCCATCTCCACATTGCCCTCTTTTAGCTGGTCCAGTTCCTTGAGAAAAGCCGCAGGGTCAAGCACAACACCATTGCCCACAACGGAGGTCGTATCTTTTCTGAGAATTCCGGATGGGACAAGGTGCAATTTGAAGGTCTTACCATCAATAACTATGGTGTGGCCAGCATTATTCCCCCCCTGAAAACGTACAACCATCTCGGCCTCATCAGCTGTAAGGTCCGTGATCTTTCCCTTGCCTTCATCTCCCCACTGAGTTCCGAGTATTACTTTTGCCGGCATAGTATCAAAGAGGGCATAGAATAATGGTATTAAAATGATTGTTTTTGGCAAAGGCCTATGTGGCTTTTTATCAGCAAATTATATTAATGGTGTTAACAATTGTGTATGATAGAGGAAGAAGATGTCCTATCGTGAAGAAAATGAGTGTGAGATCACAGATAAATGCCCCTTTTTCATTGATGAGCTAGCGGAAAGACCAGGTATAGCGGTCATGTACAAGAAGAAATACTGCAATGGCAATTATGTAGAATGTGCCAGATACCTGGTGATAAAGGAACTTGGACTAGAGAATGCTCCATCAGATCTGTATCCAAATATGCTAAGAAGAGCAGATGAGATCATAGCCGAGCGAATATGATCTAAATGAAGATTATATCTAAATATTCATATTCCACTAATCACCCACTCATCAATGAATTTCACCTATAGTTCACACAGAAATCAATATGAAGATATCTGAAACCTTTATTTACTTAATTCTCATATGGGTTCAGGTAGATGGTGATAATATGCTGACTGAGATTAGTGATTATATCGGAATGGAGGTCTATACGAACAAAGGAATTACCCTTGGAAATATAGATGACCTCATTATCGAAACGGATTCCCAGAAAATAGAGGGACTTTACATTAGCAACCCAAACCCCTTGCTCGTAGAGCATTCGAGGGCTGTGAGTGTACCATATAGATGGATCCAGCATGTCGGTGACATAGTCATCTTAAAGTATTTTCCAAAGTTCGTAAGGACCGCCGCCACCCCTGAGAGAGTGCCAAAGACAAAAAAGATGGCACAGGACATAAAGCATATGGCGCACACAGCGGAAGAGAAGATCATTGCTGCCGAGCATCATGCGGTTGACAAGATCAAAAGCCTGGAACATCACAAAAAAGAAGAAGTTGAGTGATAGTGATCCAACCAGTTCGTTTAATGAGATAGCTTCAGCTATGCTTCTTTATCTTCTTCATTTGGCTCGGCCTCAATATCAACGGCTGGCTTTGCTTCAGCATTACCTGACAGATCATCATCCTCAGCTTCGTCATTATCATCACTTTCAGATTCTATACTATTAACTTCCATATCAGCAGCTTCTATGCCATCAACTTCCTCACCATGATCCGCATCTGGCACCAGGGTTTCCACCTCCCTGATGGTCCTTACACCATAGGCGATTATCGCGACCATCGTGGATATCAGACCACTTACCAGGATCATGAAACCCATTCCAGCCCCAGGGCCAGTACCGACCAGCCAGCCAAATTGCTCCGCCATTGAGCCGTCAGGCATGAAGGCAGGTTCGAATATCTTATCTGCCAATGGGCCAACCAGGATCATGGAAAAGGCCGATGCACCTTGAGCTATCACACCACGTGCGGCAAATACCCGCCCTTGTTTATTAGCCGGAACTTTGGATTGCCAAATAGCTTGGCTGGAACCATTCAAGGTCGGCATGAGGAGCATGGTGAGGAAACCAGCAGCCATCCAGAACAATGGTGACTGGCCTATGCCAAATCCAATGGAGAAACCAATGCCAGCAACTATCATACCTCCAAGAAGTCCATTTATTTTCTTCTTAGGCCCGCCCCAAACTGCCAACATTATGCCACCGATGACACCGCCCACACTCAATACAGCCTGCACAGAGGCAAGAATGACCTCGTCAGACCCTGTCCTGGCAAGTATCATCGGAGCGAAGACCACCATTCCAAAAGTGGATATTAAATTGAAGGTAAAAAAGGTCATCTGCAGACCGAACAATGGCTTTCGGGCATAGATGTACTTGAAACCATAGCCAGCATCTTTGAACACTCCCTTGATCCCCTTTTGAAGGTCATCCGCCGGAGGAGGTTGTGGTATGCGAACAAGAAGTAGAATACTAATGGCAAAGGTGAAGGTGAGCATATCTATCATCAGGATACCCTCGATGCCTATCATGACAAGGAACATGGCCGCTAATGGTGGTCCGAATATTCCCGCTACAGAACCAACCATACCAACCAAACCACTGGCTCTGGCATAATCCTTCTTCTCCACCATCATGGATATGGCCGATGAATAGGCCGGCCATTGGAATGCCCCAAAGGTTCCGACAAAGACCCCGATAGCGTAAAGGTGCCAGATCTCCAGAACATCCATATTGAGAAGTATGAAGATAACGACAGTGCCCATCCCGGCAGCTAGGTCACTGACCATCATAGCGCGTTTTCTATTCCAGCGATCCACAAGGGAGCCAGCGATCGGAAGCATGATCATCAATGGCGCGAAGGTGAAGAAACCGATAAGAGCGAGAGCTGTGGCCTCTCCAGTCAATTCCCAAGCCCATATCATAAGAGCGAACTGGGTCATGGCAGAACCAAGAACAGAGACAAGCTGGCCCACCCACACAAGACCAAAGGTCTTCATTCCCTTTGGTTTCTTCTCATTAACCTCGGAAGGGTCAGGGGTTGGAGCATTGGTCAATTCTTCTTCTGTCATTATTCACCTTGTTCTATTATGATATACAAGATAATTGACAAATGAGTATATAATAGAACTGGAAATTAGTGACCAGTTTATTTACTCTGGGTATCTAACTGCACAGATAATCTATGAACTTGTGTAGCGGCATACCTTCTTCGAACTTCAGCGCGATATTACCTTGCTTCGTGATATGTACTCTGGGCAGGATATCATAGACGGTCTTCGCGATACCAGTTATCTCATGATCCGGCATATCGACCGTGAAGACAACCCATGCATCATTACCTCTGACACCCTTAAGCCTGAAAGCGTAGACCGGGAAAACATTGGCGCGTTTGCATTCGCCAATGAGCTCTTCCGCCTGCTTGCTGGCTCGCCCACTTGATTCGGAAAAACGGATGGTCTTGTAGGAGCTGGCCTTGACCTCGATGGGAAAAGAAAAATCACCTCGAATGGCTACCAGGTCCACACCAAAAGAGCCTGCCGCCCGTATGACGATGAAGGGCTTTTCCAGAATTTTCAGGTAGGATGAATGAACTTCTGGCGGGCTGGTCTTACTGACCTTGTTCACCATCTTCTCATCACCGTTGAGTATTCCTTTTAGCTCTCTCTCGAACACACTTGCGGACATAAGCCAGTGTAATCGAACATATGGTAAAAGCTTTATCACGGAAAAAGGTTTTTTGGCATATTATGGATGTAAAATAATGAACCAAAAACTTATAAGTGCTCGGTAACATATAACAAAACATGGCAGAGGAAGATAGTCTCATAAGCTCAGACATAGAGGTAGAAGCCGAGTTAAAGAGAATTGAAGATGAGATGGACGCCGAGCCCGGCTTTCTGGATGTCCCTCGGATAGGCCAAACGATGATCATACTTGGGACCATCGGCTTTGTGTCATATTTCATGTTGACCATGATTTCAGCTCTTGTTCTGGCTTCAGAATCATGGGCTATATTCAACTTTTGGAGCACAAATAGATTTCTCGTAGTTTCTTTTATCTGCCTGGGCATGATAATCTTTGGATATATTCTGAGCCAGAGTTCAGGAAGTAGCATAAGAAATGATCTGGACAATTAGAAAATACCGAGAACCTTAAGCATCATCTTTACGGTTCTAATCGATGCATATCTCTTGGAAATAGAACACATTCTCTGATATTTTGTAATCCCAATATCTTCTGGACCAGTCTTCCAATTCCGAGGCCGAATCCACCATGTGGTGGCATACCGTACATGAAGGTTTTCAGATAGAACTCAAAATCTTCGGGGTTCAGATCAGCTTCCTTCATCTGCTTTATTAGGATATCGTATCTGTGCTCCCTCATACCACCTGAAACTATCTCCTGGCCTCTATAATCCATATCGAAATATCCTGTAAGATCTGGATTGTCGTCCACTCTCCTGGCATAGAAAGTACCTATCTTCAATTCACTTGGGAAATCTGTTATGAAATAAAGATCCTCATCGAACTTGTCCTTCATCACCTGGCCAAGTACTTTCTCAGCCTCAGTGTCCAAGTCACCTGGCAGATCCTTTCCTGCCTCTGCCAGCATTTTCTTAGCCTCGGCATAGCTGACCTTTCTTAGCTCGCCTTTAGGAGCCTTGAAATCAGGGTTCACTTCTCTGATCTCATCACCCATTTCGTCATCTAATTTTGTCAGGACATGGCATATCATGGAGTCCAGAACATTCATGACATCCTCGGATGAATTGACAAAGGACATCTCCACATCCAGTGATATGAATTCCGCAATATGGCGCACTGTATCGGATTCCTCCGCCCTGAAAGCTGGTGCGATCTCGTATATCCTATCAAACCCTGATGCCATGAGTGTTTGTTTATACAATTGTGATGATTGAGCAAGGTAAGCTGGCTTACCAAAATAATCAAGTGTGAAAAGAGTTGAGCCGCCCTCCGCTCCAGCAGCGACGATCTTCGGAGTGTTAACTTCATCGAAGCCCGCATTATCGAGGAAGGTTCTGATCTCCCTGAGCACGATGCGCCTGACCCTGAATATCCTGGATATCTCTTCCTTTCTAAGGTCCAGGAAGCGATTGTTCAGTCTTGTATCCAGATCAGCATCGACCTTGTCCACCACACCCAGTGGAAGTGGTGCATTGGCCTTGTTAAGAACTTCAAATTCAGCAGGTAGTATCTCAAATCCGGATTTGACCTGGGCATTGGCCTTGATCTCACCTTTCACAGCTATAACAGATTCTCTGAGAATACTGGTGATCTCTGCAAATACTTCATCACCCAGCTTCTTCTTCAATGCAGTTACCTGTGTGATCCCTGTCCTATCGCGAACATGTATGAATGCTATGCCACCCAGATTACGGGTGTCCTGCACCCAGCCAGCTATAACGCCCTCTGGTTGGGCTTCCGTGATCTCCGAGCAGAATTTTCTCTTACTTAGGTCAATACCTGTCATGATTATCAGTCCTTATTCAAGAATCCAGAAACTGCACTCAATATAAAAATCATACTAATGGTCATGATACATGATAAATGAAGTATCTATAGCATTTTATAGCATTGAGAAAGATCTGTAAATATTATCGAAATATATCAGCCAGTATAATAGTCCAGCGTCCTGGTGAAGAACTTGTCATCCACAACCTGTACACCTTCCACAGGCTCATAATCGGATACAAAGCCGAACCAATACACGACAATGCCTTTACCGAATATCTCGGTGTATGGGATCAACTGCTTCTTCATATTTCGCCTGATCTCCACATTATCCCCGAAATTCGCCTTGGACTCTATCCAGATGATCTCCTCACCATCGATGATTATAGGTTCATCCAGAAGGACATCCGGTGTCTTCTTGAACTCTCCCTTTAGGTCATCCTCATTCCTGTAAGTGAGGCCATTGTCATCCAGCCACTTGTTCAGCCTGTCTTCCCCCTTTATTCCCCTAAGGGTCTGAACTTCCATGCCCGCAGGAGAATACAGAATATCGTTTTGAACCACATCCTTGATCTCATTCCTAAGTCTGGCATTCTTTATCTTGGAAGGGTCATTGACGAACTTCCAATAGTCCTTACGAGCATAGCCCATATGCCTCATAAGAATAAGAGATAAAAGTATGGGTGGAAAATCCTCACGGTATGCCAACTGAAGCAATGGAGTACCTTTCTTCCATTGCCACTCAAGCTGTTTGGCTTTGTTCTTGATCCGGTAATACCGCCTCGTGGCATCTCTGACTATGCGATGAGTGTAGAGGATAAGAAGTAATTCACGATTGACCTCTATCTCCCTTGCCACCTTGTTAATATCTGATGGCTTTCGTAGCCTTGATACGAGGTCTCTGTATTCTTCAGTGTTCATTGATTATACCCTTCCCAGAGTTAGGCCTTGTAAGGAAGATATTTTATTAAAGATTTATGCAACTCTTATTTCATTAAAATAATAGGAATATTCTTTTATCATGGCGACCTTCCATGTTCGGGAGGTTAATAATGCGTGCTGCAATGTATTATAATAATCAAGATGTCCGAATAGAGGATGTACCAAAGCCAGAGATCGGTTCAAAGGAGATCATGGTCAAGGTAATGGCCAGTGGTATCTGTGGTTCGGATGTCATGGAGTGGTATCGCGTTAAAACAGCCCCCCGTGTGCTCGGGCATGAGATCGCTGGAAAGGTGGTGGAGGTCGGCTCGGATGTCAAGAATATCAAAGTCAGGGACAGGGTCTTCGTGTCCCATCATGTTCCTTGCGATTCATGTAGCCATTGCCAATTGGGAAACCACACAGTATGCGAGCAATTGAGAAGTACGAACTTCGATCCAGGTGGATTCTCGGAGTATGTTCGGGTACCGGAAGTGAACCTGAACAATGGTGTTTTCATATTACCTGACAATATGTCATATCCTGTAGGCACATTCATAGAACCACTGGCATGTGTCGTTCGCGGCCAGAGAAGGGCCGATATGAGAGCTGGACAGACAGTGCTGGTCATCGGTAGTGGCATATCGGGATTACTGCACATAAAACTGGCACTGGCCAAGGGAGCTGACAGAGTTATCGCATCCGACATTGTGGAAAGTCGGATGGAAATGGCGAGAAAGGCAGGAGCCGAGGCGGTCATCGATGCCAGGAGCGACCTTCCAAAAAGGCTGAGGTCCTGGAACCGAGGCCAGCTGGCAGACCAGGTGATAGTATGCGCGGGCTCCAAAACAGCCATCAAGCAAGGATTGGAATGCGTGAATGCCGGAGGCAATGTACTCCTATTCGCCTCCACAAAACCAGAAGTGGAGATATCCATCGAGCCCTGGGAATTCTGGAAGAATGGCAATAACTTGATAACCACCTATGCGGCCGCCCCGAAGGATATAGAAGAGGCCATTGAACTTCTGGACACTGGCGCGGTTCAAGTGAAAGATATGATAACGCATAAATTGTCATTGAAAGATGCAGCAAAAGGATTCCAATTGATGACGGAAGCCAATGACTCAATGAAGGTTATTATCGAACCGCATAAGTAGTGATATATTGATAGCAGTGATAATGTGGACCATAGCAAGCATGCCCCGTCTGGATAATTCTGAGAATATTCATCAGGGCGAAGCTCGGCTTGCCGAGATTCTGAAAGCTCAGCCATGCTGAGATTCAGGGTATTATATTCGATGAGTATGCGAGTGACAAATACCAATTGATATTTCTAAGCCCCGTCTAAATCTCAATGATTTCTCAGTTGACGGGCGGGGTGTTTATTCATTACCCCCGATCAAGCTAAGATCGGGGATGTCCATTTTGATTTAGCACGACACACTGTCACACCCAGCTTAACAAACCTAATTCATAAATCAGAGGTATAAATTCTCCTAATCATCATCATCTGGCCCTTTTCGAGCCAGATAGGCTGTGTATGATATTGGGACTATCACACTGAGAATTATAAGAACTGCCGCCAGCAAGAAAAGACCATCCTGGGTGGCTTCGGACATATCACTGTCCAATGAAGCAATTCCCAATATCATAAGTGCGAGAGCCACGCCAACTGACGTGGCTATCCTCACCCTTCTGACCGATCTGACAGCGCCTTCCAGTTTCATGATCTACCTCATTATTGGATCGACTGGCTCACGTAACTATCTCGCCGATCTTGCCCATCTCGATCGCCCTTCTTATCTCGAAGGCCATTCGTCTTCCAGTGGACATCTCCTTCCTCCACAGGGCATTACCGTATGGATGACCGACAGCCATGTGGACATTTGTTCCTCCGCCCACTCTTGGCGCGACATCGTAAATGTAGAAATTGAGATCCTTATCAACACAGGTCTGTAGGCAGAATGGTCCGATCACGCCAGGGGCATAATGTTCCTTGCTGGCCTCGATATATTTCTCACCCAGCTCGAATGCTTTTTCCAGAAGTGATTCACGAAGGGTTGCGGAGTTATGGCCGCATACCGTGTACTCGGGCATTTGCTGTTCGCCTTCGAGTGTCATCTGCTGTGGTGCTGGAAGTCTTACATGACCGTCCAGTGATGTCTCAAAGCGCCAATCTATACCAGTCAATTCCAGCTTTGCCATTTCCTTCTCGATAGGTGAATAGAAGAAGTCGAGATTGAACACTGGCCCGATAACATATCTTTCAATTCTGGCTTCAGCCAGCGCTTCTTCCGTGATGATATTGTTCTTGATAAGCTCAGCGGATTTATTCTGGAACTCGGAATAGCTGGCAGCTGTGAAGAAACCACGTTCAAGTTTTTTAATCTTGTGTGGGAGCTTGACCATGACCAGGCCATCTATGTCCTTCGGCCCTTCCAGTTTTTCTGGGAATGGCAGACCTCCCTGTTCAAGGAGCCAGTAATAATCCTGTGCCTCACCGCGCTCCTCGCTTCTGAGCATATTACGGCTTCCGAACATAGGAACCTGGAAATTATCCTCGATCTCTCCGATCGGCACATATGAAGTGAATGATCTATTCGGTATGAAAAGGACATTGTCCTCCACCAGCTTCTTCTGATTGGCTGGCAGCATTACCTCATTGAACTTGTCATAAAGATGGAACTCGTCCACCATGCCTCGAATGACCTTACCATTCGCATCCCTCTGGGACTTGAAATATTGAGTATAGGTCTTCTCACGGCCTTTCTGGCAAATGGCCAGTGTTGGCAAGTTCTCGGCAATGGCTCCATCACAGACATCCAGACCCGAATGGGAAGCGACCACGCCCACCTTCACCTTATCTAGGTCATAATTCTCTGCAATCTCTTGTATCTCTTTACGGTCGATCATGCTATCACAGAAGGGGGATTGCATTTTGGTATAAATTTGATTTGTATCAAAGGACTAAAAATCTTTAAACACCTTCATGCCTTCTCTGATATGGAATTTACCATGCTGGACCTACTAAGAGCCATACTGGCCCTGCTATTGATATTCTTTATCCCAGGTTTCATTACAGCAAATGCTATATTTCCAAGAAAAGGTGAGCTGGACATAAAGCTGGATATGCTTTACAGAGCGGCTCTGGGAATTGGCCTGAGCATAGTCATCACCATCCTGACAGGGTTTTTCCTGAACGCACTTGGACCTGATCCAGATACGGGAATTGGTTATTTCACAACATGGTATATCATATTGTCATTATCACTTGTCTCCATCATCACCTTCGGGATCGGATGGTGGCGAGGAGCGTATCAGTTCATGGGTAACTGGCATCCGAAATTGATAAGACCCGTACCACAGGATCCAAGATCCCTCACTGGCCCCATGTTCGGGAATAGGGAAAAAGGATTCGAACACAGACAATTGGTCGAGAAGAAGTTCAAGGCCATAGATAAGATCAATGAGCTGGAAAAAAAGGAAGATATGCATGATGGAGAGACAGCTGATTATTATAGAGAAAAAATATCTGGCACCAAGAAAACCCTGCGAGAGATAGAAGCGAGGTTGATAGAGCTGGAACAAGAGGAGGAAGTCTGATGATATCAGATCATACAGAGGCGATATTTTGAAGGTTCAAGGAGAATACAAGATGGTCATAGTTGTCAGAACGGATATCAAACTCAGCCCGGGGAAGATGGGGGCTCAGGTCGCCCATGCCGCGGTCAATTGCGCTTTCTCAGCCAAGAAAAATCATACCAAATGGTTCCGTAAATGGTATGATGAAGGTCAGAAGAAGGTCGTGCTTAAGATCAATAGCTTGGAGGAATTGCGTGAATTGCAGTATCTGGCCAAGGATGAGGATCTGCCGAATTCACTGATAACCGATGCAGGGCATACGCAGTTACCACCGGGAACAGTCACCTGCCTTGGTATTGGGCCAGGCCCGGAGAATCTTATTGACAAGGTCAGTGGCGACCTCTCATTGGCTTGAGCTACTTTATTTTGCCTTCTTTCTTGATATGATGGTCAATACAAGACCAATGAATCCCAGACCAACAGCTCCGAGGATATTGCCTGCGGGGTCATCACTGAACATGACCAGCACCAAGAAGATCAACAGGCCGACAACTCCCATTCCAGCACCAATAGTGATGAATAGCTTGCCGAGCTTCAATCTTTTGTCCTTGGGCATCTTCATCTTCTTGACATACTGTCCATTTATGAACAGACCACCAAGGATGACGATCAAACCACCAAGTGAACCAAGTAATGCCAGTATCTGGAATACCAAATTAAAGCTGTCATTTCCAATGATCTCTTCGGTCAGCGTTCCAAGAGCAGCCCATGTCGCGGCTCCAGATATACCGGCTAGTAACATCAATATCCCACCGATCATGGCTATCAGACCGGCTTGCTCATTATTTGTCAATTTCTTTTTTGCCATTTATACTTCCCTCCGTTACTTTCTTTCAGCCTGAAGATTGAAAAGATGCTTATTAACATATTCCCTATAGAAGCATAAATTTAGAGGTGATATGATCACAATAGTATGTAGTATGATTCGCAGAATCACACGTCTAGGATGCTCTTCAATTTATTGAAATTATTCGGATTATCCTTAAGATACTGCCTTGCTGGAGCTAGTATCTCCGCGATACTGTCAGCCACCCCATTCTTCAGATCCATGGGGTGTAGACCACCTTCTGAATAGGCCTTGACAAGCTCATCATAGGTATCGAAATTAAGATCTCCGCCGAACTTCTCCGGCCTCTTGATCTCCATCTTTCCCAGCATGGGAAATACTATCAATCTTGCATGATCCAGAACTGGATTCGTATCAATGTCATCTGTCGGGCAGTAGGCCTTGTTCAATTTCTTGCGGATGGCCTTTGGCTCATCGTGTATGAACACACATGAATTTGGATCGGATTTACTCATCTTCCCCTCTGCGGAATCCATCCTACCGCCACCTTGAAGACCCATCAACAGTGGCCAATGAAGAGCCACTGGCTTTTTTTCTCCAAGTTTATCCGCTACATCTCGTGCCAACATATGCGCGTGTCTCTGATCCATCCCGCCAATTGCCAGATCGACATCCATGTAGAATATATCCGCGACCTGCATGGCCGGGTATATGAGCTTGGAAGCATCGCCGTCAGCTTCATCTTCCTGGCGGCCCATTATTGTCATCGCGCGCTTTATCCTGGCCACTGTCGAGGCTTTGGACACCCTGAGAACTTTCTCCCAATATTTTTCGTCATTTGTGAAATCACTGGCGTACCTGTAAACGATATTTGGACCATCGGCTCCAAGTCCTTTCAGGCAATCCGCGAGATAATCACCACATATCTTGATATTCTCCAGATCCCCGCCTAGTTTGTCATTGACGAAAGCATGCCAGTCTGCCATGAATACAGTAACTTTGAAGCCAAGCTCTGAAAGATCCTTCAACTTCTGGGCGACCATCAAGCCCTGACCGATATGCAGTAATCCAGATGGCTCCACACCCCAATAGGATATGAGCTCTCTGTCTTTCTCAAAGAGGGCTCTGGCCTCGGCTTCTGTAACTACTTCTGTGCAGTTATGGGTCAGTTTCGCATACTTCTCGTCAATGGATGACATATTCTCTTGGAATACGGCAAAGAATATAGAAGTTACGGAAGAGAGGGGAAGAACAATATTTGTGAATTAAGGTTATTACAGTAAGCCTTAGCCAGTTATTCCATTGAGGAGATCTTCAGCTCTTTTTTCCCAGAGCTTCATTCCCATGTCCTTGAACATGCTCTGGGCCTTTTTCAGCTGTTCACTGGCTCTTTTTGTCTCACTTATTTTTGACAACATGGCCCCATGATCATAGAGCAGAAGGGCCAGTTCCTTCCTCATTCCCATCCCATCAAGATATTTTATGCCCTTCTCGAACAGTTCATTGGCCAGTTCCCACTCTTCTTTTGCCACATGGATGCCGCCCAGAGCATGGAATTGGCGGTCGTGATGCTTTTCCCCAAAGTTCTCCTGATTCAGGGTATCGGCCTTCTTCACGTGCTCCTCGGCCCGATCAATATCACCCAGTCTCAGCCAGCAATCAGAAAGGAGGTACAAGGCCGAGACCATGATATGATAGGTCTTGATCTCTTCAGCGATGATAAGGCTCTCCTCCAAAAGACCCTTTGCTTTTTCAGGGTCTTCAAAGGTGAGGTTGAGCGCTCCCTCCAATAGGAATATCTCGGCCAGCTGGTATTTTTCCTTGGTGCTGTCCAGCAGCTCCCTGACCTTTGTGTAGTATTCCATGGAGGCATCGTAATCGCCTTTATAGTGATAGACAGTTCCAAGATAATCATAGATGAGACTCAGACCGTATTTGTCACCCAGTTCCTCTTTGATGACCAGGCTCTGACGGTAATAATCCTCTGCAAGGTCCAGCTCCCCTCTTGAAAAATGGACCAGTCCTATATTTATCAATGATCCACCAATTGAATATTTAGCACCCGCCTTTCTTTTTATCTCCAGGCTTCTATTATGGCATTCCAGAGCCTTGTCAAGGTTTCCAATGCTATCATGCAGCAAACCCATGTTATTGAGCACCGAGGCTATGCCCATCATATTCTCCATCTCCTCCTCCAGCTCCAGTGATCTCATGTAATGCGGCAGGGCCTTCAGATACTGTCCCCTCTGATGTCCGATGACCCCAAGGAGCATCTCTGCCATTCCTATCAGGCCTATATCAGATTGGTCTTTGGCAATGGCCAGACACTTGATGAAATATTCTTCAGCGGAATCAAAATCACTCTGCCTTAGCTCGACCCGGCCCATGGAATTGTATAAAAGCGCTTTTACCCTGGATTCCCCGCTACCAACAAGAGCCAGCCCCTTTTCTCCAGCTTCCCTGGCATTATCATATTCGGTCTTGCGAGTGTACACATCTGATATTCTCTCCAAGATAGCGGCCTTCTCCAAGTTACCGGTCTCTTCTTCAAACAACTTTTCATACTTTTCCAGCGCTTCCTCATAATTCCCCAAAAGTGATTGAACATCCCCCATTCCTTTGATCAGATCGCGAAGGTCCTCAGAAGACAGATCTGGAATATGATGCGATATACTTTCAGCCTGCTGGTAGAACAATAGTGCCTGCTCAGGGGCGAAGGCATTGGCGGCCCTGTCGCCAGCTCTGAAAGAATATCGGAAGGTCTTATGGTACTCCCTCGTATGAGAAAAATGTCTGGCAAGGTCATATGTCACCTCTTCCATCCTATCGGGATAAGCATCCTCGTAATACTCTCCCAAGCTCTTGTGGTATATGGATCTCCTGATGTCTCCCATTGTATTGTATACAACATCTTGGATGATGCCGTGCATGAACTCACCATTGTCACCACATTTTTTGATCACTCTGGCCAGTCTAAGTTTTTCTAAGCTATGATCGGGATCTTCCACATTCTTGAAAGCTTGAATGACCGATCTGGGAAACACCCGCCCGATACAAGAAGCGTATTCAGAAAGAGAAAGGGAGTCGGGCTCCAAATTCATTAGTTTGTTTATCACAACCTCTTCGACCGAAGAAGGGAGAGCCACCTCTTCATTGAGCAACTGGTACTCCTCCTCAATGAAGCCAATACTGCCATCATCTTTCATCTGCCTGATGACCTCTATCAGGAAAAATGGATTTCCACCACATTGTTCCACGACCTTGTTCACAAAGCCAGATCCGAATGAATTGGGGGAGCACAGGAGATCAAGAAGGTCTTTAAGAGATAGATCGTCCATTTTATCAAGTTCAAGTAGGGTGGTTCCCTCACTAGATAGATTTTCAAGGCATGATATCAGACCACTCTCCTTGGTTGCGGGTGGGCGATTGGTACCGACAAGCAATATGTTTTTATCGATCACGTTTCTGGCTATGTATTCAAAAGCGAACAGTGAGGGTTCATCAGCCCATTGAAGATCTTCCAGAACAATGACCAATGGTTCGGAACTAGACAGTTTCACAAGATGATCCAGTATGAGATTCGATATCCTGTATCTTTCATTAACAAGGTTAATTCCTTCCATGTCCCTCCGCACAAGGAATTTCATATCTGCCAATATTCTAGTGGCATCCTCAACTGGGGCCATATCATCAATCTTTCCGGTCCATGAATCGATAAGGGAGCCGTGATCCCTCTCCAGTTCCTGCAGGGTTCGTTTGAGCACACTCTTCATATTCGGATGTTCCACTCCCCGGGTAACGGCGGTCAAGAACAGATGCTCCCCATGCTCTATGAGGATCTTCATGTCCCCATATTCCAGCCTGCCCAGACCTTTGGCTCCATCACCTGTCTGGGAAGGATCAAAGGAGTCCCTTACGAAGTTTTGAACTGCGGACAGCATACCTGCGAAAATATCAGAATCCAGATCCTTGTCATCTGATGAGGATTCCCCAATGAGAAGACCACCCCGGTTGACAGCAAATACCTTGGTAAAAGAAATGTACTCCTCCTCGTGAAATAATGGCCTATCTAATTCATTCTTCAAAAGGCTTGAGAAAAGGTGGAAAGGAATCACTGAATCGGCATCCGCTGAGCTTGCAAGGGTCTTGATCCCATTCTCACAAACCATAGACAGGAACTCTTCGATCAGCCGGGTCTTTCCTATCCCAGCCTCTCCAGTTATGATTATCGAGGAGCCATTGCTTTCCATTAGATTCTGAAGGCCGATGCTGAGAAAACCGATCTCCTCATCTCTGCCAACGATCCTGAATTGGTATTGTTCAGAAACCACTTCGCAATCGTCGGCATCGACATCAACACATTGTTCGTCATTTGACATCCTGATCCTCCAGGCAATGGGCATGGAGAATTGGATAGAAATAATTGTCCCCCGAATTTTCGAGATTCTTACAACCACTTATTAGGTTTGCATTGCTCAAAGCCCATCTAAAAGTGATGGATCAGAGGCTCTATAAATAAAGGTGATCTTGTCATGCAATTCTATAACTGAAGTCCCATTCTCGAACTCACTGGCATAAAGATTATCGGGATTATCCTCCCATTCATCGAAGGCCAGATGGAATTCATTAGCATCCGAATAGGTGTCCCATTCGATCACCCAACAACTGAGCCAGTCATCCTCGTTCTCGTAATAGAAGAATCTGTCACCACCCCATCCAGCTGCAGCTTCTTCTGCCATGGAGGTCGGGATATAATTCTCCAGCATGATGGAGACCATGTATTCCCCTAGAGTATCATTTAGAGTGAGATCAAGACCACTGATATTATCTGGAATGAATACGTCTATTTGCAAAGGCATCTCGCCCGACAGGTATTTTTCAAAATGCAGTACTTGCTCCGTGGAGACCGGAGGATTGGAATAAGCAAGATTCACATCATCCCAGTTACCCCATCCTTGCGGCTCATCATGGAGCTGTTGGACGAATACCATACCTTCAATGTAGGGGAAGTTCAGCAATTTATCCAGGACATAGATCGTATCCGGGTAATCAAAATTCCCCATGGAGGATATCAATTCCATTTGCTCGCTTGTGGGCATGGATTGAAAATATTGCATCATCAGAACAGTTGCATCTCCTTCCACCAGGGCGTCCCTGGCATTAGACTCATCAAATGAATCTCCTGTGAAGTTGCCGAGATCAAAGTGCTGATCTTGCAAAGCATGTGTAAGTTCATGTGAGAGCGTGAGACTGTCATAAGCAGTTGATGATCCTCTATCGATCAGGACCATCTCCTTGGCCTCGAAATCATAATACCCCAATACCAGACCGGAGAGGGAATCTACATACGCACTCTTCAATTCTTCAGTGGTATTGATCAGGTATAAAGAGCGCAGGACGCGTGCGAACTCATCAAGAGCTTCCTCGTCAATATCTCCATCCAGAGAATCGGCGAACTCTTCCTCGCTGATATATCTGAATGGGACATCCTCAAGAGCTTCCAGGTCGCGGAGTTCGGCGACATCCTGGATGGTGATATCCAGAACAATTTCTTCTGGTGATGACGTATTGTCCAGGATCAAGAGAAAAGCAAATGGTGCGGTGAATAATAAAATGATAATTATCAAAGTAGGCCAGCTACTCTTTTTCTTGGGCGGTGGACCACTGATATCTTTTTGAGTGGAATATAATTGCTCTATGTGGGCATCATCTGCTCTCGGAGCATCGACCTGGCTATTAGCCAGATCATTGACTTGGCCATTTATCAGATCATCGGTATTGTCATTGGCCCGACCACCAGTTTGGTCATTTATCAGATCACCTAATGGCAGTATCTCATCCTCAACTGGAACATCGCCAGATATAGGAGTTACACCTTCATCATGACCGATGTCCTTATCGTCTTCCATGAATAATCATAATCCCCTGATATTATAAAACCATGTCACCATAAATGATCATCGTTATACATCTAAAATGTCAACTATAGTGTTCCATGATAATAACCCTTATTTAGTCCATATGCTTCCCCCACCTTTAACTACTAATATGAGGTGGTTTTGAAAACGAGAACATGAGTGATTGTTTTCAAGAGTCCGAAATTGAATGCGCGAACCCAATTCATGCATTCAAAAGTTCGAGAGAATCGAGAGGTTCAAAATGGAGGAATCCAGATATGGCAAAATATAAAATCGCTTGGTTGCCCGGTGATGGCATAGGTGCAGAGGTTATGGAAGCGGCCCGTATAGTCCTTGACGAAGTGGGTCTGGATGCGGAGTATATCCCAGGAGATATTGGTTGGGAGTTCTGGAAGTCTGAAGGCAATCCAATGCCTGATAGGACCATCGAACTCCTTAGAAGCACTGATTGTTGTCTCTTTGGAGCTATCACTTCCAAGCCAAAAGAGGAAGCGGCCAAGGAATTGGATCCTTCGCTTCATGGAAAGGGATTTGTTTATTCCAGTCCAATCGTGGGTATGAGACAATTGCTCAATATGCACACCAATATGCGCCCGTGCAAGGCATTTCCAACTAACCCAGCTAACTTTAGAGATGGCATAGACATCACAGTTTTCAGAGAGAATACTGAGGGTCTTTACGCAGGTGTGGAATTCCATCCACTCCCAGAGAACCTGAGGAACTCACTAAAAGAACACAACCCAAAGATGGCGAAGTTCGATTTCGCGGCCAATGATGAGATAGCCGTATCACTCAGGATCATCACAAAGCGCGGAGCGACCAATATTATAACCAGTGCCTTTGAATATGCCAGAAAGATGGGCAAGAAGAAAGTGACCGTGGCCGAGAAGCCAAATGTCATAAGGGAAACATCTGGTCTCTTCCTTAGGACCGCCAGAGAGATCCATAAGAATTATCCTGAGATCGAGATGGAAGAGAACAATATCGACGCCATCGCAATGTGGCTGGTCAAGAATCCAGAGGATTATGAAGTTATAGTCACAAGCAATCTGTTCGGAGATATTTTGTCGGATATAACCGGCATGCTGACCGGAGGAATGGGTACAAGTGCAGCGGCCAATATCGGAGATGATTATGCGGTATTCGAACCAACACATGGTTCCGCTCCAAAGTACATCGGAATGTACAAAGTGAATCCAATTGCTCAGATCATGTCAGCCAAGCTCATGCTGGACTGGCTCGGCGAGACAGAGAAGGCAGATAAGATCTACAAGGCGATCGCCGAGGTCATCAGGGAGAAGAAAGTTCTCACATACGACATGGGCGGCACTGCCAGCACACTCGAAGTGGCAAAAGAGATAGCATCAAAGCTGGGTCAATAAATGGCCGGCTTCAGCTATTGCACCCTGGGAAGCGGAAGCAGTGGTAATTCCCTCGCTGTTTGGGACAGCGAGGGTCTTTTCCTTGTAGATGCTGGCTTTAGTGGAAAGGAGATAAAGAAAAGATTGGATGCAATAGGCCAGGCTCCGGAAGATATCACCGCCCTTGTCATCACTCACGATCACAGTGATCACGTAAAGGGCGCTGGTGTCCTGAGCCGAAGATATGATATTCCCATCTACGCTACTAGAAAAGTACTGGGTGGGAAATTTTTCAATAAGGAGAGGCTGAGCGCGGAGAAGGAGATCAAGCCCGATAAGAAGTTCAATATCGGCAACTTCGAAATATTAGGTTTCGAAGTCCCCCACGATGCCAGCCAGACCCTGGGATATCGAATTCAAAGCAATGGCAGTTGCATGGCCATTGCCACTGATATTGGGCATATGCCGGATAGGGTGATCCCTATCCTGAAAGGCTGTGACGGACTTGTTCTGGAATCAAATCATGATATCGAAATGCTGAAGAACGGTCCTTATCCAGCTTATCTGAAAAAACGAATACTGAGTGATACTGGCCACCTGCCGAATACCGAGAGCGGTGATGTTCTCATCAAGGTCATCGGACCCGAGACAAAGCACGTGACACTGGCTCATCTCAGCGAGGAAAATAATACCCCGGAGGTCGCGCTGGAGACCGTGAAGACCATCCTTTCAAGCAATAAGGTCAAAGGAGTGAGTGTGATCCCAGCCAGCCAGGAAGAGGTTGGCGATGTGGTGGATCTAAGGCGACCCTTTGCCCATTCATCTTAATAAATTATTCAGTAACTTATTTTATCAGGTTCGTCTATTGTGTTATAGATCGATAGATTGGAGAGGGTTTGGATGCGAGAACGAAGTGATTGCATCCAAAAGCTCGAAATGAAATGGAGAGATTCACTGTGGATAAAGGAATAGAAATCGTAGCGGAACTGATGAAGATAGCGGCCATAACTGCGCCAAAGGCCATCGGCCAGGATTATGTCGAGGTGAAGATCGCCAGTGAGGAAGAGATCGGCAGGATGGTCGATGATATGCTACGACTTGCCAAGGAGGAGAACAGTCCTGGCTTCGAGCGAGATGCTAATAATCTATTGACATCCGGCGGCTTGGTATTGATAGGCGTGCGTGACCACAAAGGCATCGGATTGAACTGTGGATCATGCGGCTTCGACACATGCGCGGAATTCAATGCCAGACCACGCACAGACAGGGTTTTCAATGGGCCTAATTGCATGCTGAGACTTCTTGATCTGGGGATCGCACTGGGCAGTGCGGCAAAGACTGCCCAGATAAACAATGTGGACAATAGGATCATGTACCGGATCGGGGTCGCGGCCAAGAACACTGGTATTATGGATTCCAATGTCATAATGGGAATTCCTCTTAGTGTCAGCAGCAAGAGCATTTATTATGATAGATGATGGATGATTGAAAAAAGCAGATCAAGTTCTTTCATGTTTTGATCTGTTACGCTTGAACTCCCTATCCAGCTTAACGAGATTATCCTTCACCTTTCCAACATTGGTGCCGTCAAGCAGGTACATGGACGACCTTTTCATATCCGCCAGTTGATTTCTCATGACCACCCCGAACCAGCTTCTTTTCTCATTGATGTACGTGCCTCCACAGAGGTCATTGAAGGCGGGCATCATGATGTACTTGCCACCTATTTCATCATATCTCTCCGCACACTTCTTCTTGTCCCATTCACCACGCAGCCAGCACTTCATCGTATTGCGAGTTTCCAAATTGTCAAGGAATAGAGTTGTCGGGTGGTAATGGGCGAAAACCACAGTTCCTGAGGCCATGACCTCCTCCGAAGGCCATGCATGGCCGTGCCATATGGCAATATCCGCATCATCCAGCTTCATCCCGCTGGATGGATGGACCTTAACTTCAGATGGCACAAAATGCTCTATATTGCCATCATGATTTCCCTTTGTTATATGGATATCATCGACATGAGCCAGCAGGTCTTGGAAGAAGAGAGGTAGCTCTCTCTCTTCTTGATAACTGTGCCCCGGAACCTGATGTTTCACATCTCCGGCCAGTATCAGCCTTTTAACATCATTTTCCTTCAGAAGCTGAAGTATCTTTTCCTTCAGCTCATTTGTACCACTGGGTATCTCTGCCCCGGCCTTGAATATCTCATATTCGATACCGATGTGAATGTCGGCAATTATCATAGTGGCCAGTTCTTCAATAAATAGAACTGGCTCACCGTGGATCGGCATGATGTCCATGATTGGTGGATGTAGCAAGCCATAGAAAAGCATTTGGCCTATGATGTTATACTTCAATAGCATGGAAGAGCAGTACAAACAATGGGCAAAATATTATGATCTTTTTACCGAGGAGGGACAGACCGAAGCAGAACTCAGCTTCATAGAATTTATATTTGAAAAATATAGCAATAGCGAGATAAAGAAAGTTCTGGATGCAACATGTGGGACTGGAAGGCATGCTATACCTCTTGCTAAGAAAGGATATGAACTTCTGGCCAATGATCTAAGTTCGGAGATGCTGGCTGTTGCCAAGGAAAAGGCAACAGCTCATGAAATAGACCTGACTTTCAATCAAGAGGACATGAGAAAGATAGACTGGCAAGAGGAATTCGATGCGGTCATATGCATAAACTCTGCCTTCAATTACATGCACACGGATGAAGATGCGGAGAAGGCATTGAATAATTTTTACAAGGCCTTGAGACCTGGTGGGATGGCTATTGTTGATCTAGCAAATTTTTTCAAATTCTTTGCCGAGTACAAGAATGAGATTGCCAGTGAGCATCAGAAGGATAGACTGACTGGCAAAAGGGTGGGAAAGCACAGTATCCAGACCAAAAATGCCATGTTCTTTCATGAAGAGCAGAGCCAGATATTCAATGACAAGGGGGAGGTCATCCACGAGATCCATGAATTGCATCAGTTGAGAATGTTCAATTATCATGAGATATTACGATTCCTCAAAGGTGCTGGCTTCTCGAAAATAATGTGCTTCAGTAAATTTGATGACAGAGAGGAAGCTGGTGATGATGCAAACAGATTGATATTTGTCGCTATAAAATGATCATCTGTCAAATTCAATGGCCAATGATGCCATCATCCTCATCGAGATGATCGCCCACCATTCCAAAATCCATTATCTCGCCCTCGCCAGTGGCGTATATTCTGGCTTTCGAAACATCAAGCTCCCGCAATTCCTCTATCATGAAATTGCGGTTTGGCGATATGACATTGGTGCCGGATGCCAGTGGGCTGAAGGCCGGCATCACAACAAATTTATTTGATTTGCCATATAAAAAGCATGGCATGATTATTCTGGCCCCGATCTCATCCCGAAGCCTGAGGACTGGATGCTCATGACCATATATATTGAAAACATCCTCATCATGAGTTACCAATGACTTACTGGAAAGGTGTCCATGACTTATCTGAAGATCGCCGATCCTGTAGCTGTCAGCCATCTCCACATCCCGCTTGCTGATTATCGTCTTCAGAAAATTGTCATGATTACCCCTGACAAACTTAACACTGGAATCCTTATCATTTATGAAGTCTATGAGCTGAAATACCTCATCCCATTCCTGCCCCAGATTCCTGGCAAATTCATGCTTTATGTCACCATTTATGATGATCTGGCTTGGAGAAAAATGATCCATCGCATCCCCAAGAGATTTCAGTATCTCCTCGAACTGGAAATCCGGTATGGCCACTCCTTCGGCTCTCATAGATGCCTCATATCCCACATGCAGATCGGAGATCACCATGGTCTCGGCCTCGGGGATAAAAATAGCATTGTACGAACTGAGGATCATGCCATTGGAAAGGAGTACTTCCGTTCTCATACTATCCTGTAATGGTTCGATGGTAAAAAACCTTAAGTGCATAATTATATATGGAGGAGTAGCAATAATTTATCAGAATAACTGGTGGAACACGATGGAAGTTGAAGAAAGGTTGAGCAAACTGAAGCAGGCTTATGCGAACGGCAAGGTCAGGAAAGAGATATACGAAGAGAACCTGGTCAAGCTTGAGAAAGAGCTCGAACAACTAAAGAAGGCTGAAGCAGAGGCTGCCAAGGCCAAACAGCTTGACATGATGGATTGTTCCATATGCGGAGCGCCCAATGTGAAGACCGCGGAATTCTGTAATGAATGCGGAATGGAGATAGGAGGCAAGCCAGAGGCATCAAGCGAGAAGGATGATGGAATGGATGATCTTCTAGAGAATATCCTTCAAAGTGAGATCGCTGAGGATGAAAAAGTGGATGCGGATCTTGGTCTAGGTTCACAAAGTCCAGTGGCAGAGGATGAAGATGATATCCTTATGGACGATCTCTTTGATTCGCTTGTTCTGAAAGAAGAGGAGATCGATTGCCCATTATGTGGAACCAGTCTCCCAATGGGTACCCAACTCTGCCCCAATTGTGATGCCCAGATGACCGAAAGTGGAGAATTGGTCGAAGATACCACCTTCGAATCACTTGCGGATTCTATAGAAGATGGACTGGCAGAGCTTGAAGACCTGGCAGAGGATTTTGTACTGGATGATGAAATGGAAGAAGGGCTTGATGACCTTTCCGATGTTCTGGGGGATGTGGAGGAAGATATTCCACCGACTGTAACTGCAGAGCCAACCCCCAAACCAGTTGTGAAAACAAAGGCAAAGCCCGTTGTGAAGAAGACAAGACCACAAAAGAAAAGTAAGCCAGAGCCTAAATCAGAGCCTGTCCAGATAGAAGAGGACATCGATGTCGTACCTGGTGACATCGATGAAGAAAAGGTCTCAAAGCTCCATCTGATAGGAATGCGAGTGATCGATCTGATAATAGTCGTAACACTGGCCGGCCTGATCGGTGTATTCCTGATATTCGAATTATATTATATTGAAAATTTCAATTCACTCAGCACCATGCTCTTCTTTGGAGTAGCTTTGGGCGGAATGCTGGCATCTTTCATCCTGTTCCGAATGAGCACCTCGGCGGTCGCGGAAGGTGATAGACTTTTCAAAGCAGGCAAATACGAAGAGGCTCTGGGATACTATGACAGAGCCTGCAAGTTGAGCAATAAGCCAGCCACTGCCTGGACAAGCAAGGGCGTTACACTCAAAAGATTGGGTGAACACGGTGGCGCACTCAGAAGCCATAATATGGCAATAAAACTGAATCCAAAGAATGAGATCGCCTGGAGCAATAAAGGAGATCTTCTGTTCAGACTGAACAAGCACAAAGAGGCACTCGAATGTTATGAGAATGCCATCGATCTCAATCCAAGATATGCCATTGCATGGAACAATAAAGGTACCACACTGGCAAGGATGGGGCGCTATGAAGAGGCAAAGGTATGCCAGGACATGGCCACACGCCTCAGGCCAAGATATGCCGCGGCATGGGTCAATAAGGGCGAGATACTGGCCAATCTTGGAAGGCGGGATGAGGCCATTGCCTGCTACAAACGAGCGAAGAAATTGATGGCCGTTTGAAAACTATCAGGCTAAATAGCCTGAATGTTCCCATTCAAGGCCATAAGACCAAACACGCAGCGTTATAATCGCTGCGGTGATACATTGATTTAATGATGGTCTTACGGCAACCGACTACTTTCTAAATAATACTTCATTGGGAAGGTTTTTAAACATCAAGACGCATATAGGAGGGAAGGGTGGCATGGTGGATAGATTTAAAACATATATCGAAGGATTTGATGACAAGCTAGGAGGAGGAATACCAGGCGAGAGCATTGTTTTACTGGTCGGAGAGCCAGGCACCATGAAGTCATCTGTCGCTTTCAATATTCTTTTCAACAATGCCACGCAGAATAATATCAAATCGGTATATTTGACACTTGAGCAGAACATAAGTAGCCTGACCAGACATATGAAAAGCATGGGGATGGACCATGACCAGGTCTCGAGTTATCTGGAGATAGTGGATATTGGCCTTGTAAGGCAACAATTGACAGACATCGAAAAAGATACCTGGATCCAGGTACTGAAGATGTACATAAAGAACCTCAAAGATAGGCTGGATTATGATATATTGGTGATAGATTCATTGCCAGTATTGGATGTACTGGCAAAGTTCGATGATCCCCGGGGAGAGCTATTTCATCTATTTGAATGGCTGAGGGGACTGGGCATAACCACATTCTTAATATCCGAGATGGACCCGGATTCACGATCATATGCAAAATATGATGAAGATTTTCTTGCCGATGGCATCATCTATTTGAGGATGATGGAAAGCGGAGGGGTCAGTGTCCAGCGCCAGATCAGATGTGTCAAAATGAGGGCGACCGACCATAATACAGATTTCTACACACTGATGTTCGATGGTGGAAGGTTCAAGACGACCAGAGTAATAGGAGACTCAAAAAAATAGGAGAGATCATATGGCAGATAGAAGATACAAAACAAAGATATGCCTTGTAGGCGAGAGCGGTGTTGGCAAGACCAGTCTCATCAAGAAGTATGTATTGGATATCTTTGATGACAAGTACATTACAACCATAGGTACAAAGGTCTCTAAAAAATCTCAGACCTTCGAACAGGGCGATACAAAAACAGAGATGGACATGATGATATGGGATATCATGGGCCAGTCAAGCTTCCGCGTCCTTCTACAGGATGCTTATTTCTACGGAGCGCATGGAATAATCGCGGTATGTGATGCAACAAGGCCAGAGACCCTTGAAGGCATTCATTCCTGGATAGACTCGACAAAAGAGATCGTGGGCGATGTTCCCATCGTGTTCCTGGCCAATAAAAGTGATCTTGGAGATGAAGTGAAGATCGACAAGAACATGATGGAAAAGGAATTGGTAAAATATGGTATGCCCTCGATGTTATCAAGTGCCAAAACAGGCGAGAGCGTGGAGGATGCCTTTGATACCCTGGGTAAGATGATCATCGCCAATATATCAGAAGATTGATAATGCAATGAATGAGGATATCCAATGCAAAAAAAGATCATAAAGAAGGTTTGTCTTCTGGGCGATAATTCGGTTGGTAAGACCAGCCTCATCAAGAAATATGTTTTCGACACCTTCGATGATAAATACATAGCCACCATCGGAACCAAGACCGTGAAGAAAGAACTGGAAGTGGATTATTTTGGAAAGCCACTGAACCTAACATTGATGATATGGGACATCATCGGCCAGAAGGAATACAGAAATCTTCAGAACATGAGCTTCGAGGGAACCAGTGGCGCATTGATCGTTTGTGACATGACCCGAACAGAGACATTGAAGAGCCTGGAAGAATACTGGATCAATGCTTTGAAAGATATCGCTGGCAATGTCCCGATAATCATACTCGCGAACAAATGCGATCTGGTAGATGAAGTAAAAATAACCAGAGAACAATTGATGGAAATATCAAAACGCCATTCGGCCAATTTCTTCATGACCAGTGCGAAAACTGGCGAGAATGTCGAATCTGCTTTCAAATTGCTTGGGAAGAAGGTCGTCGCTGGTAAGACGGATGGAGATGTGGATGTCAAGGCCAAGCAAAATAAGATGAGTCCTGTCGAGGCAATGGACAATATAGTGGCTCACTTCTGCCAGCATTCCAAACAGGAAACGGATTATGCAATGTCCATAATTCGAAAGCAATGTCAAGTAGTAGGTCTGGACATAAACAATCCCACAAAACAAAGCATGTTACAGCTCATCGAAAAGCTGGCCACAGTGGAAACGGATTTCCTGTCCACATTTGAAGTGAACAAGAACAGGATCGAGAGAAAGGGCTTCATAGCAAAGATGTGATAGCCAGTAATTAACTGGCCATCGATAGATATTTATCGATTAATTCAAAGTATAGTCTGCTCGCTCGGGTATTATGTATCTCAAGCCCTACCGTGACTTTCTCCCTTCACAAATGCAGCTCCAATAAGATGTGCCAGCCTCACAGCCTCGGGCAATGCACCTCTCAATGTCGCATTGGCCAACAATGCTTTCAGTTCCTCGAATTCCATGCCAGCATATCCCACATAAACAGGTTTATTCTCAGTAGGAACCTCGTGCACACCTATAGCTTTCATCAGCTTCAGCCGATACTCCCAATCATCAAAATGAGAGCGCAGTGCTTTCTCGATATATTTGAAGTTCGGCCTATCACGAGTGACTGTCGCCACAGCTATACCAGTCTCCGAATTGATGCGATGAATATCAACAACATTGAAACCACCGAGAGCCGCACCATCTATGATAATGAGTTTAAGCTGGCGCTTGTATCTTGATCGATTCACCATGCGGATCACGACCTCGGTGGAGTCCAGGCCATCGATGGTGATATCGGACATCATCACCCCCTCGACATATCCTGGGCAGCGGACGACCACCCCGACCACCTTTGTCTTGTCCTCTCCAAAGGTGAAGGAGGCATCATCTATACCCAGTATCCGAACCTGACTCTTATTGGTCTTTTGGTCTTCCATGATTTTCTCTCTCATTATATTTCAGACTATGATCTCTATGGCATTGTCAATATAGCAAGATCTCCAGCCATCTGTATCATTTGTTCAGTTGGAGTGTAGAATACCTCGAATGAATATATGGAGCCGGATTTGAATCCAGTGAATTTGATATAGTCGCCAGAGTTTATCAGACCACCTGCGGCGTTAAAGTCGGTATATGTTGCTGTAGTACCAGGTGGTGCTCCATACAATGTCGCAGGGGCTGGCTGATGATCGGATGACCATGAAAGGACACCCCAGAGTGCTGCATCCTCATAGACATATAACTGGATATCCGTTGGCGCTACATCATCCGAGAAGGCTCCAAAGGTGACCGTGGCCTCTGATAAGGATTCGGCCTCAATACTCGACCACATACCTGTTGGTGTGTCATAATACATGAATTTGTTCACATAATGAATATCAAGATACCATTTGTCATCGACCAGGAAGCATGCCATATTATCGGACTCCGTACTCACATCTTCATATCCGGCAAAGGACATTTCGACCGTGACCATGAAATCCACCATGCAATATTCATCTATTGTGACGAAGTATTCATCTTCTATTAGGTTCATGACGTGTTCTGTGGCTAGGATCTCGGAATCGGACATATCACTCAGATATCTGGCCTCAACATTTTGAACAGTGACAGAATAATTGAAGCCCATCATGAAGGCGGAAATACCGTCCAATATTTCTTCATATTTTTCATCAAAGCTAATTATCGAAAGGTCTGATGAAGGCCTGGGATCTTCGAAAGTAAATAATTCGAAGAATTCGGTCGTCGTCCACTCGGGGCTCATTTGAGCAATCTCATTTCCATCAATATAGACATCGGGATGCATCATGACATACCATTTGTCATCTATTTGCATCATGGGCCATTCACCAGAATCGTCTTCTGTGTATTCATCCCCATCTTCATCAATATAGGTCATATCCGCATTCCATTCCAATATGCAGAAGTCCTCGACAGTGACATCGTATTCATCCTCAAATGCCTCTACCATTTTCTCAATGGCCTCTTTATCCAGAGGGTCCATATCATCTTCACCGATCATTTCAGTTTCAATGATCGTATCTTTCAATTCATCATCATTTTCTGGATCCTCGGACCATCCCATCTCATCATCCAGATCTTTTAGGTCTTTCGAGTCGAAGAATGATGCATCTGTGAATTTCAATGATCCATCTTCATCCTCATCCAGGTAATTATCGATGAATCCATTGAAAGCGCTGTCCGGGTCTTCTTGGGCGTTTCCATCACCCATGAATATAAAGGCAACCGCAATGGCCGCGATCACTACCATAATGACGACCACAATGGCCATGATGGGCATGGCCTTCTTCGGCGGTGGAGGTGGTGGGGCATGAGGTGATTGATGAGAAGATGGTTGCTGTGGCTCTACCGATGACTGTGATTGTTCTGGTGGAGGTCCCTGACCCTGCGGTGGTTGTTCTGGTGGCGGTGGTGGTGGTAATGGTCTATCTCCTGTCCCTTGAAGCTTCATTGTTCTTTTATTTACAAATACATTCATCTCATTCCCTCACTAATGGGAATGGTATTGTGTTATATAATCTTAAGTTAGATTATAATTACAGAGGTCGTCGTTCAACCTCCACCTCAGAGAGGTAGAAAGGCAGGCTCTCTACAGAGGCCGTCTTTCTACCTCCAATCTGTCAGCAGTCGGATATTCCTCAATAATAAAACACTGGCCATCTATTACCTCGGCGATCTCTTCCAGTATCCAAGCGGCTATTTCGATTCGATGCTTTTTAACATCGAACCGAATCAAATCTTCAGGTATCTCGAATGTACTGGCAATTATCTTCATTTGCTCCTCGGGGTCATCGCACAGAATGATGCCTTTGATAAAGGTCCCTTCATCGCTTATGATCTCCAAAGGTGTGGCAGTGTTCTCCGCTCTCCGCAGAATGCGTCTCCTGAGCTGAATACCGTCCTTGAAGCTGGCGGAGCAGTAGTGGATGGTCATCGGGCCTTCGTGCCCCCTGATGATCTTACAGGCCATTTCCTCACTGCCCTTTGCCGCACTTGATATGTCATCCTTTATCTCATACCCGCGTGCCTTCAGTTCCTCCCAATTGGACTCGGAGAATTCCAGTTCATTGAGATTGATGAAATCCACATCACATTCTTCAGCAGATCTCACAAGGGATGTGGTCTCGACCATCATATCTGGCAGAGTGGGTATTTCCAGACCAGTCTGCAGGCCATGTTCTTTCGCTGTCTTGATAGATGATGGATAATTCGTATTGGAGAATTTGACCCAGGCAGAAGGTGGAGGATGGAATCTTATTTCATCCAGGCCTGCCTCGGCCAATTGGATGATCTTATCCTTATCTGGTGTGGCAGTGTAAAGATGGATATGATGGGAAGGTCCGAAGGTGTCCTTCAATAATTTGATGAAATGGATGGTCTGTTGAATATCATCCATTGGATCGCCCCCGGTTATGCCAGTTCCTTCAGCCCCTATGGCCTTTGCTTCCAATATCAGATCACTGTCAACCTCTGCTTTTAGCTCATCAGCATAGACAACCTTCTTGCCTTGCTTCTCCTTGGATAATGGACAGTAAAAGCATTCGAAAAAGCACTCTCCGGTTACCAGGAGGACCATCTTCGAACCTCGCTCGCACATGATACAGCCAGTTGGGAGTTTACCCTTGTATAGAGAGCCATTGTCCATCTCTTTTAACATATGACACCAGATTGGTCTTTACATATTAGTGAATTTGGTTGACACTATACGAACTTGTGGTCTTTAGACTCAATATATTCACATTGTTTTTGAGCCTGAAAGTCACAGCATAGTATTTAATTATAAGAAAGATTTGTGGGGGATTGGATGCAAGCCATAGAAGGGAACATGGAAGGAGACCATGTTATCATAAAGGAAGAGGCTGAGGCCAGCCAGGTATACAGTAAGGGCTATTTTGGTGTAAATCAATCTGGTGGTTCGCTCAAGCTGGATATCATCGAAGCGATCTATCTTGTAGAGATAGGGAAGCTGGAAGTGAAAAAAGGCAATAAGTCCATAGATCTGGAGAAATTGTACAGGCTTGGCCACAGTACGATAGAGAACTTCGAGATCAAATACCTTGTTTACAGAGACATCCGGCAGAGAGGATACGTAGTGAAGCCCGGCTCAAAACCCCTGGATTTCAGAGTACTGCCCAGAGGTGGTGTGCCGGGCAAGAACCCATCCAAATTCTGGATACTGGCCATATCTGAAAGAGAGAAGTTCGAGCTGGAAGAGGTCATCGATATCGTCAAGAGAGTGAGAAAGGTGAAGAAAGACCTTCTCATCGCCGTTGTCGATGAAGAGAGCGATCTGACCTACTATAAATCAAAGGTCATCACGCCCAAAGGCCATGTGGAGCCTACAGCGGACTTTCATATCGCCGATGCCCTGTTCCTTATGGATCGAGTATTGATACTTGACAAGAGCCAGGCGACCATGCTTCATTCGATCGAGTTCTTTGGTAAACCCATAGGTGATTATCTACAATTATCCCTTCTTGAGACCGCACATCTTATGGATCGAGGTATCGTGAAGGTAAAGTCATCCACCACTGGCCGCGCGATGTCAAATAAAAAATTCAAGGAAGAGGCCAGGAAGGTGCAGACGGACTTCGACCTGAGATTCGACATTTACAATGATCTAAAAAAGTGCGGTGTGCTTGTCAAGACCGGCTTTAAATATGGCTCACATTTCAGAGCCTATGAGGGAGATCCGGATCACAATCATGCCAAATATCTCATACACAGCATGCCCAAGGATTTCGTGGGCATGTGGGCCGAGATAAGTCGAGCTGTAAGGCTGGCCCATGGTGTGAAAAAGGATATTCTGTTGGCAAGGATGAAAGACAAGGAAACGGAATATCTGAGGCTTAGAAGGGTAAGGCCGTAGGAATTACATCAAGGCATTTATTGTTCACTGATTCTCTTTGCTATATTTCTCTTTCAGTTTTATGTAAGTCGCCTCTGATATATATCCCCCGATAAATCTTTTCTCAATACTTTCTAGGATGTCAATTTGAGGCTCAGTTGCTTCGGCCGTCTCTGATATTTCTTTCTCCACTTGTGCAGGCGACTGGCCATTGATATCCTTACGATGCTTGAGTACCATGAAAAGGGCGAGCAGTATCCCGACCACCAGTATCGCTCCCAACCAGACATAGTCTGAGAAGCTGGTTTCCTCCGAGTTCTCCATTACATCTATCAGTATCTTCGACCTCTTTACCTCACCCTCAGAGTCTGTTGCTATAACTAGAATGGAGTAATTGCCCGGTGTCCAGAAGCAGAATTCACATGTGTTACCGTATAACTCTTGATGTGTCCGATTATATTCGAAAATCCATGTGCAGTTGACCATATCCTCATGGTTAAAGCAGGTTGTGCAATCGAATATCACCATTTCCCCAGATTCAGATGATATGACTGGATATAGGTTAGCATCATCCTTCATGGATATAGACCATGATTCAAGAACTGGGGAATTTAAGCCATTACCTTTGAACTTGGCCACCAATTGCAGATTGGGATGGTCCAAGCAGCTGATATTGGATATGTCTATATCAACCTCTTCCAGATCTACGAAGCTCCCAATATTTATTCCAGTATCAGCATCCTGGATGGATACCAATATTGTATTATCTAGATCTATCCCGGTCCTACTGATATTAAGAGAGGCCCAGGCCTTGTCTTCCGAGATAGAGATCGGCTTGGTTATCATCTCTCCTGGTGAGATATAGAATTCTGATAGATAATCCGTCTCAGCGTAATGTATCAAATGAGAACTATTGAATCCATAATACCACATTCTCACTAAGCCTTCATCATCAACCATCACATTAGATCCGCCCACCCTCATAGAATCTGTAAAAATGCTTGGGCCCAAAACCTCTCCATGCTTCGTCCAGTTCTGTCCATCAACCGATGTTGCGAAGCATATGACAGTTTGTCCATAATATGGGTATCCAGAATACCAAAGCAGATAAGTGTCATTATGATAGACCATGAATGGCTCGGTCAGCCACATGAAGTCTGGTGACCCAGGACCACTGGTGTTTAGGAACATACCCTCTTTTTGCCAACTAACACCATCACTGGAGGTGGCCATGTGCAGCTTCTTTGTCACGCCATCATATCCAACATACACCATTTTGTATGTTCCATCAGGCATTTTGATGACCTTGCCATTATCCAATCCCATGAAGTCAGTTGTGCCATAGGGTCCATTACCAAGGATCTTTCCCTGATCGACCCAATTAAGGCCATCATCGGAAGTGGCCATATACATCTCAAAATATGAAGTGGTGTCAGCATCCTGTCCGCTGTAGTACATCTTATAGCCATCAGCTTCCTTCAAAACACAAGGTACAGCCATACCCCGAATATTGTTCTTCATAGTGACTGAGTCTGGTCCGAATGCCACACCTTGTTTTGTCCAGTTCTCTGCATCTGTCGAAGTGGCGTACATTATACTGTAAGTGTAGTCCGGATGTGGGTTCCTGTAGCCAGTGTACCACATTTTGTATATACCGTTATCCTTCAGTACGAAAGGTTGCATCGTCCACCTACAATCTACATCAGTTGCCGTCCCATTGGGTATTGTTAGACCCTTCTTGTCCCAGGCCACGGGATCGAAACCCAAATTCAAAAGACTGACCTTGCCATCTTCTATATTCAAACCTTTCAATGATTCTAACTCATCCAGATCATCAAAATCATCGGTCCATACTGTCATCGAGTCAGATATCTCGGTTAAGGGTTCATGAGCCAAAACAGGAGTTAGAGCCGCCAGCAAAAAGGCTGAGGCTAATAATATGCCGCATATGGCGATCTTATTGGGTCGTATCTTCCTGTTCATCAAACTCTCTCTATCAAGTCGCGAATATTATAAAAGTATATAAGAATAACACATAATCTCACACTTATCGTAATTCCATAATGATTTTATTCTGAAAGGAGCTAACTGATATTTATCCGTGATATCAAGGTTTAGTGTATTTTTCCTTCAGCATTTGATAGGTCTCTTCAGAAACATGCCCCTCCGCATGCCTTTGTTCCAGCTGCTCCAGCATTTGTTGGTTCTCAGGAGATATTGCAGATGGTGGAGGTGGAGGTAATGGTCTTGATCCCGGAGTGGTCGGTTGAGGTGCAGGTCCAACATCATCAGATGACTGTGCGTGTATCCTCACAGGTTCTTTATCCTTCTTTTTCCAGAATATCATTACCAAAGTAAGTATTATGGCAATAATAAGTATCCAGATCAACCATGTATAATCCGAGGGTTCATCATCTGAGCCAGAATCTGTACCTACATCACCAGGGTCAACCAGTACCTCGACCACCATGGTGTCAATGTCCCAATTACCTTCATCATCTGAGGCATTTAGGGAAACGATATATGACCCTTCCATCATGAAAGTGAATATCGGATCCACACCATACAATTCGATCTCTTCATCATCATAGGTGAATATCCAGGTATAATTGGATATATCCATATCACCAGAAGAACCAGAACCATCAAATTGGAATGATGTTCCGCATACGCACTCACCATTACTACCAGCATCTGCACTTACATTGTTCGTATTGATAGGAGGATCATCATCCTCAACAATATTCATCGTAAGAGTATTAATTGCATAGTTACCGTAAGAATCTCTTACATTCAATGTAATAAGATAAGAACCAGGCTCTATGAATTCATATGAGAAAGTGGGAGTGTGGAACACATGTTCCTGGCCATCATAACTGAAGTTCCAAGTATAGATCGATATCTCTATATTATCAGAAGATCCATTAGAACTCAAGTATAATGTATGAGAGTCAGGAGAGGATGGATCATCCAAACTGATTAAAGCATAAGGAACATCATTGTCTATCACTCCAGATAATGTATGAGTGGTGCTGTTCCAATTACCAAGGAGATCGCAAGCGGAGATGTAATAAGTGAGGGCCAGCGCATTGTCCGGTATCGGCACATCGAGATTATAATTGTTCAATCCGATCAGGTTCATAATGTCATTCTGCCA
>JAEHCO010000034.1 GCA_020697715.1 Methanobacteriota archaeon | reverse complement strand
TAGAAGATGGTGAAAGTGGGTCGGGTATAAAAAGGTAACCCTTGAAAGAGCAGGGTAATAAGGCAGTGGCCTTGCTTATTTCTGGAACCTTTTCATGTTCTTGAGGAACTGTTCTTCGGATATTTTGCCAGCATCATAGGCCTTCTGCAGGCGTGCGATCTTGTCTAATAGTATGTCTTATTAATTTCCAACAATATAATATAGGGATATTCCCTTTCCAAATACATTAGAGGAGAGGGGATATATGAAGAAATTTAGTGCAACCCTGTTAGTGCTAGTTATGATAATGTCCAGTATGATTCCATTTGTGAGGGGCAGTAGTATGGACCCAATTACAGATCCAACTGCAATGCCTCATGTGCCCATACGTATAGACTCGAACGCGGATTTCAACGCCGCCCACGGAGTTGCAAACTGGGACACTGGTGATGGTACAGAAGGAAATCCATGGATCATCGAGAATTGGGATATCAATGGTACAGGGTATGGGTATTGTATCTA
>JAEHCO010000033.1 GCA_020697715.1 Methanobacteriota archaeon | reverse complement strand
TTCCAGATTATTATTGTTAATAACAGAAATTACCATACTCTGTTGTTTCAAAATGATTTTGTCTTTGCCCCTATTACGAATGAGGTTATCTATCTTTTTAAAGATTTATCGCAGACTTTCGGATAGTGGCATTATGCGGGTTTTAAAACGAATACTCAGAAGTTTTCCTTGCAAGGATTTTCTATAAGGATTTCGAAAAACCGGCAAAGACATTGTTCCTTCTAATCTTTTCTTTATGGGGGCATGATGAGCAAAACAAGACAAGCGTTTGCAGCGTATATTGGTATTGATTGGGCCGACCAGAAGCACGACATCAGTCTCAGTACCTCGGTCGATGGCAAAGTCGAGTATAAAAGACTTTCCAGCACCCCTGAAGCGCTGTCAGAATGGTTATCTCAACTTCGTCAGCGTTTTTCGGAAGGAAAAATTGCAATCTGTCTTGAGCAATCACGGGGTTCTCTTGTTTATCAGCTCATGAGCTATGATTTTATAGTTCTTTATC
>JAEHCO010000032.1 GCA_020697715.1 Methanobacteriota archaeon | reverse complement strand
GTTCCTCGAGACCCGCTTGGGCGACGACTTTGCCGTGATTCAGGATGGCGACCGTATCGCTCACCTGCTGCACGTCGTCGAGGATGTGGGTGGAGTAGAAAATAGTGGAGTACTTTTGTATTCGTTCCATCACTTCCAGCACATCCCGCCGCCCCAGCGGGTCGAGGTTGGCCGCCGGCTCGTCTAGGATCAGCAGGTCGGGATAGTTGACCTGGGCCTGGGCGATGCCCAGCCGCTGGCGCTCGCCGCCGGAGAAGCCTTTGATAAGGTCGCCAAACTCTTAGGCTTACCCTATCCTGGTGGGCCTGAAATCAGCATCCAAGCCCTAAAAGGCATGAGAACCAAGATTAAATTCCCTCGTTCCTGGCTTGAAAAGGATAGTTTTGATTTTAGTTTCAGTGGCTTAAAGACTTCTGTTGCAAACTATGTCCATAAATTAGAAGCAATAACTTCTGAATCCCGAGCTGACATATGCGCCTCTTTTCAAGAAGCTGTGGTTGATGT
>JAEHCO010000031.1 GCA_020697715.1 Methanobacteriota archaeon | reverse complement strand
CGCTCCACTCCTTCCTTTTGTTGATAAAATAATAAGAGCCAGTCAGTCGTAAGTGAATAGCAGGTCTTATACTTTAGACCTTCGCTTTCGCTCAGATCTGGTCGCCATTCATGAATGACTGGCTCCTATCGTTTGACCTGCATTATGTAACCCCGTCCTTGCGTTGCTCAGGATTGGCCTCCCTTTGGTCGTGCCAACCCTCGTTTTCCTGGCTGTAAGCGTCGAATATCTGTCGGAAAACTTCGGGCGGGGCATCTACGGATCCCCTCGCGTCAAATCTATCTGAATAATCGTTGTAGAGAATCTGTACTCGGGGGGTCGCTCACCATGCTGGCTCGCTCCAAGTGAATCGAAAGTCTCACTTATATGACTTTCGTTTTGTAACCCCGTCCTTGCGTTGCTCAGGATTGGGCTCGTTTCAGTCGTCCCAACTCTTGATTTTCTGGCTACTGGCGTCAATACGAGGACGAAAATCTACGAGCGGGGCATCTACGGGTCGCTCGCGTCAAATT
>JAEHCO010000030.1 GCA_020697715.1 Methanobacteriota archaeon | reverse complement strand
GCTCGGGTGTGTATTACCCCAAATCTCTGCATAAGTTCGACCTGCTATCGGATTACGGTAGCGAGGGACTGGATAATTCGGATAAGGCCGCGGAAGAAGTCCTCAGCCTGCCGGTGCATCCGGGATTGACGAGAGAGGATTTGGATACGATAATTGGTGCGTTCTGAAATCTTTTCAGAACGCAGAAAGTTTGACCACCCCGCCCTCACAGACGGGGTTGCGAATCAGAAGCACTCTAGACTGTCACCTGTCCAATTTGTCCAAACCCCGACCCTGCGTCACTCGGGACGGGGCATGACGCCCTAACCATCCCCTAACCTTGCACCCCACCACCGAACCTTATGTTTGCTCCGCACCCATAAGATTAATTGAGTCGCTTCGCACTCAATTGCCGTCCCCTACCTGCTCGGGGCGCTATTGTGACCTTAGAATTGATGATTACTGGCTCTAGAAATCATGATTATCAGGTTTAACATCTCTTTCTGGAGGTTTATTTTTTTGTTTTTTTCTCCATAAATACAAATATCCAGCAA
>JAEHCO010000002.1 GCA_020697715.1 Methanobacteriota archaeon | reverse complement strand
TAATTCTGATGAATTCCCTGAAGATGATACTGAATGGGAAGATTCTGATGATGATGGAGTTGGAGATAATTCTGATGAATTCCCTGAAGATGATACTGAATGGGAAGATTCTGATGATGATGGAGTTGGAGATAATTCTGATGCGTTCCCTGAAGATGAAACTGAACAGGTAGATTACGATGGAGACGGAATTGGAGATAATTCTGATGCATTTCCAAAAGTTGAGAATAATGTAATGATACTAATTGTGGTCATAATAGTCATAATTTCTTTGGTCGGAGTAGTCGCAATGATCGTAATTAAAAAGCGTAAACAACCCCCACTTCTCCATCAGCCAGTACAATATCAACAACCACCTGATCGACCACTACCACCACCACCGCCTAATCAACCTTAAATAACAGTCACATTTCGATCAGAAGCTATGAGACCATATATGGATCTCCGAGAGACCTATGGATCTCCAAGAGACCTATGGATCTCCGAGAGACCTATGGATCTCCGAGAGACCTATGGATCTCCAAGAGACCTGTGGATCTCCGAGAGACCTGTGGATCTCCATACCTGTGGCTATTCGAGTTAAAAATGAAAGAAAAAATTAAAAAAAGTAATAGATCTGAAAGATGTTTAATTGCTTAAACCACCTTCACATCTTTTGCCTGAGGTCCCTTCTCGGTGTCCTCGATCTCGAATTCGACTGAGTCGCCTTCATTCAAGACCACGCCTTCTGGCAGAGCCTCTTTGTGTACGAATACATCCTTCTGGCCCTCTACCTCGATAAATCCGAAGTTCTTCATTCGGTTATACCATTTTACTGTGCCTTCCACTGTTTTCACCTCCTCAGAAGCTGTGGTTCTGAAGTTTAATAAAGTCTTGAAAATTAAGATACAATACAAATTTAGAGTGAACTATAAGATGATAATGTTGTTAATTTACATGTCTTTACTTAAGCTTAGTACATATGAACTAGTATAATTACTTACCGATGTGTTGTATTTAATAAATTGGGACATCTGGCTAAGGGCTGAACCCATAAATTTGAAGATTACGAAGAAAGTTCATTTCACTTGCCCAACAGGATGGATGATAATGATCGAGGTATGCTCCAATAGAAGGACTTACTGCTCCAATCCAATTCCCTCTTATCCATGGTGGATGATTCGCTTATCGAGACAAGGTCATCCTTTATCCTTGTCTTTGCCTCTTTCACGGTATTGGTCTTTATGGCCTCGTCCATGGTCTGGATTATCTTCTTCGCTATCTTTGTGCGCTCCTTGACAGCGTCGGCAGATTCTGTTGTGATAAGGCCAGCCTCTAATTTTGCCTCGCTCATCTTAAGCCCGGATTCATAAGTCACATCCACGATGCCATCCCTATCCAGCCATTTTGTTTCATAATTGAGCACGTGCTTCCAGGTAGGTTGGAGAAGCTGGTCCCTGTGTTCCTTCAGGGTTCGAGTGAATATCTTATACCCGACCTTTTCGGGATGATTGAATGCGATGCTTCCAGGATCGATGAAGGGAGCCAGGGGTGCGATGAAAGGCGAGACCTTTCCTGTTTTGCTATGGTCCTTAAGTAATTTTTCCGAGTATTTCACGGTATCCAGTACAGACTGGCGATCTTGCTTAGGAAGGCCTATCATGTAGAAGACATCCACACGATTCGCGCCTGCTTCCACCAAGCCATGTATGGATCTTTCAAGGGACTGGTTGGTATAGTACCGTCCCTGTGCCTTTCTCACCTCCTCATCATGCGTATCCGGGGATATCTGGGTGTCAAAACTATCAAAGGTCCTGCCGATCTGGCTCACCAGGTCGCTGGAAGGTGGTGAAAAGAACTCGATGGCGACATCATTACGTGGAGGATTATCCTTGAGCAATTTCAGTAACTGGCTATAATATTTTTTGCCAGGTTGTTGAATATCCCCCAGCAGGAATATCGTGCCTCGTAGATAACTATCCACCTGCTGAATGTCCTCAAGGACTTTGGCTGGTGAACGATATGCTGGCTTCTCCCTACCAAAGTTCTTGACAAAGGAATCGCAAGCGCCCATGCAGGTGACACATTGGAACACACAGCCGCGCACTGTGCTGACCAGCCCCATTGGCCTTCTCTTCCAATCCAGATAAGGCAAATGTCCATCCAGGTCCATGCTCTTTATCACGCTCTTGACCATCCAGCCATAATCGAATTCCACCTCATCCAGAGTATCAGGCACATAGGTCAATCCATTATTGACGACCCTGCCATCTGGAGCGCGATGGGCGAGGTTCTGTATCTTGCCCAGCTCCGGCCTCTTACCGGCATCACTGGCTCTATCCAATGCTCGGAAATAATCCAGTAATGGCTTTTCAGTGGAATCACCCAGGAGGATATCGTCGATGAAAGCATGATCTTCCATCATGTCCTTCCAGAAATATGTGGAGCTGAAGCCACCAAATAACAATCGAGAATTGGGATGTTTTTCCTTTATTATGCCAGCGATCTCGATGGACCCATGAGCATGTGGCATCCAGTGAAGATCTACTCCGAAAACACGCGAATCAATGCCTGCCAGTAATTTCTCTACATCTAACTTTTTATCTTTCAGCATCAGGGCCGCGAGATTGAGAACTCGCACCTTGTATCCGTGTTTTGACAGCATGCTGGCCATCGTCAGAAAGCCAATTGGATACATTTCAAATACAGGGGTGGATGGAATGACATCTGATACTGGTCCGAATAGAATTCCGTCCTTGCGGAAATCGTATATGCTGGGTGCATGTACCAGCACCAGATCGTATCTGCTCATTTGATCACCTGAGATTTGGTGAACACTAAGTCATACCTTGCCATTCTGTCGCTCCATTATCCAATCTTATCGATCTTATCGATTTTATAGACCTTAATAGGAATCATTGGGTACCAGGCACAGGAATTTCATTGTGCCTGTTGGCCCGTTCTTGAACTGGTGCATGTCATTGGGTGGTACCAGCAGGACATCGCCTGCCTTGAGTGGCTCCTCACCTTTTTCGGTGACGAACTTCCCCTCGCCTTCAACAACGAAAACCTCGTGCTCCCAGTCATGTTTATGATAGGGTGTGTGACCTCCTGGCCCCATGGTGAACATTCTCATCGCGAAGTTGGGTGAATTATCATCCTTGCTTATCAGCCAGCGTATGGTAGTATCCTTAACTCCTTCCATATGCACTTCCTTTTCCTCGATGTCTGTGTAATGAACATGTTTCATTTTGTATCCTCCTTTCATCAATTTTATTTTTATATCATATTTTTATATTAGATTTAATTTATATATTTAACCGAATATTATTTTTATTGGCACGAGCCAGCACATCTTCCAATGTAGGAATATTCTCCTGCGGCCCCTTGTTCTCAAGAGCGAAGCTGGCCGTTGTAGCGGCCAGTTTACCGCAGTCCTCCATGCCATAGCCCAATGATAGGCCAGTATAGAATCCGGCGCGGTATGAATCACCCGCGCCAGTTGGATCGACAATGGCATTTGGCTTCACAACAGGTATGTCCAATATCTGATTGCTGGTAATTATCTGGCTACCATCTTTTCCCAGGGTCATGATGATCATATCCACATGATCCAGCAATTCTTCCTTCGAACCCAGTTCCATGTATTTCAAAGCAGTTTTCATCTCATTCTGATTGGCAAAGAACACATCGGACATATCCAGAAGTCTGCGAAAGCTGGCCGGAGTATAGACATAATGGATCTCCTGCGCGGGATCGAAGTATATTCGCCGTCCCTTTTCACGAGCAGCCAGCATTATCTTCTCATAATATTCTGGTCGACCAGTTCCGACATGGATATTCTCACAAGAATCTATTGTATGACTGGCTATCTTGAAGTCACCCATCACCTTCATGGGTCCTTGGTCCATGAAGGCCACCTGATTTTGCTCTGCATCTGTCATGATCCAGCATGTGGGAGTTGTGTAGTCCTCCATCTCCAGAAGATCTGTCAGATCCAGGCCTTCATCAGCCAATGCCTTGCGGAAATGCCCGGGAAAGTCCTTGCCAACAAAGGAAGCTAAAGATGTTCCAACACCAAACTTAGCAGCCCATCTGGCGATATTGGCTCCTGTGCCTCCATAGTACATGCGTTTTGATTCCACCTCGATACTGGTATTTGGTTCTGGCAATTTGGGAAGTTCCAGTATGAAGTCCAGGTTCACATGACCGAACACTCCAAGGAAATTATTCATATTAATTCCTCCATCATCGCCACAATATCACTGAATGTGTTAAAAGGATTGTGCTCGATATTTTCAGAGCGTAGATACTTGGCCAGTGATCTTTTTGCAAATACGATATCAGCTTTTTTCGCAGGACAGAAATCCGACCTGCCATCACCAATGTAGATGATCTTCTGTCCACTGACTTTAACTTCTTCAAGGAAGCTGGACTTGCAATTCCCACATTTGCCACAGTCTCTATTCTCCGATCTGCTGAAGAATTCTATCTGGATACTATTATCATCAGATATCAGACCCTCATTCACTCTGATTGGAATGTCCAGCCCTTTGCCAAGCATCATATGATCTATATAGAAATTAAGACCCTCGCTGACTATCGTGATAGATATACCATTCATCCTGCAGAAATCTACAAAATATATGAAGGTGGGATCGATCCGCACATTATTATCGATGAAATCAAATAATATATCTTCAGACACATTGACATTGGAAAATTGAAGAGCCAGCTCCTCTCGAGATGTGATCTCTCCAGCGATGTATCGATCCTCAATGCTCTTCCAATCAGCTGTGCTGAACTCCTTAATTATGGATGCGGCAACATCCTTATCGGTGATGGTACCGTCAAAATCACATAGGACAGTGTATTCAGATCCCACCCAAACACCTTGGATTCTGGCTTATGTGCCCTCATTCCATGATGCGAGATATTTCGCCTGCTCTGTTGTGGAGGTGTCAATTGATATGTCCATGGCCTTCAGTTTGAGCCTGGCCACCATATCATCCATTTCCGGAGGCACATCGTAGACCTTGGGCTCCAATTCCTTGTGATGTGTAGCGACCCTTTCCGCACATAATGCCTGGGTGGCGAAGCTCATGTCCATGATCTCAACGGGGTGACCCTGACCAACAGCCAGATTCACAAGGCGGCCTTCTCCCAGAAGGTAGACCTTACGCCCATTCTTCAATTCATATTCATCCACCAGGCCTCTTACCTGTTTCTTGCTCACGGAATACGCATCCAGCGCGTCCTTGGATATCTCATTGTCAAAGTGACCGGAATTGGCAAGCACACATTTGTCCTTCATGGCTTCCAAGTGGTTTTGGTCGATTATATCCTTGCACCCAGTAACTGATACCACCATATCCGCGGTCTTCACAGCCTCGATCATAGGCATGACATCGAAGCCATCCATCCTGGCCTCTACGGCCTTGACAGGATCCACTTCCGTAACACAGACATTACCGCCCATTCCCTGCATTCTCATGGCGATACCACGACCGCACCATCCATAGCCAGCAACCACGATCCTCTTACCCGCAAGCGTGAGATTGGTGGCTGTCAATATACCATCCACGGTGGACTGGCCAGTTCCGTATCTATTATCGAAAAGATATTTCATTTTGGCATTGTTCACAGCAAAGACCGGGAACTTCAGCATCCCTTCTGCCTCCATGGCCTTCAGCCTTATGATGCCAGTTGTCGTCTCCTCATTGCCACCCATGATATTTGGCAGCATGTCCTTGAACTTCGTGTGTAAAAGAAGGATCAGGTCACCGCCATCATCAATGGTGATGTCGGGATTCAGACCCAGTACCGAGTACAGGTTCTCATAATATTCATCATTGGATTCTCCCTTCTTGGCATAGGTCTCCAGGCCAAATTCCTCATTCAGGGCAAGTGACACGGAATCATCAGTGGACAATGGATTGCAGCTTGCCAGACGAACTTTAGCTCCGGCATTCTGAAGTGTCATCGCAAGTATTCCGGTCTTGGCCTCTACATGGAGTGCCATACCGATCTTCAGTCCATCCAATGCTCCATTATCTATCAATCTTTTTTCGATCTCTCCAAGTACATGCATGTGTGTCTTGGCCCAATTCAACCTTTCAATACCTTTCTGAAGTAACTGGCTAGTCATTCTGAAGTCTCCTTATTGGTCTCAATATACTGACGGGTATTGGATAATAGTTCATAATGTTTTAGCTTGAGAAAACTGATGAACAAGTGAATTGGTGATAGTGAGCTCACTTACCAAACTCAGATGAACTAATCTTTTGCCTGATCTATCTTGGCTTTCCACTCATCTCTCTTGGCAACCAGCTGTTCCGAGTCCTCATTGACCTCTCCAGCTGCTTCTATGAGATAATCCACCAGCTCGATCACAGATTCCTTGGTCGGCTTATTGTGATCCATGCCAGCTCTGGCCACTTCCTCACGGAGGATACGTCCAGCCTTGACAGAGTTTCCATATATCTCGGAGAACTCATATATTATCAGGTCCACGACTCCCACGAGGGTATCACGCTCGCCCTGGTCTCCGATCCTTTTGATGGTGAGATCCCTTATCCTATCGAAAAATGGGTCCTTGGCCCTGTTTGTGTAATAGGTCAAATGCACCATGGTCTTGAAGGCGTCTTCCACTTTTTCCCCGGTCTTCGCACTGGAGAGGAACCATGTGTTCAGGTCATCTGGCAGGTTCTCCTTCATGCCGTGATTGTAATTCTTCTCGTATCTGGAAAATATATCAACTGCATCCATTACCTTGTCCTCACTGGCAATATCTGATTTATTGGCAATGAACACGATCGGTAGGTTAATACTACCCAGTGTTCGAAGAAGTAATGGTATCCAATATTTTTCCATGTTCTTTATGGTGTCCGTACGTGTGAGATCCCCAACAATGATTATTCCCTGAGCTCCCACCATCTGTCGGGCCTGAGCGGACATATAACCTTCTCGACCCAGCATATCCCAGATCATGAGGTTCATTGTCACATCCTCACCCTCAAGATTGAGCTTCATTTCCTTCTTACTTACCTTGGTCCCAATGGTAGATATGTAGGTATCATCGAATTCTTCATGAACGAATTTTCTTATCAAACTTGTTTTCCCTACTGCTGAATCCCCCAAAAGGACTATTTTCTTGGCAAATTTCTTCATTTGGACCACCTGAACAATTACTAAGCGAACATTGTTAAGAACGTATTTATAATTAATGATGGGGCAAACACTAGGACAGGTTCTCGGATATCTCTTGCTCGGTTCTCTTGAGATTGTCCAGATTATCAAAATCAGCCAGCATTTTCATAATATCAGCCTCATTCTTATCCTTAAGCCCCTCCAGATTCTGTATAAGGAGAGGTATGGCCCTTGTAAGCTCATCAGCAATGGTGATGGTGGCTGTTCTCGAACTCCTGGACATTGGGTTTATATCGATCACGATCGTCTTCTTTCCCATATCCACCAGTGCTTTCGCTCTGTCCCCATCCTCCAGTGGCACAAGTATGACATCTGCGGAAAATATCCCTTCATCACAGCATAATGATCTGGCATGATCTATCCCGGGAATTTGCTTATCTGGGTTGGCGCCCAGCACATTATTCGCCCCTCGCTCCTCAAGATACTTGGTCAAGCCAGCAATTCGTTCTTCGGTCCTGTAGAATAGATTGATCTCCAAAGGAGCTCCGATCATCTCAGATAATAGTATAAGATCCTCAGCAGCCAGTACTGCCGTATTACCATTCACCGAGATCACAGGATGCTTTGCGGTGACCAGCAAAGCCGCGGCAGCCAATGAAGCTCTATGGCCAGATGGCAATGTTCTTTCCCCCATGAGATAATCAAAGGCCTCTCCTCTACCATGGGCGATAAGACCAGCTTCTGCCACCAAACCTTCTTTCACACCCTTTATTATCAACTCCCTTTTCTTAAGGGATTCGTATCTCGGATGTGACTTGGGAACTGCCATCATAGGATAATTGGATATAAGAGTTATAATACTATTGATTAGATTTAAATACAAGAAGCACTAATAGGTATTCAGCAAATTCACAAAAGAAGGAACGGCATTTGCTCATTTCACAGATATCACAGATCACGATCATTGAATTGAGATGGGAATCAATTCCAGAATAGCCAGGGGCAGAATATGGACCTCATGCTAAACTGCGAGTGCGATAGCTAGCCAGAATCTTTTGTAATGAAAGGAAAATGAATGAGCGTATTAAAATTCGCGTGTTCAGGACTTCGAAATATGAAGTTAGAAAACACGAATAAATTTGCGCTTTCAAAATTCCGAAAAGATGAAAAGAAAATATAGGAGGAATTAAAAATGATGTTAGATCCAAGTACTACAAAATATCAGATAAAGATCAAGATACATGCCGAGGGCGTTGTGGACAAACCAGACGTTGTAGGCGCAATATTCGGACAGACCGAGGGACTTCTCGGAGAGGAATTAGACCTCAGAGACCTGCAGAAGAGCGGGAGAATAGGAAGGATTGAAGTTGACATAAACTCCAATAAGGGAAAGGCAGATGGAGAAGTTATAATCCCATCCAGCCTGGACCAGGTGGAGACCGCTATCATGGCATCGGCATTGGAGACAATAGACCGAATTGGACCATGCAAGGCAAAGATGACCGTTTTGGCCATAGAGGATGTCAGAGTGACAAAAAGAAGCAAGATCGTTGATCGTGCAAAGGAACTTCTTGCAGATATAATTGAAGATTCAAAAGATACAAGCACAAATCTTGCAGACTCGGTCAGACAAAGTGTGCAGATACACGAGATCCTGACCTATGGGCCAGACAGATGCCCGGCCGGACCAAATGTGGGAAGTTCGGATGCAATCCTTGTTGTGGAAGGACGAAATGATGTTACCAATCTCTTGAAAGCTGGCATAAAGCATGCGATAGCTGTTGAGGGAACAAATGTCCCAAACACCATTAAAGAGCTGTCCACAGAGAGAGTGGTAACGGCTTTTGTAGATGGAGACCGTGGAGGAGAGCTCGTTCTCAGAGAATTGCTGCAAGTTGCAGAGGTTGATTTCATAGCCCGAGCACCAAAAGGAAAAGAGGTCGAGGAATTGACCAGCAAGCAGATCATGAAATCCCTGAGGAACAAGGTTCCAGCCGAACAATTCATGGAGATGTCTGGAATTGATAGCACAGGCATGAAGAAGAGCGACAATGGAGATATGAAAAAGAAGCCTGAAAAAGTAGGAGCGAAGAAAAAAGATATGCCTCCAGCAAAAAGCGGGAAGCAAAAAGCTCCGATCACCAAGGCTAAGCCAAAAGAAGAGCCTAAAAAGCCAGCCAATAATCTTTCTAATGAACAGAATGATTATAAAAAATCCTTTAATGAGATATCTGGAAAATCCAAGGCAAGGATCATCGGAAGTAAGAACAATCTCATTGCCGAGATCCAGATCAAGGATCTCGCAGAGACCCTGAAAGCACAAGGAAAGGATATCGAGACAGTGATATTCGATGGCATAATCACACAGCGCATACTTGACATTGCCACCGAGCAAAAGATCAAGGTCATTGTGGCTACAAAGATCGGAAATGTCTCAAAACAACCGACAGATTTAACTATACTGACGAAGAATGATCTATTTTGATGAACATCGAAATAGATCGATAGATCGAGAATGAGAACATGGAACCGGACAAAGAAAGGCCAGTGGACGAGGATACCGAAATATCCAATATAGAGACCACGGCCGATATAGATATCCCGAGAGACCCCCTAAAAAGGGTCATTGGTCAACCAGAAGCAGTTGAGCTTGCATCAATTGCCGCAAAGCAGAGAAGACATCTGCTTTTGGTCGGCCCTCCTGGAACCGGTAAGTCCATGGTGGCTCAGGCTCTGGCTTTACATCTTAAGAAGCCGGAGGAGGAGATCCGGGTTGTTCATAACCCGGAAAACCCTGAGCGACCTCTTATTCAGGTAAGAACCAGGGATTCCATCGATGAGGAAACTGAAGTGGTGGAGATCATCGAAGGTGAGATAATCGATCCAAAGGCCGCGCCTGTCCAGGTAGCGGAAAAACTGGGATACAAGTGTGCTAACTGTGGTACATATTCCCCGCCCAAAGATTTCTTCTGCCCTAAATGTTCAGAGTCAAAGGTCACAGGTATGTCCCATGTTGACAAAAGATTTGGAGATATCGTGGGGCTTGTGGGTGCTGCTGCTTTCAAGGGTTATGAGGGCAATGAAAGAATTACCATGACCAGAAAGAGATATGGTAAGGAAGAGATCGTTGTCTATGAGAGATCTGGTGACATGATAAAGATCCTTGATCAGAAGGTCCTTGAAAAACGAAGAGAAATGGAAAAGGTCAGTCCGAGCAAGCGACTGATCGGTGTCAATAGGAATCCTTTTGTTCTGGCGACCGGGGCCACGGAGACCGAGCTATTGGGTGATGTAAGACATGATCCATATGGTTCACATCCTCAGCTGGGTACGCCACCCTATGAAAGAGTTGTTGCAGGATCGATACATGAGGCACATGAAGGTGTGCTCTTCATCGATGAATTGCCTCATCTCGGACATCTTCAGAGATACATATTAACTGCGATGCAGGAGAAGAGGTTCCCAATAAATGGAAGAAATCCACAAAGCGCGGGAGCAAGTGTCAAGGTTAACAGCGTACCTTGTAACTTTATTTTTATAGGGGCCTGTAATATCCAGGATCTGGAATACATACTTTCACCTCTAAGATCCAGAATCATTGGTTCTGGATATGAGGTATTGATGGAAGCCACAATGGATGATAATGCCCATAACCGCGGCCTATTGATGCAGTTCATCGCCCAGGAGATCTACATGGATAATAGGATCCCGCATGCGACAAGGGGAGCTATTGACGAGGTCATCAAGGATGCTATTAGAAGAGCCAAGATATACGATCATAAGGATGACTCACTCACTCTGAGATTGAGAGAGCTGGGCGGTCTCATACGCACAGCAGGAGATATAGCCATCACCAATAAGGACGAGCTCATAAAAACAGAGGACATAATTCTTGCTCTTAAGAGAAGCAAGACGGTCGAAGAGCAGATCAAGGAAAAATACGGTACATATGAAAAGGGAGTTGCCAGTGATATGAGTGCCGCACAGAAGAGCAAATCCCCATACCATTATTGGAATGAGCATCAGTATGACGATAAGATAGGATACGGATAAATTCATTGACCATTCATATTCCCTACAGATTCTCAACAACATGCCCCGTCTGGATGATTCATATAGTATTTCATTAGGGCGGGGTTTTATATTCGTTTTTCAGTGATTGACAAATACCAATTGGTATCTATCAAGCCCCGTCCAAGTCCAACGCAGGCCGGGGTAGTTTTTCAATCTTTCGTCCCTAAACTCACAACTCTTCAATTTTATATCTTCTTTTCCATCGAATACGCATCTTCAGAATCTTGATAGAATTCCTTCAAGATGCCGGTCGCCGAAAACCCCAGGGATGCATAAAACTCCTGGGCTTTCGTGTTCGAAATACGGACCTCGAGCAATATTTTCTTGATATTTGCTCGTCTGGCCCTATCCAAAAATTCTTTGAGAAATATCTTACCGTATCCCTTGCCCTGCGAATCTTTAACAATGCCCATTATCAGTATACGGGCATCGTCCGCACTTAGAAGGTTCGCGATAATGAAGCCGTGAACCTTTCCCTCATCTTCCAGTACGATAAAACCTTCTGGCCAGTGCTCGTATATCAGGGTATAGAATTCGGGTGGATTCACCTGATCGAACAGGTCTGCGACATGGTACATTATCTGATCAAGATCGGAATATTGAAACTCTCTCACGACAGGCATCGTGCTAGAGATAGGGGACTTAGATAAAATAATTTTAGATTTCGGCTGTCGGTCATTTCTTTGCGGTTCGGCCCTTTGACTTTCCGGCATCTTTTGCCTGTTTTCCGGCAGGATAATATTCCATCTTATCCCAAACTATGATAGTGCATTTGCAGCCCTTGTAATCACTGAGATAAAGCCTGCCGTCCTTTGTCACAACCTTGTTCAGGACATCGAATTCACCATCTGCCTCGTATTTCTGTTTCATATCATCATGACTACAATTAACCATATATAAGGTTTTTTATACCTTTATATTGGTATAATATAGGGCAATATGGTCAAATATATTAGAATTTAGCCAGTATATTTGTACAAATATGCACAAGCTTCATTTTGTAGCAGATATGCTAAACCCTAAATAGGGTTTCATAGACCCTATAAAAGGTACAATGCTATATAATATATAATAAATTAGCCAACAGTAAATACGTAAATACTTATATGTATACATACTGGCTTATATTATAAGTAAATATTATATTAATAAAGCGATTGAAAAAATTACTTTCACTAAGATCATGCACATTACCTTGAATACTTTCACCCACCCCCTAAATCGATCCTTATATACCGGGTCGATGATAGGGATATTGAGGTTAAAACAATGAATAACAACCGAGAAATAGAAGATTGCAGCTGGCAGGAAGTGTACTTCCTCAATGGTTGCTATGATCAGCTAGATGACTGATCAACAATATTCGACTCAAAAATTCCATCCCATATATAGATGGCCGGAATATCCCGTCCGGCCATTTGATTTTTTTTCAGGCTCAAACACACTCATCATGATCTGTTCTTGCACTTTAGCTGAGGGACCCTAATACCCCCCCTTTATCGTGCACTGCAGATGATTCGATAGGTTTTTATCTATTATTGGTTTCCCAGTAGAATATCGGTCACAATATCGGCCACATAATCGACCATCAAAATCCACGTTTGACTTAAGAATATCGAACTTGGGTCTGAATGCAGGTGTGATCTAGCCTGGCTATGATCTTGGCCTTCCAAGCCAATCACTCGGGTTCGAATCCCGACACCTGCATATATTTTTATATAGGGATTCGAACGGAGTTCGACGAGTTTTTTCTGAAAATAGTGAAGAAAAAACGAGCGTTACTTGTTGTCCCTGGCAACAAGTAATGGATCCCGACACCTGCATTTGATTTTTTTTATTTCGTCTTTCATCTAATTGACTTGTTATATTATCTCACACGCGATAATATTAAATATATACAGTGTTATACAGGTAGGAAAACTATATAAACTACACCCGACAAATTGTCGGTTATTGGTGATTATATATGGCGAGGGAAAGAATAGATATCAGGGTCGAAGCGGAGATACTGGATGAGCTTGAAGGGATAGCCAGTATGAACAATATCAATAATAGGAGTGAAGCAGTCCGTGAGGCCATTTACAACTACATCGATGATAAAAAAGACATGTGGAATTCGGATGTAGTGAAGGTCACGATCCCGAAAAGACTGATGGAGAAAGCAGAGATGTTCATCAGAAATGGAGATGCAAAAGACCTCGACCAAGCCATATTCATCGCCCTCAATAAATGGTGCGATGGCCTATCCGAATATTATACAGATGGACGCGAGAAGCTGGAAAAGGTCGTGGCAGAGAACATAGTGAATGACATGGCTCTTGCAGACAGTGCGAATAAGGGCAAGAAAGTTGCGAGGAGATGAGATAATATGGTTGGTGTTTCAGCGATAGGGCTTTGTGATGAGAACTTTGGAATAGATCAGAACGCGAACATGAAGATCTCCATGAGCTACTCGGATCTTGAACATCTCATGCTGAATGCCATCGTCATGGAATGTCGCAGTTGCATATCATCCGAAGGACATGATTGTTATCCACATGGTTTGACGGCCTGTCCTTTCTCCGAGGTTCGAAAGACCATCGGACTTCACGATATTGATGAATTTTAATAGCCGTATGACAATGTATGACATTTGACAAAGATTATATATACTTATAACACCATTAGGGTATTGCTTGTCCTACATGAATAAGATGGCAAAACAAACAGATGTAGTACAAAATGGAGACGAATAAAGATGGAAATCGATGAAAAGATCTCTGTGAGATTTCAGAAAAAAGAGCTGAACGAGCTCGACGGGTTGGTGGAAGACCTAGGCTATTCAAGCAGATCGGAATTCATAAGAATGGCTGTGGTCAATCAAAAAGAGAACCTGAAGAATCTCACATCAATACAGGTAGAGGTCCCCCCACTAGTACTGGATTACATCGACACTTTGGTAGAGAAAGGATACTACAGATCCAGAGAGAACGCACTCCATATGGCGATAGACCACTATTTCGACCATGAAAGAATAGATTCCGCAATGAAGGCAGCAAAAGGAATGGAACAGATGACCGGACGAAGCATTGATGTCGTAAAGAGATCAGGGAAGAAGATCATTGAAAAATGATGGGATGAGCAAAAATAGGTAAGGGTTCCGCTAAAAGAGTGGAATATGAAGAAAAAAGCTGGTTCAAGCTGGCCGATGAAGACGCAGAAAAGTGTTGGGATGCACTCTAACAACTAGATTCAAGATCTCCATGACTTTTGGCGAACCCTGCCCGAATACCATATTTGGCATTCGCCATAAACCGAGCCCTGAGTTTGGTCGACAAACTCAGAAATGCCAAATTTGGTCAATATATGGAGATGAAAAAATGAGCCAGACATCAGCGGGAAATAATTATACGCACGAGATCATTAATCTGATCAGTGCCGGAAACATTGAGCCCAGGATAGCTGTTGTCGGATGTGGTGGTGCTGGTTGCGCAATTATTGATCGACTCGGGGGAAACCTGAGAGATGTTAGCACCATAGCCATAAACACCGACCAGAGATCATTGGAGAATATTTCAGCAGACAGGAAGATCCACATTGGGAGGTCCATCACCTTCGGGGAGGATTCCAGAGGATTTGTGGAAGTTGCAGAATATGCAGCAGAACTGTCAGTTGATGAGATCAAACAATCACTGAAGAATACAGATATCATCTTCATAGTCGCCGGATTGGGTGGCGGGACCGGCACAGGTATTGCCCATGTTGTCGGAAGTGTTGCCAAGAGAAATGGCATTGTGGATTTTGGCATCGTGGTAATGCCATTCAGTGCAGAGGTCGGAAGGCGCGCCATCGCCGAGAACAGCCTTATGCAATTACAGCAAGTCACAGAGAACACGATAGTTCTTGACAATGATTCATTGCTCAGATTGAGCCCGGATATTCAAATGTCCTCCGCTCTGTCTGTCATTGATAGGACCATCGCCGGAGTCATCGATGATATAAGGGACCGTATGAATCGTTCCTTCATCGCGACGATCGCCGATGATGTCATGAGCCTCAACAGTGAGTTCCAGGAAGAAGTGTACATGGAGAATATGATCGACCAGCCATTGGATGTGCAGGCCGATACTGAATCTCCAATGTTCGCGTGATCTTTGGATAATACATATCAACCTCTCCTCACTCGGGGCGGCCTCACCGCCCCGCCTTTTCTTTTTGAATGCATAGTGAAAACCATGGATCTTTTATATTCATATTTATACAGATGTTTTATATATATAATACTCTTAGATTGGATACACAAATACATTAAAATGCATAGATAAGATATATAAAGATTGAGATATTGGAGATGATCCAATGAGGGCTCACTGAAGAGATATAAACCCTTAGAACCAGTACAATTCAAAAGGAGAGTATAGGTCTTGCACCCATTCCTCAGAATAGCAATGAAATCCAATAAAAGGATATTCACGACAATGATAGGCATCGCCTTCTGCCTTGCCTATCTCACAGGCACCATTGCGATCGCAGGAGGGCTACATGACAGTACGGAGAGAGTCACCACAACATTCGACCAAGGTCCTGTAATGATATATTCGGATGAGGACATCTCAAAGAGTGTTATTGGCAATGACATATTATTAGAGATCGATAATTATGTAGCCATTAAGTTCACAGACATCAATGTCACGAATGATCGTGGCCAGTACATGGATGGATTGTATGCGGTCTCCATCTATGATCCCATGAATAACATCGCTTTTAATTTCCCCAATGAAAGCGCTGGCAACAATGCTTTGCTGGGCAATATATCCATAAATCGACTGAAGACCAATGGTTTCGATACCTCACTGGGCAGCAGATTAAAATTAGAGAATGAATATAATTATAATTATATAAATCTAACCTCATTATATCCCCCCAATCTCATATTCCCAAATGATTGGATCATGGTCTCAGAGGGAAAGATGATAGAGCTTTCACCCGGCTTGGACAATAATTATTCCTTTCTCATAGTCTTTGATGCAGATGAAGATCTTCAAGGTATAGTGGATGATCACGGACTCAAGTCCAGGTCGACCACCAGCGTGGTAGCCTTCTTCGAATCGGGCATATATCAGGTGGAGGATAATCTATGGTCAATAGTTCTGACCACTGGCATAATCGTGATACTTTTAGTATATTCCATAATGTCCATTGAGATACAATACCACAAAGCGACCATCAATAATCTGAGAGGGCTGGGAGCAAAGAAAAGAGTGATAATAGGGATATTCACTCTAAAGGCACTTTTCATCACGATGGCAGGTGGTATATTGGGTATCGCATTGGGAATATGTGTCGTGAATGGAGTTGTTTCCATCTCGTCTCTATTTGGAATTAATACCATCATTATACCCATGATCAAAATAAATTCATTGCTCCTTCCACTTTCATTATCATTGGCAGCAGGATTTATTGGCGGTCTTCTGCCATCCATCAAAGCATCCAAGATTCTGGAAAGGAGGGATACACAATGATGCTTCTGAAGAAAAAGACGATCATTGGTCTATTTCTATGCACCCTGGTATTCAGTTCATCAATACCCATGCTTCTAGGGATCCAGTCATCTCCGAACAAGGTATTTGGTGAGGACATCATGACACTTTCACAGGTCAACTCAACTGCCTCCCTAAGCTCATCTTTAGCATTGGAACTTAATGAAGGCGGTAATGTCGTCGCAAGTCCCGAGATATATGCATTCTGCATGATTGGTGATAATCCAGTCATCACCAGAGGAGTCATTCTCGACAAATATTTTGAACTTGAAGATGGTGAGATAGTAAAGGGTGAGATCCCACAAACCAATGAATTTGTTATCATTGGTGAAAAACTCGCCACGAGGGCAGGTTTGAAAATTGGAGATCTTATTATATTCACAGGCTCAACAAGGCCAGGTATATATCAATTTAAGATAGATGCGATCTATAACAGTCCTTCATCTGCAGATGACGCATTGGTATCTCTCGACATAGCAAGAGAACTTGCTGGTCTTGGATCAGATCATGTATCCAGTATAAGGGTCAAGGCCACCAATAGAACCACCCTTATGGATGAGCTGGAAGAGAAGGATGAACCCGTTATAATAAGTGACCAGAGCGGAACAGATACCGCTGTGAACACCAATCTTACAGAAGAAGAAAAAGAACAATTGACCGTGGCCTTCAAATATGAGCCAGAGCAATTCAAGGATTCTGGAGGAAGCTTTGTCAGCGTATTCATTCAAGAAGGTGGAGATAGCATCAAGATAGTGGTATTGACATTCATCATACTGGATATAGCACTTACATTCATAGGAGCGACTGCCATCATCGCACGGGCCATAATCGAAAGAAGGCCAGACATTGGTACCCTGAGCGCGATAGGAGCGAACAAGAACTATCTTAGAAAGCTAATAGCCAAGGACATAATCCTGATATCCATCCCAGCCTCCATATTGGGAACATTTGCAGGCTATGTGATAGTTAACCTAATTGGATCACATTCACTATTACTCATGTTCGGCCAGACCATAAGACCAATGGTAGATTCTACCATCCTTGCACAGATCGGCATTTCCACCATGTTGATCTTCATCATTTCAGGCATAATTGTGAATGAGGCACTCTTAAATGCCAATCCACAGGCCATGATCAGCGATGCTGACAAGAGCAGTGACGATGCCATACCCGAACTTATATCATTATTGGGGGCAGAACAATGAGTGGGGAAAATGGCAGTAGTGGTAGCAACGATAATTACGGCAGATACAGCATACCCATCATGATACTATTGTTCTTACTGGCATTCATCATTCGTCTTATACCGACAATGTCATCCTCCCTGCCCTTCAATATAGATGGTTTCCCACTTGTTAGGATATCCGAGATAATGATATCCACAAGCCACATTCCTGATCATGCAGCCTATTCAGGCCTATTAGGCTATAATATGAAATTGCCCATATTTTCCCTTTTACTATCCCAATTCTCATTGATAACGGGTATCGAACCATTGACCCTGATACCTTATTTCTGTGCCTTCATTGGCTCAATATCGGTCATAATAATATACGCTTTCGTGCTGAAGATCATCAAGAACCAGATGGCGGCCTTCATGGCAGGTTTCTTCCTTGCTTTCACAGGACTTTTCGTTTATGTGACCACGGCGGCAATGAAAGAACTATTGGGCATTGTTCTTCTATGCCTTCTATTCTACACATACAGCCTTAGAGATGACAATAAGTTCAGATACATATCCGTGGCCTTGCTACTGCTTCTGCCCTTCGTCCATCACCTTTCCAGCCTTATTGCTTATATCACCATCACCACCATGACCGCTTATACAATAATAGTGGCCAATAAACATGAGGAAAGATACTTCAAACACGTAGCGACCGAGATACTACTGGGACCCGCTCTGGGTCTTATCGTGATCTATTATTACAAGGTCACGAATATGGAATTCTTCTCCGAGGTGAACAATCTAAATGATTCGGCACTTATGTTCTCAGTATGCATAATCGCCCTGCTCATACACATACTAATATCATCACCAGTAACTTCAAAGCCATGGTTCATATTACCATTGAAGACAAAGAAGGGCGATCTTTCCATTTTCGCCCTTTTTGATGAGAAGACACTGGTGGTCGTCATAGGCATCCTGATCATGTACATAAGTAGCAGGATCACTCTTTTCACCAGCGCGCCAAAGACCACGGCCTTACTTCTTGACCTGATGTTACCCTATTTCATCCTCGCACTCATAGGCATGGCGGGATTCAATATACTGAGATACTCGAGCTTCAAACATAAGCCAATGATCATCGCCATGTTCTTCGCACCTTTATCACTCATGATCTTCTCATCACTGAGAGGGTTGGACATATTCAATTTCACACTGGTCTTCAGGGCATACAATTTCATAGATATCCCATTGGCGATCGTCAGTGGTATAGGTATCGCTTACCTAATTAAGATAACATATGCAACTGCCAGTAAGCCTATGAATAGCATACTGGGAATTAAATTGCCAGTGGCAAAAATATTACCTGTGGCTTTGTTCATAGGATTCTGTTTATTGTGTGTCGCATCTGTCCCTCTTGCTTATGAAAGGGTGGAGGCCTTCGGCATACAAGAGACCACTTATGACCATGAATTTGAGGCAATGGGATGGGTGGCATATGCGGGCATACAGGACATAGCATCAGACCAGAGGAACGGAGATATCATACATCCATACTATGATGTCAATTGTGATTGGCAATTACCATGGCTTTTGGAAGAAGACGATATATATGGAAATGATACGATCCTGGTATCTGATGAATGGACGACCATTGGAGCACAGATATCCATTTTAGAAAGGGTGGTCATTTCAAATGAGAGCTTCGATCACCTGATCGAAAGATCAAACCAGATATATTCAGGCGGGCCAGAATCCAATAAGGTCTATGTCCTGATAATGAGAGAATGAATACCTTGATATGCTTGAGTAATTTTACAGATAAGCAGTAAAGAAGGAATGGAAAATGGAAATAGATGGTTCTCTTGGTGAAGGTGGCGGACAGATACTCAGGACATCTTTTGCATTATCTGCGATAACTGGACAGGATATCGAAGTAAATAAGATAAGAGCCAATCGTCCGAAAAAAGGATTGGCTGCCCAGCATATCACATCCATACGAGCAGTATCTGAAATATGCAGTGGGAAGCTTCATGGCGACCAAAAGGGCTCGGGGACTGTAAGCTTCATACCCGGGAAAATATCACATGGTGATTATGAATTCGATATAGGGACCGCGGGAAGTGTCACCCTGGCATTGCAGGCGATAATGCCAGTTTTATTCTCAATTCCAGGAACTTCAGATATTGTACTGAAGGGAGGCACGGATGTCAAATGGGCTCCACCAGTGGATTATGTTAGAGATGTGCTGTTCCCATTCTTCAGACACTATGGGATCGAATGTGAAATGAATATCGTCAAAAGAGGATATTACCCAAAAGGTGGAGGCGAGATCCATGTCAAAATAAGATCCCCACATGAATTGAAATATGAACCTGGCCAGAAGGGTCTGAATATAGTAAAAGCTGTCATAAATATCTCAGGGTTGAGTCATAGGATCGCACAGAGAATGGAAGATGCTGTGCGGGAAAATATCAGCCCAATGGATATGGATATCCAGATAGATGACAGGAAGACAAATAGAAGCCCAGGTATTGGGATCGTCCTGAGCTATATTGACCAGGACCGGTTCATGGGAATAGACATGCTGGGTGAGAAGGGAGTCCCGGCGGGGACCATTGGCAAAAGAACAGCCAATGGATTGATGAGTATGATAAATTCCAATGTCACGATCGATGATCTGGGATGTGACCAGATCATGACATTGATCGTATTGGGCAAAAGCAATCCAGAGATCATATTCTCGAAGAAGACAAAGCATATCGAGACAAATCTTGATATCATAAATATGTTCATGCCAGATACCCTCGAGATAAATAAATTAGATGATTATTATATATTAACTAATATTAATAAATTCGTTCAAGGCCAATGATCTAATTATCTAATGATCGACTATCTTACAGTGATCTTGTAATTACAACTATCATGCAATCATCAGCTATACATGGACGGTCTTGCAGGAGATGATGGCTGCTTGGTCTTTGTCTGCTTGTGGATAAGTTTCAGCTGAGATTCGATCCTTCCAGCCTCATCATACAATGGTTTGGCATCCAGCTCGATATGAAGGAGCATCTTGTTAATTGTCTCAATGATCCTGGCAGCCGCCCTGGCATCGGGATAATCCGGATGAGCTTCTGCCAATATCGTGGCAACAGTGAAATCCCTGCGCCTTCCTTCATTGAGCAGAACCCCTGCCACCCCGGTTATGACGCCTTCTGTGAATTCGGAGACCCCACTTCCATTGAGTATCGTTCTCGCTTCCTTAGTACTGCCAACACCATAGATATCAAGACTGGTGTTCTCATCACCAGGAGTCTCTGCTGGCGCGGAGGACCCTTCCTCATCCTCTCTGTCAATGACAAGCCCTTCAGGAGAAACCACCATCTTACATCTCTGGTCCTCGGCCCAATCAAGAAGCGCACTGGCAATTGGCTTCACAAGGTTAGGCGGGGGTTGGAACTCGGATATGAAGACCACTATCTGATCCCTATTATCCTCGGAATCACCCACCTTCTCACTGGCATATATCCGAACAGGATTTTGTGGTTTACCATCACGGATCAAAGAGACCGTGGGGAAGTAAACAGAATCCATTATGCCGATCTGCGTCAATTTCATTGTATTGATCAAGTAGTTCGCAGTGATCGAGCTGACAAGCCCCACACTGGGGAATCCATCTATCACGGTGGCCCCTCTGACATCCGCACGCTTCAGCTCATAGATCTTCACATCTTCAGACATATATCATGACCTCCAGCCATCATTTCATTATCTGTACTTAATAACTATCACTGCGAAACAAATACTCAAAAGGTAAAATATTGAGATACGTATTAGTTTTTCTAATCGCTAGTAATATACAAAATATAGGCGATTAGAAACAATCTTGGCGATTAGAAGAAATCTATGAGATTAGAAACAGCAAACACCGAGTCAATTTAATATCAGATAGGAGTTATGAGGGGATGATGAGACCAGATATCATTGTGAACTGCGCGATGTCAGCTGACGGAAAGATAGCTGGGCGCGAGCGAAAGCAGGTCAAAATATCCGACCAGGCAGACTTCAAAAGAGTGCATGAGCTGAGAAGTGAATGCGATGCCATACTGGTCGGTGTCGGCACTGTGATAGCTGACAACCCATCACTCATTGTTAAAGATAAGTATGTGGAAGATCCAAGCCAACCCATCAGGATAGTACTTGACCCGGATGGTAGATGCCCGGATGAGGCACTGGTCTTGGACAATACAATAGTCACTCTCATCATTACAAATGAACAATGCCAGCGCGAGTTTCAGGGCAATAATACCAAGAAATTATCATTCGGTGAAAAACAGATCGACCTGACCCGCTTGCTGGAACATCTCTACAGCATGGGCATCAAGAAGATACTTGTGGAAGGAGGCGGGGAGACCATCTGGCATTTCTTCAGAGCCAGATGTGTTGATAGGCTCAGCATCTTCGTGGGCGACATAATGATCGGCGGGAGAACATCACCGACGCCAATGGACGGTGATGGATTTGGTATTGGCGAGCATGTGCAACTTGCTTTCAAAGATATGAAAAGAATGGATACTGGCATTGTTATTGAATATGATGTGAAAGCCAGTTAGGTCAAGATAAAAGATACATAGATCATTCCTTATTGGAATAATATTCCTCGCTGACGACCTTGCCATTTGCCGCATTTATTATCATCACGCCATTAGTACCCTCGACACACCAGACCGGCACGCTGATCACACCCTTGAGGGAGAGAGTTATGTCCTCTTCTTTTGGCTTGAACTCGGTTCTTTCTGTTATTATGGTGTGTTCCTTTTCGATGATGACATCATCGAATTCCGTATTAAGCTCGATGACCTTGAACATGGCCATCGAGGATGCCTCATGCTCGTCTATCTTGGGCTCGATACGGATATGCGGGATGTCAAGATTGTCTGTAATATCGGGGACACCGTCGAACTTTGACGCGATGCCGGTGTAAGCATTTATCAGAAGCAGGCCAGTGTATTTTCTCTCTGCATTTTCTTTTCCTCTAAAAATACATAGGTATTCGAAAATGAAATGCGGTACCAATTCCAATTCATACTTGAAGCCCTTCACGGTCTTCTGGGATATCTCTTTCACATCATCCAGGTGTAGTATTGGGACCTGGATGGCCTCGGTATCCCCGGTACCGATGCTTTCGATAGTGACTGGAATATTATTATCAAAGTCCTTGCCATCGACGATCTCCGCCCTCACCATCTCCGCGAACTGTAAAATGGTCGAGCCACCGTGGTCATTGACATGGTCAAAGATTATTCCTCCGATCTCCTTTTCGATATCCTCGGAATCCCACAGTGTGATGCCATTGGCCTCGGCGTATTCATAAACGCCGGGAAGTGGCTTGATCATGGACGCGATTATCTTGGATGAGGTCGTGTTTCCCAGCTTTGATCTGAAATTCTCAATATAACCCACACTACACTCATTGGTAAAACCCAGTGATATCAGCTGGTCTGCCTTTTCTCCGGTGAGAATATCATCTTTCTCGGAGACTTCGAAACCATAGTTCTGCAATAGATGGACAAGAATTCCTTTCAGAGTTACCAAGCTGATCCCTATGCTCCAAGTTAATCGAACCAAGTTATTTAAGTTTTGTAGTGTATCCAATCGCATGAAGATCAGATTGTCCATTGGATCGGCCATAAGCCTGGGTCTGATGAGAGGAAAGCAAAATGTCGATCCCACCACCACGTACATCATGTTGGGTGATGGTTGCACTAATAATTGCTCTTTCTGCACCCAGGCTATCGAGAATGATTCGTCAAAGGATCATCTATCAAGAGTGATGTGGCCGGAATTCGAATGGGAAGATGTCATCGGCAAACTGGCAGTATCGGATCAAATGAAAAGAGCATGCTTTCAAACACTGACATATGATGGGATGGTGGATGATCTGTTGGAACTGGTGAAAGAATTGAAGAAGATCAATATCCCGACATCGGCGGCGGTGGAGCCAATGGATGATGATGACCTTGCCAGGCTAAAAGATGCGGGATTGGGCAGAATAGGAATATCCCTTGATGCTGCCAGCCGTTCCGTGTTCGAGAATGTAAAAGGGTCTTTAGTTGGCAATCCATATTCTTGGGAAGAGCATCTGCGATCCCTCGAAAAGGCAAGCCAGGTATTCAAAGGGAAGACCAGCACGCATATCATTGTCGGGCTGGGAGAAACAGATGAGGATATCATGAACATCCTTGGCTGGTGCAATAGCAGGAATATCACTGTGGGGCTTTTTGCCTACACTTCATTCCCAGGCGTGAGATGTGATGGAGAACCACCAAACCTGGATCGATATAGGGTGATCCAGGGTCTTAGATATCTCATGTTGAATGGGCATATCGGACCATCGGATACAACAATATCCAATGGTCGATTGGTCGGACTCGGTAATGGCTCGAACATACTGTACAAGATAGGACCAGAGGCTTTCGAGACCTCCGGTTGTAAGAACTGCAACAGACCCTATTACAATGAAAGGGTCAGGGGGCCAGCCTATAATTATCCAAGGCCTTTGACAGATAACGAGCATACAGAATCTATAAATCTTATCAAGAGATATTTGAGAGAGTGAAACTGGAGTGATAATATGGCTGAGAAGTGGAGATTATTATTGACTGGCGATATGGATGCGGCCTCGAATATGGCACTGGACGAGGCCGTGCTCCGGCTGAACAAGGGCAAGGATATCGGGACAGTACGCTTCTATTCCTGGAAGCCAAAAGCGATATCAATTGGGTATTTTCAGGGCATTCGAGAAGAGACGGATATCGAAAAGTGCAGCGCCAGTGGGGTCGATGTCGTACGAAGGATAACTGGTGGTGGAGCAGTATATCACGATGATGAACTTACTTACAGCATCATCGTGGATGAGAAACATCCAAAGATATCCGATAATATCCTGGATTCCTATGACTTCCTTTGCAATGGTATTGTTCTTGGTCTGAAAAGATTGGGCATAAGCTCCGAGTTCAAGCCCATAAACGACATAATCTCAGGAGGCAAAAAGATATCAGGAAATGCCCAGACCCGGCGCCTCGGAAATGTCCTCCAGCATGGCACGATATTACGAACTGTCGATGTCAGGACGATGTTCGATCTGCTACTTGTCCCAGATGAGAAGATAAGGGACAAGATGATCTCCGCTGTCGAAGAAAGAGTCACATCCATTGCTCAGGAATTGAGCCAGGAAATAGAACATGATATGATACAAAAAGCCATGATCGAGGGGTTTTCAGAAGCCCTCGGTGTTGAACTGGTATTACAGAAGATAACTTCTGAAGAGAAGGAATTGATGGAAAAGATAAGGAGGGAGAAGTATGGAACAGACACCTGGAACTTCAAAAGATAATTCAACAGGATCTTCAGGAGATAATTCAACAGGATCTTCAGGAGATAATTCGCCTCGCATCTCAAAAGGCAGTTCGATCTACAAGATCCCTGAGGGAAAGATGATCAAAGTATCATTGACCATGAAAGATAATACCATTGAAGAGATAAGGATCACAGGAGATTTCTTCGCACACCCGGAGGATTCCATCGAGAAAATGGAGAATATGCTCATGGGGACACAATTCTCCAATATAGCTAATGATATCAACCACTTCATTGAGGATAATGGGATCCAACTTGTAGGTATAAATGGGGATGGTATTGTGCATGCCATTGGATCAGCTGTTAAGAATTCAATTTAGGATCTCAGAATTTTACATTTCAGAATTTTATTTAAGATTTTAAGATTAATAAAGATTAATTAAGATACATTTAGGATAATTAAATTAACCATTCATCATGATATCCTCTATACATCTTTATAAATCTAACTAACGGAAAGTATATATATAGACACAATATTCCTTCTCTCACTACAACAGAATAGACTTGTCCAGTAGGAACTAAAATCTGTTTTGTGATAATCAGTCAGGAGGAGAAAACTCATGTTTGGAGAGAAGTTAACCTCACGTGCGATGAAAGTTGGAATGGTCACCATGGTAGTTGTGGCCCTGATGTTCTCAGGAATGTCAGCCATGTTCTCAACCAGCCTGGACGCAGAAGCCCAGATACTTGGTGGAGAATACGGTGGTAACCTTCGTGTTGCATTGAAAGGAGAACCTAATACGTTCAATCCGCTTAATGATTCGATAAACGAGCCTGCAATGCAGGTAATAGACATAATGTATGACTCACTGGGTCGAATAAACCCATATACATATGCACTTGAACCATGGATAGCATCCGATTGGGAAATAGACCCAAATGATGGTAGCATAGTGAATGTAACTTTGAGGACCGATGTCAAGTGGCACGATGGCTCAGCAGTTACAGTTGATGATGTTATGTACACCTTTGGTCCAGATGGCTATGATATTCCATACATAACCGCTATCACCACAGATGCTACTAACAACACAGTCATATTTGATCTGGATTCACCGGATTCAAGATTCTTCAGCGAGGTTGTCAGTCTCAAACTCGTAAAGGATGGATATCTAAAGACATCCACAGAGGAAATGGGATGTGGACCTTATTATCTCGATGCAAGTACCAGCAAAGTGATCGCCTTTGATGACTATTTCAAGGGACGACCATATCTGGATTCCATCACATACACATACTATGAGGATAACTTAGGTGCGATATATGATATAATCACAAGCAAGATAGATTTCATTGCCTGGGATCTTACTTCCAATGACACCACATTGATGGTGGAAGAACCAATTGGAACAGGCAATTACACAAATCTTGTACAGAACGCGAACGTATCTGTCGATAGGAGCAGTGGAATGGACTTCTGGTACCTTGGAATGAACTGCGACGAGAACCACGTACTTGGTGAGCCTGCATTGAGAAAGGCAATAGCGCATGTTCTTGACAAGGCCTCACTCACAGTCTTCGATATAGGCGGAGGATTGGAAGTATCCGAGTCAGTGGTCAGCAAATACAATGTACCATGGTACAACTCAAGCATAACCACCTACCCCTTCGACACAACGGAAGCAAGTAATATCCTCAACAATGCGGATTATTATGATTACGATGGTGATGGATGGAGAGATAAGCCAGACGGTACATCTTTCTCATTCAAACTCTTTGGACCACCAGAGCAGGACCTCACACCAAATGTGATGGCCGGAATAATAACAGAGTGGTTACAAGACTTAGGCATCAATGTCGAACTCGTATCAGACATTGACGCGAATCACCTTGTAGATATCAAAGCAAATAACTTCGATATGTTCATATTTACAGAAGAAAGAGCAAGCATTGACCCACAATACCTTGAGGGGATGTTCAGCTCAGAAGGCATTGCAACAGATGATAACCTTCTTAACTTCAAGCCGATCGTCGATGTTACCAGTGAATCCATTGCAGACAAGATAGACAATGGAACATACTCATGCTACCTGAACAACACAAACCTGGAAGGAAGTGTTGTCCTTGAGAGCAATGGAGCCATCATAGCAACAGGATACACAGTAGATCTTGACACAGGCATGATAACCCTTGAGGCAGCCACCTATAATGCAGTGGACTTGAGCTTGGGATTGAATGTCAGCTATTCATACCGTGGATTCGATCACCTTATCAACAAGGCCAAGAACCAGATGGATCCAGACATGAGAGCAAAATATATCAAGGAAGCACAGGGCCTCATATCAGATTATGTCCCATCCATACCATTATTCTCATTCCGCGTTAACCATGCACATAACAGCTCTGGTTTCGTTGGATGGGTCAAGACCCTTGGAGGCATCAATAATTTCTGGTCCTTCATCAGTCTTAGGAACGGTATGAACGAGGGAGGAATGGATGTTAGTATCTCTCTTCCACTTGCAGTTGCAAATGATGGAATACTCAGTGGTGACGATACCAATCTTCTGATCAAGATAGAAGATATCGATGGTAACCCACTGGAAGCAAACCCGATCATGAGTGGAGAAGGAACCTTTGGCATACCCGTATACAATGCAGGCTCAGGTGCTTACACAGTTCCTTACACAGCTCCAGAGGTTGATAGTACACGCACTATCACCATAGTCGCAAATGTAGCAATGGTCTCTTATGGAACAAGTTCTGGTGATATAGACATAACCGTAAAAACAATGAAGAATGATTTCACCATAGAGGTCAGCAAGGGATTAAGTTCCATACCATCTGGAAACTCAACAACGCTTACCTATGTTATAATGGACCAGGTAACAAAAGCATCTGTAGAAGGTGCGAATGTCACATTATCAGTATCACCAACTGGACTTGGCGGATCTCTGTCAGAATACAGTGGTGTGACTGATGCAAGCGGAGAGTTCATTGTTGATTTCATCGCAGGCAATGTGACCGTTGATACCACCTTCAGTATAACTCTAGAGGCGAGCATGGATGGCTACAATTCAAAGGATAAGTCAACCAGCGTGAATGTGGTGAAGATGATCACATACCCACCAGAGTCTGGTGACGATACAAATAACAGCGATGATGGCAACGTTACTGACGGTAAAAATGAGATCATACCAGCACCATCAGTGGTAATTGTATTGGTCACATTCGCAGGTATCGCTCTTATCGTAAGAAGAAAGAGAGAAGAGTGAGCCCCGCTGTGAGCTATGAAAAATAATGGGGCAGTTTAAAAAGCTGCCCCAACTTTTGCTTTATAAATTTTTAATGATCTAGCTTCTGTGCTGTATAGTGATCTGTTAATACTAAGTTGATGAAAAAAGAAAAGGGATCTGTCGGGCTTTGAAGGCCCGACAGTAATTCTATTTGTGGAGATATGTATATCTATTCATATCTATTCATATCTCTCGATGAACTTGATGCCGATGGTCTCGAGTTCATCCATGCAAGGCTCGTAGATGTTCTTCGTGACAGGAACATGAACACCGGGTTCTGTTATCTTGCCATTTAAGATCATCTTCACGCCAATGGCCGCTGGAAGCCCAACAGTCCTCGCAATAGATGTGTCCCCATCGGGAATACCAAAGTCAAGGAAGGTGGAAGTTATCCTCTGTTTAACACCGTCTGCCTTCACGGTGAGGAATTCATGGAACATGACGATCATGTCCCTCTCCCCATCTCCAAGCTCCATCCTATCGAGTGATATGACATTGAGATGATCGATCGGTGTATTAGGTCCATTTGGCAATGGCCTGTCACTGAAAAGACCAAGCCATTTCATTCTCTTTATGGCTGTGGCATATGGTGTCAGACCCAGGAATTTGGTGGTTGCGGCCTCTACATCTGCATCTGTTGAACCGATCAAGTGTCGGGTCACGTCAGCGTATGTCGTACCATTGAGGCCTGTCAGTTCATCCTCTCCAAGCCAGCCAAGTGCCATGACATTGCGCATGGTCTCGCACCATCCAGTCATACGGAATGTGCCCCTGTAAACGGTCTCCGCGTCCTTGAGACCGTATATCTCCTTGTAGGGTACGGAATCTCTGTTGGGGTAGTTCTCGAAAGCCCCTACGCCAGGAACATCGATGATATCATAATTCTCGAACAGTTGCTCGCCAGGATACTTCCTGACCTGGCCATTTTCCAGCCACTGGGAGGCATTCTTAGATGCAAGTAAAACTCCACGGGGTGCCCATGAGAACTTGTATCCAAATGGGTTATTGTTGGCCTCGAAGGCCTGAAGTGCGCCAGTTGTGGATCTGAAGGACAATATCTTTCCGCCATTCTCCTGCACCTCATTGATTATCTTCATCGCGGACATGTGATCGATACCAGGATCCAGTCCGATCTCATTGAGAATTACGACGCCAGCTGCTTTTGCTTCTGCATCCAGTGCCTTCATCTCCGCACTAACATAAGATGTGGTGACCATGTGCTTCTTGTGTTTGATGCACAGCTTGGCGACCTTGACATGGAAGACATACGGAAGAAGGCTTACGGAGACATCGTGCTTCGCAACCTGCTCTTCCAGCAGCTCGTCCTGATCAGCAGTGAGAGCCATGGGGGTTCCGTCTGGATGTCCCGCTATGATCTTCTCGGCCTTGCTCACGGTCCTGCTTGCGACAGTGACCGTAACATTCTCTTGATCCAATAAATACCTTACAAGGGGCGGGGCCACGGAGCCTGCTCCCAATACCAATACAGATGCCATTTATTCACCTCATTCTCGGCTCTCATCAAAGAGAACCGTATTGAGAAAGGGGGATAGATTCAGGCTACAAATATGTATCTATATAGTAGTGAAATATCGGGGATAAAACTGCTATATTACAGGTCATAATGATACAATATTGTCATAATATTCATTATATGAGGACATGACCAACTTTGCGAAGGGATCTGAAGACCTGTAATTGTCCAGCAGGTCATTTATGATGTCCTCGGCAAGGATCTCGGAGACCGTCAGGATCTGGTCGACCTTCTTGAGTTCCTTCTTCTTAGTTACCAGATCATCATTTCTGATATATTGGCTTATCGAATATAGAGTATTATTTGGAGATATGACAAGCTCGTATTTCAACTCGAGCTTGTTCTCATTGGATGATATGGAAATGGATGCCTGGCTATCCGAGATATCTATGATGATCAATTTATCATGCCTCTCCAGCTCTTCCTTGAGGTCATTGAAGGCGAGGCTGGCTATCTCCTGGAAATAACTTTGCTCAATTTCCAGAAACTGCTTGGTGGGATAACTCATTACAACATTATTGATATTCAATTAAATTAATGTTTCGAAGTTAAGAGGTTATCGTCCTATTGCACTAAAGAGGCAATATCATGTGGATGTCCTCAGGCTCCAATTCGAAAAGGTTTGGCTCGACCTCGTCGGTCTCGGCCACCCGGGCTCCTTGATTAAGGTAGAAGGATACCGAGTTCTTGGATGGTATCGAGGATATGTACAAACGCTTTGCGCCCCTCTCCAAAGCGGTCTTCTTCACCATGCTGACCAGGGTGCTACCTATGCCACGACCCCGATACGATTGGCTTATGTGAAGAAAATGCATGATGAGAGTATCTTTTTCTTTTCCGATCTGGTCCGCGCCCAATGCCACGATACCTGCAAAGCCCTTGCCATCAAAGGCACCGAAGGCCACCCCGCCGGAATCGAGCAATCGCTCTAGCTCGGGAATTATGACTGGCTCTATCCTCTGGCTCTGCCACCATTCATTGGACACATCATGATGTTCCTTTTCCAGAACGAGCTGACCGTCCTTGTGATAATAAATTCCGTCTATGGTCTCGCTCCTGTCTATCTGTCTCAGGAGCGATATCTCATTTCTTGCCAGCTTGCGGAATTCTATACTCATAAGAATTCCTGGATGTATTCATAATCCGGTGTCAACTTGCCCTGGTGTGTGATAGTGGCTCTTTTCAACTCCGGTGGCAAGTTCAGTGAAGCAAAATCCTTCTTGAAATCCGTAGCGACGATGGCTTTCATGAAAGGCATCATCTGGCCTCCGAAAAATGTGGATGATTCCCTGGGAAGCTCGGATGGTAAGGTATCGACGGACATGACCACTGGCCCTTCGCCTTCACAGCCATATATCATCTCATCGGTCTCTGGCAGATAGACATAGCATGGAGTTCCTGGCTCGGTTGCTTCCAATGTGCATTCGACAGATCCCTCGACATCGCATGTGATATCTCCGAAGACCTTCATCTTGGAATCCATTGTCCAATTGTCCTTTATCCAATCCTTTGTGACAAGAATTGGATAATCAGGAGTCCAGTAAATGCAATTGACCAGCATACTTAGATTGTCCATATATTGATTGAACACTCCCTTGTACTTTCCCGGGTTATTGAAATAATCATGAAGCTCGAATTGATGAGCCTGGTCTATGGGCTCGAACATATCCTTCTCGTAGAAGACCACTTTATAGACCACCTTATTAGAATAATTGCCAGATTCGATAAAGGCTGCCAATTCACCTGGTTGGATCTCCTCGGTTGGCAAGAGGTCCAACATCTCCTGCGCCCCTCTGGACACATTTCCATAGCCCGCGAAGCCAACGACCAATGGGCCAATAGATTCAGGATAGCCTTCTGTTCTTATCTGTTCACCCACATTTATCAGGGCTTCCTTCGCCTCATCCAGGCTACTGTAATCCAATGGTCTCTTGAGGTCGATGAGCGGAGTCTTAACGCCCTCCCACAGCATACGCTTTCCATAGGTGTGCAAGGTCTCGATCATACCAGCCAATCCCGCATAATTGCCGAAGAATACCAGTCTTTGATTCTTATCATTGGTCACCCTTTCATAATCAAGAAGAGTGCCATTGGAATCCAGTATCTTCTGGAGCATGGCCATATTGTAGCTCTGCCCCTTGATCGTGTGGGAGAAGAAGATATAAGCCTGGTTGTCGATCAAGGCAGGTATGGGGAATTCCTTCACGCCCAGCACGAAATCGCATCCAGAAAGATCCTCCTGAACAGTGGCTCCTGCCTCCGTGTATTCCTCATTCTTGAATATCCTTATATCAGATGGCTGGACAATTATCTCCACGCCTTGCTGAACTAGTTCCGCAACTTGTTCAGGTATTAGTGGAACTCTGCGCTCCCATTCGTTCTTGTCCTCTCTTCTTATTCCTATCACGTTCGTCATGGCAAAACCTCGATGAGGGGTGATGGAAATATCCAATATATAGTTAATTGCCCTGGTATGATATACTGGGAAAATGGGTATTCCACCGCAAGCCATTTAAGTAGGGATTGCGATTAAGATACAATAATAGATGGAAGAGTAGGCAGGGAAACAAATGGTTGCAATTGCAAAGACCAGCGATTTTAATTTCGAGAAATACTTAGAGGGCATCCAAAAAGGAGGTCGCTTGATAATAATAGACACGAACAATAAAGATCGTGCCAATTTTATCTTAGAAGGCCATCGATGGCCAATGATCTTTCAGTGGGAGATCGATGAGTTTCTGGTTGAAGCAAAAGGCTCAGTTAATATCTATGAGAAAGATGACCATGTTCATTTAAGATATAGTTGTAATAGCAGTGGCGAATTTGAAAAAAATGGTAAGCGAATGGCAATAATTGCATTTTTATTATGTCTTATTCCCCCTTCGTGGCTAATGCTAACTTTACCTAGTGTTCGGTTATATATGTTTTTTTTCATATATTCAATTGTCATGTTTTTGAGCTACAGCTGGTCTGTCTACATGGTCGGTAAATATTCAAATATGGGTATTCAAAGGCAAAATCAGGCATTGAGATATATTTTACACAATAATACCATTGCAAATCATAATAAACACTGGCTTGATGAATAGCTAAGCCACCACTCTATATTTATAATTCATTATAGTTAATGCACTGGCTCATAAAAAACAATGACATAATGTAATAATCATCATGTAAAATCAAACACAATCGCATTTCGCATAATAACCTATATCTATCTGGATGATGAATAGAGTATGGAGGATTATTATGGAATGTCGTGGATCTGTTATTTTGGGCTATTTCAAGTACATAAAGAAAACATGGGGTCAGCTTGGCCAAGATGAATGTGCTAAAGCTGTTGGCCTGGATCTCGACAAGGTGAAGGAAGCCATATGGTTTGATATCCGATACAGTGAAAATATTCTGGAATGGATATACAAGAACAAAGGCGAAGAGGCGGTTGTCAGCTGCGGCACATATACCGTGAAGGACCTGGGTTTCCTTTCCTACATTGTCAGGTTCGCCAATGTGAAGAAGATAATAGGTCGCGCACCAGAAAGCCACAGGGATGCTTTCAGAGGCAGTGGCTCCCTCAAGGTGGACATAAGGGACAGTAGCGCACTGATAACAATGAAGGATACTGCGATAAGCGAATATTCCTGCCTGGCCTGGAAAGGATGTTTTATCGGCGCACTGGAGATGACGAACACAACTGGCACTGTGATAGAAAAGCAGTGCCAGCTAAAAGATGCAGACCATTGCGAGTTCATTATGGAATGGGAATGACCATACCATCACCCAAAATAATTCTATATTCGAGCACTATTCAGTAGCATGAACGCAGTTGACCTGGCCAGAGAGCTTATTTCCATTCCAAGCACTCTGGGAAAGACCACGGATATCGAGAACTTTGTAGCCGGCCAGTTGGCTCCCCTTGTGGATGTGGAGTTCATCGAGGTCCCGGGCAAGGGCAGGAACGTGCTTGCCCGTTCTATTGTGAATGATCAGAAGCCTACCATTATCTTCAATGGGCATCTGGATACCGTCGAAGTGTGCAATGGATGGACAAAGGATCCCTTCAAGCCAGTGATCGAGGGCGATAGGATGTACGGCCTGGGAACCGCGGACATGAAAGGCGGGGTGGCGATCGCCATGCTGGCATTTCAAGAAGCTGTCAAAAAAGGCATCAATGCGATATTTGTAGGAACCATTGACGAGGAAGGAGATTCAGCAGGTGGCTTCGCGATCAAGGATCTGGGATTGAAAGCAGATCTGTGCCTGATAACAGAACCCAGCAATGAGAAGATAATGCTGGGTTGCCGCGGCAGATACGTGATGGATGTGAACGTGAGCGGAAGGAGCGCTCACGGAGCTGTGCCTGAAAAAGGGGTCAATGCGATCACAGAAGCTGGCCGCTTGCTCTCCAGGCTGGATGAACTGCCTCTCATAGACCATGATGTTCTTGGAAAGGGTTCTGTGTGCCCGCTCAGCGTAGATGGTGGAACCACCACATTGTCAGTCCCTGAAGAATGCCGCATTGTGATCGACAGGCATGTTGTTCCTGGCGAGACAAAGGAAAGCGTGATGCAGGACATACGCGACCTGGCTGGAAAGATAGGAAGCCAGGCGGCATTCGATGTGGCATTGAGCCAGGAAAGACCTACACCTTTCCTGGAGCCTTACATAACATCAGATAATAATCTGGTAAGCCAATTCCAGGACACGGTCAAAGGTGATATCGCCTACGGGAAGTCAGTAGGCGATTACAATATATTTGCCACCATGTGCCCCACGATAGTCCATGGGCCAGTAGGGGAGAGTTGGCACAGCCCGGATGAGTGGGTGTCTATTTCCTCGATCGAGAATGTCATGGGCAATTATATCAGGTTCCTTGATACTTTTCAGAGTTAGCCGCATACATCATAACCATCCCCATCCCTATCCGCCAGTATCATTGCATGTCTAAAATGTATATATTAAGTAGATACATTTATCTATCATTTGTGTTTCAACCCTTCATACTGAGGGTCAAGTGATCTCCTCCATTATCGAGATTAATTGGCAGACATAACAATTTAAAGGTGAGAACATGAAAGCGTTCAAAGCAACTGGAACCTTCCAAATGGGCAGAAATGCAGATCAACCATTCAGCAAAGAGATAGCTGCCAAAGATAAGGAAGACGCAGAACAACAGGTATATTCCATCATAGGAAGCAAGCATGGTGTGAAGAGATTCAGGATCACTATCGACAATATCACGCCCCTGAAGCAGGAAGATATCACGGATTCCGTGATCGCTTACAAGACAAGCAAGGGTGAACAATGAACGAAGAAGAGATCCAGCAGGCCAGTGCTCAGCTAGAAGCCTACAGGGGTCAGATGGAGCAGATGAAACAACAGAACGAGCTCCTGAAGAACCTGAATGACGAGTACATGAGAGCCAGGGATACACTTTTGGACCTCTCAAAAAGGTCACCGGATGACGAGATACTGGTTCCAATTGGCGGCAATTATTTTATCTTCGCCAAGGTGGATAAGCCAGATAAAGCCATAGGCAGCCTGGGAATGAACCTGGCCGCAGAGGAGAGCACGGAAAAAGCAGTCGAGAGACTGGACAAGAGGATCGCCGAGCTCAGTGATGCAGGAACCAAGATGGCCCAGTCAATGCAGAACCTTGATGCAAAGTCCACGGAGCTTACCAATAAGCTTCAAGAAGAGTATGCCAAGGGCAATATACAGTAAGCCCGGTATTTGCCATGTTCAAATTCCTCAAAGACAAGCTGGATGGGTTCAAAAAGCAGACCAAGGAAGAATTCTCAGCAGAAGCTATATCGGAAGATGACGGAAAGCGCATAAAAGAAAGCAAGCTGGATGACATTTTATGGGATCTAGAAGTGGGACTTCTAGAATCAGATGTCGCGATCGAGGTCATAGAAGAGCTCAAGGAGAATTTAAAGGCAGATCTCATCAATAAGCGAGTGAAGAGAGGATCTGATTTTGAAAAGTCTATCAATGAAAGCCTGAAGGTCTCGCTTACCAAGATACTGGACACAGAGGCCATTGATTTTGATGAGTTCATCAACAGCCATGAAAAACCAGTTACACTGATGTTCGTTGGAGTGAACGGGACTGGCAAGACAACTTCTATTGCGAGGATAGGCCATCGATTGAAGAAGCAGGGCAAGTCCTGCGTATTGGCAGCGGGCGACACATTCAGAGCTGGAGCCATAGAACAATTGACAATTCATTCCGAGAACCTCGGATTCAAGATAATAAAACACCAGGCGGGCGGAGACCCGGCCGCGGTGGCATTCGATGCAGTGGAGCATGCCAGAGCGAGATTCAAGGATGTTGTTCTCATAGACACTGCTGGCAGGATGCAGACGAACTCCAACTTGATGGATGAGATGAAGAAAATTAACAGAGTTGTTAATCCAGACATGGTGATATTCGTTGGTGACTCGCTTGCAGGAAATGATGCAGTGGAGCAAGCCAAGAAGTTCGAAGATGCCATTGGATTGGATGCGGCCATACTTACCAAGATCGATGCAGATGCAAAGGGCGGAGCCGCATTGTCAATTGCACATGCAGTTGGAAAGCCCATTATCTTTGTAGGAACTGGACAGGAATATGATGACCTGGAAAAGTTCGACGCTCAGTGGATGATCAAGAAGATCTTTAATTAACTCTGGCAGGAGCCTATTTTTATTACTCGTCGAAAAGCGTTCTCACTCCTCAGAAAGACAACGCTACGGAGTGGTTGAATAATACTCTATAAAGGTAAGGATAGCAATGTCTTCTTTTACAATATCAACACCTAATTCTCCTGCTTTGAGATATTCTATAGAGAATACATCTCCAACATCAATAGTCTGGCTATCATTAATATCGATGTAGGTGAAGTTGACATAATCGTCTTTAAAATGGGAAACCTCATTCAATTTTATCATTGTTTGAGATTCATTATAATAGAGCCAGGCTACAACATCATCTAATGATACCGAGTCTGTACCATTTGGTCTGATGCCTGAAACCGTTAGATCTACAGAATGTGTCCCCGCAGAAGTTTTTGATACTGTTAATAATATATCATCTGTGTCTTGATAAACAGTAATCGAAATAAAAACAGCAATGATAATTATGATAATTAGTAAGATACTGGCAAATAGAACCGTCTTACCTTTTTTATCCATTATTCAGCCACTCCTCCGCTTGCCTAAGTAAATCGAAAGTATTGCTTATATCACTTTCGTCTAAACTCTCCGCCTCTATGATGTTAGAAAATAGAGAAAATGGTGCGGGGAACCGTGTGAACGATATGCCTTTGGCATGATGTTCACATCCGTAGACCATATGCTCAAAATCTCGAAGCTTACGTCTTGCTTCGAGTTCAGATGAATATTTTTCGATGAGCATACGGCAACCGTTTACTACTTTCGAATCCTATCGAATCAAACACATAAATGAGTTTGATAAAATAGATGCGTGGGTTCTATGGGTGAAGTCGCATCTAAAAATGAAAAATGCGGGGAACCGTGTGAACGATATGCCCCTGGCATGATGTTCCCATCGTAGGCCATAAACCCAAATTCTCGAAGCATACGTCTGGCTTCGAGTTTAGCTGAATGAAAATGGTGGGTTTACGGCAACCGACTACTACTATCGAATCCTATAAAACAAGGTGCGGGGAACCGGATTTCGCACCTACACTTCGTTGCGGTGCTCTCTCGAATTTATGAATAAATTCTCGATCGAACTTCGTTCGAATCCTATAATGAAAAATGCGGGGAACCGGATTCGAACCGGCGAATCACTAAGAACTAGACCCTGAATCTAGCGCCGTTGACCAGGCTTGGCTATCCCCGCATGGTGTTCTTTGGGTAAACCCTGTAAAATCAAGATGTTTATATAATGTTTGATTGGATTGTGTATATTTTCCGCCGATATCCTTATATCTTGAAATTATCATGCCGGACACAATGGCCTCACTTGGCGCACTCAAAAGGAGCATGGCTCTCACCCTCATCATGATATTCGGACTTCTGTTCGTGTTCATCATGCTGATATTCGAATTCATCATGTGGTATTACAATGGAACCGTCAATATTATCGGCCAGCTTATTTTGATATTCTTCTTTGTCGGCATATTCATGCTCATACAATGGGCGATATCCCCGGGTATAATACGATGGGGATCGCGTCTTCAGTATCTAAAACCCGGTGAAAATCCCTGGCTTGAGCAAGAAGTTAGTCAATTGGCAAAGCAAGCGGACATTCCAATGCCGAAACTAGCTATTTCCAATGATCCAACACCCAATGCTTTCGTGTTCGGAAGGTCAAGGAAGAGTTCAACTCTGGCAGTTCACACCGGGCTTCTGGAAAAGCTGAACCAGAGAGAGGTCAAGGGTGTGCTCGCGCATGAGATCGGCCATCTTAGACACAATGACGTCGTTGTCATGACGGTCGTCAGTGCGATACCCATGCTGGCCTGGATGCTGGCCAGAAGCTTCCTCTGGGGAGGAAGGCGCAACAGGGATGCTGGAGCGATCATCATTATCGCGATCATCAGCTATGCGGTATATTTCATATCACAGCTACTTATTTTGAAACTTTCAAGGCAGAGAGAGTTCTACGCGGATTCCTATTCCGCGGTAGCCACGGGCGACCCGCACAGCCTCAGCTCGGCACTTGCCAAGATAACTTTCGGACTTTCATTGTCAAATGAAAAACCAGGAGCCGCCAGAGCCTTTTATATCGGAGATCCGGTCAGTGCGAAAAGAGAGATCGCCAGTATCATGCAGAACAAGAACAAGTATGATCTGGATGGTGATGGAGTTCTGGATGACAGGGAACTTCAGAAGGCCATGGAAGAACAAGCAAAGAGTGGGCGCGCCAGGATGGAGTTCATGTCCACCCACCCATCTACATTCAAAAGAATATTGTTATTAAAGCAGATAGAAACAGACATTGGCCATGGTGGGGCCAATGCGAATATCTACGATCATATTTGATTCTCGTAAAAATCAAATTAGCCTGCTCGCTCGATCGTATACTGAGAATTCGCTATTACAAAACACTGTACCAATTTCCTTATATAATTGAATTTACAATATATTCATTTATAGTTGTGGGAGACTAGTTCATGTTGATAAAGATATATGCAAAAAGGATAAAGGTCTATACAGGCAGGAAGATGGAGCGCAGGGGGAAATGGGAAAGATATGCCTGCCATGGCGGGATGTGGGCCGCGGAGGATGGGTTCTTATTATACACAAATGATTTTGACAAGAGAAGCGGTAAGGTTATCCAGCTCATCAAAGAACTGGCAGAAGCAAATGCCCATATCGAAGACATCGAAATAAGGATACTGGACATAATGCAGAACAAGCCAGCTATCAACGCCCTGCTTGATAATGTCAAGACCATTCCCACAGTGAAGATAGGGAAGCATAAGCTGGAGGGCATACCAACAAGGGACGAACTTTTAAAGGCCATTGAGAACTAGTGATATCTTCTCAGAAGTATTTTATTCATAGAGGTCATATCATATATTAGGTGAGTTCACTGGCCAATAAAATAAAGATCAGCAGAGAATACAATTTCGAATTCTACCTTAGCTATGGCTTAAAAGGCCTACTTGTAGTGATGGCCATTTTTACTTTCTTTAGGGGAGAGTTCACATGGTTCATCGGAACTCTATTCTCCATCTACATCACCTCCTTACCCACCATTATGAAAAGAGATTACGATGTGACACTGCCATTGATATTCGACCTGGCTATCACGGCGTCCATATCCCTTCACGTCATCGGAGGATATGTTGATTTTTACACCTACATAGGTGGTTATGATCATGTCACACATTTCATATCGTCAGCTACCATCTCCCTGATCGCGGTCACAACTCTGTACATCATGAACTTTCATACCAAGTTGATCTCATTACCACCACTGGGCTTCGGATTGGTAGCCATATTTTTCACAATGAGCATGGGGGTGGTCTGGGAGTTCCTTGAGTGGGGTACAGATATTTTCCTGGGAACGAGCCTTCAGCATGGTCTACAGGATACCATGGTGGATCTCCTCTTCGATACACTGGCGGGCTCCATTGTGGGAACAATAGCTTCCATCAGGCTCAGAAAGGGTGAATTCTTTGAACATGGAAGTTTCCTAGAGATTGGCGATATCGAGAACAGTGTTGGATATAAACACTGGAAGGAGATCGCATCAAAAGACAGGAAGATCGGAGAGAACATCGCTATATCACTCAAGGACCCGAATATACTTGAGAATATCCTAAACAATATAGTGGAGGAATCGAAGCACATCTCCGAAAGGCAAAAAGAGGCCTGGAAGAAGATAATGAATGATATCAAAGATGATGAAGATGACAATGATCCTGTTGATGACCATGATAGTGATGATGATTGTGATCATGATCAAGATTGAATCATTGCCTGGATTCTCTTATTTTCTTTCTTATAGGCCTATCATCGAACCAAACACGCCATGGTGCATCTCCTTCCTTCGCGTATTTAATGAACATCGTGAAGCTGAAGGCGAATATGGACGCAGCCATTATTGCCCAGGAAATGACAGGATAAGGAAAATATGGCTCCAGTGTGTAAGTGGTATCTCGTACCGGATATAGCAATTCCTTTCCACTGTCATAAATTGATATTGTATTGACCATATCAAGACCCAGGTGCATCAAGATCCCAATGGCCACCCAGTGTCCCATAAACTTCTTTTTCATCACCAGGAAGACAATGGACGCAGCAATGGTGAAGATAATTGCGCCCAATAATGTATGACTTAGAGTTCCATGAACTGGCAATGAAGAATCAGGAACGAGGTATTTCACAATGTCCATGTCAAGCATCAAAGCCCCAAGTGTCAAGGCCTGCATACTGTCATTGTCCAATGAAAGCCTTCTACCAAGTAGAAAACCTAACATATAGTGACTGAGCCAGTCCATGATATACAATACAAGGCGGGATTATTTAAGGCTTCTGACTAATTGTCAAACCCTAAAACAATGGCATTATGCTTAGCGAGAACACTCTATTGGCTCCATGCAGGAACCATGCACCTACTATGTTCTTTGACTTGTGTGATATTATACATGTCAATACTCCCTGGACCAGGCCTGCCAGCATGCCGATCTCGAAGAAATATTGTGGATGGAGCAATACAAAGCCTATGATGGAAGTCGCATAGGCTATTCTTATGTCCAGTAATTTCCAGAGGTACAGAAAAAGAATTCCTCTGAAAAAGAATTCTTCTGTGAAGGACTCCATGAACATCATGCCTGAGTACCATGATTGAACTGGGGAATCTGGACCCATTCCGACAATGAAGTTTGCGAAGAGCATGATGGGGAGGAGAATTAGAAAATATTGCATGCTATCTTTGATTCCTGCTCTCTGCACACCAAACTCGCTCAGAGTCTGGCCAATATTTATTTTTTTATTTATATATTTAATATACAAATAAAACATAATAAATGGAAATATCACAAACAATAATAATTTACCCAACAGGTAACCGACATATGGAATATTCTCAAAAAATACCATGAAGGGCCAATATAGTATGACGATGACAAGAAGGATAAAGGATATCAGGAGTATCTCTTTGATACACTTTTTGTCATTAAGAAATGAATAGCCAATAGGTATCAGAAGGCACAGAAGTGTTGGCCACAGGAAGAGATCCACCATGTGATATCATAATGCGGATGAATATACAAATACTGTTTGGTTTGAAGTTTTACAGACCATTATTGATACCAGGATAATTATCTAGACCGCTATCAAATTGATATAGCCAATGGCCATTATCTGTAATTATAAGAGACAAGATAAGTGCAACGATTGGAAGTGGGATCATTTTCATTCTTCTGAATGATATTTGAATCGAGCAGTTGTTTGACATTATAATTAACGACCTGGCGACTGATACCTAGATTGGAGCCGATCTCGGATTGTGTGATCTCACCATTATTCTGTATTTCGCTGAGTATCTTTTCTTGGGTCAATGTAAGCCCATTATCTTCCGTGCCAGATAGATAATATCTTGTGAATTTTCCCACGCGTACTGACTTTATCAGGCCAAGTCTCTCCAGGGTCTGCAAATGATACTGTACAACACCATTGGCCATCTTCAATTCACGAGTTATCATGGAGAAACTGATGCCTTGATCGGACATCACCAGATCGTATATTTGAGCACGCGTATGATTCTCAAATACATCTGTTGTATCATTGGAAAAATGGATGATCTGATAACTTGAATTCTCTGTTATAGAGATGGGCTTGAGAAATATATCATCGATCTCCATGAATTTCCCATATTCTTGATCGATCAGATCATGATCATGTGTGATCGAAGAAGGTGCAATAATACAGGCCATAAATGGCAGACTGAGCAATGATATCATAGATAAGAACAATAAAAATGGTCGGAACTGCTTCTGGGCAAGCTCCAGAATAGTATCCATCATGAAGTCAAATAATCCCATATACCTTCCTCTATCTCTTGAATTCAAAAATAATCAAGCAATATAAAGGTTTATTGGTTGAGATCTTGACATGATGCAACACCAATATTCTATTACTTACCAAAAAATTAGTATATACAAATAGCTTAATATATATTTGTGTCTGGTCACCATCAATGACATCAATCAAGGATAATGATATAGTATTGGCGATCGAAGACCTGAAGAAGGGTAAGCCAGTCTTCATCTACGATGCAGATGGCCGAGAGGAAGAGACCGACATCGTCATGGTATCTGAATTTATGAAACCAGATGACATCATGCTGCTGAGAAAGGACGGCGGAGGACTGATATGCTCCACAGTTACAGATGAAATTGCAGACAAGATGGGACTTCCATTCATGGTAGATGTTCTCAGAGGAGCAAAGGCCGAGATGCCACTTCTGGAAAAAATGATACCAGATCATCTTCCCTATGATACGAAATCAGCTTTTTCATTAACTATCAATCATAAAGATAACTACACTGGCATAACCGACAAGGACAGGTCTATGACCGCATCCGAATTTGGAAAACTAGTAAAGCTTATAGACGATGATGGTTTTGTTACAGGAAGTGGTGTGGAGGAGTTCACCAGCAGGTTCAGAACTCCTGGCCACTTGCATCTGCTGAGGGCGGCCAAAGGCCTACTGGACAATAGAAAAGGCCACACGGAATTGGCCACAGCTCTTTGCCAGATGGGAGGAATATCACCATCTGCCACCATCTGTGAGATGATGGGGAATGATGGGAATGCCCTTCAGCGCCCGGATGCGATGAAATATGCCAAAGACAGGGGCTTCATCTATCTGGACGGCAAACAGATAATTGAGGAATGGAAAATATGGTCCGAGTAATGACCTCTGGAGTATTCGATATCCTACATCCGGGACATTTGTTCTACCTTGAGGAAGCGAAAGCTCTGGGTGATGAGCTTTTTGTCGTGGTCGCGACAGACAATACAGCCAGGGATCGTAAGCATGAGCCGATCAATCTCGAAGAAATGAGATTGAGAATGGTGCAGTCCCTCAAGCCTGTTGATGAGGCTTTTTTAGGATATTATGGGGACATATACAAGATAGTTCTTGAGATCAAACCAGATATAATCGCTATCGGGCATGATCAGAAACATGATCCAGAGCAGATAGTGAAGGATCTGAAAGAGCGAGGTCTGGATGTCAAGGTCGTGCGCTTGGAGAGGATCGATCATGATCTGAACGGCACCCGCAAGATAATCCGCAAGGTGATAGACTGGCACATATTCCAAAAGAAGATGGAAGAGGTCGAGCAGGGCGGTAAAAGAGGGGACGATATATGAGGCGCATCGGCATCGTGGACACAACATTTTCAAGGGTCAATATGGGATCCATCGCCATAGATGAGCTGAAAAGCACAGGAACTGGCTATATTATCGAGCGATCTACAGTTCCTGGTGTCAAGGATCTGCCTGTCGCATGCAAGAAGATGATGGAAGAGAAGGATTGCGACATCGTGATGGCTTTGGGCATGCCAGGGCCAAAGGACATTGACAAAGTATGTGCACATGAGGCATCTACTGGCCTCATAGCGGTCCAGATCAAGACTAACAAACACATTATAGAAGTGTTTGTCCACATGGACGAGGCAAAGGATGAGAAAGAATTGGCATGGCTCACCGAAAGAAGAGTAAGGGAGCATGCGGTGAATACCTATGATCTGCTTTTCAGACCAGAGAGATTAGTCAAGCAAGCTGGAACCGGACAAAGGCAGGGTTTTGAAGACACTGGCGCGGTAGATGGAGGGAATACTGGCGGGCATTGATGCAGCCAATATATAATATAATAAATATAATTTAAAATATTATAATATGATTATTAAATCAATAATATTAAATTCAAAGAATAATAAAAAGTAAAGGAGGAGTAAAAAATGAAAATAGGAATTGTGGTATCGGAATTCAATTACGACATAACCATGAGTATGCTGGAAAGGGCCAAGGCCCATGCGGACTTCCTTGGCGCGAAGGTAGGAGAGATCATCCACGTCCCAGGGGTCTATGATATGCCCCTGGCGGTCAAGAGATTGCTTGCAAAGAAGGACATAGATGGTGTGGCCGCTCTCGGAGCCGTGATAGAGGGCGAGACAGATCATGATGATGTCGTGATCAATCAAGCCAGCAGGAAATTAACTGATCTATCATTGGAATTTAATAAGCCGGTTGGTCTGGGAATTACCGGACCAGGAATGTCAAGGCTTCAGGCAGAGGCAAGGATAGAGAGAGCGAAGTCAGCTGTTGAATCCATTGTCAAGATGCATAAAGCATTGAAATAGGGTTGAAAAAGCCAGCCGTTGTAAGCGGCTGGCTCAATTTATTATTCCAATATTTTATAATTATATAAATATATTTTTAATTAAATAGATATTGCATTATTAAAATTATGCATCCTTCCACTAAATAGTATCAGCTAGGTCGATATTTACAATTGTTTAAATAGAGAAAAAGCAATGCTCCTGTTATGAAAGGAGATAATAAGGTTTTCATCAATCCAGATATATGCGGATGGATGAATGGGAGCTGTGGCGATATAAACGATGGAGTATGTCATTGTGACTGCGATACCGAAGGAGGGGATGGCAAATGCATGGGGTGCGCCGAAGTATGTCCAGTTGAAGCAATAATTCGAAATGTAACTGTCATCGTGGACCATGACATGTGCACATTATGCGGCCAGTGCATTGAGGCATGCCCTTACGATGCCATAACTTTCACTGGTGACATGAAAGTATCTTTTTAGCAGGAACGCCACTATTCCTGAATGACCTCAAATCCATCCTGATCGAATATCAGTGGGAAGTATCCCCTGGCATGGTTGGATTTTCTCATCTTCGCAACACCGAGGAATAGATTGACATTATTGTCATCCCTCTTGAGATCCAGATGAATTATTCCATCACTAAGGAAGTCCTCGTCCCTGTTGAGAGTTCCCTCCCTGGCATCCTCGGATATCACAAAAACAGTGACTCCAAGTTCTCTGAGCCAGCCAAAGAATCTGAATAATTCCGCACGCTTGTTCTTGACGTCTGCCATTACTTCAATGGCAGGCAATGAATCTGCAACCAATATCTCATAATCCATGCTGGCCTGAATATTCTCCGCATACATCTTGAATATCCTCATCCAGCTCTGTCCTTCCTCGGAAGTATCGACATTTGATTTCAAATATCCCATATCCACTATATTGACCATACTATCAACTGCTGCATGATCCATTCCAAGTTCGCCCATGTGCTCGAGTAGACTGTCCCTACCTTGCTCCAGGGACATGTATATCCCTTTCTTGCCTTCCTTCAAGGCATTTTGATAAAGTATATTGTAGCCAATGGATGATTTCATTGTTCCTGGCTTACCTGCCAGTAAGACCACATGACCCTTTGGTATTCCACCATTCAATTGCTCGTCAAGTCCCTTTATATAAGTTTTCAAACGTTCCATGGTATTGTCCCCTACTGACGTGGTAAATATCTGTTTATGTATAAATATTATCATCAATTACATTTATCTATAATTAACTAAAAATTAACTAAAATTGAATGATGAATTAAATAAATTATAGAGCTCAGCAAATGCGGATGATCACGCATTTGCTGCTTCTAATTTTAGAGGGGGGCTTATTCAATTGGCTCAAACCAGAACAGCTTCTCTGCTCATTGGCTGGCCAACATGCATAGCTGTATAATCTGCTTTGATATGTTCCAACTTTGCATTGGCATTCGTATGCATAGGGTCCTGGAAATGAGTATCCATCCCTGAAAAGCCCATATTGCTCCTTTTTATGTTATTGTTCTGCCTGAGCTTATCATTTTTACCTTTGTTGTCAGACAGATCAATATCCACAACTGCCTGGGTATTGTCCAAGTCTTGTGGATCATAATTTGTTTTTATGTAATCTGAAAAGGTCATTCCTACCGCACTGGCTTTCTCTGTTATACCATTCATTAATGATTTTGCATCCATGTTTATCCCATCCTAACGCCGTCTGACGTTTGTCAGACAACTATTGACATTACCCTATTTAAAGTTTTCGTCCATGGTCCACGATAATAGAGATTGGATAAATTTTCGATCTATATTGCAATCTACCGATTGCATAAATACTCCTTTTATATTCCCATTATGAGGTCGCGTATTGGTTTCAGGCTCCAAAAAAAAATTATTCACCATATTAATGTTGATGGTGATCGTTTTCAGCATAGGTAATCTTATCTTCAATGTCGAGAGGCTGAACATTGGTGAAGAGATCACACTGGATACCCCCGAGCAAGAAGAAGGAGGATCATATCTGGCCTCCAGTAGTACAGTGGCTGAGACAGTCAGATATATGATGATAGGACTCACGGCCATAGGTCTGATCATCACCATAGGAGGGATCATCTGGGGAGCGCTTAGTAAGGACAAGGCCTTTTTGAAATCATTAATATATCCTATGATCGGTGGCGGACTGGCCATCCTCTTTTTCGTTGGAGTATTCGCTTATACAGATGCCGAGAAAAGTGAATATACACATAATGAGCTCCTGGAGAGCGGTTATACAGTATCAGATGGAACGGGTTCAGCGGATTACACAGAGCCATCGAATGTGAAGCCAGAAGGCATGGATATGGCCATATCGATCATGTTCGTGGTAGGAGCTGTTGCGATTATAGCCCTGGGCATATTTGCCATTAGCCAGATAACTAATCTAAGAAGTGAATCCCTATCAGACATAGATATCGAGGCAATGACCGAAGAAGTAGGCCAGACCATCCAGAAAGCGATGGACGACATGACAAGTGGAACAGATGTAAGATCGTCCATCATGAGATGTTACATTGATATGTGCAAGCTGGCATCCAAGCATGGAATATCAGATGAGGAGCATATGACTCCCCGTGAATTTGAATCAATGATCGGCTCCAAACTACCAGTTGCAGATGATAAATTACATGATCTTATAATGATATTCGAGGAAGCCAGATACAGTGACCACGACCTATCAGAAGAAATGCGCAATAAGGCCATGCTTGCTCTCGGTAGCATAAAAGATGATCTCATTATCGAGGAAGTGGATGAGAACATAGCAGAAGATGGCGATATTGATGAAGGGGGTGCCAAGGATGGCAAATAATATCAAAGACACACTTGATAGATCTTCATATGTTATAACTCATGTAGAGATCACACCATCCGATACGCCTGAACATGTGGAAGAAGTGCTGGCAGCAGAGAGATTGCTTGGCCCATCTGGCATGAGGGAAATGCTCATAAATACACTGGTACTTGTGTTCTATCTTATTCTACTTTCAATCCCATTTATCTCAATTTCCTTTGTAAGCGGAGGGATGCGGTGGATAATGGTCGTGCTGACCACCGCGGCCATTGGCCTGTACACTATCTACATTATGAACATAGGTATCCAGAAAAAGATCTGGAAAAGAACGATATTGGAAAAGAAATACTTCTCAGGTGAGCTTTCGCGTGTGAATGATATAATCACAAGGGGAGCTGGCGGATACAGTTACAGCCAGCAACTTATGAAAGAGATGATGACAGAAGCCATCATCGACAAGATCAGGCTGGGAAGAGGTATGACCACAAGGGAGATAGAAAAGGCCCTTGAAGATCCAGATAGGTTCAGAGAGATAGTAGATAATGATGATCTAGCAACATTCATACTGGCCAATCAGAAGAAGGCAGAGGGGTGGAGTGACAGGATAGCGAGAAAGAAGAACGACAGGGAAAAGAAGGAAAGTGGTCGTAAGTTCATGTTAGAGATCAAAGAGATATTGGATAAAGTAGAGGTGTGGGAATGAGAATTAATGAACATACTGAAAGTGAGAATGAGCATGTGAGAGGTGTTGAATGTTTGAACATTATTCGAACATTCAAAAGCCCGAATAAAATGAGGGGTTCGGAATGAACATAAAGGAATTGTCTGAAAAATGTAATGTAATTAAGAATGAGGTGGCCAAGGCCATCGTTGAGAAGGACGATGTCATAGATAATATGATGCTGGCCACTCTGGCAAATGGACATGTCCTATTCGAGGATTTTCCTGGATTGGCAAAGACCCTGATGGCGAATACATTCGCCCGAGCTCTCGGGTGCGATTTCAGAAGGGTTCAATTCACACCCGATCTACTTCCAGCAGATATTACGGGATCATATATCCTGAACAGGCAGACCAATGAGTTCGAACTGAGGAAAGGACCTGTGTTCACGAATATACTACTGGCAGACGAGATAAACAGGGCTCCGCCAAAAACACAATCTGCATTGCTTGAAGCAATGCAGGAACGCCAGACAACATTGGAAGGTGATACGCACAAACTTCCAGCTCCTTTCATAGTCATCGCTACACAAAATCCCATCGAGTATGAAGGGACTTATCCACTCCCAGAGGCGCAGATCGATCGGTTCATAATGCGATTGGACATAGGCTATCCAACCCTCAAAGGAGAGGCAGAGATCCTTCGAAGAAGACGAACCAGGAAGAAAGAGGATGTTGACATATCGGTGGTCAGTTCTCCAGCAGAGATCATCGCAATGCAGGCAGCTATTGAGGAAGTGCATGTGGAATCTGATATTGAAGAATATATCGCGCAGATAGTGCAGAATACAAGAAAGCATGGTCATGTCGAGGTCGGTGCCAGTCCAAGAGGATCACTGGCTCTCATGCGTTTATCGATGGCACGTGCGGCCATGCAAGCGAGGGACTATGTTCTTCCAGATGACATAAAAGAGATGTGCGTGCCTGCTTTGGCACACAGGATAATACTCAAACCAGATCCATGGATCAAGGGCATCAAGACAGAAGTTATCGTCGACAAGGTCGTATTGGATATTCCGGTTCCAAAGGTGAAATAAGGCTAATTAAAAAAATGAGTGAGAGCAAATGAGATCGAGAAAAGGATTCTGGATAGTGGCTTCCGCCATAGCCTGCATCGTCATGGGTGTATGGCTTCGTAGTGGTAGCCTTATCGCAATATCCCTACCTCTGATAATATACCTGGTGGTATCCATCACCATGTTCAAGGATCCCAGCTATTCTCTTGACATCAGCCGTTCGATAGATGAGAACAGAGTGACAACAGGAGATAATATCCATGTTAAGCTTCGCATAAAGAATACAGGGCCGGCTATCCAGTGTCTTGAAATTGAAGATCTGATACCACCTTATGTAAATGTATCTGAGGGTAGCAATAAAGCCATCCTCACATTGAAGGAAGCCGAGGAATACGACCTTGAATACCAGATAATCTGCCCATATAGAGGCAGATTCGAATTCAAAGGTGTGTGGATAAGAGCAAAGGATTTTATGGATTTCTACACACAGCAAACAGAGATCAAACTGATAACACCAATATCTGTCACATCCGAGATAGAGTCCTCCAAGGGACTCAAGATCGCTCCAAGAAAGACGAGGAACTGGATAGGCATGATCAAGGCGCGCCGGGTGGGCGTGGGCACGGAATTCTTTGGAATTCGAGAATATGTAGCAGGTGATGAGCTCAGAAAGATCAATTGGAAGGCATCGGCCAGACGTGATCAGCTTATGACAAATGAATTTGAGAGTGAATGCAGTGGTGATGTGACCATCATGCTGGATGCCAGGACCGAGACGAATGTAGGGAACACAGATGAGAACACGGTAGAGCATGGGGTGAGAGCGGCCTCCACGATAGCCTCCCACATACTCATGGACAAAAATCGTGTTGGTCTAATTGTGCTCAGGGACATAATCGATGAGGTCTATCCTGCCTTTGGAAAGAGGCAGTATTATCGCATATCTGAAAAATTAATGGATGTCCAGCCAGGAGGGAGCATGCCCTTCGATGACGCACGCTGGATGGTGACCAGGCATTTTCCACTTGAATCTCAGATCATCGTCATAACCCCACTTGTGGACTACAAGATCGTGCAGAGCATTGCAGACCTCTGTGCCAGAGGTTTTGATGTTGTTGTTATTTCTCCATCCCCTATCAGAGTGGAAGGGCATATAATTGAAGATTCCGATGAGCTGGAGATGGCCAAGAACCTGAAGAGATTGGAAAGAGATAATCTAATATCAGAATTATATCGTTATGCCAGGGTTGTGGATTGGGATCCATCTGAGCCACTGGCAAAAGCATTGAAGGGGGTGGAAAGGTTAAGAGCCAGATTTTAGAGGAGCAGGCAAACGACGGAAATGAGATCTCTGTAAATGGATACTCCACTCTGGGAATAAGTGAAAATGAACATGACAAGCCAGGTGTCAATCTGATGGCCATTATTTCCTTCATCATCCTTATCTGCCTATCATTATGGCATCTTCTGCAAACTTATGATACTGGGGCAAATACGACGGATCATATCAGCATACTGGCACTGAGCATTGCCCTTGGTGTGACCGGTCTTTTCATAAGAGTTCCGGGAAAAGGAGAATTAAGAGATTATCTGGCAAATAAACTTGAGAGAAACCGCCAGTCGATAATAGGTATCTCCTGTATCATGGTGGGAGGTCTCCATTTCTTGACCTTTGCAAAGGCCACGGATATAATCTCCATGTTCGGTTTCATGGTAATATTGATCGCCTATTATGACCTTAGCTCTCTGGCGATCCGTACCGCACCTTATGTGAGGCTCGATGATGTAAATGGCAGTACACGACGCTTCATCAGGTACTCGGGAAGTAAGATACTGATAGTCATCGGTATCATTTTCCTAATGTCCACCTTCATGCTATTCATCTCTCTCATGGGAATTGTAGGTTTCACAGGAGACTGGACGGTGCTTGTATTATCGGCTTTGCTCATGGGATCACTTGGCATGATAATCAGATCTGGGAATGTTTGATCAGACTAAATAGCACTCGATTTCGGTAAACGCAATAGTTTTCGGTAAGCCGAAATTTTTATATACACTATCACCATTAAGTCATTTGTAGGTGAGAATTTGGAAAGTGTGACATTCGCATTGCTACTGACCACCATAGCGGGTCTTTCCACAGGAGTTGGAGGAGCAGTCGTACTGCTACAGAAAAAGCCAAATAAAACCCTGCTCACCTTTTCTCTGGGACTTTCAGCCGGGGTCATGGTATATGTTTCTTTCATGGAACTTCTACCCGATGCGATAGAAGGTATAGGAGAAATAGCTGGCATATTAACCTTCTTTACCGGAATAATATTCATCGCCCTGATAGATTTTCTTCTACCAAAACAACTCAATCCACATCATTTTAGTAGAGTTACTGGCGGCAAAAAATGTGAAAAGAAAAAGAGAAGTGAGGCCGAATGCCGCCTGATGAGAGTGGGCACCTTCACAGCAATTGCCATCACGATCCATAACTTTCCAGAGGGGATCGCAACTTTTAGTGCGAGCCTGACAGATATCAGACTCGGTATGGTCATTGCCATCGCAATAGCCCTGCACAATATACCTGAAGGAATATCTGTGGCCGCACCCATATATGCAGCCACAGGCGATAAGATCAAGGCCTTCAAATACGCCTTCCTTTCCGGTATCGCCGAGCCAATTGGCGGTATATTCAGCTTTATCGTGCTCTATAATTTCATGTCCGATGCCCTTCTGGCAGGTTTATTGGCCTTTGTGGCTGGGATAATGGTCTACATATCCCTTGATGAGATATTACCCACAGCCCATAGCTATGGCAAGAGCCATGTCGTGCTGGGTGGTGTGATGGTGGGAATGTTCATCATGGCATTGAGCCTACTAATGATATGAGCATTTTAAAAAAAGAGCGGACGCGAGGGGATCAACGACCTGTCCGCCTCCAGCATCCCGGTCTTGCTCGCTTTTTCTCCATTTCATTCAGAAAAATCTCATCGAACCCTGTTCGAATCCACCTAGCGCCCTCTAATTATATAAAAATAAAAAACGGACGCGAGGGGATTCGAACCCCTGGCTTCTAGCTTAGAAGGCTAGCGCCATATCCTGGCTAGGCTACGCGCCCTTTGGTAATTTTATCGAGAACACAATGTCCATAATAAAAGCTTTGGAGATGATAATCCATGAGATCACCAACAAAACACTTATCTATTCTCTCTTGATTACTATACTATAGTTAATCCAGGGATGGACTTAAATGGCCAAAATACTGAACAACCTTATCGTGCTAGTTATTTCAATCGTATTATTATCATCATCATTGACCTTTGTAGGTGGGTTACAGCCTGCCGAGAATATTGTGCCAGCTACCGACCCAGAGCCGACAGGACCGGCTCTGTTCGATCCATGGCCGACCTTCACAGGAACGACCATCTATCATTCATGGGATGAAGCAGAAGCCGAGATGCTGCAGATCGCCCTGGACCATCCAGACATCGTACAACTTACCAGCCTTACCAAGACCTGGGAGGGAAGAGATGTATGGGCATTCAAGATATCCGACAATCCTACAGTGGAAGAGCCGGACGAGCCCGAGGTATTCTTCAATTCTCTGCATCATGCCAGAGAGTGGATGACCATCGAGATCGCGCTCTATGCTATTCATTTTCTAACAGATAATTACGGAACCAATGCCACGGTTACCGATATCGTGGACAATCGACAGATCTGGATAATACCTGTCGTCAATCCAGATGGCCGTGTTATAGACAGCCCAGGAGATGACCCAACAGACCACACAGCCCAGCCATATGGGTGGAGAAAAAATGCCAGGGACAATAATGGCGATGAGGTATTTGATGAGGCTTTCGATGGTGTGGACCTCAATAGGAACTATGACTGGCTATGGGGATCTTCAGGCCAACAATCCGATCCAACGAACTATCTATATGGTGGGCCCACAGCGTTCTCGGAACCTGAGAGCATCGCGATACGCGACCTTTGCATAGAACATGATTTTGTCTTTGCAGTTAATTATCACACTTACAGCCAGCTCATTCTTTATCCATGGGGCTGGACATTCGAAGATACAGAGGATCATGATCTTCTTGTCAGTGTCGCATGGGATCTTGAGGGGCGAATAACCAATCTGGCTGGAAGCGCGCATGATGGTTATGTTCCAGAGCAGGGTGCGGATCTTTACCCCACTTCTGGAGGAACAGATGACTGGATGTACGGTAACCAGGGCATTCTTTCCTACACGATCGAGGCCTATCCATACTATGATTGGGATGGTGGCGGTCCGGAGAGCAGCGCGGCCATACAGGAGCCATACGACCTTTTCCACCCAAGAGAGGATAAGGTTTTGCCGGTATGCCAGGATAATCTGCCAGCAATCATCAGATTATGCGAGATAGCTGATAATCCATTCCAGGTGATGGATCATATCGAGATATCAACAATAGATACGGAAATGGTCATCGATAAGGGAACAGGCGATTCCACAACAATTGATCTTCTTAACAATGGCCAGGGAGATGGAGACTACACAATAACGACCAGCTCGATAGCTGGCTGGTCGATAATAGCGGCTCCTTCAAGTCTCAATATCTTGAAGGACCAGACGGTTCAATCAAGTCTTGACATAACGGTTCCCGGAGCAGCCGCACCTGGTGAATACACCATCTGGGTCAATGTGTCCATGGATACCAATTCAACCTGCACGGACTCATGCCAGATAATCGTCATCGTACCTTATTCCGATGATGTTGGCGTGGATTCGATATATCCTTTCGAGGAGATGGGAACATACCCGAGAGGCGAGTATCAAATAGACGGCACGGTCAAGAATTATGGCGAGTTCCAGGTGCCGACCTTTGACACCACATGCACGATATCCAGATTCGGCGGTGGAACAAATTACAACTTATTCTCGGATGACATGGAAAGTGGTATGACCCAGTGGGTGACAGAGGACTGGGACGGGACTCTTACCAACGACTATTGGCATACTGTATCATCCCGTAGCAATTCTCCATCCAACAGCATGCACTGCGGTCCTGGTACCAGCGATTACACGATATATTCAAATCAATTCCTCACCATTGCAGAACCTATAGATCTGAGGGAGGCGGAGACCGCGACCCTCACCTACTGGACATGGCATGAGCTTGTGAACGATGGTTACGATGCGGACTTCTGTGTGGTAGAAGGCTCTGTGGATGGCGGCCATATATGGAGCTTTATCGACCGCTACACAGGCGATGATATGACATGGAGGGAGCGAACGAATGATCTCACCAATTTCACTGGCTATTCAGAATTCCTGCTTCGATACAGATTCACATCAGACAATATGGATTATGGGGATGCGGGTTTCTATTTCGATGACATTAGTATAGACGCATTCATACCTGGCGAGACCGTGGTATTCGGCCCCACCATCCAGACCACCAGCGCACCACTGGACACCCAGCTCACAGAGACATTGGGCTGGCAATATGATTTTGATCAGAGCGGCACATACAGAGTTTCCATAGAGACCCAGTATGGTGCAGATGGCAATACACCAAATGACCTGTTGGATGTGATATTCGATATCGGCAGCACACACCTGCCAGATTTCACAGGTGTGGATGATGTCATCAATATCGGCACTGGAGATCAACTTGACATTTACTGGAATGCGGCAAATGATCCGAATTTGCCGATAATCTATAGTCTATACAGATTTGACAATTTACCGAACGAGGCGGAGGTCAATGCTTCGTCTCCCATATGGACTGGCACAGCTCTTTCCTATAGCGATAATAGTGTGATCGTTGGGGAGACCTATTTCTACATCGTGAGAGCGAGCGACGCCCTCGGCCAGGAGGATTGGAACATGCTGGCAATAGATGGTACTCCATCCATTCAATTATTGTTCCAGGTCCAGTCTCCGATGGCCGGCTTCCGCGATCTCAACAATGATGCCTTTGAGACTTCGATCCAGACGATCACTGGCCCGGATATCACCGGGGCAGGCCAGTATATGATCGGAGGAATTGATGACCACTGGCTATCTGAGGTTTATACCGAGGCCCAGAGCATGGACGGCACTTGGAACTTCAATGTATGGGGCCAGATGAACAATGACAAGGCCAATGCCAATCTTTTCGCAAGGGTCTTCAGATACAGTGATGATGCCATGCTTTTCGAGACTGGGCTGGACAATGAGGATGTCAGTGGCTTTGTAGGCGCCTATCATGAGTTCACGTGGCAGTACTTGGTATCCGGTGTCACATTGCCAGCTGGCGACAGGTTCTATGTAGAATTGTGGCTGGATGCCACGACAGGGGCCACAGGACAGACAGGGGAGACATTGAACCCCGACTTTGACACTAATGCCAATAGCTGGACATATTATGATTGGGAGGACACTGGCGGCGGAGATTCCACAGGAGCCTGGGCTGGATCATATGTGAATGTGAGGCTGGATGATGCAAATACTGGCGGTTCATCCGAGCAGACCTATTCAGGATACTGGGAACAAACTTTCAGCACTGGCATGGTCCCGGATTCCGCATACCTTGAGCTTGATTGGAGTTGCACGGAGTTCGATGGTGGCAGTGCCAATCTTATTGCCTATGCCTTTGTCGATACCATATCTGGTGCACCAACTGTAGGAAATCAGGTCTGGAGCAGTGGCCAGATAACCAGTGTGACCTCATGGGTCTCGACTGGCCAGATAGATCTTACAGGAATAGTTGATGCTGACACCACTTATTATCTCAAAGTTGGTCTAAGAGATACCAATCTTGCCAAGAGTGAAGGACAACGTGAAGTTGGGTTTGACAATGTGAAGGTCACTTATGGCCAATCAGTCCCTGTCTTCACATTCGCTTATGACCATCAAACAACTCCGACTGGCATAGAGGCCGCGCTCACTCCCATAGGCGGCGGCATGACATATGACATCGACCTGACTGGAGTGGTCGATGGAACCTGGGTGATGGCATCCTTCCCAATATTCGCTACTGGAAACCCGGTCACGATAATCGACGATGCACTTCACGGAGATGGCGGAACCACATGGGACTCTATCATGTGGTATGATACGAATGATGTCGATCACTGGAAATCCTATGACAAAGCACAGGCAGCTGCTGGAATTCCGCAAGATCTACTCTCGGTAGACAATGATAATGGATTCTGGATACACATAGCTTCCAATTCAGGAGATGAGCTATTATCCATCGGAACGGGCAGCCAACCAGCAACATCCAGCATAATTCTGGAAGCTGGATGGAACCTCATTGGATATCCATCCGCCACCACAAGACAGGCAGATCTAACACTGCCTGGCGAGGTCACGAAGATCGCTTTCTACAATGATGCACAGGCATATTCTATCCAAGAATTACCCTTATCATCTGTCACAATGTCAAGTGGGAACGCGTACTGGGTGTATTCGACAGTGATGGTGCAGTGGGACGTGGACTGGTAATGCTAGCGATGAAGATATAGCTCAAACATCAATATGCTGGCAGTCCCCAGCAAGAACGATCTCAGTAGAACCATCTTCAAGTTCCAGAATAAGCGCGCCTTTATCATCAATGTCCTTCGCAATGCCAGCCAACTCATCCTTCTGTCTCAGGATGAGGACCTTTCTGCCCAGGGTGTCGGCCGTACTTCTCCATTCATTCAGGATCTCTTTATCCTGGCCTTCGACAGCCATATTGTATAAGCGCTCCAGCTCGCAGATGAGCTGGATCTCCAATTGCTCGATCTCCGTCGGGCTTCCTTTTTCCTCTATGATGGATGTGGATACAGAACTAAAATCATAACCTTCTTGGACATTATTATTGACATTGATACCCATGCCGATGATCACCCAGCGGTCGTCATCGTGGATGATGGACTCTGCCAGTATTCCGGACATCTTCTTGCCATTTATCATGACATCATTGGGCCATTTTAGTCGAGTATCAAGGCCGGATACCGCATTCACGGCCTTGGCAACCGCACATCCGGCCATCAATGGAAGAATGCCCAGCTTATCGCCTACAAGACCGCCTTTTGGCTTCAGAGCAACAGATATCCACAGACCGCCCTTGGGAGATTCCCAGATGCGATCCAGACGTCCTTTTCCACCTGTCTGGATGCCGGATATCACCAGGGTGCCTTCCTTCGCACCCTGGCCTATCAGCTCCTTGGCATATTCATTTGTCGAATCGACCTCCTCCAGGCGCACAACTATCTTGCCGATCTCAGTCATGGATAAACACCTTTGATTATGGGGTCTACTTCTTTTTCTTCTCTTCTTTATTGAAGATATTGAATGTCCCGGGCGTGGAGACCGTTATAAAGATCGCCTCTCCAGTTCCTTTGTTCCTAGCCCAATGTGTGTCATCCGAATGATGGAAGAGCGTGTCCCCTTCCTGGAAGATGAACATATCATCTCCAACATGGTATTCCAGTTCCCCTTTTACCATGAACTTTATCTCTTTACCTTTGTGGGAAAAACCCTGGGTCTTACATTGAGGAAGGATATGGGTGACAGTGGCTTCCATCTTTTCCTGCATCACGATATTCCTGTAAAGCACACCTGTTCTCTTCTCGTCCTTCAATGATTCCCCTTTCTTCATAAGTACTGTCTTTGCCATAAAATCTTCACCTTGTATGTATATGGATACCGAATTATATAAATGTTGAGATGTGATATGTGCAAATAAATATATAATTTATAATATACAATTACTAATATTTATTAAGAAAAATATAATTAATACCTGGCCAGTGCCCGGGAACCGCACTCGGGACATTTAGCCATACCAGATACAAACTCTTTCCAGTTGTTTCGTTTCCAGGTGTGGCCACATTTCAGACATTTCATTTTATCATCCTTCAAAGATCAAAAAGTAAATGGTAAAGGCCGAGCGGTATTTACTCGGCCTTCATTATTTTAGGATACCATATTCTTTTAGGGTGATCATCCCTGGCTTGCAGCTATCACAGTCTGAACAGCGGCCATTGCGGCGGCAGTTTTCTTATTGCCACCTTGTGCCCGCTTTTCTTCCATGTACTTGGTCACTTTGGCCATGATGTCATTGTTCTCGATATAGCTGGTATTATAGATACCGGCTTTGAAAACAGGATCATTCATGACGACCTCGTGGAATGGTATATTGGTCTTCATTCCACCGATCTGGTATTCCCAAAGTGCGCGCTTCATCCTCTCGATAGCACGTGGGCGATCTTCTGCCCAAACAATTAGCTTGGCTGCCATTGAATCGTAGTATGGTGGGAAATCCAATCCCTGATACACACCGGAGTCCACTCTTACACCTGGACCAGATGGCTCTGCGTACCTGACGATCTTGCCAGGTGATGGCATGAATCCGTTCGCCGGATCCTCAGCATTGATTCGGCATTCAATAGCATGACCCTTGCATACGATATCTGATTGCTCGTATTCCAGTTCCAGACCAGATGCAACTCGCAACTGTTCCCTGGCCAGGTCCACGCCTGTTATCATTTCGGTAATTGGGTGCTCGACCTGAAGCCTTGTGTTCATTTCCAGGAAGTAGAATTGTCCATCCTTGTACATGAACTCGCAAGTTCCAGCATTCCAGTATCCGGCGGTCTTGGCAGCCAGAACCGCCTGCTTTCCCATTTCCTCACGAATTTCCTCAGAGATCGCCTGGCTGGGTGTTTCCTCAATGAGCTTCTGGTTCCTTCTCTGAACACTGCATTCCCTGTCAAGGACATGGATGAGATTGCCATGTTTATCTCCAATGACCTGGAATTCAACATGATGAGGCTCGTGAATATATTTCTCGATAAATACGGAATCATCCCCGAAAGAGCTCTTTGCCAGTCTTCTGACCTTTGCCAATTCCTCTTCAATGTCCTCTGCTCGATCAACTCTTACGATACCTATCCCACCGCCGCCAGCACTTGCCTTGAGCATCAATGGGAATCCGATCTCATGAGCGATATTCAATGCCTTCTCATGATCGGATATGGCCTCGGTGACACCTGCCACCACACTGACACCAGCCTTGATCATGCTCTTTTTGGAATCTATCTTCGAGCACATCAATTCCATGGATGGAACTGGTGGTCCAATGAATTCGATATTGTTCTTCGCACACATGGTGGCGAATTCAAAATCCTCGGCCATGAAACCATAGCCTGGATGGATACCATCCGCCCCTGTGTCGAGTGCGGCCTGGATTATCTTATCCTTGACAAGGTAGCTCTGAGCTGCTGGTGCAGGCCCTATGTGAACCTTCTCATCAGCGTATCTTGTGAAGAGCGCTGATTTGTCCGCATCGGAGTAAACTGCAACTGTTGGTATTCCCAATTCCTTGCAGGCCCTCATTATCCTTATCGCGATCTCTCCTCGGTTCGCGATCAATACTTTGCTGAGCATGTGGCTCCCTCACTCGATCCTCATCATGACATCGCCAGTCTTGACCATGTCTCCCTCATTGGCGTAGATCTCTTTGACCTCGCCATCGAAGTCTGATTCGATATTGGATTCCATCTTCATGACCTCGAGAATAGCGACGACATCGCCCTTGCTGACCTTGTCGCCGACCTTGACCGTGAGCTTCCAAAGATTTCCCTGGCATCCAGTCTTCTGCATTCCGGGTGCACTTGGATCAGGTCCGCCTGTTGAACATGGTGCTCCAGCGGGTCCACCAGCAGATGTAACATAGCCACCTGTTGGTTCCACCTTCACCTCAAAGAAGTCTCCGTCAACCTCGACATTGAACTCAGTTGGTATTGGTGCTGGTCCGCCTACTGTCCTTGCCTCTGGTGGCTCTGATTCGATATAAACAGCTGGCAGCTCGGGGAAGAAGGACTTCACCATGGCTCTTGTCATGTCATGGTCCTTGTTCAATGGTAATTGATCGGATGTGAATTCTGGTATGGCCTCACCCTTCAAGAACTTGAGTCCAACCTCTGGGAACAAAGTGTATGTCATAATGTTCTCATCGGTCATATCGATACTTGGAGCAAGCTCTGCCAGTTCTTTCTTTCTGACATCCCACATATCCTTTTCCACAAGGTCTGCTGGCCTGCAGTCGATGACCTCATCCTTCCAGTTAGGTCCAAGAACCAATTCCATGATCTCTGGCTTAATTGGTGCTGGTGATTTACCATACATACCCTTACAATAATCGACTGTCTCCTTGGGTATTTTCTTATATCTGCCGAAAAGAACATTCATAACAGACTGGACTCCAACAACCTGACTCGTTGGAGTAACAAGTGGTGGGTATCCCATTTCTTCACGAACGCGGGCTGTCTCATCAAGAACATCATAATATTTGTCAGTAGCTCCCTGCATTTCCAGCTGGCTGACCAGATTGGAAAGCATTCCACCAGGTATCTGATGAACCATGACAGATGGATCGACCTTCATAGCTTCCTGACGAATCAGATGTCTGTATTTGTGCCATACTTCCATGAAGTATTTTCTGATCTCGATAAGCTGGTGCATGTCGTACCCAGTATCGTATTTTGTGCCTTTTAATGCGGCCACAACACTTTCTGTTGGAACTCCGCCAGTACCGCCAGATATAGGTGACATGGACGTGTCGAGCACATCAACGCCAGCCTCACAAGCTGCCCAGTATGCCATGCCAGTCATTCCACTGGTATAGTGGCTGTGCAGATCGATAGGTGCCTTTGCTCCAGAGTCCTTGTAACCCTTGATAATATCATATGCAACCTGTGGAGCGATCATTCCAGCCATGTCCTTTATACAAACACTCTGGCAACCCCATTTTTCCAATTGAATAAGATCTGAAACATATCTCTCCACAGTATGAACCGGGGAGATAGTGTAACTGACACAACCCTGTGCATGACCTCCAGCCTCCAATGTGGCCTCTATCGGTGTCTTCATGTTCCTAAGATCATTAAGAGCGTCGAAGATACGGAAATAATCACAACCGTTCTTCTTGGCCAGTCCTATGAATTTATGAACAACTTCATCAGGGAAATTCCAATATGCCACGATGTTCATGGCTCTTTCAAGCATCTGCAGTTTTGTATTTGGCATGGCTTCTCTGAGAGCTCTCAGGCGCTCCCAGGGATCCTCATTAAGGAACCTTATCGGAACATCATATGTTGCTCCGCCCCATACTTCCATGGACCAGAATCCTATCTCATCCATTTTCTGTGCTATTGGAAGCATGTCTTCTGTTCTCATTCTCGTTGCCAAAATAGATTGGTGCGCATCCCTCAGTGTCTGATCGTGTAGTTGTACCATATTACATACCTTCAGGTTTATTGATTGTCCCCTATGGGGACCTTACTGAACGGGTGCGTAATGTCATACCATGTTTAAACCTTTCTGCAAGGTGTGTGGAACATTGCTCGCGCATTAGAAAAGAATATAATAGAGTAGTATATTACTGAGTATTGGTGGTAAGTATCTCATCAGAGGAAGAGAATGCAATTTTATCGGAGAAGATAGAAACAGATGACGATCAGTCATTATGCCCCATGTGTGGAGCTGATCTATCTATAGATGCGATAGAATGCCCGGAATGTGGAGAGCCTTTTTCTCCAGATGCCTTCCAAATAGACCCTGATGCAGAAAAGAAGAAGAAAGGCAATAAGAAATTATTCCTATTAGGCGTGATACTTGTTCTAATAGGCGGCCCTGGAGTATCATTCGGGTCATGGTTGCATGATCTTCTGAAGATCCCATTCCCTTCCGGGTATGATGCCTGGGAAACCTTTGGATGGGTCAATAAAACAGTTGCCACTGTCGGAATAGTTATATTAGTGATTGGTATTATACTACTGATATTATCTATATCCAGGGAGAGGCCTGAGGATTTCGTAGAGGATCAAGAGCTCTACGGAGGAAACTAGGGAGAGGTTATTATTCCAGAAGACGAGACGAGTGAAATGGAATATGCATGTCCAGTGTGCGGTGCAGGTGTCAGTGGAGACGCTACAGAATGCGCCAGCTGTGGTGAGAGCTTCGCTACAAATGGTAACACAGGAGATAGCATTGAGGGATCAAGCGAGGATGACTTTGAGGCAGACGCTTCTGCAATAGATGATGAGTTGGCCGACCTTGAAGATGACTCTGAATTATCAGAAGAGATTATTGTAGAGGAAACATCCGAAATTGAACAGCTCCCTGTTGATGATATGGATGATAGTCTCGAGATACCAGAAGATGATGATCAATTACCAGAAGACGACACAGAATTATCAGAAGACGACACAGAGTTCTCAGAAGATGATCTGGGTGAACTACCTGTCGATTATATCGATGAACAGGTCTGCAATGGCTGTGGCGCATCAATGGGGCCAGATGACAAAGCCTGTGAGAAATGTGGAGAAGGTATTGACGAATCTTCAGAGGGATGTCCAAGCTGTGGTAGCATGGATCATACATCCCAGCAAGGAGATCTAGTATCATGTGATAATTGCGGTAATGTTTATGTCCATGAGATCAAAATAGATGGGCCAGATACAAGTTGGAAATGGAAGTTCTGGCTTGGACTTGTGTTCATCCTTGTGGGAGACTTTGGATTTGCTTTAGCATCATATTTACATAATGTCGTTCAGTGGTCGCCATTGGGCGAAATGTATCTGGGATATGGATGGATGGATTCCATGCTCGGAGGAGTTGGTGTCGTCATATTCATAGTTGGACTTGTATTATTTGGCTGGTCCTTCAAGAGAGACAGAGAGGTCGATTGCCCAAGCTGTGGTGTTCACATAAATGAGAGCGATCTTCTTCCTGTGCCAGACGAAGATGAGTTCGAGCCTGAAGAAGAGATAAGATTGTCTGATGTGATGGGCGAGATAGAGGATGTTGCCGAATGCCCAGAATGCGGATCTCCAACTACCATATTTGATATCGAATGCAGTGACTGTGGAGCATTGTTTGACACGGAAGAGTTCGAAGAGGAGATCATCGATGATGAGTTCATAGGAGAGGAAACCTCTGAAATAATAGAAGAAGAGGTCATAGAGATAGAGGAACTCAGTGAAGATCAAATTATCATTGATAGTTTGGAGCTCAAAGATGTCGAGCCAGAGGCGGAGATGGAAGCTCCGCTCAATGGAAAAAGTCTTGAGGTCCTCGAGGCAATGGAATCCGAACTTGAATTGGAAGATGAAGATGAACTCAACTTAGACAGTGGATTCGAATGCCCAGAATGTGCTTCAATTATAGATCATGGTGCAAAAGAATGTCCAGTATGCGGTAATGCAATAGCAGGAGGAGAGTGATCGCATGGCTGAAGAAATAGAATCAAAGGTATGTCCAGCATGCGGAGCTTTTGTTGACCAGCATGACACATCGTGCTCGATCTGTGGTGCGCAGATAGAGGAAGAGTTCAATGCACCTCAAGCTGTTATTGAACCAGAGGCTGAAGCAGACTGCCCAGAATGTGGCGCACAGATAGCAATTGATTCAGATAACTGCCCTGTTTGCGGTGAAGTAGTTGATCTCAAAGTAGATATTGCTCCCGAAATAGAAGAAGAAGCTCACAGCGAGTGCCCAGAATGTGGTGCTCTACAGGAGAATGGTGGTGATGAATGCTTCCTATGCGGTGCGGCCATACCAATAATTACTCCAGATACAATTGATGAAGAACCATCAGAAGAGGTTGAAGCAGAGCAAGAAGTTCATAATGAGTGCCCGGAATGTGGTGCTCTACAAGATAATGGCTCTGATGAATGCTTCCTATGCGGTGCTTCCATCATCAAAACAGCTTCAATTTCAACAGAGAAAATAACAGAGACCGTGGAAGAGCCAGGTGACGAAGATATGTCGCCTGATGCAGATATCTCTGAAGAGGAAGTTCCAGAAGCTGAACCCGAGATGGAACCAGATGGATCTCCTATTGAAGAAGAAATGGCCGATGTAGAAGAAACTGTGGAAGCAGAGCCAGTAGAGGCAGAGGTGGAAGAACCTGTAGAGGCCGAAGTCATGGAAACTGAGACCATTGCAGAACAAACAGAGGAAGCTCACATCGAATGTCATGACTGTGGAGCCTCGCTTGACGCTGATGCGAAGGATTGTTTCCTTTGTGGCACAGTGGTCATTGCAGATGGAGCTCAGCCAATTGAAGATGCAATATCTGAAGAGGAACTAGAGGGTGTCACTGACGAGACTGAGGTCATTGAAGAGACCATCATCACAGAAGAGGAGACCATAGAGGTTCTCACTCCAGAAGATGATGATCTACCTCCACTTGAAACATCCACGCCAGAAGATCTTAGTGAAGAGATGGAAGATGTGGTTGATGGCATAATAGAAGAAGAGGTTCCGCAACTCGCAGATGATGAGATGAAGTGCCCATCATGTTCAAGCACGATCAAGAGAGACGTTGAGAAATGTACCGAATGCTGGGCGGACCTATCATTATATATTAAATGTGGATCATGCGATTGCCCCCTGCCAGTTGATACAGACACATGTCCAAATTGTTTCGCAGTGGTCGAACTTATAAAAGAGACCACGGAAGAAGTGAGTTATGAGGCCATACCAGAGGTAGATGCTCTCATGGACATAGATATAGATGATGCTGGAGTCACAGAAGAATTGGAAAAAGAAATGTCCATTCTCGATCAGGAAGACGAAGATGACAAGGAATGTCTTGTCTGTGGAGCTCATTTTGGTCCAGATGATGAAGAACATTGTCCAATATGTGGTGTCGAGTATGGCATTGAAATAGCCGAGGAGATAGAGCCAGAGAAAGAATGGGATGGGCTCGAAACCCTTGTACAGCCAACAGCACATATCTGCCCCAGTTGTGGGGAGAAGGTCATTGGGCTTGATCGTACACCTAGAAAGGTCAATGAGGACACATGGTTCTACAGAGGTATCATTACCATATTCATAGGAATATTCTTTACTTCATTTTCAGTATGGCTTAGAGGAATAAGCGTGGAAAGTCAGTCAGTAGGAGGAAGTGCTCCGCCATTTGATGTTGTTGCCAGCCTTGCAGGATGGGTATTGGTATTGATTGGATTCGCATTCTGGTTCATATCATACAGGATCGGCCAGGAACTCATAGAATGTCCTCAGTGCAGTGTCGAGGTCTCAGAAGATATGACCAACTGTATAAACTGCAACCTAACTCTTATTGAAGAAGAAGAGAAAGAGTATGGAGAAGAAGACGAGTTGATCGATGATTCCGCCATGCCTGAAGATGCCGATATAGAGGCATTATCTGAACAGATCCTTGCTGATGAGGTCGATGAGGAGGAAATTCTCGAAGAGGAAGTCTTTGAGGAAACACATTTAGAGATATCAGAGGCAGATGATCTCGATGTCATAGAGGAAGATCTAGGATTGGACATACCCGAGGAAGTGGAGGATGAACCTGTTCTTGATGAACCTGAAATTGAAGAGGTTTCTGAGCTTGAATTACCTGAAGAGGAAATTGAAGATGATCTTAATTTGAATGATCTAGACGAGGCAGAAGCTATCAGCACTGAACCAATTATTGAAGAACCACTGATGGAAGAAGAAACTCCAGCTACTATCGAAGAAGCTCTTACCGAGGATGATCTGGCAGCTCCATTTGAGACCGATGATCCGATAGAGACCGAACCTGAGGCAGAAGAGGTCGATGCTGAAATAGAACCTGTGGAAACAGAGACTTTGGAGGCAGAGCCTGAATCCATAGAGACAGAGATCGAAGAACCAGTGGAAACAGAAGCTCTGGAAGCCGAGACCATCGTGGAGACCACAGCTGTGGCCGTAGAAGAAGAACATGTCGATTGTGGAAGCTGTGGTGCATCCCTCGAAGCGGGTTCAACAGAATGTTTCCTTTGCGGAGAGGTCATTACTCCCATTGATACGCAAATAGAAGCCGAGCCAGATACAGAAGAGATAGCAGAACCGGAATTGGCTTCACCAGATACGGATATTCCAGAAGAGGATGATCTTGGAGCCGAGCTTCCAACCGAGCATGAAGATCACAAGAAATGTCCAGGATGCGGTATATTCGTGGACTTGGATGCAGGAGAATGTCCAGTGTGTGACACATTATTCGACGGGGCAGACATACCACAAGAGAATGGTGTTGAAGTTCCAATGATAGAGGCTGAACCCGATATAGATATTGAGGATTCAGTTGTCACGGAAGAGCCATCCGAGGAAGAACATGTGGATTGCTCCGAATGTGGAGCAAGTCTTGATGCTGATTCCACAGAATGTTTCCTGTGTGGTGCAATGGTTGGAACTGTCGAAGAAGAAAAGAAGGAATGTCCCGCTTGCGGTGCCATAGTCGGATCTTCTGATATCATATGTCCGATCTGCGATGAATCTCTGGTTTAGAACTATCTGTCCCTAAATGATCTGAAAATTCCCATGTATAGGCTATAAGCTAGACTATATCATAATGAACATATCTTTTTATACCACCAATTCTACAACCGATCAGATGGACAGCCTATTGTTTCTGGTATCAATTATAGGATTCGCTCCGGCCCTTGGCGTGGTATGGTTCAGTCTCAGGAAGTACGACCACCCCTATGTGAAAGGAACCTGCTTTGATGACCGCAGGGTGTTTTTCCTTCTTGCCCTGGGAATGGTGGCTGGAACCATCCTTCTCATGATGGAAAGGCTGGTTTACCCGCTCTTCAAGGTAGTTGGCGATAATGGTGATATCGGTTTTAGCCCGACCTTGTTCTTTATATTCTATGTAGTAGCACTGGGACTTGTCCACACGCTTTCTAAGTTTGTGATATTGAACTTCCCCAGCATACAGGGAAGGATAGATTCTCAATTCTATGGTGTGTCATTGGGCGCGGGGATATCCGCAACCTGGATAGTTGGCTTCAGTTATATCCAGCTAACTGTTGAGGGTGGAGCCGGAAGCGCGGCCATCCTTTCTTCTTTAGCATTACTATCACTAAATACAGCATTGATACACGCATCGGTGGGAGCGGTGCTCGGTGTCAGCACAGCCAAGAATGAGGGGATGAGAGGTATCCTGTGGGGTCTGGCCCCGCATATGATCTTCAATGCGATGATGTTCCCTTGGTTCTATTATGATGTTATTTGGTATTCGCTACTTCTGGCAACTCCGATCACATTGATAATTTACTACGAAGTATATACGAACATCATTCCCAAGTCATTGCCTGAAGAGATACAGCATGAGATAAAGGAGAATGATGCGAAGGCCAAGGCCAGTGGGAAGAAATGGGACATCAAATTGTAATTATAATTTACCCACGACCCGAACACTTTCTTTAATGAGCCATACAAAATATGATCTTATCAACTCAATGCGAAATGTACATCCCACAATTACTTTTGATCTGATTTTCTTCGACCTCTCCGATGCTCAGCACAACCTCGAAGCCCAATGATTCGAGGTCTGCGATCAATTTCTTTAGATCTTCTTGTTGAGAATGATATTCTTCATCTATCAGACTTTTCAGTTGATTGGCCTTGGAATTGTTCGTCGGGTTGATGGGCGTCAGCTTGATCAGGAACTTGTCTGTCGGGAATATATCCGCCAACTTCATCGGGTTGACGGGATAGCCTCTGGCCATCGCGAAGTTAAGTGTCACTTTGCGATCCCCCTCTTTGCAGAACCTTTGCCCGAAGTCCGATATCTGTTCCAGGGTCATCTTGTTTATCGGCATTAGCTCGTCGCGTTTCTCGTCATCGGTCGTGTGGATGGAGAATTGTAGTTGGAATTTTCCGTCAGGATAAAGCTCGTCCTTGATCTCGAGAAGTTCTTCGAAGAAAGGCCAGGCACCCGCAGGCGCCACACTGGAAACACATGGCAAAAGTCCCGGAGCTTCCAAACGCTCCGGCATCATTCTGAGGGTTTGGAGCACATTATTATTCAGTGCTGGCTCGCCCATTCGGGCAAATTGAACTTTGAACTTCGGAACTGGAACCTTACCATCCGGAAATCGTGTTTTGATGAGATAATCCATTTGGGCTAGCATTTCCTCCGCCTCCAGTTTACCGCTGTAATTGCCACCTGCGTCGCACATCCTGCATCTGACAGGGCATCCGAAAAGCGAAGAAATTATTATCACCCATTTCTCCTCCCTTGGAACTGGTGGCTGGATGGACTCTGCGAATTCAACAAGATACGGGTCCTTCACATTTGAACCCGTGGTATCCTCGTCCTCGCGGAATCTCGCAATATACACCTTGGCCAGTTCCTCATTGCCGTGCTCGGATATTATTTTCATTGAATTTCCTCCAGAAATTCAATGACGCCCATCGCGGACTTGATACCATCCCCGACAGCTATGCCCATTTGGCGATAACTGCCCTGTTGTACATCCCCTGCCATGTAGAGACCTGGGAGTGTGTTCGCGCCCGTATCGCGCTGCAAGGGCACGATAAGCTCATCCGATGGCCGCCTTCCAATGGCGACCAGCATGATATCAGCTTTTATCTGCATGTGAGGGCATCCGAGCACCAAACGGTCTCCTTGGATCTCGAAGGAGGCCGGGCTGCAATCTGGATATATCTGAATATGTGGATCATTCTCTGCCCTTTCATAGAGCAAGGGCAGGCATCTAGTCCTGTCGGATCTCATCGCGATCCGAGCACTGGCTCCCCTCTTCGAGATATTTAAAGCATAGTCGAAGGCCGCGTCACCGCCTCCAATGATCACCACTTCCTTTCTGGAAATATTATCAGGCATATCGGTAATTTCATAGAAGAGATGCTTCCCCTCGATGATATCTGAGCCATCGAGGTCTAATTTGATAGGTCTTGTGCCAGTGGCAATAATGACCGTGCGAGCTTCCATCTCCTTAGGTTCGGGATCCAGCAAACTAATTCGAAAACCAGGATCACTGGATGCGATGCTGGTCACCTCCGCCAGTTCCACCAGGATGTCCCATTTGGCAAGCTGGCCTTCCATCTCTTCCACCAATCTCTTGCCTGGCAGACCATCAAAGCCTGGATAGTTCTCGACAAGGTGGGCATTGTGAAGAAGTCCACCTGTTCGCTTTCTTTCGAATATCTTGAAGTTAATACCAGCGCGTTTTAGATATACCGCGGCAGATATTCCTGCCGGGCCAGCACCAACTATGATGGCGTCTAATACGTTATCATCCGAGCTCATTCATCGCCCTCCAACTTCCCTATGATCTCGGACGTTGTCACTGGCACAGCGAAGCCATCTGCCATTGTTCGAAGAGCTGACAAGTGCAGTTCCTCTGTGTCGGATGCGGTCGCATCAATGACCGCATACACTTCCAGATTGTGCATGAAGGCATCTCTGGCAGTGCTCTCCACACAGAGATGGGTCTGAACACCAGCAACGATCATCGACTCCAGACCCATGCCGGCCAGCACGGATGCCAGCGCCGTTACTTTGAAGGCACTGTATCTTGTCTTCCTGATAACTATCTCGATATCGGAAGGCCTAAGGTCGGGATGTATCTGACTCATCGGATCTGTGTCCCTGAGCACGTCCCCCCACCAGCGGCTCATTATGCCAGCATGGTCATCATCCGCGAGAGCATGCCGGGTGTATATCACCGGTATGTTGTTCTGCCTGGCTGTCCTGATGAGTTGAGAGATATTAGGCAAAATTGCCTTAGAGGTCGGAACAAAGGCATGACTTTTCTCATCCATAAAGAAGGACTGGCAATCTATCACTAGAAGGACCGAGGTGGCTGGATCCAGGGCGAATCTCTTCTTCGCCCTGCAATATCTTTCCAGTTCGATCATCCACTCTTCGGACTTGGCCTGGATGTTATCAACTGTCGCGTATTCCTCATCCTGAATATGTTCAATTCCTTTTTCCGAAACCATGCATATACCTCCATAGTTTCCTGGTTTTTGGAGCTGGAAACTCTAAAACAATGCTCTTTCAGGGTAAAATCCAGGGTCATTAAAATAATTTTGGTACGTGCATTGCTGAGCCTTGAGATGTGACTTGATTGGACATTGCTGGACACAGTGCTTTACTTGAGCTATATATCAGACATCTGGCAGATCATTGCTTACGGCCAGTTGTTCTTCTTCTCGTAAGAAGAACAAACATGAACACAATAAGTGATAGCAGAGCAACTGGTATGGTAATTGCCTTTGTAACTAATATCAAGTCATTACCTACATCCAAAGGAATGCCATCCTCATTTCCCATAGTGTCTGATATTTGATCTGGATGATCCCGAATATATTCAGTTCTTTCACTCAGAAGGTCATCTGGAGGTGTCACATGGCCCAATATGTTCACGGTCCATGTCGTATCAGCAGGAACATAGACCCAGTAGGCCTCACCCTTCTTCATGATATAAGCATCAGCCAGCACACTGATATCATAGGGTGCTGAGGCATTGAAGCCTTCCACAATGGTCGCACCAGTATCAAGCTTCATATCACCGATAGAGTAGGTAGTATCATCTATCGCGGGATATCCAATAAGATTCCAGCCTGCATATAGATCTATATCTATGTAAGCTGACATATATCCTGATATCGACAGGGTCTGGCCAGTCTGTGTCACATTTATCCAGATGCCCTGGATATGGGTCAGGTTCCACAGGTCGTTCAATTGATCTGGTATGTCGCTATTGAATGTTCTCCATGGGCTGCCAGGACTCATTGGATCATAGACCATTATCATATCCCAATTGTAATTTAGAGATTCCAATACATTGTCTATTGTTGTGTTGGTGTAGTAAAGGAAGTCTGCAGGCAATAGAGGAAGTGAGATGAAATTCCATCCCTCGTCCATAGGAATATCAAAGGTAGTGTAGTTGAGTGGATCCATCAGAGGATAATTGTCGGTACCACCAGCTCCATCAAAGAAGTCATACTGAGTATCTCCAACACCATCACTGAAGCCAGGTATGTTCTGGTCTGGTCCCCAAAAGTTGTCCACGCCGATATAATCATCCCAGAAGTTCCCACTTATCGGATAGCCATTATCCCAATCACTAGCACCCCAGTCGTCATTGACATGAACGTCATTTCCAATGAAAGTATTGTGATATGCCAGTACCTGTGTCGCTCCCAAGAATATGCCCCACATATTATCTACGAATGTACAGTTATTAATTGTAATATCAGATGAACTAAATGCCTGAATTCCCACAGTGGCCTGCTGGAAGACTTGATAATCTATGTTTATGAACTGCGAATCTACAATGAATATCTGCCCTGCCCTTGTTTCTGGAGGCAGGTCGTACATGAACTCACCCATTAGGTAGACCAGTTCTCCGCCATTCACCATATTGTTCACAACGGTATGGCTGTCCCAATGTCTAATTTCCCAGCCCCACACAAAGAGACCACAACCAAGCATGGTATTGTTCTCTATCAATATATTGTCAGAATCCGTGTCGCTGCTGGGGTCCAGAGTGATACCCCACTCACACATGAATATCTCGTTCCAGTGCAGTTCTCCATCACCGGAATTCTCCAGCAAGATACCATTGGACATATAGTAGATCTTATTGTCCACCATCTGATTGAATGGAGAATCCAATGCATAGATGCCGGTGCCCATGATGTTCTCAGGGTCGCCCTCTATCGTATTGTTCTCTATATACAGGAAGTTGCAGTTGGTCATGAAGATGCCATTGTTGAATGTCTTGTTTATGAAATTACCGTAGATGGCCGTGTCTTGGACAGTATCCAGATATATGCCGTAATCAGAGTACACATCCTCTATTTGGTTCTCACCGATCACTCCATTGATAACATTATACAGGACGATGGCCGAGTTAGGAACCCAGGGCTCTACAGGGGTGGGGGTCCAGACATAATGAAGCAGATTGTTCACAATTTCGAAATGATAGGTCGTATTGCCGATGTAGATACACCAGCCTTCATAAGGCCAGCTGTCGCCAGCTATATCATAGTTCTCGATAATATAAGGCCAGCCAGCACTACCATCTCCGTCCCAGCCCTCGGCTGTGGCCATCATGTCCATATCCGCATTGCTGTTGATCCTTATTGGAGGGTGGGGCATACCAATAGGCTCGGTAAAGATGCTGAATGTCCAATTGTACGGGGCTCCTGAGTTGTCAGAGAAGTCCTGGTATCCGGAAACCGTAAGCTCTACCTCCTCGCTTGTCCAGTTATTGTGGGTCCAGTAGGCCATGCTGCAGGTTTGCTCACCAGTCTCCCATGTGCCGAATCCGCCGAATGCCCAGCCTCCTGGATCATCAAGGGTCTGTGTGAGAGTTGGCTCAACAGAATGGTTCAATCTTTCTGTGAAATATACCTCCAACATGGTATCCGGAAGAATTCCGAAATCGCCGTCGAAGGGCATGGTGTGGCTAATTCCTGGGTTGGTGTAATCCTCTATGTGGAACTGCCAGTTATAAGAGGGAACAGCCTTTCCATAAAGGTCCTCCATTCCGCCAGACACCTCAAGCCAGATATGGTCCTGCTCAGTGAAAGGCGCCGCAACATCGAAGACGACCGAGCTGTCGGTCTGCCAATGCGAGAAGGTGATGGCAGGGTTGGTGAAATCATACTGCAGGTAGTTTATGACTGGTGTCAGGGCAGTGTTCATATCCTCTGAGAAATCGATCACAATAGGTGTGGTTCCAGTCGGCACCATCATATCTCCATCTGCAGGTGATGTGGATGTGATCCAGGGGTCTATTGTGTCAGTAATTGTAAATGTCCAGTCATAAGGATCTCCAGTATTATCGGAAAGATCCTTGTAATCAGAGATATTCAGAGTTATTTGGTCTCCATCGCTCCAGTTCGGATGTGTCCATGATGCGGTGTCGTCCGCAACATCTGTTGTGCTCCAGCCTGCAAAGGTATAGGCGACAACATCACCTTGTGTTTGTGTGAGTGTTGGAATTTGTGATGTGTTCATTGATTCATTGAAGCGAACTATCACGGTCCTATCATAGGGTATGAAGAACTGGCCGTCCTGCGGCTGGATCCATTCGACCGTGGGCGGAGTTGGATCCACGGTCGTGAAGGAGAATGATTCTGTCACGATATGGCTGTTCATATCCTGGAAGTTCTGAAGTGTGATCTGTTTGAACCGGCCTTCATTCCAGCCAGTGTGCGTCCATGTCGCGGTATCGTTCTCGACATAGGTCTGTGTCAATCCCTGGAAGGTGTAGACCTCTCCTTCAAAGCCAGTGGTGACCACAAGGTTCCCTTCGTACAGCATTGGCTCTGAGAACACGACCACTATGGTGGTGTCCAGTGCCACACCTGTTGCGCCGTCCGGCGGTGTGGTCTCAAGAATGTACGGGTCATCGTAATCGCGTATCGTGAATGACCACTCGTAGGGGGCGCCAGTGTTCCCGGCCAGATCCTTCTGCCCGGTCACATTCAATGTAATAAGGTCATTGGAGCTCCACTGTGCTGCATGATTCCAAGCGGCCGTGTCATTTTCCACATAGGTCGTGAACCATCCTAGGAAGGTGTAGCCCACTACATCGCCAGTGATCTGGGTCAGGGTCGGGGTTATGCTACCATTCATGGATTCACTGAAGTAAATGTTCACATTATTGAAGGTCTCAAAGACATCAGTAGCTCCATCAGCAGGACTGGTATTGTCCACATCTGGTGAGACAGTATCTTCTATCCAGAAGGCCCAGTTCACGGGCGGCCCCCAGTTCATCTCTAGGTCGCGATAGCTCTGAACGCGCATGCTGATCATCTCTCCATCAAGCCAGTCATTGTGACTCCATGTGGCTGTATCATCGGCCACATTGGTCGTGCTCCATCCGAGGAAGGTCCAGCCTCCGGGGTTTGTTCCAGCATCCATTGTTATGAAGGGTATTGCTCCTGTGTCCATGGTCTCTGTGAAAACTACGACCACATTCTGGCCCTTGGGCACTGATGTTGCTGCTATAACAGGAATGGTCGAAAGCACATTAGGGTCGGTGATATCCTCAGTATCGAATGACCAGGAATATGGTGTCATGGCATTGCCCGCCATGTCTTCTGTTAATGATATTTCAAGTGTTACCGCATCCTCATCTGTCCATGCTGGATGCGTCCATGTCAACGTGTCATCAGGCACATTCGTGGTGCTGAAGCCAGTGAATGTGTAGCCTGGATCATCACCTACCAGCTGAGCCAATGCAGGTGTTACCAATGTGTTCAGTGTCTCATTGAAGACAGCGACCACACTATCTGTGAGTCCGGCCCCTGTTGATCCATCTGCTGGTGTTGTCGAGAGAACAGTTGGTGCCTTTGTATCACCAACTGTGAATGACCATGAGTATGGGAGGGCATATTCGGCAACTGGATAACTCCTGATATTGTTGACCTCAAGGGTGATATCCTCTCCACTGACCCAATCTGGATGTGTCCATGTGGCAGTGTCATCTGTCTGATACACCGTTATTAATCCGGCGAATGTGTAGGTCACAGGAGTTCCTGATGTTTGGGTCAAAGTGGGGATGGAATTAATCCTAGGGTCGAATGTGACCTGGATCATCGTGTCCTCCACAACACCAACTTCCTCATCGGCTGGAACCGTTTCCAGCACATCGATGTTCGCTGTACCGGCAGGGTCCCATATCAATGGATATCTGTCCTGGGCCACCGCGAAATCTTCATTGATGGCTCTCGGTGTATCACCAAAGCCATCCTCTCCAAGTATATCTTGGTTAACACCCTCGAAAAAGTCCACGCCACCATAGTCGAACCAGTAATTTCCTCCATTTGGATATCCATTGTCCCACTGGTTGTTTGATGGATTGAAATGAGTCTCGTATTCGCCATTCGCACAGTTAATGAATGAGTTGTAATAAATGAAGGAATTGTCAACAGTATCCAGATGGACATAATAACCAACTATGTCATGGATGTGATTCCTGGTTATCTCGGTATTGCCTACAGACACCATCTTGATGCCAGCCGGAATCGCAGGCCATCCATCCTGGCCATTGGACCCGTCAAGTCCGGCGATCATTCCTCCCCCAAAGCCACCGGTACCAGCAAAACCAATGCTGCCTGCAAATATATCATGAATATCATTATCATCATAAATTATGCCAGTTGCAATTTCACAGTAGGAGCCAGCAGCCTCTCCGGCATTGCCGCCCCAGCCGCCATCACCGCCATTGCCACCAGTTCCAAAATCTTTTGTCCCACCATCTCCGCCGGGTCCACCCCATCCGCCATCACCGCCATTTATCTGGCTGATTGTGTTCAAATCTAGATAATTGTTCTGTAAGGTTGAAGGTTGATTGGATATCAGGATACCAGCAGCTAAGCCTCCATCTCCTGCATAGCCTCCGAAGCCACCATTACCTGGTGTGCCGAACATAGTACCGGCGCCTGTTCCGCCAGCGCCGCCGCTTCCACCATCGGCTGCAGCCAATTGGGCAATTTGATTTCCTGTGACCTCTTGCTCTGAAGTGGCTAAGAATATACCGGCGGCAGCTCCTCCCATGCCGCCGTCTCCTCCGAACGCCCCATCAGATCCGGACTCGTAATCTCCTTCTCCTCCATTACCACCAAGGCCACCGTTTCCGGCAAGAAGGAGGCTGATGTCATTGTTGGCAATGGTTCCAAAGGGAGAATCATAAACATAAATACCGAAAGAGCCACCTCCGTCTCCTCCTGGACTACCATCGGTAGGAGGTGCCCCTCCTGAGCCATGGCTTCCGTCACCTCCATTGCCGCCTGTTATGTTTGCTATTGAATTATTGGCTATGGTCAGGCCAATACCTGCATCGATAAAGATTCCAGAAGCTGTGCCTCCATCCCCGCCTGGCACAGCAGAATTTGGGGCTGTGACCCCATCAATGATGTTGTTGAGAACGATGCCATTCTCAACATTGAACAGCTCCATACCAGAAGTTCCTGTTATGCTATGGATATAATTGCTGTCAATGATAAAATGCACAGATGTATTTCCAATATAGATGCCGGGCCCGACCCCAGTTATCTCGTAATCGAAGATGACATAAGGCGCACCTTCGGAGCCATCACCAGGCCATCCATTTATGCCAGCCTGTATTGCGAATTCCCCATCACTGTTGATCCTTATAGCACCGTGGGGCACATATAGAGTATCATCCTCTACATCCGCACCTATCACTATGGTGCTAGTGATCATTATCATAACAAGAATAATAGAAATACCTTTTATCTTCATTTTAATCCTCATTAACTGCATACAATTATTTCTTATTAATAGTTACTGTTGGTTAGCTATCCAGATTGTGTGCTGGCAAACACATCTAAACATTGTTAATTGCCAGATTTTAGATATCTCTAGCAAGACTTGGAAAATATCAATGAACATAAGGTGATTTCCACAACCATTTTATCCCATCTCATCATGTACCCGTCAATGAAGATCTTCGTTGTAGACAATGGCGGACAGTGGACCCATAGAGAGTGGAGGGTTTTGAAATATCTGGATGTGGAAACAGAGATAATTCCAAATACCACACCCTTCGAGGACCTGGATGTCGATGGTCTTATCCTATCTGGTGGAGCACCAAGAATAGGTGAGGAAGCACTTATGCTGGGAAACAGCGGCGACTATCTTGACAAAGCGAAGTTTCCGATCATGGGAATATGTGTCGGCGCACAGTTCATGGCCCTTTATTATGGTGGAACCGCCGGGCCTGCCAGCATTCCGGAGTTCGGAAAGACATCGGTCATCATCGAAGAGGAGAATGAACTCTTCGAAGGTGTGACAAACCCTTTCCAAGTATGGGAATCGCATAATGATGAGGTCAAAATTCTACCGGACACTTTCAAGAACTTCGCGCATTCAAAAGATTGTGCGCACCAGGCTTTCGCGCACAAGGAAAAACCATTCTATGGTGTGCAATTCCACCCAGAGGTCGAGCATACTGAGTACGGCGAGGATATTTTTAAGAATTTCATTAAGATCTGTGCTAAGTACAAGAAATAAATCATATACCGAGCGAGCAGGGTCGGGCGAGTTTCTTATTTTGTCCGTCTTTTTTCTTTGGAGCCCGATACAGCACAGCGAGGTTTAAAGAAAAAAGTGGTGGGGAAGAGATTTTTAAGAATTTCATTAAGATCTGTGCTAAGTACAAGAAATAAGTGGCAACCGAGCGAGTGATATATTTTCACTCACTTAACTTATCTTCAATATCTTTCAATAGAAGCCTTGCAGCAGTGTGAGGATCGATATTCTTGTCCACGATATCCTTTACAAGGTCTTCGAGCTTTTCCTCATTGATGATGTTTTTGATGATCCTTCCGAGCTGGCTCTTTATCTGCACGTCCAGCTCTTCCCTTATTCCCTGCTCGATCATCTTCTCGTACATACCACTATCTTTCAGGTATTGATAGTGGTCTTCTATTTTCTCAATAACCGCATCCACTCCCTTTCCTTTTCTGGCGATCGTCTGGATTATTGGTGGCACCCATTCGGGTTTGTTCGGGTTCAGACCCAACATCGCTTGTATCTCCATCGATGTTTTGTCCGCTCCTTCCCTATCGGATTTATTGATTATGAAAATATCTCCGATCTCCATTATGCCGGCCTTGATGGTCTGGATCTCATCCCCCAGACCTGGCATTTCAACGATGATCGTGGTGTGGGCGTGGCTGACTATCTCGACTTCGGATTGACCTGCCCCTACAGTTTCCAGAATTATAATATCCATGCCATAGGCATCCATCACCCTGACAGCTCCGGATGCGGCTCTGGAAAGTCCGCCAAGATGTCCGCGTGTCCCCATGCTTCTTATGAAAATTCCAGGATCAAGTGTGAGGTCGGTCATTCTTATCCGATCTCCCAGGATCGCGCCTCCAGTGAATGGACTTGTTGGATCGACCGCGATGATACCCACGGTCTTGTCCATACCTCTGAATGCTTTTGCCAATTTGTCAACAATAGTGCTCTTTCCAGATCCGGGTGGCCCGGTTATACCAATGATGTGAGCATTGCCTGTATGAGAATGTAGTTTTCCAAGTTGAACATACGCGTCCTCATCCTCTGACTCGATGAGGCTTATAAGTCTTGCAACGCCCCTCTTGTCACCAGACAGAACTCTTTCTGCAAGATCCATTTAATTACTTCCCAGTACCACATTTATCATTGTGATAATCAATGATATCTTGCAAAGGTGTGCCGGGTCCAAAGACCTTGTCGATACCTGCTTCCTTGAGCGCGGGAATATCTTCCTCAGGAACAATTCCGCCACCTGTCACCAGTATATCATCAATACCTCTTTCCTTCAATAATCGAGTCACCTTGGGAAAAAGGGTCATGTGTGCTCCGGACAAACAACTGAGGCCAATGGCATCCACATCTTCCTGTATGGCAGTCTCCACTATCTGTTCAGGTGTTTGATGCAAACCCGTGTAGATCACCTCAAAACCAGCATCCCTCAAAGCTCTGGCTACTATCTTAGCGCCTCTATCATGGCCATCTAAGCCAGGCTTTGCGATCAATATTCTCGTCTTTCTTTCTGACATGGTATCACCGTGTGAACATTCACCGAGTTATGAACTATATTAATGAAAGAGGAAAGAGGGTCGTATTGCACCGACCCTCCTTATTTTGATGATTATTCGCCGCCACCAGTCTTTTGTACAGGCCTTCTTACAACCTTCTTGACAGGTTTTCTAACGACCTTCTTGGTTGGTGCGGCTCCACCTTCTGGCGGGCTGCCACCAGTTTCTGGAGGTTTCTCATCACCCTTGTCGAATTCATAGGCGCATATCGGACAGGACTTCTCATGGGCTCCGAGTTCCATGCCACAGGATGGACATTTCTTCTTCTCATCCCCTGCTGGTTCCTCAGCAGGTTTTTCCTCGGCTGGTGCCTCTTCAGCTGCCTTTGCTGGTTCAGCTGCAGGTGTTGGTTTTGCTTCAGGTTTTGCCACTTCTGGTTCTGCCTTCTTCTTAACCGCCACTGGTGCTGCTGCAACAGCTGGTGCCGCCTTCTTCTTTTCCTCGTCCATAACAGTTCCGCACTTATGGCAGATGGTTGCTGTCACGCTGTTTGGTGTCGCACAGTTCGGACATGGCTTGGATCCGAGGCGTTTCATCTCCTCGTCTTCCTTCAGCCACTGATCGAAGGTTATGAAGGTGGCCTGTGTCGCCCACCAGGCCTGGAAGTCTTCTTCTGAGAATGAGCTGCCAAGTTCTTTCTTAGCTTCTGTTCTAAATCCATTGACAACTTCATTGTACTGTTTCTTCATCTGGGCCTTGTAATCATCGATCTCCTCATCCCCAATGGTGAACTCCGAGCTACATTCAGGACATGTTTTGCTATTCATTTCCACCCATGCACCGCAAACACTGCACTTGGCTGTGTCTGTCTCGAACTCGACATTACACTTTGGACACTTGGAAGCTGATTCCGGTATGAAAGCACCACACTCTCCACACTCCACGGTCTTCCCAAGACCCTTGAAGTAGAATAGAGTGATACCCACTATCACTGCAACAATAACAATTATGATGATGATAATATAGAACAAGATAGGATCTTCTGGTTCTGCATCCATGTTGATCTGTGTTGTCGTGTCCTCGGAATTATCTGCACTTGCTGTCACTTGGTACTGTCCAACAACTGTTGGCAGAGGTATGGAGATTCCAAAGCTACCATAATTATCTGTTTCCGTTGTCACCGTATTTGTGCCAAGGGTTATCGTGATAGTCACTCCAGGAACACCAACATCATCAGTCGCTGTTGCCAACCGTCCACTCACAAATGTATTATTGATGTCCGATCCCAATTCATAGCTGATATCAGGGGAAGGTGAGTCAAGAGTGATGATATATTCAGGGATACTAACATCGATAGTTACATTGATCAGATCATTGTTCATCTCATTGAACTCTTCCACATTACCCGTAATATTGTAATTGATACCATTCGCGGTGAAGTTATCATCTGTAACATCCCTGTCAATTGATACCAAAAGGAAATGTTCTCCATCGGTTGGTATTCCCATGCAGGTCATGTCCACGCTGACATTAGCATCTCCAGCAAGGGTCTGCACGATCATGCTTCCGATGCGGTTCCCATCCATGATATCATCATAGAACACTTCAATAGTGAAGTTCTGAGCCGGGTCATCACCATTATTGTAAACAGTGATATTAACATCAAATCCACTAGATACGAAGATATCCGCAGTAATGACATTGAGATCATCAACTGCAGCGGTAAGATCCGCGCGAGGATCATTGATGGTTATAGATTCGGTGAGGGTATTGCTCTGTCCTCCCATGTTCTCTCCCATTCCAATATCTGTGACCCTGACCTCGACATTCCTGGTGACCGAATTTCCATTCATGTCTTCCATTGGGAACCAATCCATATCGACGATGACACCATCATCCGGACCTGTGCCGATGACTGGCAATATGTAATTACCGATCTCATTGTCATAATGGTCATAGAAGCGGGCGATACCGGTATTGGCAGTCCCACCAGTATTGTTAACAAGAGCCCTTATTGTGACCAAGGTTCTGTTGTTCACCTCTGTGACAGCCTGTCCATCAACAATAAAGAGTACCTGTCCAACATAGATATCGGAGTAATCATTTACCGTAATGGAGTCAGTACCAATATTATTGTCCTCATCGACCTCGGTGATGGCGAGTCCTTCATCAACAATGATTGTGATATTATAGGTCTGGATCATGTCCGGGACCCATACAATTGGCTCGATACTAGCTGAGCTACCCTGCATTATGAGAGCTATGGTGGTCTCACCAATGAAGGTCATGTTCCTTCCAGTGAGATTACTATAGGTTCCGTCAACATCATCATCATAATAAGCACTAACAGTGACATCGGCTGTGTTAATATCTCCAATATTATCCACTATAACACCTATGCTGATCGGATGATTCACAACGCTTTCTTGAACGATCGAAATGCCGTAATCACCAATGGTGAGATCAGCTCTTCCGACCACAGTCACATTGGTGTATGCATGATTATTTGTTTCATCCAGTTCTTTGACAAGGTTACCCCAATCCACTGTGACCGAGATATTGTGTACTCCCAGGTACATCTCGCTACTCCAACTGTGAGTGATATTGACGCTTCGGCTCTCTCCGACAGCCAATGGCTCCATTGGAACTTCCGCGATGATCTCATCAAAGGTCTCATCATAGAATCTTACAACGATATCGTGTGCTGTGACATTACCAAGATTATTGATTACTGTCGAGATCTCCAATATCTCATTCCTACCCAATTCACTTGGTGATACATATATTGGTGGATCAAGATCAGGTCTGACGCCATCCATGGTGATCAATAGATCTACACCATTGGCATCCTTCACAATGTAATTTGATGCCAATGTCATGACAGGATAGTAAGGCAGTGTTATGTTGATGTGGTCCTGATATGTAAGGAAGCTAGAAGTCAATCTGTAATTACTGGTAGATGCCGCGCTTGGGTGTACGGAATATACGATAGTATCACTAAGAGCCATGAACAGGACTTTTCCATCCATATCAGTTGTCTGAGTATCCTGGAATATGTCTCCGACCTGATAATGTAGATCAACATCAGCTCCAGGCAATGGATATCCATTGGCGTCCAATATCTGAACATCCAGCCATCTGTATATTTCTATCTTTGCGGATTCCTGTGCCAATATTGATGGTATTGCCATTGTCAATGCGACAAGTTGTGCAGTGGATGTTCCACCGAAATTATTCATAGGTTTGTAGAAGGTGGAGTTCTCCACATAGAGGGTGACATCCGCATCCGAAGCAGGTGCGCTGAATATTCCACCAATAACTGAACCAATGATATTCACAGTTGAAGAATCATCTGCGATGATATTGAGAGTTGTTGGCAGATTTGATCCAACTATATTGACAACTGCATTATCCATGATATTAAGCTCCATGAAACTACCAGCTGTCAAAAACGAAGTGTCCAGAATATTCAATACCGCATTATCCTTGACGATCATATTGAATTGGAACGAAAAGTCCTGCTTAACGGTGAAAGTAGAGGAATCTATGGTCAATACGCCATTTTCTTCAACAAGGGCATATCCATCCAGCCCGTAGTCTCCTATGATCTCAAGATCCATTGGAGAATACAAAGGCAATGTGTTATTGACTATAAGATCCTGGAACCCATCATCATATACGAGTATGTCAAAGTAGAATACATTATCTGTAAGGTCTCCCTCATCAACATCATTGTCCGAGGTCACGATCACCTGTATCATATGATAATCGATGTTCACTGGTGTCCAATCCTGCAAGATCACGTGTGTCTCGGTCATGTTCAGATCCCTTTTCATATGTGCTGTTCCGATCAGTCCAAGAGGGTTGCCGTACATATCATAATCATAGAATTCAACTGTGATATTTCCAGTTGCATTGATGTTTCCAATATTGATAAGATCCAATGACAATTCAACGGTCTGTCCAGTTATTGGAGTATCATCATCAAAGGCGAAGTTGGTTATTGTTGGGTTTGGTTTCGGTGTTATGATGATATCTCTGGATGCAAGGTTATTATCCTCATAATACTCGGTGAAGCTATTGCTTGGATCCGCCCAAACATAGATCGTATATGTTCCATCTATCTCAGGTATCCAATTGACCGAAGTAGTTATGAGTTCACCAGGCATTATATTTGGAATATTAGTTGTGCCTATAACAGTGAAATGTTCATCATCATTATTATCCACGATTCCATCGCCATTCATGTCTGGATCTGAATCAAAGAAAGATACGAACACATTGGTTCCATTCAATGTTCCATTATTACGAACCCTGGCAGTTATTGTGATCTCATTATCAAAGGAGACGTTCTCCTGTGAAAATCCAATATTTGCGGTCTCGATGGATAATTCGGGCAGGTCTGGAGTTACATAGATAGAAGCAATAGCTGAGTTATTCATCTCATTCTCTTCTATTACTGTATTATTGTAATCTATGACCACCATGATATCGTGCAGGCCTCCCACTAGGAAGATATAATCTATCAAAAAATACACATCATCATTACCAGGTACTGAAGCTATGGTCGTGTTGTATATCTCTGTTGGTATACCAGACAGATCATCATAATCAAATATCTGAACGAAAACATCCAGTGCATTGGTGATCTCTTCATTATTAATTGTAACATTGATCTCAACAGAATCACCGATCATGATATCCATAGCTGGATTGAAAGTGATATCGCCTGGCACGAGTGTGAGATCTGGCCTTGTCAATGTAACACCTGTCATCTGAACTGGCGGGGCCTCAACAGTATTATTTATCAACTTAATTTCCGGATATGGTGAAAAGTCAACATAGGTGTAGCCTGTTTCTGCCGAATAAGTGACATCAACATTATATTCTCCATAATGGTGTCCGTCTACATCTATTGCCTGTTCAGCCTGTGAATGAAGGGTAGTAAATAGAGGAATCAGAGCCATACCATCACTGTTAGTCACATCATAGTTTGCAGAGGTGATGGTGTCTGGTGATATTCTATTCAAATAATCTATCATCCGATCATCTGCATTTGTATGTGGAGCTAATGCCAGATTATTCATATTATCCACATAGGTGATGGCTGCGGCATCTGTGTGATGGTAATCACAACTCAATCCAGCCCCGAATATTGGATTATTATTTGAGTCAACAACTGAGAACTCTGCCCATTTGTAGTAGTAAACTTCAGAGACGGCATCAGCGAAGATAAAAATTGGTTCTGTAAGGTCTCCAACAGTCATGTTATAGGCATACAAATATGAGCCAGCAGTTAGATTCATCTGGCAATTAGTATTGTTATCAAGAGTATAATCAAAATTTATGTCTGTGTTGATAATAGACATTTCTGTGCTATCCAAATAGAATGAGCCATTAGCATTTCCTGGAACCACTATCTTAGAGTCAGCAATGGTCACATCAGTACATGTATCAAAATATATGACCGGGTTAATAATTTGAGAATCCTTTATATTAACAGATGAGGTATCAAAAGTTAAGTTTCCTGGGAAAAGAAGAGCCGAGTTATCATCCATTATCAAATTTGAGCCTGTAATAAAACTGGCATTTAGGAATTCAAGAGAATCTGTGGTGATAGTGGAATTTGTCATTTTAATGGTTCCACCAGCTGAAACATCCAGACTGTAGGCGCCTAGTTGAAGTATGTTCAATGTAGAATTCTTCAATATCAATGAGTTTGCTCCAGTTACAGTTACACTGCCATCTAGATCATATATCCAGCTCCCTTGTGGATCCCAGGGAAAACTCTCTATGACAAAGTCACCTGAGTCAACAACCAGATCTTCCTTGATCGTGTTTGGATTGATCTCACTGGCAGTTCCCACATTGACCAAGAACAGGCCCATGAAACCACTCAAGACCATGCACCACACGATGATGATGCTCATACATTTTCCTGCGAAATTCACACTATTCTGTGTTCCCCTTCTCATCAAGTCACCCCGATTGGTATTTTCTCTAAATCTATAATTAGAGAATTTAAGTTTGGTGTGTTATTACTTATAGTAACCATTGATTGTATATATATGTTATTAGTAATATTACCCATATTAACTAAAATATCGTTGTAATTTGTATAATTTGTAAAATGAGTTGGAAGTTCATCATTCATGACCCAGCCCTCCCAGCACCTCATCTTTATTTCTCATTTCATCAAGATCGACAGATCTCTTTGCTTCCAGGGCCAGTTTGTAAGCACTGTCATATTTATTCTCAGACAATGCCTCCCTGGCCTTTTCCAGCTTCCAGGAGGCATCGCTTATATCAGCTCCAAAATCAGCAAAGCTGTTAACATAATACGTGGCATTGTCTATGGCCTTGAAAGCCAATACCTTCTTCTTCTTTTTCACATTCTGCTTGCCCCACATCAGGGTCCCCATAGAGATCATCATGGCCATGACAACCACTATTATAACTCCAAACCAGAGTCTATCCAGCTCATTCTCAAGCTCCTCCACCGTGATGAACTCATCAGTGATGACGGGATCGGAGATTTGGACATCGAGAGTGACATTATCAAGACTTTCCAAGCGGAAGGACAGATCCATTAGTAGAGTGTGATCGCCGGATTCGGCAACCCAGACAAAGGTGGCATTGGCCATCCCCCATGCCTGGATGGACAATATCCTATCATCCAGGTATCTTCTGCTACCATTATTCAGAATGAAAAGTGTCACGTTCACTCCAGTAAATAATGTACTTCCTTGATTCTCTATCTGCACCCGTATTGTGAAATTATCTCCAGACAAAGTGCTATTGCTGGATGAATGCTCGATTGCCTTGATGGATAGTGTGGGTCTTTCTGTCATTTCATATGTTAAGAATTCTGAGCTTCCGAGATTGATGCCATATGGATAGGTGATCGTATTTCCAGTAAGGTCAGTGGCCGAGAAATAATAATCGATCCCGTATATGCCCCAGCTGGTAATATTTGCCGAGTAAGAGCTTCCAGAACCTACCAGGGCCTCCTTCTCCCAGAGACTGCCTCCTGTTCGATAATTGATGAATAGTTCATCTGTATCCAGGTTATCATCGATTATGGTCACATTGAACATTAATGTGCCAACGATCTCCGCCACATCCAAGATACCATCATGTTCCAAGACCGGGGTCTGAACTGGTGACCTGAACACAGGAAGGAAACCTACCCAATCGGAATCCGAGAACTGGAATTCCGTGCTGTAGTAATTATTATAATTCTGTTCTGGAAAGTATATTCCCAGACCCATTATGTTCGGATAGGCGAGGCCTGAATAACTAGCAATTGTGGCTCTATCCAGATCGAATTTTAAACTGACAGCATATTCTTGCAGGTTTGTGGAAATATTCTCTATCAACAATTGATCGATGAATTCCCCTATATCTGCATAATATTGTTTGTTAATATCAAAGACCGAGCATCGAGACCGTGCTGCCCTTATACTGGCCTGTTCATTGTACATCAGATCATGAAGTCTTATTGAAAAAGCATTCAGATCGGGGATCAAGTCCTTCTCGAACAGATACATATCCATCGCAGACAAGGTTGCCCAGGGTATCGTGGATGTAGAGATGCGATAGCTATCTACGATCTCCCGAGATAGTGCTTCGGCATCTGAATTCGGATCACCTATCAGGAATTCGGATATGGCAGAGTAGTCCCAGCCATCTGACGGTTCCTCCGCTATGGAGCCGATAAAGAAATCCGCTATTCCTACCAATTCATAGGCTGTCTCCACACATCCATGCCAGCATAGGTCCATACCCACAATATCAAGGTCATGTCCAATTAGTGCCTGCCTCATATCCCATGTTGGCATCAGATTGATCCCATCCTGAGCCAGACCTCCGAAGATACCATTTCCATGATCCCAGATTATCAATGCGGTTCTTTGAGCCGGATAGTTTTCCATGGTCCAATCAACAAAGTCATCCAAAACCAAATATGAGCTCATATCCACCTCATTGGTGAGAGGATCTATTACCGCGCCCTGATCATCGATGACCTGACTGACTATGCCGATATTATTACCACCAGGATCCTTGGTGATCTGAAATATCCTGGAATCTCCCCCGGTCGTACCATCGAAGAGTGCTATGATATTGACATCCTGGGTCGACCCCCCGACCTCCATCTCATTGAGATCATCCAGAGCTTCCGAATTTAATGAATTGTCTCCGGCCATGTAGACCATGAAGGTCCAGTCATCCTCCTGGGATCTTTTTGGATCATCCGCAATATCCAGAAGATAAAGAGATGATGCCAGATTATTCTCACATATGCCAAGTATCTCATGTTCTGGAGGCTCATACACGGTAGAAAGTTCAATGGTAAAGGGAAGAACACCTTCGGAATATAGCCAGTCATCGCTATCTCCGGATGTGATATAAGTTCCATCCATGTTCGCTTCCACAGGCATATAGCCATTCCTCTCGCCGATCTCGGAACTGATATTTTCCAGCAATCGTCTTTGCGGAGATATGGTATCTATGGAATTACCCCAGGGGTAATAGACCAACTGACCATAGCTGTGAAAGGACATGGAAAGTGTAAATTGCTTTTCCAAGGCCAGATCACGAATGGCCCTGGTCTCAGACTCGGAGAATGAATACTCTCCACGGTATGTGATATCATAAGGATCATCACTTGCTCCCTGGGTGCCCCACTCCCAGCCATAATTTCTATTCAGGTCCACACCAGTAAGATTCGCATTCTTCCTGGTTCCGGCCTCGATCCCGTCGGGATTCACCATGGGTATGAACCATATCTCCCTGGTGTCGATCCACTTCCTGACAGTTCCATTGTCCAGGTAATTGGAAAGCAGGAAATCCAGAATATACAGGGGAACCTCGGCAGAAATGGGCTCATTGCCATGATGTGCGCCCATGTAAAGGATATCTGGCTCATTGGGATCATCTGTTCCGACATCATCCGAAACCTTGACAGCGAGTATATCCCTGCCCTGAGATGTATCTCCTAGATCATGCAGACTTGCTATATTTCGATGTTCATTTACAAGCTCTTGAAGAAGACTGACAGTCTCATTATAATTATGATAGGAATTGAAAGTGGTCTGTCTAGTTCCTTCTTTCCCCAGGCTATCAGGATCGGATATCACATCATTTTCTACTTCGGGGAATTGATCCGGATAAGTATCTGGAGCATGGCCGGCATCATCAGTCCCCTGACCATTCCAGAGACCAGTACCCAGGCTGGATAGAAGCAGTATTACTATCACTATCTGGACATGATAATTCCTTTTCATTCATTATCCAACCTTTCAGCCACCATGAATGGACTCGCCCTTGACCTGGACATCATCCACATAGAATCCACCATCAGAACTGGCATCAGCATAGTGAGCATATCCTGGATCGGTATTCGTACACACTCTGAACCTTATCACTATCTGGTAGCCACGCCAACTGGTCAGGTCAACATTTATCTCGGTAAGATCACCTATCGAGGTCCAATCCATTGTTCCACTGGCTGTCCTGTATCCTTGATTGATAGCATCCCAGGTCATGCCTCCATTATTGGAGATCTCCACCCTGAAGCCATCTGGTGGGTAGCCATCATCTGTATTGATATTGAACTTGACATAGGCAGAAAGATAAGCACTCTTGGCACCAGTAAGGTCAATTGGCATGGTCTGAAGTGAATTGTCAATACCAGACATCATAAAGCCAGTTGTGGGATCCATATTGCTCCAGCAGAAGTCGCCACTATGGGATGTATTGCCCATAGCTGTCATATTCACAAGATCCCATACATCTTTGTGGTCTATCGGGGATACGGAATCCGATCGGGATACCTTCAGTTGGACATCGTCTATCCACCATCCCTCACCCATTCCGCCACCCCATTGGGTGTAATTGAAGACTATTCTGACCTCGTCCCTGTAACCAACAGGGATGTAAGATAATATATCAACATTTACGTAATCCCACGTAAATGCCCCGCCTCCGCTGATACCATTCCAGCACCATTTTATCGTGGTGTTGAAATCATCAGATACATTGTAATTGTAATACAAACCACCAGAATACTGGCCTGGTGGGACCACGTATTTGAAATCCCAGTCATTGGTAGGATCACCGTCGCCATTGCCATCCACAGCGTCGTCCTTGTAGGCGACCTCGAGGAAACCTCCATTACCGCCCTGGATCAGGTTGTATTTATGCCAGAAACTGAGTTGCGCGCTCTCCATATCTGTCAAGCTAAAGGTCTCGGTGACCGCTCTCTTGTCTATATTCTCATCATCGACAGCTCTTGTTTGATTGAAACCAGTTGCTCCGATAATCTGGCCAATCTGGGTGAAGATATCTTCGAGATCCGAGCCGTCCTCCGAGTAGAAGTACTCGGCCTCTGAGGTATTGGCTATGCGCCAGAAATTGTACTCGACTGTACCAGATTCTGTAAAATCAGTATCGAATACATGGGTATTTGTATCCTGTGTTCCGTCACCAGGGAATGCTGGCAGGGCACTCTCATAAGGTGTATCATAGTGTTCCAAAGCAAGACCTATGGTGTAGATCGGAACATTTGAGTTGATTAATCCTTTCCTGTTTGGTTTGTATGCTCCACTGCCAGCAGTCTCCCAGATGCCAGGTAGTTCGTCTTCAAAGAACCAGTATTTTCCTTGATGATTTGGATAATTCTGGGTTGGATAACCACCTTCGGCATCCATATCTCCCCACGGAGCCCATACATCGCTTCCAGATTCAATACTCTGCAATTTGTAGGCAGAATCATCAGAAGCCTGGTAATCTGCTCCATCTCCCAATGATACTACAGCTGCATAATGTTTTTCATATTTAGGCAGAGCCTTGGCCAGCCACACCTCATCATACTGGAATCCGATTGCATCCCAGATAGCTGTATTGGTGTTTCCCTGTTCGGTCTTTATCGTATTAATTTTATCTATGACAGTTTGCCTGCCATTTCCTGCTAGATCTGTTATTTGGATAAGCTGTTCTTCATTCGCACCTTTGAATATGTAAACACCTACAGCGGATTCATCCGTGAATTCATTGACCATACCGATAGCAGCATCCATAGCCACCCTGAGATAGGTTCTGCCAGAGCCATCTGGACAAAATCTGTTAACCATGGAAGGTGAATTATCTATGACTATACCCACCAGCACATCCGCCTTCTCTCCAAAGGCCCCTGTGGGTTCCTCCATGAAGAAAGAAGTGTCGTAAGTATGGAACTCGTCCGTGACTACATCCACACCATAGCTGGCTGTGGCATCCCAATTCGAAATGACATCCGTGTCCATATTTGTGGTGGTCGTGAAGTAGTCTATAGGATTCTCTCCATTGATATTGACAATAGTGGAGTAATGGTTCCATTTATTCAAGCTACTGGCCGTGTCCTCCATATCATCCCAGAAGAAGTATACGTAAATGGGCATGGTGATATTATTATTGAACCACTCGAAGATCTCCGGTACTTCAGATACTGGAATGAATGGGTCTACCATGACGGTTATGTTCCTATTTCCTGCAAAGAGTGGTCTCCATATTACCTCGGCAGTCGTAGTATCATCTGGGCTTATGCTGATGGAGTCAGATCCTATCTGGGTATTGCCATCCATGAAGCGAATAAGTGCATTTCCTTCAACGTATCCTGCATTATGCACTGTAGCCTGGAGGATATACGCATCCCCCAATACAGGATTTTGATCAGATACTGAAAGATCTGTGTTGGTTATTCTCAATTCAGTTCTCATATCTGGTTTCTGGAACCAGTGGAATATCATGTACAATAATTCAGATCTGGCATTACTGCCACTGATGTAACCCGGGGTATTTCCAGCGATGTTCATAAAGGACATGGTCATAACAGCACTGAAAGAAGAAGAAACATTGGAATAGTACCTTATTCCATAATACTCATTACCATCTGCCAGGAAGCCATTTGCCCCAGTTCCTGTAGTTATGGTGTCCGCATCGGCTCCGTCGCCATCAGATATCTGTATTTCCATACCATGAGTGATCGGATCGTCCTCCACCCCATTCAGAATTTCTGGCAGTTGTTCATTATCATTTATGCCATCTATACCAAATACAATATCTTCGAATCCAGGGGTCACACTATCTCCTAGGCAATTCGCACCTACTAGCCAGAGCCTGCCATTATGATTTCTCATATAGTCTTTGATATTGACCTCGTCCACCAATGTCAAAGTATCCGTACTGGCATTACCTGTGACCCATATGACCGCACTGTAATCATCCAGTGTTTCCGCGCCAGGACCATTGATACCGGTATTGGTGACAGTATGATTCTCATAGACATATCCAAGATCGTCCATGATATTTTTTATGACCTTGGTCTCATTGTATTCTCCCCCTCCATTGTTCGAGCTATCATCATCATCTACCACCAATATCCTGAACTCCACGATAAGCTCGCCAGTGGTCAGATAATCCGACACCTCATTATTGTTCTCATTGGTCTCATGAATTATGTCGAGTGGGTCAACCTTCCATTTGATCGTGTGTGGTCCTACAACATTTGCAGTCCAATTGAAAAATACCCTACGACTTCCACCATCTCCTTCAAGTGAGATTATACGCTCACTGTCTGGTTGTGCCTCACCATCAACGAACATCAAAACTTTGACACCGGTAAGAGCCTCCTCGCCATTATTTCGTACCGTGGCACTTATCATGACCTCTTGTTGATAGAAGATATATGATAGAGACATTTTCTGGCTGGATATGGCAAGATCCTTCCCAAGGGTCTCATCGATACCACCCAGCCATCTAATGACCTTGAAGGCCATCTGTGTCTGTATCGAAGGATCATCTATTCTGGAGAATTCCCAAGGGAACACCACAATTCTTTCATCCAGGATATTGTTCTCATAATTTATGGCAGTGGTATCATTGCCCACCACAAGCATATCCTCCACATAGCCAGTAGCGACAGGAGCACGAGTTATATTGTAAAGAGTGTCATCGCCTCCATCTCTCTTAATGATATCAAAAGGCTTACTGGAGCCAGTAGTTGTCCATTCTTTGGATATGATATGAGAATTCAGGCCTGCCATTGTATTGCCAGGCGATACAATGGCAGCCGAAGAATCAATGTGAAGATAATCCCTTAAGAATGTTGAATTGGAGAAGGCCTCATCAAGGTTGGGATCCTCCAACCAGTTATTCCCAATGAGCCAAAGACTTCCAGTATTGTTCCTATCATTGGATGTATCGGTCAGGTATCTCTTTAGATTGGCCTGGTCATCCATTGTAAGTGTGCTTGTGCTTTCATACCCGGTCATCCATATCACGATGTCATAATTCTGCAATCTGTAACTTCCATAATTATAACCGGGTCCATTCAGGTTCTGGCCCACTTTCAGATAATCATACTGGAATGAACCTGATTCAAGGGATGAACGCATGAAACTTACAGTATCTGCATCCGACCTGTCATTGTCATGATTATCATCATCCACTAACAATATAGTAGGTAGAACAGATAGCTTGGTCCAATTGAAATTATCAGTTGGATCGAAATCTTCCTTTGGTGCTCTTACAACAGCTTCCACATATATCTGATGTATACCTCCAGGGGCCGCTCTCCAGTCTATGAAAGCAGTTTGTGAATCAACACCGGAGATCAATATCTCATTATGTCCGATAGGGGCGGTTGACATATTCCCGTCGTAGAAGTATACATCCACCCAGGAATAATCCAATCCAGTATTCCTGATCACGGCGGATATGGTAACTATGTCACCATGCTTGGGATTATCAATGCTGAATAACATCGTGTCATTAAGAACTGCCAAATTCACCACATTTCCGATATCCTGACCCAGAGGAACAGTTATAGTACTGGATATTTTATTTCCCGACATGTCACTGACATAGACTATGAACTTGTAGTATCCGACAGTTATGTGCCCGCCCATCATGCTGACATTCACAAAAGTACCATCATTATCATCATCGATCATCAGCTTGCTTGAGCTAAGACCAATATCAGACATATCCACATAGACAGAATTAGGATCTAGATCATTATTAGGATCCATTATCTTGACAAAGAAAGTAAAGGGATGATTGAACCTTATGGGGTCCTGCCTTGGTGTTTTCGTATCCGAATCCACCCATCCTTCTATAACCACAGGAGAAAGAGACTGGCCACCACCAAATAGTTCATGGGTCCATACAACTGTATCCTTATTGACATCAATGATAGCTACATCGATCTTCGATAGCGCTGAGATATCGCCCGCAGGGATCTTGATAGACCACGTATCACCGACCTCCCAATCGACATTGGTCCCTATCAGACCATAAGGCATGCCACTATCTACTCCTCTTGTTTCAAGGCTATAAGATGTGCCATCTATTTTCATGTATATCTGGGTAAAAAGGCTTGTCAAGGTAATCCCGCCCGTATTGGTGAGATTGATATACGCCCCATCAGCCCAATCATTCTGTGGATCCACGGTTCCAGATAGAGTTACAAATGCATTACTTCCAGGTGCTGGAAATCGTCCCACCATCAAGATGATGCTGGAAAAAAGGACGACGGTAATGCTCATCGTAAGAATGGTTCCAATGACCTCTGACACACCCCTATTGTCCCAGGCGATCTTCCTTTTCATTCTTCTTTCGAAATCCATTATTTTACCTCCTATCCGTATACATTCGTGGTCTCTCCACGCACTATCACATCATCTACCCAGAATCCTCCAAAGCCCACTGTATCATCTGCATAATGATCATATGCAGTGGCAGGAACGGTCAGAGTGGTTACCACCCTGAACCTTATCTGTATGGCCTTGCCTGAGTATGGTGTGAGATCGATATTGAGACGTGTCAGGGTTCCAGCTTCCACCCAATAACCATCCACTACAGCATTTCCCTCACCAGAATCTGGAATTCCAGTGTAAGACTTATCATCAGAATTATTGTCATCCAGATCAGTACCAGTACCAGAAACACCCCAGGCAGATCTAACACCAAGGGTCATATCCTTCCATGTGACACCATTGTCCGAGGTCACTTCAATTCTGAAACCATCTGGTGGCGCACCATTCTCTGTGTTTATATTGAACTTGAAGTAAGCGCTGAACTCGGCCCATCTGGCATTCGTAAGATCGATCGGATTTGTCATCAAGGAATTGTCTATACCGGGCTTCATACCATCTTGATCATCAGGATCATAATTGCTCCATGACCAGTCGCCACTATGAGAGTCCTCATCGGTAAGGTTCCAGACATCTGCGACATTTGAATTAGGGGCCACATAATCAGATCTAGATGCTTCAATTCGGACATCATCTATGTACCATCCATAGCCACTACCGCTACCATACTGGTAATAAGCGAACTGGATGCGCACATCTGATCGGTAATTGTATGTGGCATTGGTCGTATTGGGCACATATGGCAGAACATCTAAGGTGACCTTTTCCCAGCCAAATGTTCCGCGGGTGCTGACACCATTCCAGGCCCATCTCATCCAGGTTCCGAAGTCATCTTGCCTAGCAGTGTCATTGGTTAAAAGACTGCCAGTATAGGCATTTGATGGAATGACATATTTGTATTTGAAATCACTTCCAGCAGATTCCTTATAACCCACCATCAGCACACCGCCATTCACTCCGGATATCATATTGTATTTGTGCCAGAATGACAAGGTGGATGATTCAGTATTGCTCAGGTCAACACTTTCAGTGATCGCTGTTTTATTGATATTGGCAGTTCCATTTGGTGTTAGACCCCAGAATGCTCCACTACCTCCACTTTCTATACCTGCTGTGGCAAATACCCAGGTCGGGCTACTAACAACAGGGTTAAAGGTATCATCACACTCCACGATCCAGGAATATATGACATCTTCATCAAGACCAGTGACCTCGAAATAATTGTTTGTGATGTCATTAGCAATGAGGGTCATATCTCCAATATCATCTCCAAGATAACCAAGATAGACATCGAAGTATACTGTATCATTATCTGCATCACCAGACATCCATGTTAGGTTCACGTTAGTTGGATTTCCAACTGTAACATTGGCAGGACTTGGAGTGCCTATTGTAGGTGGCAGATTTGCTAAATTATACTGGAAATTCTCTATTCGGGAATTGTAAGTTGCGTCACCATAGTAGAAACGACCTCTCTCCGAACCACCTGATTTAGCCCCATGTGTGTAATAATAGATGGTCCAGGAAACATTTTCTAGATTATTTGCTCCAAGTTGCTCTGTTGTGAAATTGGTTGCAAAATCTACTGGTGGATCAACGTTCATAGACTGATATATCTCAATCTCTATTGATTCATTGGCAACCATAGCTGTCGAAGGGGGCGTCCAGGTTGTGCTTTGGAGGCCACCAGCATTATTTGCCCATGCCCTTGCAACGGTTCCGACAACTCCTCCAGATATCAATGTTTTTACACCCTGAGGATTGCGTATATAGACCATCATGCCTGTATATATTGTAGTTCCAGTTCCTACAAGAGGCGATTCAGTGAATTCACTACCAGCAGTCTGAGTAAGTGTAAGGTCATTAGCATCTGCACCATTCACCACAACATTATCATCGTCCATGTATCGTGTTTCATTCAAGATAGCATTAATCTCGGGCTCCATTACTGCCCTCGTCACCGACTGAGCGGTCAGATTACCTGGTGGCTCCTGCATCCAGAAGGATTTATCATAGGAATTGAAGAAGCCTGGATCAGTACATTCGGATACATTCACGGTCTCATTCCACTCTGTCGCGATATCCGTGTACAGTGCGGTCTCGGAGAAATAATCCAATGGTGTTTCTCCGTTTATTAGCATCACGGTACTGGAGTGCTGCCATCTGTATGTTCCATTCTCCATGTCATCCCAGAAGAAGTAAACGTAAATGGGCTTGGTCGCCAGATTATTGGATGTCTCGAATATCTCATCGGCCTCATTGAGCGGATCTATGAAGACATTGATATTCCTTTGTCCTGCAAAGAGAGGTATCCAGACTATTTCAGACGTTGTCCTTCCATTCGCGGATATGGACACAGAGTCTGCTCCTATCTGGGTCGTGCCATCCATGAACCTTACAAGGAAATTGGCATCGGCGCCTCCAGGATTATGCACTGTTGCCTGGAGGATGTATGCATCCCCTATCTGTGGGTGTGTCATTATACCCACAGAATCCCTTATCTTGATATCTGAATCGGTTATTCTGAGCTCGGTTCTCTCATCTGGCTTATCGAACCAGTGGAGGATCATGAAGACCAGTTCCTCTCTGTCATCAGTGGAATTGAGCGAGTTAATGGCAAAGGTCGTTACCACGGTTCGGTATGTCCCGCTGTCATAACTGATGCCATTGAATGTTCCATTGATCCCAGCAGTTTTATCTTGATATAATATACCAGTCACATTATCTGCCGATGATCCAGTTATCGAGTCACAATCATGAGTTCCATTCGATTCGTATTTCATACCATGTGTGATCGGGTTTGGAGCCAAGGGGTTTGTGTCCAAACCTTGTAATGTTGATGGCATTGCCACATTTGTCGTTATGGTATTCAATTGGAAATAATCTATCTCTAAATCGGTATCTATGTCATCGCCAACACAATCCCTGCCAGTCAGCCAGAATCGACCATTTGCATTAAGATAAAGAGTGATATTCTCCTGTTGCTCAGTAGACAATGGATCAAAAGTATCTCCTCCGACCCAGATGATGGCATTGTATTTCGTGAGTGTGGTATCATTGGCCTCAGTCCCATTGATAAGGTCATAATCATAGTTCAATGAATCAAGAGCGCTTGTAATATTCCCAGTTTCATTTATCCCACCAATTGATTCATCGTTCACAACCAGTACAATGTATTGAACATTAATCTCACCAGACTCAAGCAGGTCAGATAACACATTATTATCCTCATTGGTCTCGATTATCTGATTATCTGGATCGACCTCAAAGACAATAGTGTGAATACCAACTAAACGGGGTGTCCATTCCCTGATTATAGTGTATGAATTATCCTGCCCAATGCCCAAAGACACATTACCGTCTTCATCGGTTGGGTCTGTGCTTTTGAAGTTCCATTCAGTCCCATCAGGCTCTGTAATGGTCAGTGACCAATTGACAGATGGTTCTATGGCAAAACCATTGTTACGTATCACACCAGTTATGGTAACTGGCTGTTGATAGAACACGGTGGATGGTGATATGAATTGCTCCGAGACCGCAAGATCCCTTCCGAACTTCATATCTATCCTTCCAAGCCAGGTGATGACCTTGTATGAAAGTTGAGCCATATCCGCCGTGGTCTCTATCATGGAGAATTCAAAGGATTGGGTGAATATTCTCATTCCTAAGCCTGCATCATCACTGTAATTAGTAGCCAGTATTATGTCAGCAGCTGTATCATTGTTCAAAAGGGCAAATTCTCCAGAGCCCCAACCGAGGTCATATCCATCTGAGAAGCCATCTATCCTCTCTCTCAATGTGATATTCTTAACTGAGAAATAATCAGTCACATTATGCCCAGCCATTCCCCAAATGTCCCTATCTTTAAGATCATATACATCTACAGGATTAGGATTGGGACCTGTTTTTCTTGTGGCATGAAGGTCGCTAAGGAATAGGTCTGTCACAACGGGATCCTCGAATATCCCTTCTCCGATGACCCAGAGACTTCCACTATTGTTCAGGAATGCCCAGATATTCTCCATATCACTGACCTTCAAGGTATAGGACTTTTCATAGCCCGTCATCCAGATCACGATATCGTATTCCTCCAAACGATAATCACCTTCATTATAGGCAGGACCATCCCCACCTGTGCTCACAACAGTGAAATCATAATTGAAATCAGAGGCTTCAAGAGAGGCGCGCATGAATGCGGACGTATCCGCCAGACTGCCATCGTTCATATGCGCATCATCATCCACCAGAAGGATGGTCGGTAGAACTATGACCTCAGTACTATTTTGATTATCAATGACAATTAATTCAGATATTCCATTTTTTATGGACCAGGTCTCATTCACGGTGGCATTCACTGTGATATTATGCAATCCACCAGGGCTTGCCAGCCAAGGCGTGGACACAATGTAATCTCCAAAGTTGATCAAAGCCTGGACCGTGCTGATATTCGTTCCAGTTGTATTATCCCAGAAATTTATATCCACCATGGCTCCAGCTCCCCCGCGGTTCCTGATCTTGGCATATAGCTGGACCGTATCTCCATGAAGTGGATTCTCTGGCACAGTCCAAATATATTTCTCGCCCGAGGTAATGTTGTTCTTACCAACGATTATTTGAGGATTCTGCCCAACATCGCCACCTACAGAGAATTTGAATGTCTGTTCCACATACTTACCATCATAATCAGTGGCATTGACCACAAATTCATAGTAACCTATACCAAAGTCACCAGTTGGTCCCTGTATAGTGCCAGTAAATACATTATCGGAATCACCATCGGTTAACTGGACATAGCCTCTACCAATTGGCGTCATATTGACCCACACATTGGTTATGTTCAATCCATGATCGGGATGGTCGCCCTCTGGATCGATTATTTGAGCAAATATCATGAATTCAGTCGGTGAATATAGTATAGGACCAGGATCCGGGAATTCACTTACAAGGTCTGAGTCTATCCAGACATTCATGATTATTGGCTCGAACCATGTGTTCTCTCCCATCAGGGAACCTTCCCATACCTGGGTATCCACGTCCCTATCGACTATGGAGACACTTACATCAGAGTTATTGGTGAGAACTCCTGCAGCAATATCATAGGTCCATGTCTCTGTGGCTTCCCAAAAATCACCAAGAGGAGTGGTGCTGTCTTCCATATCCAGTATGGTACGCGTGCCATCGATCTTCACGACCAATGTTGTCCAAAAATTATCGAGATCTACACCACCCACATGCAATAGACGTATCTCCGCACCTTGAGTAATGTCATTTATATCTTCAGGGACAATTCTGCCTTCGATATCGAGATATATGCGACCCTGTGGCTCTGGCATACTGCTCACCCACATGGTTATGCTCGAAAAAAGTACAACGGTTATGGCCAGCATTAAGATCGTACCTACAACCTCGCTGACACCTCTATCATCCCAAACTAATTTTCTGCTTATTCTCCTCTTCAAAGAATCACCTTCTCTGCCTCTATAGTATAGTGTATCTTGCACAGAGTATATAATAATATAGTGGTTATAACCCAATAATAATCATTATTTAATCAATAATTAGTCTGTATAAAATATTTGAAATTAATATATGCCAGTGTACTCGAAAACAGCGTATTACTTATGGTGAAATCTATATTCCACGATACATATAAATAGCAGATTTGCTTAATTGAAGAAGTGGTGGAATTACCTCATGTTATCGAAGAATTCTAACAATAAGGGTCACAATATAAAGCGATTGACCCGCCGCTTATCGTGGGATGATGAGGGCGTATCCTCCACCATAGGTACCATCATGGCGATGATGATATTTCTCACATTCTTATCAATGTTCATGAACCAATATGTCCCCATCTGGATGGAGGATAATGAGGCAACACACATGAATGATGTGGAAGGAGAGTTCGCCACCCTGAAACACAGTATCAATATTCAGATACTGGCAGGAATGATGGGGAAGTACGATGTCTCACTTTATTCACCAGTAACCCTGGGAGCGCAGGGTATACCAATGTTCGCGGCTCCCACGATGGGACAATTATCGGTCAATCCAGACCCGGCAGATTCAAAATCAGAGATCAACTGGGTGTACAATGTAACTGGTGCTAGTAGCCCAGAGGATGGCAACCGTATGTTCTGGAGCAATTCCAGTGGAATGGTCAGACTTCTTGTTCCAAACAGGTATTTCGTTATCCAGACCATGGTTTATGAGAATGATGCGATAATTCTCAGCCAGAAAGAGGGAGAACTTGTTAAAGCACCCCCTCAGATCACCTTTAGACAGGAAGGAAGCAGATATAACATGGTCATCACCCAGATATCCATGATCGGCAATAATCAGACCTTCAATGGATTTGACAATAGAGGAATTACCACTTATCTCAGATCTGCAACCACTGCCACTTATGATGATGTGGATAGCACTGCGTCAGTCCCAACAGATGCACTTACTGGCTGGATCTATGTGAACCAGACCACTCATTATGGAAGCGCGTGGTATTCGTATCTGAATAATACGATGGCAAAATATAATTTCGCAGATGGAACGGAATACACCCTCACCAAAAATTGGATCAATACCACTTATGACGATGATCCAACCGAGATAGTAAGTCTAGGAATTAACAGCGACAAAATATCGGCATTGACCATAAATCAAGCTTATTTCAATGTCGTCATAGGCGATAGTGGCGTCTCCCCTTAGTTATTTTAATCGATCATCTTTTGATATTTATGTGATGTTAACACTATAATTTATCATAGAAAATATTTATTTAGCCAGTCCCTATGTCCATGTTAATGGTCAATGAAATCGAATCTGAAGCTCACAAGCCGTATGAGAACATCTGGGTATTGAAAACAGACAATATGTTGCCCAATCTCACCTGGTGGTGGTGGTGGTGGATATTCTTCATAAAAGACCCTGACAATCCTGGCAGGACAAAGCAGTTCATGATACTCTGGTCAACGAAATACACTGATGACATCAAGGTCATGGACATGAAATGGAAGCTCAAACAGCTGCCCACGACAAAAGAAGATGGTGTCATGCGATTCAATGGCATGACAGCAGCCTGGTGGTATGATGGAAAGGAGATGCACGACCCTCTGGTCCTTAAGGAAATGGACTTCGAAGTTCGCCATGATGGAGAAGAAGGCGAACTCAAGCCACTTGTAGAAGGCGCGGACTACCGCTTCTTCGGAGGGCCAGACAAATACACGGTCAATGTCAAGGACGACAAGAATGATTTTCATTTCGAGATGACGCCCTGGAATGATTACATGCAGGAGCATCGCTTCAATGAACGCCAGTACACCAAAAAGATGGGATACAATATCCTCAAGATATACGGCATGAAGATGAAAGGCACCATTGACGGCCAGCCTGTTGAAGGAACCGCCTATGAGCAACGTGTGACCGTGAATGCGCCAGCACCAACCTGGTACTGGGGTATCGGCCACGGTGAGGATGGCAGCTATTTCGAATACTTCAATCCCTTCTTCGGGCCACAGATATTCCGCACAACTGAAAAGCCAACATCCATGCTGGACTGGGGTGATATTCGATTATCAAAGAACATGAGATTCTATCACCACCCCACAAAGGAGCTCTTCCTTTTCGATAAGAAGGACATCAAGATCAAGCATGAGGTCGAGAGAGGCTTGCCAGTCTTCTACGTATCTGGCAAGGATGATGAGAAGGAGATGTTCATCAAGATACAGGCCTATGCCAGAGCCTATTGGAGGTTCCAACAGCCCAGAAGATGGGGCATGAGGTCCATTCTCTATTACAATGAATATCCGGCAGAAGTGGATGACTTCACTTTCAGGAAGCTGGATGGAACCCTCACTGTGCAGAGAGAGGATCTTGGGCATATGGGATGTAATGTTGAGCATTCCTGGGGAAAGCTCATATAAGCAAATCCTGAGCGAGCAGGCTTACCCGAGTTTCTTATTTTGTCCGTCTTTTTTCTTTGGAGGGTAAGCCAGCACAGCGAAGGTAAAGAAAAAAGTGGGGGTGTATCAGGGATGTAATGTTGAGCATTCCTGGGGAAAGCTCATATAAATTACTGAGAAAATAGTTTGTTGAGCTGGGTGAGGATAAGGACTCCGCCCCTGCTTTAATCGGGGCGGGGTTTGATTTGACTGCTCGCTATTTTAAAGCGAGCAGTTAATTTTTTTGCTAGTACATCGTAACTGTCACTCACTGGCACATCACTGAGAGTACCCCGACCCTGCGTCTCTCGGGACGGGGCATGCTTGAATACAAAATGCTCTGCTAACAAATCTTGATGTAACTCATTTCTTCCCAAAGACAAGCCCATACATACCCGGGCTTGTATCGAATATTTTTGAGAAAGCAAAGCCGGCTTTCTCGCATTTTTCAATCGCTTCTTCCTGGCTGAGCCGATGCCACAATGGAGGACCGTCCTCTGTTTCTTTTTTCCTCCAATCCAGTACGGCCAGTCTTCCGCCGGGCCTCAATATCCGGCGCACCTCCTGAAGTGTGCCGTCACCGTCCAGCTCGTGAAGCACCATGGACATGAAGGCCATATCCACAATTCCGTCATCTATCGGAATTGTGTCCTCCTCTGAAAGCACAGGGACAATGTTCCGTATGCCCCTGGCCTCTGCTTTTTCCAGTAGAGAATCCAGCATACTCTGGCTGATATCGATCGCATATACTTTTCCACTGGGACCGACAAAATCAGCGAACGGGACTGAGAAATAACCAGTCCCGGCACCAATGTCCGCGACCAGCTGGCCTTTCAATATGTCCAGCTGCGGCAATATCTTATCCGGGTCCATTATCAACTTACGGCCTGGGTCATCCAGCCTTTTCTTTCCGGCTGGATCGAATTTCTTGTCGCCATGAGAGTGATCGTGGGTCATGATAGTTCATTGGGTCTGATGTATAAATTATTATGGACTTACAAAACAGATGGCCTATATTTTAGGATAAGGGTTTTAAATGCGACTTAATCCATAGAACCTGCGCATTTATTTTATCAAATCTGTATTTGATTGATGCAGGTAATGAGTTTGATTCGGTACGGTTAATGGGGAATCTTTATATAGAAAAGCGTTATGCATGGCTTGGATTGACGGTCAAAGCGGTGGGGCCACACCTGGTCTCATTCCGAACCCAGAAGTTAAGCCCACCTGCGTTCTGCGCTGTACTGTGGTACGAGAGTCCACGGGAACCGCAGAACGCTGTCAGCCACTTTTCATATATTCTATTTGGATAGCTTGTGTTTTATGGTGTTTTGATGGTGTATTGGGTTCATTTGTTAAGCAGGCCCAGGCATTTTAGGTTTGTTTGTTAAGCTGTGTGCGACAGTGTGTAGTGTCCGTTTGTTAAACTGGTATGGATAAAGACCCCGCCCTTCGTTGAACTCTTGGCGGGGATTGATTTGACTCCTCGCATTTGAAAGCGAGGAGTTTATTTCTCTGCTGGCACATCGCAACTGTCACTCGTTAGCATACAACTGAGAGTACCCCGCCCTAATGAATATTATATAAATTATCCAGACGGGGCATGCTCACATGGATCCGAATATACATTGCTGAGAATATGCTCTGCATTATCATTGTTCGGGCAATTATCTAAAATCGTTTAGGTGATAATTTACAAATAGCCAGATTGCTGAAGTAGCATGAGATCCTCTGTGCTGAGCTTCTCACCCTTCTTGAACCTCTCGTAGATCTCTCCAGCTGCCACTTTGGCATCCTTGATCGAGTAGAATCCGCCGCCACTTTCTTCTTCGCCACCTTCTTTCTGTTTTATTCCAGTGACTATCTTATCATAATCATGAACCTGGCGTATGAATTCTATATGAAGCCTGTGTTCTTCATCAGCCAACATCTTTGTCTTGATGAATTCTTCCTGTGCCTTGTCAGCCTTCTTGCGCAGAGCATCGGATTTCTCATAAATTGCCATCATACTGTCATGCTCTCTCTGGGCGCTTTCAGCAAGTTCTCCGACGAGCTTGTGATAATGCTCGGCCTTATCTCTTGCTTCTTTTGATTCATTCAAGAGGGTCACTACTTCTTCATCCTCTTCAATGGAATCTTCCAGATCCTTGATCTCCTTCATAACGACAGACATAGCTTCGATCAGAGTTTTTTCTTTATCTGAGGTCAAAACACTGGTCATCTGCTGGAATTCCAGAGCTCTCAGCTTCTTCTTTAGCATGGATATGGAAGGCCCTTTCCTTGGCATTTTCTCTCTTTTCTTCTTTGCCAGCTTCTCCGCATATTCATTGACCTTCTTATTCCAGACATCTCGGTCCACCTTCGCGGCCTTGACCTCGACATTCAGATCGTCTCTATTGGTCCTGTGTTGATTTGCCTCTTCTATAAGCTCTCGGGTCAGGGCATTGTATTTATCCCTCTCTTCGACCCAATGTTTGGTCTGGTCATTTAAGCGGTTCCTTGCCGCTTTATGCGCCTCTGCATCGATATTGCATTGTTCTCTCTTATCGACCAATTCCTCTGCTAGCTCCAAATCAACTCACTCCAGTAAGATCTATTAGATATTCTCATCTTATATTGGCACAAGAATATAAGCCTTTCGCAGAATTGGTTCAATTTATGGGTGAAAATCACCATAATATTGGAGTCATTTGCATGCGGAGGGGGAAATTACCCCAACTGCCCTAATTTCGACTACCCATAACCTCTATCCTTCCATTGATGATATTGACATCCACCAATGTCTTGATATTTATGCCAAATTCCTCTTCGATCTCGGCCTTACCATTCCCTTTATTGATAACGATGATGATATCAACGATCTCGACCCCTGCATTTTTGAGAACGGGGATAATTCCTCGGAGTGTTCCTCCAGTACTTATGACATCATCGATCATAACGACCCTGTCGCCCTTTTCCAGGCCATTTACATACATGGCTTGTTTGGAATATCCTGTTCTCTGTTGGAACTCTATCTCACCCTCCAGACCATACTTTCTCTTTCTGATGACATTGAAGGGAAGTCTTGTTCTTAGAGAAAGTGCTGTTGCCAGATGTATCCCCATTGCTTCGATCGTGACTATTTTATCGCAATTGAGATCGCCTATCTGGATGATCTCCCCGGTCACTTCCTCGAGCAATTCAGGGGTGATATGAGGTATGCCATCAGATATTGGAGAAATAAAATACTCATAATCTCCGAATCGGGCAATTGGAGCTTTCCTTATCTCCTGTTCAAGAAGTTCCATATATCTTCTCCCAGGGGATCAATATTTGATAAGGCTGTCTGTTTTTCCATCAGGCAGCTTGGCCCTTCCGCCCAGGGCGGACAGTTCGATCGCGAATGAGCAATTCACAACGTCCCCGCCAACTCTTTCCACCAGGTCTATGGAAGCGACCGCAGTTCCTCCTGTGGCCAGAAGATCATCCACGATCATAATTTTCTGTCCGGGTTTGATAGAATCCTTGTGGATCTCGATAGTGGCCTGGCCATATTCAAGATCATAACTGGCTTTCTCCTTGTGATATGGAAGTTTTCCTTCCTTTCTGATAAGTATGAAAGGAATTCCCATCTTCAGTGCCAATGGAGCCCCCAGAATAAATCCTCTGCTCTCTATCCCGACAATGCCTTCTATTCCCTTGTCCTTGTTCCTATCAGCCAATTCATTGATAATAGCATCAAAGGCAACTGGGTCATTGAGTACCGGTGTAATGTCCTTGAACATTATGCCTGGTATCGGAAAATCTGGTACATTGCGGATCAATTCAGTAATATTTTTCATAATAGGACATTGGAACTATGTGAATATAAAATTATTGGTTGATATTGCAGGTCTAATTATGGATATTTCATCAATAGTGACGATGTGCCACAATTAAATTTCTCATAGTATATATTAAATATTCAGAATCATTACCCTACCATGATGATCTCACGATCACAACCCTAGGTAGGGCATCGGGATGGAACTAGAAGCACTCACCTTGTTAAAGGACATTGCAATCATAATGTTCGCAGCACTTGTATTTGGATTCATAGCTCATAAGCTACTTGGCCAGCCACCTATATTGGGATATCTTTTTGCAGGTATCGCTATCGGCCCAGGTGTTGGTCTGATGCGTGCTATAATGACCGGAGATATTGAAGGATCTCGATTTGGTCTCATAACCGATATCGGAGAGATAGGGGCTCTTGCCAACCTAGGCGTATCATTACTTCTCTTTGCTGTGGGACTGGAATTCTCATCTAAAAGAGTTGGAAAGATCATAGGCGTATCCGCGATAAGTGGAACTGTAGAAATGGTATTCATGCTGGTGCTCGGGATCATAGCAGGTCTTTTGATGGGATGGTCATCCATGGAGGCGATCCTTCTGGGAGCTGTATTGATGATCAGCAGTACGATAATCATCATAAAGATGCTAGCCGAGAGAGGACAAACGGAGACCGAACACGGGAGACTATTGGTCGGTCGTCTCGTGGTAGAGGATATCGGAGCAATAATCGTCATCACACTTGTAACTTCGATATTGGTCGAGGACACATTTGGCTTTGAAGCTTTGATACCTGTTGCCATTGGTGTGATATTCCTTACTGCCATGCTCATAGTTGGGAGAAAGACCTTCCCGCGGCTGATAGATCTGGTAAGCAAAACCAGGTCAAAGGAGCTATTTCTTTTGACAATATTTGGCTTCTGTATAATCACCGCAGTAATATCCGAGTTCTTCGGGCTTTCTCTTGCTCTTGGAGCCTTCCTCGCAGGCATGATACTTTCAGAATCAGAGCATAATCTTGACATAGTGAATCAGATCAGACCATTAAAGGATATTTTTCTGATAATCTTCTTTGTTTCCGCAGGTATGGCGATAGATCTGTCCCTATTATTGACAGACCCCGTACCATTGATATCATCCATAGTCATGGTCTTGTCAGTGCTTTTTATTGGCAAAGGATTTGCCAATACAATGACCACCAGGATCTTGGGATACCATCCAAAGACCTCCCTGAACGTGGGCATGAGCATGATGCAGATAGGCGAATTCTCTTTTATCATAGCAACCCTGGGATTCACAGCTGGCATACTGCGTGATGAATACTATTCAGTTATCTTGATGACCGCCCTGATAAGCATGGTCTTCACACCCTATGCGATGTCACTCTCTCCAAAGATATACAATCGATTTTTCCTACCCCGGCATAAGGAAGATGCCACATTTGTGGATGATGACCCCGGTCTACCCAAGCACATTCACAGAGAACCAGATATCCTAATACTTGGTTTCGCAGAGGTCGCACTGGACACAGTGAGATGTCTACAGATGGCAAATAAGAACTTCCTCGTAGTGGATTTCAGCCCAAGGAAAGCCCACATTATGGCAGAGCAAAATATCGAACACATAATTGGTGATGCATCCAATGAAGAAGTGTTATTGCTTGCCGGGGTCATGCAAGTTGACCTTGTAATTGTGGCACTATCCGATATGATGGATGCGGAGACCGCGATACAGCTGGTCCATAAACACAATAAGAATGCGTATATCGTTGCAAGGGCATACAATGACAGGGACAGGGATGCCTTGAGTGAATTTGCAAATGATATAATCATATCCGAAGATGTCGCTGGCAGGAGACTGGCATGGCATGTACTTCAGGACCTTGGATTCGAAGATGAAGCCATCAGAAAGGATGTTGAGATAGTCGATCCCGAGGCCATCGGTGATGATTATTGAACTCGATGATAGCAAAACAAAATCATATGATTTATTGTTCAAAACATAGTTATTAAATTCACATAATAGCAAATGGCATAATAAGCTATTTATATCTTAATTTCAACTGTGTTAATTATAGGGGGAAATAAGGTTTGAATGTATCACATCTTAAGGATGAATTAATCACCATGCTCGAGATGGAAATAGGTTTCTGTGGCAAGTTCATATTGCAGAAGCAGTGCGATATCTTAGGCATTGGTGCTGAGGAAGATATCGAAATAAAAGACCTTCGAGAACTATCCAGGAATCTCAAGACTGCGATAAGTGGCTTCATAGGTGATCGAAAATCAAAATTGGTATTCAGGAACTTATTGGAATATTCCAAAGCCTTGGAAACCCTGGATGATGAAACAAGTGAGACCATGGACTGCATCAATGCCTTTCTCACAGTAGGAGATAAACGATTGGTACTACGGAGGTATGATGCTTCCGAGGATGCATACAGGGATGCTTATGATCTATTTCAGGACAGTCAATATTCTGGAAACAGAAGGATGAAAATGAAAATAAAAAGAAAATTGGCCAGAGTGCTCGGCACAAAGACCGAGGGTCATGAAATGGCGATCAAAGAGTATTATGGGGTCATCACGATAGGCAAAAGACATAGAAATTATTACGATACCGCTCTGTCCTACTGCGGTCTTGGGTGGATCGCATTCAAAGACAGCGATGAACATCTTTCTCTGGAATATTATGAAAAGGCATTAAGCACAATTGAGAATATGAAGGAGCAGACAAAACTGGACAGAATCAAAAAAATGAAGGTGAAGTGTATAATAAACTCAGGTCTCGCTGATATTTACAAGAGCATGAACGAAGTAGACATTGCCATAGACCTGACCGAATCTGCAATAGACCTCAATCTTCAATTGGAGAATTATGTCAGGGTCGGAGAACTATATGACAAAATGGCACAGATATATGAACAGAAGAGAGATTATGAGAAGGCGGTCGAGGGGTATAAGCAAGTGCTTTCGAATACGAAAGAAGGCGGTTCATTACTTACAGAAGGCTGGACACTCATCAATCTTGCTAGCCTACTGATCAATGAAGGCAAGTTCGATCAAGCAGAAGAATATCTATCAAGAGCATCAAGGATCCTTTCTAAATTCAATGATTGTGAGGCGCAATCCAGGCTTCATTACATGTACGGTGAATATTACCAGAAGCTAAGAGAATGGGAGAACAGTGAGACACATTTCAAGGCCAGTTTGGAGAGTATGATCAATGTGGATTCACCCGAATGTCTGGCAAGGGTCCAGGAGGGGCTGGGTACGCTTTATCATATTATCGGGGAATCTGAGAAGGCCACGCCACTATTGAATTCTGCATTGACATGGTATGAGAAGAATGATGATAAAGATAATATAAAGAAGATAGGCCTGCTGATACATAATAGCCAATATGTCCCATTGGGCATTTCGATCCTGAAACCATGAAGAATATAACCATATCCGATCAATATAGATCGTCTCCATAGGCTGACATCCCATTAATGCTCATAGTCATCAATTATCTCTTTCTCAATTAACATTTTAATATTTGCCATCATCATTATTTTATATAACATCCTCTTCGGGCTAAACATACAATAATCCACGGGGATGATGTGATCAATAATCTAGAATTGAGGGATGAGCTAGAAACTCTGCTTGAGAGGGAAGTAGGATTTACAGGTAAATTCATTTTACAGAAGCAGTGCCAGCATTTGAACATTGACCCGGATATGATCAACACAGATTGCTTGCCGCAGCTTTCAAATCAGATCCATTGGGCTATAAAGAGCTTCACCGGAGATAAAAAAGCAGATGACATCAAAAAGGGTATCCTCCAATATAAAAATGCCCTGGACATGGTCAATAATGCTGTTGAGAAACAACAAGATGACCCGAGAGATTCTATCAAGGCTCAGATAACTATCGGAGCCGCCAAGATCCAAATTGGAAAGATAGATGAGTCCATTGAAGCTTATAGAGAAGCTCTTGTAATATATGATAAAAATCATATTGATGATAAGATATTGAAAGCCATGATAACAAGGAAGCTGGCAAGAGCCCTTACAAACAATAAGGAAGGGAGAGAAGAAGCTCGAAGCCTATACAATGATGTCATCGATATGAAGCTGGGTAGTAATGGTCTTTACGACAAAGCTCTGGCATGGAATGGTCTGGGCATCATATCATGGCGCGAAGGGGAACACAGCACATCTCTGGATCATTATATGGAGGCTATCAAGGTCATTACTTCAATATCGACAGCATCAAAGAATGATAAAAAGAAGAAGGACCGCGCGATGGCCAGGATACATACTGGCCTGGGCAATACTTGCCTCGATCTCCTGAATATGGAGATGTCCATATATCACAATAAAAAAGCTATCGAACTTTACACTTCATTGGAAGATCATTCTGGCATTGGGCTCACATATAACAATATGGCCAGAGTATACGAGGAAATGGGGAATTTCAGCAAGGCCATAGACGGATACGAGAAAGGCATAAAATATTGCAGAGAAGGCGGATCCCTCAGAATGGAAGGCTGGACAATGACAAACCTGGCAAGCGCCCTTATCGAGAATAGAAGGGCGGAAGATGCTCTGCCTCATCTGGACAGAGCGTCCAAGATACTGGCAAACTTCAATGATCCTATCGCTCACTCAAAGCTCCATTGCATGTATGGTAAGCATTATTCCGCTGTCGAGAACTATCAAGAGAGCGAGATGCATTTCCAGAAGAGCATAGATTTTGTTATCAATGAGAACTCACCGGACTACTTGGCCATAACTCGCGAGGAGATGGGGAAGATGTATCACAAGAAGGGTGATATGGCCAAAGCGGAGGATGTCCTGATAGATGCTCTGGATTGGTATGTGGTCAAGAAGGAAGATGCACGCATCAAGAACATACAGAAGATGCTTGGAAAGAACTGAGTATCCTTATTGGTCAAACAGAGCCTCAATATTCAGCTATTTGATAATCCCAAATATACAATTATTTAGCATAATTCTTAAATAATACGTTGAACATACACCTATTATACTTGAAAAGTCCGTTTTGGCGGATAATTCATGCAAATCAACAAAGCAGATGTTGAATGTTTGAAATCAGTTCGAACATTCAAATTCCCGAAATGTAATGGAGGAAATCAAAATGTCAGAATTAAGGGTCGTAATTCCAGATGAGGTAGATAACTATCTGGACATGGTGATAAAGAGTGGGATGTTCGGAAATAAGGCAGAGTTGGCCAGAGCGGCGATAGTTCAATTCCTGAACACCATAGGCCCGATATCCAAGGGCTATGACACCGACAATTTCTTCTCACCCGAAGGTCGCATCCATCAGATCGAATATGCCCGCGAAAGTGTGAAGCGTGGAGCCAGTGTCATGGGAATAATATGCACAGATGGTATCTTAATGGCATCTGAGGACATATCTGCCAAGGCTGGCAATTCGCTAATGATGTCCCCGATAAAGATCCACAGAATATCCAATAAGATCCTGATAGGAACTGCAGGACTGGCAATGGACGGATCCATGATATTGAATCAGCTTCGGAACAAGGATTTCAAGAATGTGGATGACATGCTTTACACAATAAAGGAAATATATTGGTCGCACACGATAAAAAAGGATGTAAGACCACTGGGTGTGGGGCTTCTAGTTGCCACTAACTTCGATCATCCGAGGCTATTTGTCATTGATCCGAGTGGGACAGCGGCCGAATTCACGGCCGCTGTCATCGGTGATGGAATGGAAGCTCATATGAAGACACTGGCTGGCAAGTACAAGAAAATGGCGATCAAGGATGCGGGCAAGCTCATTCCGACAATTCTTGGCAAAGATAAGGAATTCAATGTTGAAACCATAAGATTCAAATAAAATAAGTCAGAATTAACCACCCTATACAAATTTATTAATGCCATTAATAGGATATACTTCCCCATAGGATAAATTGGGGAATTTATATGAGGAAAATATCCACTATATTGATATGCGCCATGCTAATAGCCAGTAGTTTTATCATCTTGATCGGGAACGATGTTGAGGCAAAGGATGATGGGGATGAGGTACGAGCCCTCTACCAGATATTCACACTTGCAGATCTGCAGGATATCAATGCCCACAGAGACCAAGATCATATTCTGATGAATGACATCGATGCCAGTGATACCGTGAACTGGAATGGAGGTCTGGGCTTTGATACCATCGGAGGATTTAGCGGTACCTTTGATGGTCAAGGGTACACAATATCCGGACTTTACATGAATAGGCCAACAGAGGATTTTGTTGGATTGATATCTATCATGACAACAGGATCCATTGTTTCCAACCTCAATCTTATAGATGTTGACATAACCGGAGAAGACTGGGTAGGGGGTCTTGTAGGTATAAAGAATGATGGGGCTATCAATAACTGCATGGTCTCTGGAGAGGTTTCCGGAGTCCAAAATGTAGGGGGCCTAATAGGCCAATCATCCGCTGGTCCAATAACGTCATCATCCTCTCAAGGAAATGTTGAAGGCACGGGGGGTTATGTTGGTGGCCTTGTTGGCAACAATCATAACCAGATTTTTGATTCCTACAGCCAGGCGGATGTCATTGGGAGCGACCAGGCAAACGGTGGTCTTGTTGGCTTTAATCAGGTTACTGGTGAAATCCGCCGATGCTATGCCACAGGAAGTGTATACAGCACCTCATCCTATGTTGGTGGGTTCGCTGGCTTGAACTATGGCGATATATATGATTCATATGCGCTGGGAGATGCTGAGACCGGTGTCAATTTCGTTGGTGGATTTGTGGGAAGTATGCAGGAAACAGGCAGCACGACCATCGAGAACTGCTACAGTACTGGCACTGCGACCGGAGGTACTAGTGGTGGATTTATCGGTAACTTACCAAGCGGTACAGTGACCAACTGCTTCTGGGACTCTGACACCTCAGGATTGGGAGCCAGTGCAGCGGGAACTGGCCTTACAACCGCCCAAGCATTATCCCAGGCTAACTATGCTGGCTGGGATTTTGGTTCCACCTGGTGGATGGGCAATTTCCGTACCAGACCTTTCCTTCAGTCAGAATACAACACAAATATTCGCAATTCCCACCAGCTTCAGTTGATAATGATGGACGCTGGCACCTTATCGGCAGATTATCAGATAATGCAGGATTTCAAGGTTGACTCGACAGAACCCTCCAGCATGTGGTCCACAACAACAATGCCAGGAAATGGTTTTTATCATATTGGATCGGCCACTGCTGAATTTACTGGCACCCTTAATGGCAATAATCACACAATATCTGATCTCTACATATACAATACAGGAGTTAATAATCTGGGTTTGTTTGGAGTAATGGATACCGGAAGTTCGATTTCAAATGTCGGTCTGGTGAACTTGAACATAACTGGTAATGATTATGTTGGTGGTTTAGTTGGCTCTGCGATCCAAGGAACCATCTCCAATTGCTATGCATCAGGCAAAGTATCAGGAGTTACACAGATGATAGGTGGCCTTGTTGGACACAATATACAGGGTACGATATCGAACTGTTTCTCTACAGTGGATGTTGAAGGTAATATAAACTCCGGCGGCCTTGTTGGATACAATCAGGGCGGCTTGATCGAGAACTCTTACTTTGATGGAGACCTGGTCGGAAGAAGTGCTATGGGCGGAGTGGCTGGCTATAACTGGCAGGGCAGCGTGATCACATCCTATGCCACGGGAACCATAACTGGAACCCATGACAATATAGGTGGCCTTGTTGGATACAACAGTGCAGGGGCTGTGAATGATTGTTATGCCCTTGTAGATGTAACATCAGCCACAACTTTGGATGGCCAGTTCATTGGCGGTCTAGTTGGTTATAATACTGCATGGATCAACAGTTCATATGCAACAGGAAGTGTGATCGGAGGCGCAAACCTTGGTGGATTCCTGGGTAGTAATGCAGGGACTGTCATGGATTCTTTCTGGGACACAGCCAGTTCCGCTATGGCAACTGGGATAGAAAGTGGGAATACTAGTGGAGCGACTGGACTTACAACAGCCCAGGCAATGACAGAGACAACATACACAGGATCTGGCTGGGACTTCACAAATGACTGGTGGATGATCGAAGGCGAGACCCGTCCCTTCCTCAGGATGGAATACAATACCAGAATTACCAATTCACATGAACTTCAATTAATGGCCATGGATACGACTGCGGATTACGAACTGGGCAATGATGTCCAGATGGATATTCTGGATGCAGCGCAGATGTGGGGAACCAATGCCTCCAACGGAGGAAAAGGATTCTTGCCCATTGCTCCCGACACTGACAGCGGAACTGTAGACTTCCAGGGAACCAGCTTTGATAGCACATTCCAGGGACAGGGTTACTCGATAACTGGTCTTTACATCAACAGGCCAGCTGAGGACTACCAGGGTCTTTTCGGAGCTATAGGTGTCCTTGGAGACGTGACAGACGTTTCAGTATCTGGCGATGTTACTGGAAGAGATTCGGTTGGTATGCTGGCAGGAGCGAAATGGAACTTCGGGAATGTGGAATTCTGCTCATCCCATGGTGTTGTTTCGGGAGTCACAGACACCGGTGGCCTGATAGGTTCACTCTCTGGCCCCATAGCGGACTGCTGGTCATCATGTGATGTTACAGGCTCAGGAATAAACACAGGAGGCTTGACAGGTAATAGCGATAATACAATTACTCGTTGCAATGCGACAGGCGATGTTACTGGAGCAGGATCTCGGACTGGTGGACTTATTGGATACAGCAAAGCCAGTGTCACCAATTCCTTTACCTCAAGTACTGTATCTGGTTCGAGCTTTGTAGGTGGCCTGGTGGGGCAGATGCTCGCTGGTGGCCAACTTAGCAATTGCGATGCCTATGGAGACATAACTGGCCTCGCTGGTAATGTTGGGGGAGTTGTGGGCGCGACCAATGGTGATGTCATAATTTGTAATAACTGGGGCTATGTGAACAATACCTTGTTCTCCACTTATAGAGTCGGAGGCATAGTAGGTATCTCGGACGGAGGAACGATCTTCAACTGTGTCAATAATGGAATGATAGATTCAAATGGGGGAATGACCGGCGGTATTGTGGGAGAAATGCTCGGTGGTAGCGTATCTTACAGCTATAATTATAATGATATATATTCTGTCGATGATATTGTTGGAGGTATCGTGGGTCAGGCCGATGGGGCATCTGTCACACACAGTGGTAATACTGGCGATGTGACTGGCAGGGACCATACCGGAGGTGTAATTGGAAGAATGTTGTCCAGTGGTACCATACACAACAGCACCTCGACCGGAGACATTGCTATGACGCTAGGTGGAACCCTATCCGGAGGGTTTGCAGGTCTGTCGCAGGCCAATTGCATTATCAGGGACTCATGGTCCTCTGGAACCGTTGATGGAGGCTCACAGCCAGGAATGGCAGGCTTCATTGCCGAGAACAGCGGTACGATCACCAATTGTTCAGCCTTTGGAACGGTCACAGGTGGAAATGAGAACGGTGGTTTTGTATGTTACAATTCAGGCCTGATATACGATTGCCAGGCCTATGGAAATGTGTCTGGCTACGGAACCATCGGAGGATTTACCTCCCATAACTTTGGCACCATTGAGAATTCAACAGCATTTGGAAATGCCTCGGGGACAATGAATGAAATAGGTGGCTTTGCCGGAGATAATAATAATCTGATATATGATTGCGAGGCCTTTGGAACTGTCACAGGAGTGGCTATGGCTGTAGGTGGGATCGTCGGCCAGAATGATGGAAATATCACAATGTGCACCAATTATGGAAATATCAGTGCGGCCACCCTGAATACTTGGGGCCACGCTGGTATTGCAGGTCTCAATAATAATATCGTATATGATTGTGAGAACTATGGAGATATCAATGGCTGGAACTCCGTTGGAGGGATCGCCGGTGAGAATTACGGCGATGTTGTTAACGGGATCAACCATGGCTCCATTAATGCACTTGACGACTGTATTGGAGGTATTGTGGGATACAATGATGATAGCTCGATAATGGCCAATGTCACCAATTCAATTTCATACGGCGATGTTTCGGGAATCCTGTACGTGGGCGGAGCCGTAGGTTACACAGAAGGCGGTTATATTGAGTCATGCACAGCTTATGGGACCGTGAACGGAACAAGGGCGATAGGTGGCTCTGTTGGTGAGAACCATGGTACGGTGATCGATTCACTGGCAGAGGGTAATGTAACGGGCAGTGACAATGATGTTGGTGGCCTGATAGGCAGGAATGACGGTTCAGTAACTAACAGCTCTGCCTACGGTAATGTAAATAATACGGATGTCAACACAGGCGGTCTGATAGGTTATCAGCCACCAACTGGCTCTGCTATCGATTGCTATGCCTATGGTGATGTATCAAGTAGTGTCGATTATATTGGCGGCCTCATTGGAACAAATGATGGGACCGTCGAGAACTGTCATGCCGACGGTGATGTTACTGGATACGATGTGGACTGTGACTATGTTGGTGGATCGGTCGGAGAGAACTGGGGCGATGTCTCAAATAGTACGGCCAATGGTGATGTATATGGAGATGGATTCATTGGTGGTTTTGTAGGATATCATCAAACTGGAACTATCACAAATTGCCACAGCTCAGGAGACACTACTGGAATTGATATCAATGTCGGAGGCTTCGCAGGGCGAAATATGGACGCGATAAATGACTGCTCCGCCATCGGAAATGTAAGTGCCATGAACCTTTATGTTGGTGGTTTTACAGGAAATAATGGTGGAGACATCACCAACTGCACATCATTTGGAAACACCAGTGGAGAGGGATATGTCGGCGGCTTTGTAGGATGGGTTATTGGCGGAACCATAACTCAATGTTACAGCGACAGCTACAGCACAGGGAACACACCCAGTGATGATATTATAGGTGGTTTCGTAGGGCGGATGTTCGCAGGTACCATCTCCATATCCTACAGCACGGGAATTGCCAGTGGAGATAGGTATGTTGGTGGCTTTGCAGGATATCATCAAGCTGGAACCATCATGGATTGCTATGGCACAGGGGATAGTCTTGGAACAGATTTCGTTGGCGGCTTTGCAGGATACAATCAAGGTGGAACAATCACAAATTGCTACAGTGTTGGCAGTGTCAGCGGAGCAGGCGTGGATGTTGGTGGCTTTATCGGAGATAATGGTACTGGCACCAACAATGATTGTTTCTGGGACATAGAGACATCTGGACAAGTGAGCAGTAATGGTGGAACAGGAAATGATACATTAGAGATGATGAGCCAAGCTACCTTCACGAACTGGAACTTTACCACAGTGTGGGGGATATACGAGAAAAATACCTATCCATTCCTTCAGGCATTTGGTACAACTCCTCCAACCCCAATAGCAGACCTTGATCTGACCGTGGATGCAGTTCCATCTCACATAAATGTAGGAGAAACTGTGATATTTTACGTGAATATCACAAATGATGGACCAGACAATGCAGTGAATGTCAATGTCACCGTGACGGGAAGCGGTAATGATGTGATATACCAGGGAAATAATCAGTCTGCTGACACTATATTATGGCAAGGCGGACTGTCATGGTTGATAGGCTATTTGGCCAGTGGAGAGACTGCCTGGATGCAAGTCAGTCTCGTGGCAAATGAAAGCGGTGCATTCTATCTGGATGGAACTTCTGTATCAGATATTTTTGATCCAAATATGGGCAATAATAATGTTTCGAGCAATGTTACCATGAACACTTCGCCTGTCGCAGTGGATGATACATACACAGCGATCGAGGACAGTGGTGCCAATACGATCAATGTACTGACCAATGATACAGATCCAGATGGCGACTATCTAACAATAATAAGTGTGACCCAGGGTGTCAATGGAGCAGTCGCGATAATAGATGCTGGCAAGAATGTGACCTACGAACCCAGTGCGAATTGGTTCGGATCAGACTTCTTCACATACACTATCTCTGATGGCAATGGAGGAACTCATGCTGCTATTGTCAATGTTACAGTGACAAATGTTAATGATATGCCAGTGATTACCACAGCAGATGTCATCGTAACCCTAGAAGATGTGCTTTACAGTGTGGATTATAATGCCACGGATATCGAAGGCGATGTGCTCAATTGGAGCCTGAATACCAATGCTGGCTGGTTGAGTATAGATAATAATACAGGTAACTTATCCGGCACACCCACCAATGCAGATGTTGGAACTCAATGGGTGAATGTGACTGTTGATGATGGCAATGGTGGTATAGGTTGGAGTAATTTCACTATCACGGTGACCAATGTCAATGATGTGCCAGTTGCAGTTGACGACGTATATTCAATTGACGAGGATACACCTCTGAATGGTAATGTTCTGGGTAATGATAATGATCCAGATACCACAGATGTCTTCCAGGTAATTGACAATGATCCACTAACTGCCAATGGCCTCAGTATTACCGTGAACCCAGATGGAATATTCACCTATCTCACAATTGCTGAACCCTCCTATCAAACACTGGCTGTTGGTGAGAGTACGACAGATACTTTCAATTACACCATACATGATGGAAATGGCGGATTCGATAATGCAACTGTGACAATAACAATAACTGGTGTGAATGATATGCCTGCGATTACTGCTGGCTTCACCGAGTCCACTTTCAATACTGGAAGTGATTTCACTGAAAACTTCACAGTCACCGATGGTGACACGAGTGACACTCTTACATGGTCTATTACTGGACCTGCCTGGTTGTCTATCGATCCAGCCACAGGAGAGTTGACCGGAAGTCCCGAAAATGCAGACGCTGGCTATTACAATGTCAGTGTCAGTGTAAGTGATGGTAATGGCGGCATTGCTTATTCCAATGCCACGCTCTTGATCTTACTGGACACGGATGGTGATGGTGTTGCTGATGGTTCAGATGGTGATGATGATAATGATGGTGTCGAAGATGTTGATGATGATTTCCCAACAGATCCATCTGAAGACACAGATACCGATGGCGACGGAACTGGCGACAATGCAGATACTGATGACGATGGCGATGGGGTCGATGATGTGGATGATGATTTCCCATTGGATGATGCAGAGACAGTGGACACCGATGGGGATGGCACTGGCAACAATGCGGATAATGACGACGATGGTGATGGCGTAGACGATGCTGATGATCAGGATCCTTTGGACCCTGCAATTGGAGAAATAGTTACAGAAACAGACACGGATGATGACGGCGTGCCAGATGATGACGATGCTTTCCCCAATGATGCCACCGAGACCGTTGATACAGATTCAGATGGTGTAGGGGATAATAGCGATGCCTTCCCCAGTGATGCTACCGAGACAACCGATACAGATGGTGACGGAACCGGCGACAATGCCGATGCATTCCCAACTGACCCATCAGCGTCTATTGACGCTGATGACGACGGAGCTCCTGACGAATGGAATCCGGGCTACACGGCAGAAGATTCGACAACTGGCCTTGTTATAGATGACATTGTGGAAGATGATGACGATACCGATGACACAGGCGATGAGCCTGCTAATAACTGGCTCTACATAATCCTCATACTCGCAGTGGTCGGCGTTATTGCTCTTCTATTGATAATGAAGGGCAAGGGCAACAAGGATGAGCCAGTGGCTGAGGAAACCGCAGAGGAACCAATGGACGAAGCTGTTGATGAACCTGAAACAGAAGAACCTGTGGAGGAAGTCAGTGAAGAACCAGAACAGGTCGAATCCGAAGATGAGATTGAGTAAATTGGTAGATCATCACTCCTATCTACTCCCTAATAATGGGGGAAAGGATATTACCATAAGATCAATTTCTCTGTAGTAAGAGGGGTATTCATGTTCAGCATCAGTAAGAAACAGGGCCAGGCAATTTTAGTGATCATCGCATTGAGCATTATGGTGGTTCTTCCAGCCAGTGCGTATACATCAGGTAAAATGGGCAATGCCACAAGTTGTGGTGGTGGAAGCTGCCATGGAGCTTCAGATCCCGGTGTCAGTGTTAGTATCACTGGCTTGCCAGTGGAATATGTTCCGGATCAAGTATATCCACTTACTATCTCAGTAGCCAGTGTGATTGCTACCACTATGGGTGGTTTCTCTCTTGAAGTGTCACAAGGCACTTTGTCAAATCCAGGAGTCTCAGTTCAGATAAGTGGAGATCAGGCCACTCATTCAGGAAGTGGACTACGAACCTGGACCCTCGATTGGACCGCACCCTCAAGGCATACAGACTCAGTCGATATCGATGTAGCTGGCTTGGCTTCAGATGGATCTTCTGATGGTTGGAATACCATTTCGTATGATATTCCAGAATCCATCCCGGACAATGAAGCACCGTGGATAACAGGAGCCTATATCAATAGCCAATCCACTAGACAATACATGCTCTCCGCCATCCCAGATATTTCGCTGAGTGCGGTGCTAATGGATGTATCAACTGGTGGCTTCAATATAGCAGGAGCGAACTTCACCATGGGACCATTGAATTGGCCGGGTACGACCTTGCCTCCTCTGGATACACTGGACAGCTCCACCGAAACCTTCGAACTCCAGTTGGCTAAGCCGACCGAGGCTGGAATTTACACTTATTATCCCTACGGTTGGGATGAATACAATAATTACAATGATACCAATACCGAGGAATTCGCCACCCTGGAGATAATCGATGATGTGGCTCCAGATATTTCCGATGTGCTCTTGGATGGACTGGCAAGCAAGGGAGTTTATCCCGGGACCTCGGTGACACTGACTGCCAAGCTCAATGATTCCGCAACTGGAAATTCCAATATCAAATATGCCAATTACACGATAGGATATCAGAACTGGACTGGTAGTCAACCAATGGCCAGCCTGGATGGTGGCTTTGATTCTCCTTCCGAGACTGTGACAGCCAGCATTGACACTACCTCATTGCTACCTGGATCTTTCGATATCTATGTCTATGGAAATGATACAAACGACAATTTCAATTCCACACCAGTGGCCAAAGCAACACTGGTGGTATCCACGGATCAGATAGCTCCCGAAATATCCAATATCCTGATCAATGGCCAGGCAGATCCAACATACCTGCTGAGCAATGTTTCCGAGACAAGCATCATTTTGTCTGCCTTCCTCAATGATACTGGACGTGGTGATTCGGACATCGAAGGGGCGAACTTCACACTTGGTATGGGCAATTGGGGATCATCTATCGATATGGCCCTTGATAACCTTCCAACCAGCACGGAAGAGAGCCTGAGCGGAAGTGTGCCAGCACCTACAGAAGCTGGTCTTTTCGAGTATCACGTATATGGCTGGGACTCTGCTTTCAATTACAATAATTCCGCTTCAGAACATGCGGAATTGACCATCCTGGATGATGTGCCACCGGAGATCGTTCCAATATCGACGAGCCAGCAGCTCGGCGCAAGCTCGAGCCTAACTTATAGATTGACAGTCCTGGACAATATGACCGGGAATTCTAATATCGGTGGTGTGAATATCACGATCGGCCAGCATAATTGGTCAAGTTCGATAGCAGGTATTGCGGATAATGCACTGGACTCATCCGTGGAGAACTTCACCATCACTCTGGATACGACCAATTGGTCTGCCGGGGTCTATGATCTTTACATGTATGCGTGGGACGATCCCGCATATCCCGGACCGGATGAGATGGTCACCGAGCTTCATGTGCTCTTTGGTATGAACACACCTCCAGAACTTGGCTGGCCCTCGGATACAGATAATGCAGACGGACTGCATCCAAACGTGGGAGATATTAACACAGATTATCAATTCAGTATCATGTACTGGGATGATGGTCATTTGCCAGCCACCGGAGAACCAAAGCTCCACATTATGAAGGATGGAAATGAGATAATTGATAGTCCTTTCAATATGTCCACTACTTCCGGTGTCGATACCATGGTTCCAATAATGTACAGCCATACGATGAACCTGCCAGCAGGCGAATATACCTATTATTTCACGGCCATCGATGGTAGTGGACTGGCTGCAATTCCCACGGATATAATGACTGGCCTTGTTGTGAAGGAATCTTTGGTCCCTTCACAAGTCACGGATATCACCCTGACATCTTTGGATAATGGGCAGGTGCAAGTCGATTGGAACTATATTGGCGATGCTTATCTGGCTGGCTTCAGAATTTACAGGGCGGACTCGGAAAACGGAACATACGCGGAGATAGGCAATGTAACAGCTGGCGCCCGCACCTTCACTGATGCAAGTCCTGGATCATCTCCATATTACAAGGTACTGGCCTTCGATGACTGGGGGAATGAATTAGCTCTCACCGATGCCACTGCTTATGAGATCGATGATGAATTGCTAGATGACGATGACAATACAGATGATGACGACACTGGTGATAGTGACGACACCAGTGATGTTGATGACGATGATGCCATACCAGTCTCTATCATCATAGCTATAGCCGTGGTCATGATGGCCCTGGTGGTCGGGATGATGAAGAGGAGGGGGTCCAGATCAGAAGCTCAAGCACCTGAAGAGGAGCCCATTGAGGAGCCAGCCCCGGAAGTATCCGAAGAAATAGAAGAACCAGAGCAGGTGGATGAAACTGGGACTTCCGGGCAATAGATTTAAACCTCACATCATAATCCAAGTCCGATGATACCCTGTTCCAGATGCGGAAAGCCATCGGTCATATTCGTCAGATATAGCAGCCAGCATCTTTGCGACACTCACTTCAAGGAATTCTTTGTCAAGCGAATGGCCAAAGAGGTGAAATCAGGCGGCAAGATGAAGGCTGGCGACAAGCTGGCCGTCGCGGTATCTGGTGGTAAGGACAGCATGGTGATGCTTCGCCTGCTTCGCGATATGTTCCATCCAAGAAGCGGGATTCTCATCCACGCCATTATCGTGGATGAGGGAATTGTCGGCTACCGTGAGAAGGGATTGGAAGCCACGAAAAAGGAATGCCAGTCTTTGGGCATTCCTCTTGAAATAATCAGTTTTAAAGATCTCTTCGGATACACTCTGGATGAGGCTGTTGCCAGGGATCCAGATACCGTCCCTTGCACTTATTGCGGAGTATTCCGTCGCCAAGCTCTGAACAAGGCCAGCAAGGCTATCGAAGCAACAAGGATAGCCTTTGGACATAATCTTAATGACACGGCAGGCAGTATTCTGATGAACATCTGCCGGGGGGATGTGGAAAGACTAGCAAGACTTGGGCCGCATGATCGACCACAACCCGGCTTAATACCCCGAATACTCCCATTGCGCATGATACCCGAAGAGGAATGCGCCCTGTACGCGATCATCGAGGAAATGGACATCTTGGGCGATGAATGTCCATACGCTTACCGCGCACATCGTGGCGAGTTCGTGAAGCTGATGGCGGACCTGGAGGATGTGACACCTGGCACGCGACATTCTATTCTTTCCAGCTATGAGAAATTGAAAGTTCCGCTCAAGAACACTTTCAAGCCAGCTAACTTGATCGACTGTGAGAAATGCGGAGAACCGAGCATGGGAAAATTATGTAAAGCTTGTGATCTGGTCGGGCAATTGGATGGGATGAATTAGCCGACCACTGCTTTTTCCATATTGGCAAAGAGGCCGCTGGCTCCAGCTTCTGCTATTTCCAGATCAGGTGTTTTCATGAGGATCCTACCACTGGAAAATAATTGATACTCCAGCCCGTCCTTCATGATCACGCACATGACCCCAGCATCCACTATCAGTTCATATCCGGCGCTCGTCAATTCCTCGATCGCCTTTTTTATATTCACCCTGGCCAGGTTTTTAGGAATTGCATCATAAGCATCTGCCTCGCAGGTCTTGACCATCATGAACTCCATTATTTCCCTCCACAATCAGAGCCAGTCTGACCAGATACATTGTCACCGCAGGCCTGGCAACTCGTATTCCTGTCGATATCCACTACCTCCATCTTCCTGTCCCATATATTTATCAGAGCCAGTCCTTTTGATGGTTCTTTCCCCATCAAAAGCTTCAAGGCTTCTGTTGCTTGAAGCGAGGCCACAACTGCGGCAATTCCGTTAAGAATACCCACTTCATTGCATGTCTGGGTCGATCCAGGTTCTGGTATTTTGGGCAGTATGCATCTTAAACATGGCGTAGTTTTTGGAATTATCGTCATGGTCATGCCCTCTGCCTTCACCACCCCACCATACACCCACGGGATACCAAGCTGGACGCAAGCATCATTGATAAGAAATCGAGTTTTAACATTGTCCGTACCGTCAAGGACAATGTCAACTCCTTTGATGATATCATGGATATTGGATGCATCAACTTCCAGAACTCTTCCCTCTATCTTGATCGAGGTATTGGCCATTTTCAATTCCCTGGCCACGACCTCGGCCTTTGGTTTGCCAACATCGGCCTCGTCAAAGATAAGCTGGCGCTGAAGATTGTTCAGTTCCACTTTGTCCCTGTCCACGAGCAATATATTCCCCACACCAGATCTGGCAAGAAGGTTCGCGATATTGCCACCCAATGCTCCGACACCTATGACAATGACTTTGGAACTCAGGAGCATTTCCTGGCCATCACATCCGACCCTGTGATACAATGTCTGGCGACTGTATCGATCCTTTTCCTTGTCCCTGATGATCATCACTCAGAACATGGGTTCGAGGCTTAAAAAGTTTATTGAATTACTTGAGTTCTTAGAGCGAACTCACTTAATTTCCATGAGCTCCATGCTATCCATCAAGGAATCTATCATGGCATCCACATCCAGCTTGGCTTCCTCACCCTCTATCTTCTCCAATCTCGCCATGGTGGATGGTTTTTCTGGCACGATGGTACAACACAGGCCAGATGATATGGATATGTCAAAGGTATCGAAATTCCTGCCCCTCTCTATTATCTCGGTCTTGTCCAGCCCCACAAGTGGTCGAAGTATGGGTATGCTGACAACATTCTCCTCGACCGCGAGATTCCTCAGGGTCTGGGACGCGACCTGGCCCATGGATTCTCCAGTGACTATGGATGTAGCTCCTTCTTGCTTGGCCAGCCTTTCCGCCACTCTCAGCATTGTCCTTCGGCAAAGGATGCAGTGATAATGTCTGTCGCAGGCCTTTGCAGTGGGTGCCTGCGCAAGCAGACCATGCTTGGCGACATAGAAAGGAAGTTCACGACCAGCCAGCTCGGAAAGTCTGGCTGCTAATCTTTTAACTTTATCGAACTCCCGATCATCCGTGAAAGGACGATTGTCCAGATGTAATAATATGAGATCAAGGCCTCTATCCAGCATCATCATCGCCGCTACGGGGGAATCGATCCCCCCGGATAGAAGCATTATGCCTTTCATTCCAGATAGTTCATCGCTCATGTTCAGCCCCCTGAGAATGTCTCGATGATCCTGAGCTCATCATTTTCCAGCACTGGCTCATCTGTTGGAATTGGAATTTTATTCCTTAGAACGATCTGAGCAGACACATTGAGGCCGCATACTTTTATGACATCCTCGACCAGGGAGCCAGTTGGAATTTTAATGGCTCTTTTATCGTCTCCGATGATCACGGATATATCTAGCTCTGCCTTGTTCATCTAAGCAACTCCAAACCGGCCCATGTATAACTGATATAAAGCTATAACCGAGAACTCGAAGCCATAACCAGCTTCAAGTTCTCGATCATTTTTCAGAAAATATAGTAGAAGATCAAGGACAGCGACCGCAAGCTCCGGAGTTCAACTTTTCCATGAAATTGGAGTTTTGAACAAGTTTGCACACCCTGCATATCTCTTTACCGACATCAGTCTCGGTCTCCGCCATGGAGATCGCCTTGGCAGTTACTTTGATCTCATCCAGAAGCCACTGTTCATCCATCTCTGTCTTCGCTCTTTTTCCAGACAGATACTGTGAGACTGCGGCATCCGTGACGCCCAGCTTCCTGGCCGCATGAGCTTGTTTCATGCCAAGATCGGTTACCATCGATTGTGCCACACGGCTTCTGATATAAGGAACCACATACCACATTGAGAATTCGCAAGGAGTTTTCATTTTATCACTCCAAGTTAAGAGCCTTATTGGTCTTTTCGACGCTGGCCCACTTATCTGTTTCTATATTGCACATCGCCCTTATGCAGTCGATATTCTCAGGAATGACATCCGATTCCTGGTGGATGGCCTGATAATAATACAGGGTGTCTCCCACGACATGGACTCCATCCTTCCAAACTGCTATTTCGAACAGATCGGATCTCTTTCTTCCGGAATCCTTGGCGATCTCCATGATCTGGGCAGTGGATTTGACTCCATATTTACCCTCGACGAACATGACCCTGGAGGTTTTCTCCCAGAGATCCAGAACATCTTGTGTTGGGACATTCTTCTTTAACTTGACCACGACAGAGTGCAAATGCATCAGAGTAGATGGAACCGCGACAGCCGTGGTCTGTATATCCAATCCTTCCATGACCGTGATGACATCCGGGCCGTGATGGGATGGTACTTTCAGAACTGGCTCGATCGCATTCATTGGGCCTTTCTTCGAATCCCAGGGATCTGCGCCTCTTCTGATCATGACACCGAGAACATTCTCTATTCCCCATTCATTTTCCAGTGGCCAGAGTGTTCGACACAACCCTGTTGTGTTACAGGATACAACTCTTGCAAAGTCCGCGCCAATAGCATCTTCATAGTTCGAGAATGAATTGAATGATAGGCCTGTGAGGTCGTGTTTTTCTCCGCCCTGCCAGATAGCTTTAACTCCTTTCTTTTCATAAAGAGCTTTGTATCCCGCTTTCTTGGGAGTGCAGTCCACCACTATATCTGCAATATCAAGAAGATCATCAAGAGTTCCTGCTGGTTCAATACCTTCCTGCCTGAATCCCTCAATGAATTCCTCTGCAGCTGCGTAGAACTTGTATCCATTCTTCACTGCATCGAAGGCCTCAAAAGATGGCCTCCTCTTAACCACACCGACAATTTCCATGTCGTCCTGAGCTGTGACCGCATCGGCCACACGCTTACCAATCGTTCCGTAGCCATTTATGGCAACTTTGACTGTCATGTTAACACCGTTTATGAATCGGCAATCCTATATTTAAAGCTTTGCCTGATGGCATATATAAATGTATGCGATACTTTTATATAAAAGCATGTTTAAATTTAACAGGCGTTAATATATAAAATGACGAATAAAAGTTAACCATATTTAATATTGATGTGCAAAATAGGGCACAATAAGATGGTGTATTGGTGCGAACCACAGAATATACATCAATGAAATATTGGTTTGAACCACAGAATGCACATCAATGAGATATAGGTTTGAACCACAGAATGCACATCAATGAAATATTGGTGCGAACTACAGCGGGGTATATGGTGTACGAACCACAGAATGTACATCAATGAGATATTGGTTAATACACCACATCCCCTCTGTTGGTTATTGAATCCATATGGGTATATGGTGTATTCCCCGGTCATCACCACACCACGTATATATACCGCCCACACCAATATTATTCATGGTGATATGATGAAAAAGCTCAAGTTTCCCCCGGTATTGAAAGTGCTTGTACGCGGCTATATGGTGATAATCATGTTGGTCTGCTTGTGGCATTTCCAGTTACTGAACAATCTTGGTCTGATCATATTCGCCATAACCACAGTATCCATATCCATGTTATTCGGGGTCGGCTACTTGCTCATAAACATGTCAAAACCAGTGAGGAGCAGTAACTGTGACATTCCGAATACAGTATTGATATTCGTTAAAGGAGCCTTGGTGATATATTTCATCTCCCTCCTCGGGACATTTGGACTTGTCCCCCTGGAGATCACCGGGCTTCTCATGACCGGGATGGCATTTGTCCTTGCTCTATTCGGCACGCTGAGTTACATACTGGAGATATTTGAGAGAGTCACTCCGATAAAAAGACCAAAGCCAGCACAGCTAAGAGCGATAAGAAATGCAAGACACAAATGAGCCCGATCATATAGGAGAATCTCTGACATTGGGAGGTCGGAGTTTCTCCTGGCCGGGGCAGGATTTAATGATCCTAAATGGTTATAAGTTCCTTACTGGCTGTTGTCAAGACCTCGACACCGTTCTTCTTTACAACGACATCATCCTCGATCCTCACACCACCGAAACCTGGTATGTAAATGCCCGGTTCCACCGTAAAGAGCATGCCTTCCTTCAATGTGATATCGACAGCCGGGGAAAGTCCTGAGCCATCGTGAACGCTCAGGCCGATGCTGTGTCCCAATCCATGGGTGAATCGTCCCTTGAACTCGGTGGCATTGATTATCTCGGCCGCGGTATTGTGAACATCCGCGCCCTTGACACCGTCCTTTATCATATCCAGTGAGGCCAGTTGAGACTCCAGAACTGTATTGTAGATCTTCTTCTGCTTCTCATTGGGCTGGCCCATGAAATAAGTTCTTGTAATATCTGAAACATATCTATTGTAAAGTGCTCCGAAGTCCATCAGAACGAACTCGCCATCCTTGAGCACGCGGTCGCCAGCTCGGTAATGGGGCTCGGCGGAATTCTCCTGGAAGGCCACGATGCTATCGAATGAAGGACCATTGGCTCCTTTCTTCTGCATGAGGTAAACAAGCTCGGCTGCAATATCGCTCTCCTTGATACCTGGCTTGATGAATGGGATTATCTCCTCAGCTGCCTCGCTGGCGATCCTGCAAGCGATTCGGGTTGTTTCGATCTCGGCCTCATCCTTGACCACCCTCGCATCCCTAACTGCCTTGGACATGTCGATGAATTCCGCATGGGGTGCCAGTTCCTTCAATAACATGTATTGCGAATGGACAAGCTCCTTCGCATTGATACCTATTGAATCCACGCCCTTGAGATAACCTGCGATCTTCTCCTTTCTCTCATCCTGGGTCATGAAGGTGTGAACCGGGAAGTTGCCTTTCTTCGCACTCTCTTCCTCGAGAATGGAAGTTATCATCTCCACCTTTCCATCCGGGAAACAGAAGATGTATGAGCCCTCGAAGACCCCTGAATTACCAAGGCCTGTTGCGTAGAAAAAGGTCTTGTCCAGCATGGGGTCTGTGGCATTGGCCAATACGACTATATCTGGTTTATCATGTTCGCACATCTCGTAGATTCTCTTTATTCGGGATTCCATAATATCACTACTCTGCCCATAATCGTAATACTGGGTTTAAATGTTGCCTTTGTAAATTCTATAATTATGTGGGTCTGTTCCAATCTATGATCTTACTTACAGATTATTAATCAAATATTTCCTTTCTTAATTTTATCCCACTTTTTTTAATTCTATTAATAATCTTTATCTTATAACTCTTTTTTAAATTAATAAAACTAATGCTTGATATACAATCCCCAGTGATAGAGATAATATTCAATTCTTGGAGAATATGAGAATATTCGATATAATCAATATTAGAATATTTGATCTTTTTATTCTTCTTCCTAAGACCCCAAAAATTATCTGAAAAAATATATAGATGGTTGTGGCCGAATTTTAACTTATAATATTGAATAGGATCTAACATTAATCCAAATATAAGCCCGAATATAGTCATTAAAAACGCAAAGGAAATGTATCCTGGGTTCACATATTGATTTCCATCAAGTATAAACGAAAGCATATTGATCATTGCCATACAAATTCCACCAAGGCTAATGAAAATGATAATTATGCTAGCATAAAGCATACTTGCTGATTCAATAATTTTAAATTTGAAAGTAGAGCTTTTTTCATTCATTTTCTCTTCCACCTCTCATAGCCAGACAGGGCTACATTTGCCTAAGTGAATCGAAAATCGCACTTAAATGACTTCCGGTGGCAATCCCACTTTACCCGCACAAACTTAATATCCATCATATCAATCCCCTTAACTGTTCAATATGTCAAAACTACTGATGTCACACGGAGCTGGCGGAGACAAGATGCGGGAGATGTTAGAGACATTCATCCTTCCCAAACTAAAGGGGGATGTTGGGGATGTTCCGCTTTCCGCACTGGATGATTCCGGCGTGATAGATGATATTGTCTTCACCATCGACGGCCACACTGTCAAACCTCTATTCTTTCCAGGCGGGGATATCGGTTCCCTGTCTGTCGCGGGAACCGTTAATGATATCGCCGTGATGGGCGCGCGCCCCGTGGCACTGGCCCTTAGTCTTGTTATTGAAGAAGGCCTGGAATCCGAGGTCCTTGAGAAGGTGATGGACAGTATCGCCAGGGCTAGTGAAAAGGCTGGCGTTCCTGTCATGGCCGGAGATACCAAGGTCGTGGAAAGAGGCGCGGCTGATAAATTGATAGTCACGACTTCCGGGATAGGCGTTCGATCGCACTGGCTGGATGCCAATATTAGAATTTTGAAGAAGATCAGGCACACGCATATCCGCTGGCTGAAGGATTCGAATGTACAGGCCGGAGATAAGATCATTGTCTCCGGCACTGTTGGCGACCACGGCATAGCTGTTCTCTCATGCCGTGATGGCTATGGTTTCGAGTCTGATATCGTAAGCGATGTTTGCTCCCTAAATCACATGATCGAAAAGGCACTGGCTATTGGCGGCATCGTGGCAATGAAGGACCCAACAAGAGGCGGATTGGCCAATACCCTGAACGAGTTCGCGGAAAAGTCTGGCGTTGGCATCGAGATCGATGAATCTCTTATTCCGATCAACCCAGGCGTTAAGACCGCCTGTGGTCTCCTGGGTATCGATCCTCTGGAGATCGGCAATGAGGGGAAAGCGGTCATGGCCGTTGCTCCTGAAAAAGCTGATGCGGTACTGGAATGCCTGAGGGCGACACCCGAGGGAAAAGATGCAAGTATAATCGGGCAAGCCAGCAGTGAGATAAAAGGAGTTCTTATGACTACAATTATTGGTGGTCGCCGCGTTGTGGAACCACCGATAGGTGACCCTGTGCCGAGAATTTGCTAGTTTTATAATTCATTATCCGAACTTCGCAACCTCTTCCAGCCACGTTTTTCTATATTGTTCTATTGTTTCTGGCTTGGCTCCTGCGTCGGCTGCCATCTTCAGAACAAGATCAATGAAATCACGAACATTCTGCGGAGTTGGTCTGTCCTTGGAGAAACCGAGTTCCACGATCGCTTCCTGCAGTATCTGGGTGGACTTACTGGTGGACATCATGATAAATGGCATGTCTATCACGATAAGATCCATAACAGAGCGCGTGGTCTCGCGGTCCGATACCATGTAAATTCCCTCTGCGACGACCTCTTCCATTTGCCTATTAAGTGGATCGAATGACGGATGCTCGGCCACCATTCCACGGATCAGGCTCTCAAAGCCCCTCTCGACATTATCCCCGGTCTTGGCACTTGTGAGTAGCCAGCCTCCACACCCGCTCTTAGCTCTCAGGTCGAGGTTCTTGCAGTATTTGGATTCCAGGTCTTTCAGGTTCTGGACCATGTCCTTGATATCTTCCTTGTCGGATACCAGATCCATCTTATTGCCAACGAATAGCACGGTGGGAAGAACTCCGCCAGACACTTCGGAAAGCAATGGCAACCAATATTCTTCCATGATCTTCACGGTCTCGGGTCTTGTAAGGTCCACGACAAGTATCGCGCCATTGAGCCCCGCTATATGCCGGGATTGAGTGGATTCGTATCCCTGGCTACCGATGATATCCCAAACCATCAGCTTAACATCTATATTTTGATCCAGTATATCAACTGGCACCACCTTCTTGGAGACCTTGGCCCCGATAGTGCTGATATAATCATCATCGAACTGGTCATGCACGAATCTTCTTATCAAACTGGTCTTGCCCACGGCGGACTCGCCGAGCAATACCACTTTCTTTAGAATAGTTTCATCAACTGGCATAATTTAATCTCCATTATAATCCCATTTTAGACAGGGGCTTCATCCACTTTTTCCTATATTCCTCGATCTCTTCCTTACTGGCTCCCGCCTTGGAAGCCGAGAATAATACACAATCAATGAAATTACGCACTTCTTTTGGTTTGGGCAGGTCCTTTGAAAAGCCCAGCTTGGCGATGCAATCTTCCAGGATCACCGTGGACTTACTGGTGGCCTTGACAAGGTGTGGCAGATCGACAACGATGAGATCCATTACGGATTTAGTGGTCTTCCTCTCATCGGTCTCGTATATGCTCTTTGCCTTGGCAACCCCGATCTGCCTGTGCATTGGGTCGAGCTCGGGATTCACGGCCAACATGCTGACGACCAGGTTATGGAAACCATCGCCCACATTCTCCCCGGTCTTGGCACTTGTCAATAATGAGCTGGTATACCCCACATCTGCCCGATTCTCAATATCATCACAGTATTTTGTTTCCAATCCCTTGAAGAGCTGTGTCATCGTATCGATCTCTTCCTGATTTGTAATAAGATCTTTCTTATTACCTGCAAAAAGAATGGACGGCAAGATACCGCCTGTAACATCCCTTAGAAGGGGTATCCAGTATTTTTCAATACTGTCCAGGGACTCGGGCTTGGTCAGGTCCACCACGAGGATGGCACCATCAGCCCCCGCGATATGCTTGGATTGGGTGGATAGGTATCCCTTACTGCCAATTATATCCCAGACCATTATTTTGACATCGTATTCCCCACCTTCGAAATCAACGGGCACGACCTTCTTGGATACCTTGGCTCCGATGGTACTGATATAATCATCATCGAACTGGTCTTGAACAAAACGTCTGATAAGACTGGTCTTACCAACTGACGAGTCTCCAAGCAAAACTATCTTCTTGATTATTATTTCCCTATTGCCCATTGATCTCCCATGACCCCCATCAGATTATTGATATAAAAATTATATGCTATTGAATGGTATATGATTAATGATGTTAAGGTCGCGGGTCGAAGAAATACAATTGATATTTGGCTGGTCTTTTCTATGAATGATAATGGATCACTCGCTACTGCCCATGAATTCATCAATGATGGACTGGACACCTGACATCTTTGACATGGTGCCGTCCCATATCTTGATTATGTCATCATATCCATCATGTATCCTTCTGGACAGGTCCTTGATATCGGACCTCAGCTCCCTGGCCTCGAAGCCTGTGAACAATATCACGATGGAAATATCCTCGTGATGTTCCAGCAGCATGCTCAGATCTCCCATCCTTAGAGATTTCAATGTCTCTTTCTCGGAGGCGTCAAAAGCCTCCGTCAGGAAGTTCTGGATGGCTGCCAGCATACCCCCGACAAGATCCTTGTCAATGTTCTCCTCGGCGGAATAATGGCTGGAATGGGCAACTACCAATCCATTGTCCAGTATGACGAAGATCTCCTTTATCTGTGATTCCCTCCACTTGAGCTCCGGAGACATCCATTCCACAATGTCCGTGCAGAAATTATTGATCGTGTTGATGGACAATACTATCACCACCAGTATGATGGCACTGACCATGATATGGATGTTCTCTGTCACCTCCGGAATGAAGGACAGGATTGCGACCTCGGAGATGATGAAGATGGTCACGGTCATGATCGCCCGGGCCATAAGTATGAGCCCGCGCCTGAAAAAGACCTCGATGCCGGAGACCAGCTGGTATTTTATAATGCCCCTGGCGGTGTTCAGAAGGGCTGCTGTGAGGCCGACAGCGTAGAAGAAACCGAACTCCACAATGCCGTCCGGCGAAAGTATCAGGAAGATGATGACCAGATCGTATATCAGGACCACGAAGAAGGTGGAGAGCATGAACTCCATCTGATTCCTCATTATGTCGGATGAATGATTGATGGTCTTTTTGTATAATCTTTGCCAGATCATCAGGGTCAGGCCCAGCCAGATCATGAGAAATGCAGTGTCGAAGAACCTGGATGGCCCATCTGGAAGAAGGTAATGCGTGAAAAGCTGAACCATCACTGGAAAGAATAGCAGGACCCTGCCCTTGACCTCTGTCACGACGAAGGACTGGCTATCCGCCCTTTGGATGAATATGTAGATCAAAAGTGGAAAAGCGATGAGGGAGCAAAGGTATGATATGTTAAGCCAGGGGTCATAGCCCTGCGTGCCTTGCAATGTGGTCATCATGGCCCACGAGAAGAGGCCTATTGACATCAGCAGGATGAAAAAAGCGGTCGTGGCCACCAGCTCTGTCTTGACCGCATACTTCATTATGAAAATAAAATGGGCCAGTGCTATGAATGAGCAGAATATCAGTAATATGCCGAGCCAATTCAATTTTTCGCCCCTAAGTCCTGGTCATGGTAAACCGCGGTATAAGGTTTTTTGCATATTTTCAGTTCTTGTTTAAAAAATAGGAGACAAGGGAGCCGGAGGTAGGGCTCCCTGCCTATTACAGGAACAGAGGCCACGCACAAGGCCTCTGTCTTTCTTTTCGACGATCAATCTTCGTCATCATCGTCGTCTTCTTCATCGCTCTTCTTGCCGATGTGCCCACTGTTCTCCAGGCACTTGGCCATCAGGGTTCCGTAGACATCATCTGGAGCTATAATGGCCCCATAGTTATTGAAGGCCTTTATCTTCTCCTTCAATACCTTGGCTTTGACATCGTCATTGAATTCCAGATGTCCAGTCTGTATGAACTCTATTGGCTCATCCAGTGCTTCCAACATTGAATTGTCTATCTCTGTGCATCCCGAGTACAATCTCCATCCCTTCCTGTAGGGAACGATGGTCCCAACATTCTTGGTTATCTTGGCCGAGATCTTGCCAATCAGTTCCTCGGGTGCGATTATGACACCAGTGTTCCTGATCTCACCCATCTGTTCCAGTTCTTCCAGGGTTATGTTTTGAAGGTTCAGGATACCGACGTTCTTCGTCACCTTTTCAATTCGAATGTCAATGTTATTGAGATCGGGATCAATGCCAGATATCGAGTTCTCTATCTTTTCATCGATACCGTCCATTGCCAGATCTATCTTGATCTGAGCCTTGTCCATCTGTTCATGGAACTTGTCCATATTGAGCGAGCCGAAATCTATTTTCTTCAGCTCTTCGTTCATCCTCTTCAGGCCTTCATCCATCTTCTTCAGGCCTTCATCCAGTTTCTTTTGCTCTTCTGGAGTGAGGTCTTTCCTATTAGTCACCACTCTCTTTTGGCGGTGTCCTTTTTCATCATGGCCTTCGTGCTCTTCATGATCATGCATGCGCTGTCGTTCTGCTTCCATTCTTTCATGCTCTGCTTCCATTCTTTCATGCTCTGCTTCCATGCGCTCATGTTCTTCCTCAAGTCTTGCCCTTTCTTCCTCGAGCTTTTCTCTTGCTTCCTCGAGCTTCTCGCGCTCCTTTTCCAGTTTTTTAATCTCCTTTTTATCCATTTTCATCACTCCCTATATTGAATACTATCTGGGTCGAGGGTACGCTATACACCTTTACTTCCCGCAAGCGCTTACCAAGTGCTTTTTTGGATATCACGACCCCGGCTTCTTCCAGCCGGGATATGTGGAACAGTATCGTTGGCAATGGGATCTCCAATGCTTTGGATAACTGGCTCGCGGTCTTCGGATCTTCAGCAAGGCTTTTAAGAATGGCTCTGCCAACCTCGTTGGCCAGCTCAAGGGCGATCATTTTCGCCTGCCAGGAGTCATAGTCAAATTCCTTGCTCATCTTTATCGTTCCTCGACAATGTTGTATATGGATTTAAGTGTATTTAACAGCCTGGACTTGTTCAAATATCCTTGAAGTTCAATAATACTTGAAGTTATCTTAAACAGGAGCTGGCTCATCATCTTTTATGTCAATATCTGAGTCTTTTTCCAATTCATCAAAATCCGGAACAAGCGTCTCCAAATTCCTCACCCTCTTTATGCTGTAAGCGGTGATGGCCGTGAGGAAGGATCCCATACCGCAAAGTAGGAACATGAGCCGCATTCCGGATCCTGGATCAATACCCAGCAGCCAGCCGAATGTCTCTCCAAGGAATCCACCGCCTGTCATTGAAGGCTCGAACACATGATCTGCCAGTGGTCCCGCGATCGCCATGCTAACAGCTCCCGCACCCATGGCGATGAAGCCCCTCGCGGCGAAGACCCGACCTTGTTTATTGGGCTCGACCTTGGATTGCCAGATGGCCTGGCTCGACCCCATCACGAAGGGCCCTGAAAAGCCAAGAATGAATCCCACGATCGACCACACGATGACCTCGGATCCCAAGCCGAAGAACATCTGGCACGTGCCCTCGATGGCGATCACGCTCATGATCACGAGTATCTTCCTTTCTTTAGAACCACCCCAGACCGTCATGGTTATCCCACCAGCCAAGCCTCCTATACCCGCACTCGCCATGACCGAGGCAAGTGAGATCTCATTGCTGGCTGTTACCGCGAGTATCATGGGAGCCAGAAGGATCATGCTCATATTGCTGAAGAAATTGGTCGTGAAATACGTCATCTGGAGTCCGAACAAGGGCTTTCTTTTGAAGATGTACTTGAAACCATAAAACGCGTCCTTGAAGACCCCTTTTACCCCAGTGCCTATGTCCTTCGCCATCTCCGGCTGTGGTATCTTGACGAATATCAATATGCTGATGGCCAGGCAGAAAGTTACAATGTCTATCATCATTATGCCTTTTATCCCGATGAACACGATGAAGAAAGCAGCGGATATGGGTCCGAATATACTGGCTACAGAACGGGCGATGCCCAGCATCGCCGTTGCTCGTCCATAATTTTCCTTGTTTATCATCATGGTCACTGCTGCTGAATAGGCCGGGAACTGGAAGGAAGTGAATACACCTATGAAGGCCGCGATCACATAAAGGTGCCAGATCTCCAGAACATCCGCATTGTAGAGGATGAATATCATGACCGTGCCCAAGCCACCAGCCAGGTCACTGAAGATCATTGTCAATTTCCTATTCCAGCGATCTACGAAATGACCTGCTATCGGAGTCATCAGAATAGCTGGTGCGAACCCAAAGAAACCGATAAGAGCCAGGGCTGTCGCCACCCCTGTCTTCTCCCATGCCCAGATCATAAGACCGAACATGGTCATTGACGAACCCAGCATGGAGGCCATCTGCCCAAACCACACCATGGTGAAGGTCCTCATGCCCTTCTTATTGCCAGTATCCTCTTTCTCTGTCACGTCGCTTATCCTTCCTTTTTATTATATCGTATACATGGGTAATAACTAATTGACTTATATATTGTATCAATAGTTCAATAATTATTGAAGTCATATTTTATTTAGTTGCTTGACAATACAGGTACGCATGGATGGGATAGATGAGGAGATGGACAAAGAGTCTCAGACCGATCGATCTTCCATACCTGATGGGGACAAGCCCAAGGAGCATCATCTCCATTTGCCCCATATACCACATCGGGAAAAGGATGGACATTTTCATTTATTGAATAGGTCCAAAGGCGGCCATCATTTTCATCTGATCTACAGTGTCAAGCCCTTTTCAGTATTCAAGTTCCTGAACAAGATGTCCGCGCCTGCCAGGAATTCCTGGAAGTTGTTGCTGGCACTGGCCGGATTCACCATATTCGCATTACTTCCTCTGGGTATCAGTTACAAAGCCCACATGTCCCTCGCGATATTCGTCGGGGTCGCCCTGCTCTGGACCACGGAAGCCATACCTCTACCCGTCACCGCTTTATTGGTGCCAGTTCTTCTAACGGCTTTCGGGATCTTCGAGACCAGTGAGGCTCTTTTACCATTTGCCAATCCAGTTGTCTATCTATTGCTGGGGGGCGTGATGCTCGCAGGAGCTGTTCACAAGACGGGCTTCGACAAGAGGATGTTATATCCCTTCCTGATCAAGTCCGAGGGCAAGATCGATAAATTATTACTATCCATGATGCTGGTGTCCGCCATCCTGTCGATGTGGATATCCAATACCGCGACCGTGGCTTTGCTGGCTCCCTTCGCCATAAGCCTTTCCGCCACTGTGGATGATAAAGAGAGTTCCAAGCGCCTGACCACGATCCTGCTCCTGGGAATTGGTTTCGCAGCTGTCATCGGCGGCCTGGGCACGGTCATTGGCTCCGCTCCAAATGCTGTGGCTTCCGCGATCTTCGCCGAGCAGGGTTCCTGGACCTTCATCGACTGGATGATGATCGGAATTCCAACTTCTTTCATATTACTCTTCATGACCTGGAAGATAATTCTCAAAGTGATTCCAATTCCAGAAGTTACAGTGAACATCGATTCATTGAAAGAAGGATATCATTCACTGGGTCCGATGTCCGGTGGCGAGAAAAAGACACTCACTGTCTTCGCTTTCACCATCGTCTTCTGGGTTTCCGGGGCCAGTATTGGCGAATTGTTCGGCTTCCCATCCAGCTTCATGAGCTCCGCGATAGTCAGTCTTCTCGCGACTGTCGCATTGTTTGTCACGGGAACAATGAAATGGGAGGATGCGAGGATCGTGCCCTGGGGAGTGTTCTTGATAATCGGAGCCGGCCTGGCACTTGGAGACGCCATTGTCAAGACAGGGGCCGCAGAGTGGATCACATCCGGCCTATTCGACGTGTTCTTCGGCATGCCGGTCCTGGTCATCATACTGCTGATAGCTTTTGTCGTGGTCGGGATATCCAATTTCCTGAGTAACACGGCCAGTGCGGCGATATTCATCCCGATATTGATGGCATTTGCGAATGCCATGGGCGAGGACATGAGGATCATGGTTCTGCCAGTCGCTCTAGTTCTTTCATTATCTTTCATAACGCCGATAGGAACTCCGCCGATCACTCTGATCTATTCGTCGGGACATATAACAGCGAAACAGCTGGCGAAGATCGGTATAATTGTCACGGTGCCGGCTGTGTTTGTTTGCACTTTTGTCGTGCTGGCGCTTAACTGGATTGGGGTTGTTTAGGGCGGGGATTCATTCCAAACCCTAAAATAAGGGGATCGCATTGCACATATTTGAGGTGGAAGAGATGAAGTCAAAACAAATATCCTACATTTGTGTAATAATTCTATTATTAAATTTAATAACAATACCTATAGAAAATAATGTTCAAGCATCGAATGACTGGTCTCCATACCTGAGGATATCAATACTTGAATATTCCGAAGATTTATATGATTATTTAGATGATTCTTGGCTTGGAGATCCTCTATTCTATGGTGACCCGTACTTCCGTATTGAGCTTGATGAAGACGCAGATGGAACTTATGATAATGATATACGCAGTGAAACATTTGAGGACAGTCCAGATCTGATAAATCCATTTTATTATGATTTCGTTCTCTTAGGAAATTATTCATCCATTAAATTTTCAATCACAGTCTGGGATGAAGACATTTTGGATGATGATCAACTTGATTATGTACCTAGTGCTAGTAGCTATTCATACAGTCACACCTTGGATTATCAATCTTTAAAAACAGGGCCTATAACATTTGGCCCATATGATGGAGAAAATGACAATCAATCAGCAGAAAAAGATTGTTATATAATCTACAAAGCAGAATTGTTCAATTGGAATGTTGCTCCTATATTGGGAGATATTGAAGTAATTGGGAAATCAGACTTATATGTTTCACAGTATGAGCCAGTATATCTTTCAGCATCATGTTTTGATCCAAATGCAGATACTTTAACATTTGAATGGGATTTTGGAGATGGTCATGGAGATTCAAATGATGTTGGATACAATATATACACAGAAACAGGCAGCTTTTCAGTATCACTCACAGTTTATGATACAGTTACTTCATCAACAGTTTCAGCCACAGTTCATGTTGTTGAATTCGCTTACAGCCAATACATTAACTCAAATGAAATTGATTCAGAATATGATTCCTATGGATTAATTACAGATTACACGAAAATATTATATCCTGAAATATCAACAGAATATGTAAATATACCATGGCCTTTTGAAATTATGTTTTGGATTTCTCTTGTTGTGGATGTAGAAATTTCTCATGTTGGTGACCTTATTGTTGATGTCACAGATTTTAAGGATGACTATTATGATATTGAAAATAGTCTATATTCCTCAAATGATGAATACATAATTTCAATATTGCCACATTTTGAAATTAATTTTCTAGGTTATGGAGATTCGTTTGATAATGTAAAGACATTCGATTTACCGATACCAACAACAAACCCGCAATACCCGGATCAATCATCAATAGAAATCAAAGGAACGACATTTTACTTTTGGAATGTGATGGTTGAAGTTGATGATTTGATTGCATCAGACTCATTGGGTGATGTCCACCAAATTGATACTAGTTTCAATGTTGCCACTATTGATTTAATACCATATATCGATGCCTTAATCAATTCGGGATTGCCAGGATGGTCTTCTTTAATGTCAATAGGTCAACAGTTTTCTGATTGGATGGGACTGGAGTTCGATAGAACTATGGATCTGATGTTCAATATTGATTTGACTACGCTAATAATGGATGAGATCTGGCTTCATCAAAAAACAACTTCATCTTATATTTGGGACGATTCAAATACACCAATCGATGGCACCTGGGATGATACAACCACCACCGGTCCACTGTCCTTTACAGGTCCTATTGAAGTTTCAGTCAATTATACAGACTCTGGACATCTTACAGACATGTATCCATATCTGGTTCATTTAGCGATGGTTGAGGTTTCAGGAAGTCTTGATTTAAAATATGGTTATACAAGCATATGGAGCCATTATAACAACACAGTTAATCTTCTTGATCTCTCTGCATATGGTGTCTCAATTACAGATCGGAAATTCACAACAAGTTTCTTTACAGGATATTTCTATGTTACACCACCTCCTGATTTTGATAATGATGGAATACCGGATGAAAGGGATACTGATGATGACAATGATGGAGTTCCTGATTTAACTGACGCATTTCCATTTGATCCACTAGAATCTTTAGATTCGGATTTAGATGGTATAGGAAATAATGCGGATAATGACGACGATGACGATGGAATATTTGATTCTAATGATGCGTTCCCATTAGATCCTGATGAAGATACTGATACTGATAAAGATGGCATTGGTGACAATGCAGATACTGATGATGATGATGATGGGGTTCTAGATTCTAAAGATGATTTCCCATTAGATTCAAATGAAACTATAGACAGTGATAGTGATGGTATTGGAGACAATGCAGATAATGACGACGATGACGATGGAACACCAGATTCTAAAGATGACTTCCCATTAGATCCTGATGAAGATACTGACACAGATAGTGATGGTATAGGGGACAATGAGGATGAGGATGACGATGGTGATGGTGTATCAGATACTGAAGACATAGCTCCAAAAGACTCCGCCATAAGCAATGATGAGTCGTCAAGCTTTCTCTGGATCATATTACTGGTAATAATAGTTGTAGTGGTAGTTGTAGGTATTGCCTTCGCACGTAAGAAGCCGCCTCAGCAACAACAACAGCAACAGTATCAACAGCCATTGAATCAACCTCCAAGCTATCCACCACCGCCATCGGGATAATCATGTTTATCGAGATGTTCGCAAACAATCAAATAGCCCAATATTGATTTGGGCAGAGGAGAGAGAAGATGGAAGATAAAATTAAAACGTTTCTTGATGAGAAATTCGATATATCATATTATGATCCACGATTCGCTGAAGCTTTAAAGCACAAATACAATGATACGGACAGCAATAATAAGCGTCTGGCATTCCTTGGAGACAGAGTAATTAGTCTGGCAATCAGGGAGTATTATTATCATAATAACCCTACTGATGAAACTGGAAAATTAACTAAGATATGTAGTGGTATGGAATCAAAGGCATATTTAGCTGAGAAAGCCAGGAAATTTGAACTGGATAAGATGCTGATTGGCCCAAATATTCCTAGAGATGAAGGTGAAGACAAAACCATCACGGAAGCATTTGAAGCAATTATCGGAGTTATTTATCTTATTCAAGGTTTTGAGAAGGCCATGGCTCTTGTTAAAACACATATCATTGATGAAAGACTGTTAAATCGATTGATAAAGGAAGGCAGAATAGAGGTGAATGAGGACTGAAATATACTGAGGAAATATTCATGCCAAACTACCAAAAACTAATAGAAGAAACCATCAAATCAATAACCAACCAGTTCCATCGCAAGCCCCAGAATTTCTTCAATGAACACGAATTTCATCAATATTGTTATCACAGATTTTACAAACAGAAGGAATTCACAGAGCAGTTCACAACCCTGGACGGCAAGAAGACCAATATCCTGAAGCCCGAATATCCCACGATTGCCCGATTCAATCGAAAACAAATCAAGCTCAATCCAAAGGGCAGTCGATCAAAGTACGACATGGCGATCTTAGATCCCGAGTTCATAAAGGCCAATAAATACATATCCGTGACCAACAAAAACATTAGATATTCGATAAAGAAGTCGGATACAGATACAGACACAAACAATCTTATCGCGGCAATGGAGTTCAAGTACATCACCACTCACAGCAAGGCTTTCCACCATGAGGTGAAATATGATCTGTTCAAGCTGAGTCAGGCCTCGGAAGCCCCGTTGAAGTATTTCCTATTGTTCAGCAATACAAGGGAGAGGGAAATGGATTATTTCAAAGGGCTCGAGATACCAAAGGGCATCGTGGTCCAGTATGTGACGGTGTGGGATGATGATGGGGAGAAGAAGATGAGGGTGGAAGGTAAAATCATTCCAAATTTTTCAAATTAATCTGATACTGGGTTCGCTTATTTTTAATCAAATCTTCCAATTCCTCTAGAGTCAGCAACTTATATGATTCGGTTTCAGGATGCAAACATACAAAACAAAACTTATATTGATCTCCAAGCCTCCTTGCTAATTGAAACTCATTCTCCGTTGCTCCAAAAAAGAAGCCATATGGATTGTTTTCCAGCCTGGCTTTAGTAGTTTTTAGTTCGACCAAAACAATATTTTTAATGTCCACATCGAAGTCAGTATCATCCTCAACCGGATGCTCGATATAAACCATGTCGAAGGTTCTGGAATACCTGTTGGGAAGATCAAAGGCTTTGAGAATTTCCTTGCGCTTTTCAAGGTCTGGAAGAACAAATCTCTTGTTCTGATCTCTCAGGTACTGGATACCCTCTTTTTCAGTGGTATTGTTCTTCAATGTTATTGTGTAGGAATCTTTGGAAGCCATGGTTACGGGAGATCAAAAAAGGGCGAGGGATCTTAAAGGTTGTGATCTGCGAGGGATAGAGAGTTGGATATGGAGCTCACCCTCACTTTTCCTTTTTTTCAAAAGGTTCATATATTAACGGATAATATGACACATGAGTATTAACATGCCCTCATATTATTCATGGAACTTACCCTCAAAAGAGGTTGCGATAAAAACCCTAGATAAATCTGCATTCACTCATAGAGGTACTGGTATTCCAAAAGAGGTTCGTAACTATTTCGGTATTGACTCAATGAACCTTGGTACCAAAAAAGAAGTTACACTTGTCTATAATCAATCACAATTCAAAGCTCGATTAGAACTTGGAAATCCTCGTAGTTATCAAGGGAAGCCAGTTTCTGAAGAATCACGCCTTTTCTGGTACACTGATCTTGAAAGAATACTGACAAAATTGTTTCCAATCCATTTCGACCTTTTTTCTGATAGTGTGAAACTCCAAGATACAATGCGCCCACAACTCAGATTTGAGAAATTGTCAGGTAAACCGGACACCTATTATATCTCATTTGTCGAACCGGAAAATCCCTTTGAGGAGATCAAATATTCCTGGAAAGAAGAAGTTTTAAAGTTAGTCCGAGAGATTCCTTCATCCCAATTCTCCCTAAATGATATTAACATTTTTCAACCAGTTCTGGAAAAGAAATTTCCAAATAACAGTAACATCAAACCAAAGATCCGTCAGCAGCTACAGTTCCTTCGAGATGATGGATATATTGAATTCGTAGACAATCAAGGAACCTACAGGAAGCTATTCGATAATCCAGAAGATTACTCATACTTAGAAGAGGTAATCGAACAGGTAGATGTTCAAAGAAACTATCGAGTCGAAAACACATGGTCCCCACAAAAGGTACGTGTAGGCCAAAATCAATTCAGAAAACGAGTACTTTGGTTTTTTGAATACCAATGTTGTGTTTGCCAATTCAATTTGGAAAGCTTACTAGATGCTCACCATATTCACCCTTGGAATAAGGACCTGGACAACAGACTTAACCCAGCAAACGGACTTTCCCTATGTAAGATTCACCACGGAGCGGTTGACCAAAATTTACTCCATATTGACAAAAACCACCGAATCAAGGTCTCTAACCAGGTACATAAGACTAAAAATGTAGCCGTGAAGGATAATTTGGTTAAGTATCATCAAAAGATGATTAGTGATCCAAGGGATGATTTGGAGCTGATGCTTTGAAACAGTTTAGAGGCTGTTGGGAATAGGGGCTCGCCCAACTTTACCAGAAAATTGACTGGCTAATTCCTAGTAGGATGATAATTGGATAATCTTATTGCGAATTCATCCCTTTTTTTCTTTTTTTGTATTTGGTTTTTTCATCCTTTTTTTTGTATTTGGTTTTTTTCTATATATTAGAATGTATTCATGTAAGTCTTTGAAGCAGAAATTAGGTGGATAAGGGTAGCTACCAAAAATAGGTCGTTGGGCACCATAAGAACCCCATTTTCCGCCAGTATTTGCTTTTGACCATATTACCTCGCCAACTAATAAAAATCCAATTTTGCGAGCAAGAACATTATAATCACTTGCTAGAGGAAATCGCTGGAGGCCATATTCTGTATCTTGATGAACATTTGCAGTTACTATGCATAGTCGTCGCCCTGGTTTTAAAATCCTGAGACATTCTTCAAAAAAAACATGCATTGAATCTATAAATTGTTCATATTCATCAATGTTGCCTAGGTCATTGCTGTTCTCACTGTATTGGGCTTTATTCCAGTAGGGAGGGCTTGTGGTAATTAAGTCAATTGATTTTTCTTCAATTTGCTTTAAATATTCTAGACTGTCAGCATTAATAATATCATGCGAAGTTATATTATTTGATTCAAAAGCAGATAGAGATTTTTGTTGCAGTTCTTCTTCAATCATTTTACAATATTCTTTGTTTAATTCTATTCCAATTGAATTTCTGTTCAATTTTCTGGAAACAATCATTGTTGTGCCTGTGCCCGCAAATGGATCCAAAACAGTTTCTCCAACAAATGAAAACATTTTTATTAATCTATGTGGTATTTCGGGGTTAAATACAGCAGGGTGGTTCTCGTGGCTTATATTCATAATGGACCAAACATTTTGTGTGTACTCACGCCATTCTTCCTTTGTTAGCTTTGATGCTTCTTTAGTATTATTTGTATTATCTGGCATTGTTCAACCCAATAGCTCTATTAGTATATATATATTTAAAACTTGATAGGGGGTAAGTGAAACTATTTGCTCAAAGATTTATATCAATTATTTTCTTGAATTTTGGCTTTTCAATCAATAGCTTTTCTAATGTTCTTATGGCTCGGTCTATACTTCTATTCACACTACGCTTTCTTTCAACTAATTGGTCAAAATTATTAATCTTAATAGCTTCATTAATTTCATTCACTTCATCTATAATCACCATTAGATTGTGCAACGCCAATTTAGAAGAAGCAGCACTATCTGATTTTGCATAATAATCACTTTCAAACTTAATACCTAATTCTTTTTTATTATCTTTAATCCATTGGCATATTTGACAATTGCATGGCAATTTCTCGAATCTATATTTTTTCTCAGTTTTTACATTTAATCCAACACAGCATCGCTTATTGGTTTGTGGGTTTATAAAATGACGAAATCGGCTATAATCTGCGTATGTTTTACTATCAACACTATTAATATTAATGGCTGCTAAAGCGTATAAATGAGGAATGCCAGTAGTTCCTAATGCATGTATTGGCAACGTTGTTTCTGATCTAACTCCAATTAAGATTTCTAATCTTTTTTTTAAATTAGAAGAATAAGGCACTAAACCTCCAACTCCCATCCCATCAATCTCAAGATTCTGATAATATGATGCAAGATCTTTTGCGGTTTCAAATGACCAGCTTTGAACAACTGGATATAGCTTAACATTTTTATTTTTTCTATTATCAAAGGCAATTTTTGCATTGTTTTTTGTGATTTCAATCAATTTTTTCTTCAATTTAATATCCAGTTTTGGAAGTAGAGGAATGTCTAGTGTAAATGCTACATCTGCATTCTGTTGTTCTTGATATTTCAATATTGATATTTGTTTCTTTTCATATTCTTTCTTTATTTTATCGAGGTTCTTCATAACCGTATCTGGCTGATCAAAATAATTCCCCATCCCCTTAGTAAGCTCAGTAAATCCACCACTATCTACAAACAATCTATTCTCCTTTTTTAATTCAAGATAGGATACAAGTTTCATCTCTGGAACTTGCATAGTGTAATACGCACTTACAAGAACATCATTGCATATATCCTCTAACCAATACCTTTGATTATACCAATGTTTCTCTTTTTTAAATCGTCCACCATACGCAGGCACAAAATCCAATCTATTCAACACTCCTACAGATCCTTGAAATTAATATTAAGATCATCATTATTTAGTGAATACTTAACTCGTTTATCTTTATTATTATATGTTTTTTTAAGAATTTCTGCATCAACAAGTTTTTCTAGAGCTATATAAATGGTTTCTCTTCGCTTAGTAGGCTGGAATTTTGAATTATATATGTCGAAAACTTCCTTTGCAGTCATTTCATTCTCATCAAGTATTTTAATAATGTTAAAAGAAGTTTCTGACCCTAATGCTTTTATTTTCTCTAGTATGCTTTTCACAAAGCCCAATATAGATATAAAATATTTTTACCTTTGTTAAGAAATATTTTAACAAATTGAATTTATATTTAACGACTTTTTATAAATAAATTTCACCTTTGGGAAGTGTGGTTAGAATACATAGACAACAACAAGCCTTACAAGGAAAAGTTGGGAGATATATAGAGGATCTCATTGAGGAAGCCCTGAAGCCTCTTGAAGAAAAAGGAATCATTAAGGATTTGACGTCACAGCAGGATTTATCGACAGAGGGTGAAGATGATTCTGCTCTTCATTTTATTACAGATATTGAATTCACAAGAGAAATTGATGATAAAAAAGTAGTGATTTGGGCAACCCATAGAAAATCCGCTGAGAATTCAGACACTTATTTTTGGGGACTCGTTAATCAAGTAACACAGGTATGGAAATCACATGGTGATGTAATATCGATATTGGCAATCATGGGTGACGCAAGAACCTGGAAAGGATGGATATATTCCTCAGCAACCCTAATTTTTGATTATGTTTATTTTATCGGCTCAAATCATTCTATGATTACAGAATTCGAGATGAAGAATGCAGCAGATATTGAAAATGAGATCAAAACTAATAATCGTCTAACTGCCCATACTGCAGAAGATGTAGAGCATATATTTAGAGATATTAAAAAGAACATTGCAGATGCAAAAACTCGAGAAGAAGCCATAATTGAGATAATAAAATCCGTATTGAAGGTAGAGAATCTAACAAACAACCCTTATGTTCTAAAACTTAAAGAAGAAATTTTAAATTATCCTGTGAGTCCGATTAATGGAAGTATTGATGATATTAATGAACATAATCACAAAGAAGGTATACTTATTTTCTTACTATATACACTACTTCTTTTTAATAACGAAGTTACAGGTATAAAATTTAGGGAACTTTGCTCTGATTTTTACCAAAATGAGAGGCATTTTTATACAGAAACCTTAGCGGATGAAATAATAGAACGATTAGAATCATCAAAAATTTTAGTTATAGAGGATGACAACTTGATCAACCATTCTGAAATGCTATTGCCAGTATTAGATAGAACCTGCCCTCCAGACTCTAATGGGAACAGACTGGTTATTAATATTTACAAAGAATTCATATATGAATTATTCTATGAAAGAACAATTAAGAGTCCACAGCAAGAGACGATTTTTATAAGTTTTGAAGATTCATTCATTCTGGAACCTGAAGAACTATTGGATAAAATTAAGGAAGATATCAAAGAATCAAGAACTCGAAATTCACTAATTTCTAAGATAGAGTATTATATGCCTGCTTTCAAATTCAGATATCATTCATTGAAAAATCAGTTAGACCAGCTTGAGAGGGAGGGAATTATTATTATCGAACAAAATACATTCAAATTTGGAAAAACTTATAATTTTGATGAGGTTGATATAGATGTGGCAATTCTTCCTTTTGATTTACTAAAGCGGACTTATCAATCAGAATCAAATATACAAGATCTTATAGGAATTGACATAGAAGAAATTGTGAGTGGTTTGAATACTATAATGACAATTACCAATATAGATGAACGATTAAATGCATTAAAAACATTTATTTTAGAACGTAATTCATACTCACTTAGGACAAATGCAATTATAGCTAGTTACTGGTGTGAACTGACAGCAAAAGAAATTGAAAATGAGATTGATACTGGAAGAGCAGCAACTGGAATTCATGCATTCATGAGGGGCGCTCCAGCAAGTGCAGAATCTGAAGAATACATATCAAATGGCTTAGCCAAAATGATTGAGAAAAAAAAGAATATGACTCATCCAACTAATGAAAATTTGCACGAGGCAATTATCGATAAAAGAGTTCAACAAATTAAACGTAATATTAAGTTAAACATACTTGAAGAACAAGTAAGACTCCATTTAGAAGATGAGCACATACCCTTCTTTGGGGGACCATCCAGATGTTCTGATGCACCCCTTGCAGGTTTGTATGGATCATTAGATTTACACATGCCTGTTGGGAGATCCTCTCTTAGAGGAGAAGACTTCATTATTCCATTATCAAATGGTAAGTGGATTCTTATAGCTTGCCGAGCCTCCCCTCAATCATACGAGGCACAAAGAATGGGTGGCCATTCTTTACAATTTATTGTACATTGGAATGGTTGTGATTTTGAATTGGACGATAATTATGTTCACTGTGCTATTGTTGATGGTCGGTGGAAGGGCGAATGGATAGGAGTTTTAAGAGGGTCTGTATTTGAAAAAGTATACTCTGGAAAGCAGATGCCAGAATTTGTTGAATGGCTATGTTCATTAGAAGCACTTTATGTTGAAGATGAAGATGAATATAAATCCCTTATGAATGATATGTCAAGATATCAAACAGATAATCGTCCTGTTGATTGTGAAGATGCCTTTTCTAAATTCTTTGTATAATAAACCTTTATATTCTTAAATCTCGTATATGGCTTAGATGGTATCAAAAATTAATCGTCGTGCTATGAGTCACAAGTATATAGACATAGAAACACTTGATATTCCAGACAAAACAAATAGATATCTAGTCATTGATTTGGTAAGAATATTAGATAGTGCTCCTATATGGGTTGTCACCAATTTCTTGAAAAATAATCAAATCAATATTGAATCCCGAAAAAAAGAAAAATTGATGGAGACTGTTGTGTTTTCATTGTTAAACTCCATAGATATAAGCGATATAAATGATTACCACAATGAGCTTATTGGGAAATATGATAGAATGATAATTGATTATAATAAACGAGATTATAATGGAATATTAGGAACATGTTTTTTACATGAACATTTTGAAAAGGCTCATTTTGATATTGTTAATAACTACTCAAAACCAAAACATAAAAACATTGCTTTTTGGACCACTTGTTCAAGTACTAAGCCATATCTCATTTCAGATACTTTTAATAAAATATTTGCTCATCTAAAGGATAAAGTAGATAACAATCTAGATAATATTCATTGGCTTGTTGTATCAAATGCATCAGCACCAATACCTGAAGAATACCACAGAACCTTTCCCTTTTATGCATATGAGTGTGATCTTAGGTCACTAAATAAAAAAGAAATAGAAATATACAAGACTACAACAATTGAAAGACTTCATAAATATCTAAACAAAACAGAATACGATTTCCATATTGCTTATATGAGACCCAATAGTATTCAAGCAGTAATAATGAAAACAGTAATGGATGAGTTAGACATTAGTTATATCGTATTGCCCACCCAAGCCACAATAAAAAAAATAAAATCAACAAAGAAACTATTGTGGGATTTTCAAGGCATGAAAACCAAATATTCTTTAGATGAATTGGTTTTTACAATTAATAATTTAAATTAATGACCTAATTTTCAGCATATGACTAAATAATATAAAGATATTAATGGCATTATGAAAAGAGGGATTGCATATCCATTATTCTCTGGTGGACTTGATTCGACAATTTTAACCCTGGATGCAATTAACCAATATGAAGAAGTAAAGCCCATATTTTTTAATCGGGGCCAAACAGCCCTTTATAATGAAAGAAAAGCTGTTAAGAACATATCAGAAAAGGGATCATTTAATGATAAAATAATTAATTTAAATGTTGGACTTACTTGGAATAGGCCAGATGGATTTCCTTGTCGAAATATGATCCTGATGCTAATTGCCGCCTCATATATAGAATCAAATTATGATAATTATTCTACTGTTTTGCTTGGATTCAATTCAGACGATACTGAAGATACTTCAAAAGAGATTATAGATATTTTGAATAAAGGTATAAGTGAGGGGGTTCGAAATAATAAAGAGGATGCTAGAATAAGATTTGAAGCGCCTTATATTGACCTAACTAAAATGAATTTACTAGATTATGGCATTAGTAAAGGATTTAATGACTATTTTGAATTAACTTGGTCTTGTTGGAAAGATGGCAGGAATTTCGGAGATAAACCATGTGGAAAATGCTATGCTTGCGAAAGCCGGGAAAAAATTGGAATATAAGTAAAGAAGCAGTCGTTTTGGTTTCCTTTATTTGAATTACATATATATTAAAATAAAGGAAACTGAAAAAAAATTGAATTGATAGGGGTAGGTTCTAGTAGCACTGAATATTTGGCTGATTCAACAAAGAAGCAATACTTTGAATAAAGAAATTTTCAAGGGATTGGATAGGGCGCTTTTCCAATAGTTAATCCAGTTAATCCAACAATTAGAGGAAATAGAGAAATTTATATTGAAATTCAAGCTACATAACCGTGTGTACAAGAGTTTCAAGCATTAATCAATGAAATATTAAGAAGTTAATCGCCATAAACATCTTGATTAATTAAAGATTCGATTACATAAATCTCATCGTGTTTAAAAAATCTACCAGTCATTGAAACATGGTACATGGGGTAGAAAACCTTATTCATATTAGATATTTTATCAAGTTTAAATGCAATTAATGGGCAATCCCGTCTATTTTTAGAGTAATTTTGAAACTCATCAATAGTCATCTGAGTATTATTTATTACATCTTTTAAAATCTGCTCAGGATAATAAATTGAAACAGATTGAATTTTAGCATAATGTGTTATTATTTTTTTCTTGGCAATATAAAAAAAGACAAGATCATTTTCGCTCATTTCTGGCTTGTATTTTTTTGATGGGGTGCGAACAGGATACTTAATATATATTGGATTATCTTGTTTCAGTAGTGAGTGCATATTTTTTGATTTGATGGGGTATATCCGCCATTTCAATATTGGATTATCAATCATCGGTTGCAAAATACTTCATAGTATTATAAATAAAGAGTAGATTAAGATGTTCTGAGAATAGTTGATGGAAATAATGACCTAACAAGTGTGTTGTTGGAGAGGATTATGATTTCACTATGGTTAGGCAAATGTTGTTCAAATCGCTCTCACCCACCCCAGCCATCCCAACCAGTCCCAAGACCCACGAACTCTCACCCCTCTTCTTCCCCTTCTTTCTCCCCAACAAAACAAATGCCACCACTACCAGGGCAATGGCCAACCCCCAAAAAAGCGAGCCAGTAATTTAGGTATCCTCAGTCACTCAGAGAACCTTTCTAAGCCAGCCAGTAAATTCGAGCCGGGGTAAGAACTACGCAAAAACACCCCGTCCTATGCCAACACCTTGAAACAGTATTATGGCGAACTGGGACAAATCAATGTCAATAGTTAGTGGATACTTTGAAGGTTTGATGAATTTGCTTTGAACCCGAAGGGTTAGTAATTCATGAATGCAGTAATATACTCAGATCTGCAATCCATTTTTCAATATCACTCTTTGCATCCTTCGCATTGCTGCCATAGATGGAGATCGCATTCTCGACCTCCGCATTTGGACAAAGCTTCCTGATATCATTGACACTGTTGCTAATCCCGCTACCTCCATGTGTACAGAAGGGGATTATGGTTTTTCCAGAAAATTCATAGGCTTCGAGGAAAGTGCTCACAGCCATTGGGAAAGTGTACCACCATAGGGGGAAACCCAGGAAAATCACATCATATGAATCAGGATCAGATACCTGGCCTTTGAGTTCAGGCCTGGCCTCGTTCTTCTGCTCAGATTTTGCCAAATCCACGGTTTCTTGATAATCTTCAGGATAAGGCTTGGCGGTCTCGATTTGAAACAAATCTCCACCAGCCATCTCCTCAATCATTCTGGCTATGGTTTCCGTATGCCCCTTGTAAGAAAAATATGCAATCAAATATTTTTTCATCGAATTACCTTCCTCTATTATGAAGCAGAATTGAGAACGCCTTTAATATCGTTTTCTTATATCTCTTGATCAGTCTGCCATTTGTCCTTATTCCTCAGGCCGAAGAAAACAAAGCTCGCTCCCGCTCCTGCTATGCAGATGAAAGCCGGGCTGATGACTGTTGTTAAAATAATTCCTATTGGGATCAAGGAGATCCCCATGACGTAGAATGCTTTGTAGTCAATTTCCTTCTCCAGCTGGGGCTCTCTCATCTTTTTATTTACCAATATTGTGAGGGCCAGTAGCCCGAGGATGATTCCGATAAAGATCGTGATGTCAATATATTCCATATTCTCTCCAGTTTGAAGATATTTGTTTTTGAGTTTATAAACATCTGTTTATGGCCCGAGGGAAAAAGCGGCAGATATTTGCCCAAATGTGTCGGGATTTTGAAGGAGTTTGGGTATGGGGATTGCACATGGGATTAATGGACTAATATAATTGATGTCCTCAGCACTCATAGGGTTCATCACGGCTTCCATTACAGTCACTCAGTTGACCCTCTTCTCATCATGGGACAGTTCCCTCATAGCAAACTTACACAAATATGTTATGTTAAAAGTTATGTTAAAACTAAGAATTCAATAAGAAATATATTTAAGGAGAACTATCATCTGTTCTGACATATAAGTATGGACAATGATATTTATGAGACTGCCCAGCGGAAGGATATTGAAGACGGCCTTTGGAAGCAAAACAGCATTGGAAGACCTATTGAATGAATTCGATAGCCAAGGTATCGACGGCTTCATCAAGACAAGCTATGTGAGGGACGGCAGTATATCGATAGGGCATATCGTGATAAAGAAGGGGAAGGCGATGCTGGCATCCCATTCCTCGGTGGAAGATTCCATCGGCGAGGAAGCAATATTGGAAATAGCCAGGGATTCCATAAAAGAAGATTGCATCCTGGAAATTCATTCATACTCTTACAAATCATCCAGCGTGAGCTTGGCGCATATCAAGGACCAGTATCCGGACACTGTCATTGGAGGCAGTATTGATCTGGATATCATCATGGGGCAGGTTGGAAGCGAGGAGAAAGATCGCATTGCCCAGGAGAGGAAGGCCCTGGAGGCCCAGGCCCGGAGGGAGCACGACCTCAAGAACACGGAGGCAGCGCTCGGCGACAGGTCCAGAGAGCTGGCCCTGGAAAGAGAAGATGCTCTTGCCAGGCAGATGACCATCGATAAATTAAAAGGTGAATTGGAATCCGTGAAGATGGGTTCTGTCGCACTTCTGAAGCACTACACCACTGCCAATAAAAAAGAGCTGACAGAGGAAGATGTCATGGTGCTGGCCGAGAAAAAGGTCGAGGCGATGAAGCTTGAGGCCAAGGAGGAAGACCTCCTGAAGATGGAGAAGCTCCTGGCAGAAAAAGAAAGTTCTTTGGAAGACAAAGAAAAATTGCTGTCTGTGAAGGAATCCGACATGGAAGCAAGAAATGCGGATATTGGACGATCACAGGATGTTCTGGCCAATGAAAGAGCGGAATTGGAATCCATCTGGCGAGATATATCAGAAGAGACCAATAGACAAAGAGAAGCCCAGGCCCAGCTCGAAGCCAAGATAACGGAATATGTGAAAAAAGAGGCTGACCTTCTGAAGACCGAAGATAATCTCCAGAGGATCGAGAAGGATCTTTTGGAGAGGGCGAAGTCAGTTCAGACAGAGGCCGGCGAAGTAAACAAGAAGTCTGACCAGGTCAAGAAATTAGAGGCAAAATTGAAAGATATGGAGAAGGACCTGGCCGCGAAAAAGAAACAGACCGACCTTGAGCTACGGAAGCTGGCGAAGGAGAAGAAGGCCATCGAGGCGGATCTAAGTTCACTGGAATCAGAATCAGAATCAATTACCAAGGAAAAAGAGGAGATGGAAGCTGAGAGGATCTCCCTCGAGCGGGACATGAAATTGTTCGTGGACGCGCGCAAGACCTTTGACGCGGACCGGGTGAAGCTCGACAAGGAGCTGAGAAAGCTGGGGGGACTTGAGAAACGTACTACGGATATGTCCGAAGCCCTGAAGGATGAGAAGAAATCCTTAAGAAATATCCAGAGGGAGCTCACCAAGAGGGAGAAGGCGATAACTCTGGATGACGAGAGGCTGAAAGCCGAGATGGCCGCCCTGGAAAAATTAGAAGCCAGTGTGAAAGACCTCGAAGCCGATCTAAGAAAGAAAGATCGGCAGGCCAAAAGAGAATTCCAGAAGCTGGATAAGAGACTGGGCGAATTGGTCGATCTCGGAACAGAGCTGGAAATGAAGGCCGCGGAAATAAAAAAGAGAGAGGAGAAGGCCACCCTGCACGAGGACAAGCTGGAAGATAAAGAAGTCGAGCTCGCGGCCCTGGAGAAGGAACAGAAAAAGATCGCGAGAGACGAGCTGAGAAAGCTCGATCGCAGGTCGAAGAAGCTGGACGAGCAAGAAACATCACTATCAGATATAGAAGCGAATTTAAATCAGAGAGCGGAAGAGCTGGACGGGGAAGAATCTCGGCTTCAAGGAATAAAAGCCGAGTTGGACAATCGTTTCCAGGAATTGGGAAAGACATCCTCCCTGCTCGACGAAAGAGAGCAGGATCTGGATGACAAGGATTCCACCTTGGCAGCAGCGGAAAAAGCATTAGAAACAGAGAGAAAGAAGCTGGAGCGCGAGGAAGCGAAGAAAGAAAAACTACATTCCAAGAAGACCGAGGATATCAAGCTCTCCAATACCGAAATAAAAGCGAAAGAGAAAGAACTGGCCAAGAAGGAAGCTGAAGCTGACACGAAACTTGCTTCGATAAGGACCGAGCTGGCCAAGGTCATGGAAGAACGTGATGAGCTGGAGCATTATTCCAATGAGCTCAAGGACCGTGAGGAAGCCGCCAAAGCAAAAGAGGACAAGCTCACACAGAGAGAATGGACTCTGGAAAAGAAAGAGGACGAGCTCCGCGAGAAAGTGGAAGTGGAGATGAAGGATCGCCTCAAGGAACTGGATGATAGAGAACAAGCCTTAACTGATAAAGAAGATGCCTGGAGAAAGCGACAGGACGAGCTATCCAGATTGAAAGAAAGCCTGAGAGGCATCTGAGATATAGGATAGTCTAATTAGGGCTGTCAGCCATTATTTTGACCATAGCTATCCAGGTCGATCACCGGTATGTTCTATGGTATTACCCACGAATATGCCGCGGTGCAGTAGACCCAATATGCCTGCCCTCTGATGAACATCTCACCATCTGGCATGAGTTCCATATTATAGGCCGACGCATCATTGAATCTTTCAATGATGGTAACTAAACCACCAGAATCTGTCTTGAGGTCAAGGGCAGTATAACCTTCAACCTGTGATGGGAAGCCCACCATGTTCCAGCCAGCGACCAGGTTGATGGTCGTGCCAACCGGGTCTGTGCCTTCCACCTTGATGAAGCCATCACCCACGACATCCACGAATACCCAGACACCCATCTTTACATCGATATTACTTAGGTCCTGAGATAATCCAGCCGCGAACTGTGCCTTATCATAACACTTCCAGTGATCTGCTACATCAGAACCATCATAGTAGAATATGGTGCTCCATGTGGTGTCCCCATCAATATCGGTCATGATGGTCAAGATCGATGTATCAGAGGGTATCAGTGGCGTGGATATGAAGTTCCAGCCAGCGATCACGGGTATCATAAAGTTTGAAGGAGGCACAGCACCGGGCTCTGGAACTGCAATTGTGTTAGTGTCCTCATTGCCAAGCGAATCCTTCGCTCTCACAACATACCACCAGGTCGTCCCGTCGAACTCACCCGCTCCTGGGTCTGTGTAGGTGTCGGTGCCCGCCGTTACTGTGTCCCATAGAGCGGCCGCATCCCACGGTCCTCCTGGATTATCAGCTCTGTAGATATTGTAGGATGCTACATCATCAGCCCCTGCACCGTCATCCGCGGAGAGGGTCCAGTTCAGCACATTGTGCTCGTGGTTCCCGGACAAGGAAGTGACCTGAATATCGTCAATTCTCCAACCAGCATCCGCTGTGGTCCCTGAATTGTCAACACCTGCCTCCCATCTGACATTGACCACGTTACCAGCATAGGCCGATATATCTATCGTCACCTGCTCCCAGACGTCATTATTACCCCATATTTGCTCGCCATTGAGCGGGTTGTCGGTTCCGACACAAGCCCCATCATAGGCTGGTGTTGGGCTGTCCAGTGATATCCAAGGCCCTCCGGTTCCAGTGGTTGATATCTTCACATTGCCACCATCCACTAACCCAGGTTCGAAATCCCTCCAATGCCAGAAGCTCAATTCGGCATTTGATTCACCTGTCAAGTCAATATCTGGCGAGGTCAGGTAATGCAGAGCACCACCGGCTCCAGGGTCTGGATAATCCCCATTCCCTAAATCCCATGACTGTGTGGGTGAATTGGCACCATTCGCTTTGATATTGAAAGATGAGGTTATGTACGTGATAGATAGCAGTGGTGAGACAGCAGCACCCGACTCTGCAGGCTCTGCGACCCTTCCTCCCTGTCCATTTCCAGTGGCGAATATCGCCATGGCGTTCAGCGGGTTCCAGCCAGGTCTGTCCACGACCTCCTGGATCACATTCGAGAGATCTGGTGTCGTGTATGTATTTGCAAGTGTCCACGAAGGCACATTTGTCCAAGCAGCGGTCTGTGCCCCGTCGGCCCTGTTCGTGAGATCGAAATCACCAGCTGCAAATGCAACTGGGTTATCAGACGCCTCTGCAAAGAATGTCAGGTCAACTGGGCTGACACCTTTGTCCGCCTCGTCACATGTGAAGGTCAGGTCAGCGCTGGTTATTGTAGCTCCCTGAGGTACATCGACGCCTGTGAAGCGCATGCCTATCTGCTGCGCCCCGCCCATCCAGTCATCCCAATCGAATTCAAGGTCCGTGCTTGTGGTGGTCACAAAGCCAGTATACTGTGCGGTTGGAGCTGGGTCTATACATTCCTCGGCATCATCCGTAACACGATATGTCACAGTAATAGGAGCGCCGCCGCCTGATGTCAGGTAGCCAAGGTCTCCGCCTTCCACATCATCACTGAAGATCGTGCTCGCAAATGGAATGGACCATTCAACTGTTAAGCCAGTGGGAGGCTCGACCGAGGTATCGACCGTGAATGTCCAAGTTGCTGATTGAGTGGTGAACTCTCCATCATCAGCCACCGCGTACCATGTGTATGTGCCATCTGAAAGGCCCAGCCAGCTAATTGTGGCTATACCTCCACTGATCACACCAGGGTCTGTGCCAATAAGTGTAGGCCCAGATGCATCATAGAAATGAACATCCATAGGGTCGCCATTGGGGTCTGTCACGCTCACTGACAAAGCAGGATCTGGATCATTTATCGTAGCCCCGTCCGAAGGTGTAGGGGTCAGGGGTGCAAAGGGCGCTACATTTCCTAAGAACTGCTCGGGGACAGCATTGCTGTTCGTATCTTCATTCCCAGCAATGTCCTCGGCTCGCACAACATACCACCAGTTCGTACCATCGAACTCTCCCATTCCTACATCACAATATGTCTCGGTGCCAGCAGGTACGGAGTCCAAGATAGTGTCCCAGGGCCCTCCTGCATTATCCGCCCTGTAAATATTGTATCGCAGGACATCATCAGCTCCTGCACCATCATCAGCAGAGCGCGTCCAGTTGAGTGTATTATCATCAGTCGATGTGTATGAATAAGCAACAGTAAGTTCAGCATAATCTGTCGCAAGATCATCAGACACATCGGTCTGCCATAATCCCCAGCTGACAATACCTGCATTGACAAAGCCAGATGGATCCATCAACAGGTCATCTCCCGATAAACCAATAGTTCTGGTTATTGTAGCCTCTCCATTGTTACCTAATGATATGGGGCCTCCGACCTGATACCAGTTAGCAGAATTGTCCTGGGCCCAGATATAGAAATCTGATGCCCGGGTTGCAAATACTTCATAAGAGAATTCAAGCTGGTCAACAGTAGATGCTGCTTCAGTGATCTGCATATCGCACAACATGAAGACATGCTCCGATCCCCCATAATCTGGTGAGGCCCAGCGATTGTCATCACTTGTATCCACTAACACATATTCAGCATCACTAGCTTCTGTTTGTATATTTATAACTGGACCAGCCGGGCTTGAAATAGAAGTCGCGCTGCATTCATAAATATCATGTGGGCCCGCAGCAGCTGTCACACCCTGATAATTGTATATGCTGGCCCCGCTGTTCTGGCCATACCATTCAACAGATAATGTGGTTGGAGGAGCTGGGGAAGCCCCATCCACCAAAGCAGTGTCATCGACCACCGCTGGGCTGCCGCTTCCATCATCCGCATCATTGTAGGTCGCGGTTATCGTATCACCGTCCGACACATGCACAATACCAGCACCGTCGGTCAATGAGATCGTTCCAGTGCCCATGAATATGCCGATATCGAGCCCTTGCTCGGTCAAGGTCACGGTCTCGCCACCTGGTTCAGTTGTACTTGAAAGGGTCACATCAACTGTCTCTGCAACCCCTGAATTAGTATTCAGGTCCGAATCCTTTACGGTTATCTGGACAGTATCTTCGCCAGCGTAAAGGTCCTTCTCGATGTCGATCGTTCCAGCAGAATTTATATAATCGATCTCCCACCAGAACTCATCCAGTATGGCCTCACCAGCGTATGGGTCCAGTAATGTGTAGTGCATGCTCCCATTGGAGACCAGCACATCGAATCTCCCATAGCTTATCTGGTTATTCTCCGTGGGTGCGAAGAGCGCACTGCCACTGGGCGTGTATGTTGAGCTGGTACCCATCTTACCAATTGTTGCGTAGATCGTCCCAGTTGTCGATGGCGGATAATAATTGACAGCAGTCGTTGTCGCTGCACCTGCCTCGATGGGATAGCTCCTCTGGTACATGTGGTTGTGGCCATTGATGTACACATTCACATTATAAGTATCAAAGAGCGGAAGCCAGGTCGCTACACAATTTCCACCGCTCGGTGGGCCGTGACTGCCGCCTGCCGCGTACATTGGCTGGTGCGCCTGCACAACTATCCAAGGTACATTGTCCCTGTTGGCATCGGCTGCCGCTAGATCGGCCGCCAGCCATGCGTTTTGGGCTGCCTGAACGGTCGCTGGTATGTAGTTCCTCTCGTCAGCTTCAGTATTAAGACTGATGAAATGGACCAGGCCCCAATCAAATGAGTAGAAGTGCTCATCCGTCTCATCACCGTTCACCCCAATGAGATCGAAGTCATCCAGATAGTTAAGATAATCTCCAGCCGCATAATCTTCCTCATGATTGCCCATCTGCGTGAGGAAAGGCTGGATCCTGGTTGTGGCCTCAGCATTCGTGAACCAGGTCCTCATGGTCGCTGGGTCACTGTACTCATACTCATAATCACCATTGAATAATGTCAGGTCAACCTCCGGTTGACTGGCCATGCTATTGGCGCAGGTGGCCCATCCGGCCGCATTGTCCCTGCTGTCCCCACCAGCAAAGAAGGAAGTGTCAGCCGGACCTGATGGCGCGGTGTTGAAGGAATAAATGGACGACCATTCTCCAGAATCACCACTCACTCTATAGAAGTATTCTGTTCCAGGGTTAAGGCCAGTGATCTCCGTTGTGTGGGCTGCATCGCCCCTCCATAGGGTTCTGCTGGCACCAGAGACCGAACTGCCAAGCGCAACTGTCGTTCCGTACTCGACAGTTGCGGGATTGCCTGTTGAATCAGTCTCCCAAGTCACGGTCATCCTTGTCTGGGTGTCAGCATTGGTGAAGGACAGCCTTATCCTAGCAGGTGCGGAGGCAGTGGCCTCAGGCAGCTGTATCATCGATGCCACAGTGGGCAGGATCAAGGCTAATACTATGATCAAAACCAGCATGTCTGCTGTATTATTCTTAGATTTAAGTCCATTTGCTTGCTTATCTCTCATTTTCTTCAACTCCTTCTTCTTTAATATCTTGAATTTCAGTTTCCCCTTCAGGTGGCTCAGCTTCAACAATATCAGCCTCGGTCGAGTCTCCTGGGGGTCTTGATGATCTCTTTCTTCTGTAAACATAATATACGACGATCAATAAGCCAGCCAGCACCACTCCCAGATAATGGTATGGGATGACTGGGCCAGAGTGGTCGATGATCAGGAATTTGATGTAAACCTGCCCATTGGCATGCTGCTTATTGAACTGGACCTCAAGGTCGTCCACCCCGTCCTGATCTATGTCGATAGTGCTTATGTCGCTGGTGATGGTAATGAACTGGTGTGGGTCTTGTATCTCGATAACTGAGACATTGTAAAATGCAGATGTATGACATTCCCTTAATGTCATCCAGTATCTTGGTGCATCATCTGCATCCCCCACCTGGACAAGCATCGGGACATTGAGGAAGAATTCCAACTTCTCTTTTTGATAATAACTGTCCCATTCAAAAAGTCGTTCATAGGTATCCTTATGATAATCATGTATTATTATTCCCGAGTCTGGAGGGTTAATGGGCTCGATGGATATCTTCACCATGTCGGGTGTGCTCCAGACCGATGTCAGGTTTCCTTTCACTGCCCTTACTCGATACCAATAGGTGCCATTGGGCTTCCCGGTCATCAGTACCTTGGTCTCTAAGTGGGTGGTCACATTGGCATTCAGGAAATCCGAAGTACTGGCCTCTTCAAGGTAATATACGACACCCTCTGCCTCATCCTGCTTCCAATCCCAATGGATCACATAATTGCCCAGCTCCTCGCTCAAGGGATCAAAGACAGGTTCCATCAATTCCCAGTCCTGCATGTACTCTGGAAGCAGATCATTATCCGTACTACCGGCAGCCGGAGCTCCTGAAGCTGCCCAGCAACACGTGAATATGAATGCAAATACCATAATTGCAGGCACCAAGGCTTTTACAATTCTCATACTGTCATGAAGCTATGTTATAACTATGATATATATGTCTGTCGGATTAATGCATAAAAAATGCAATTAAAATACATAAAAAATGCAAATATTTATATACATCACATACCCTGACCAATTCATGACCAAGATCACGCCCGAAGGACTGATGGATCATCTGAGAAAAAAAGGGATGAAGAATTATGACGATTACATATTTCCAGAGAATATAACCTCAGAATACATGGCAGAGGAATTCGGGGTCCACAAGGTCACGATCCAGAGAAAGCTTTCCCAAATGGAGAAGGATGGGGTGATAATATCAAAAAGGGCATATGTAAAGGGGAAGCCAAGCAAGCGTATGGTGTACTTTCTAAAGGAGGACCTTACCGAGTCCATAGGAAACCTTGACCAAGCAAGGAGAGACAGCATTCCCTATTTCGGATACAGAGAGATGATGTATGAGAACATGGAAAGGATCGTCCATCTCCAAGAGAATGGGGATGCATTACTGACATTCGCATATTCTGTCAAGAACATATCTACCAATGAGATCTCAGAGATCCATATACCTGGTTTCAAGTATTCGACCGCCGATCTTAGCAACAAGTTCGATGAGCTTCAATCGGTAGAAGTGAACAATGAGCCAGTATCTTATCCATTGGAGGCTTTGAGGTATCATAAAGAATCACAGCCAGGAAAAGTGAACCCTTCAATATCCTTCACCAGATCCAAGTTCCATTCCTCTGTTTCATATCTTATACCATTGGAAGAAACCCTTAAGCCCGGCAATGTCGTGGATCTAAAGCTAGTAACTAAGATACCTGGCAGTTACTCAAATCTTTTCAAATACGAATATACAGGCATCACTATAAGAGAGATAACACTGAAAGCCTCGATCAAGATCGTGGCCCCCCAAGGATGCCAGATAAAGAGTGTGAAGAGCTATGAGGGCAAGCTGTTCAAGAGAGGGATATTCGTTCAGGAGATAGATACTGGCTTAAGAAAAGATGAATTGGAAGGCGATGTCATAGTGAAGTATAAAAAAGGGACACTTGACTGCAATATTGACCGGCCAGTGATCGGGTGTAGATACCTGATACCCTTCTTCGTCATAGACCAGTGATCCGCCTTGACTGAGCTTACCAGCTCCATGTGCATAGCTCCCTCACTGACAAGGAAGATGCCTGGAGAAAGCGACAGGACGAGCTATCCAGATTGAAAGAAAGCCTAAAAGGATTCTAAACAATTGAGATCCCCACTGCTAAAAAATCAGCGACCTCCACAGCTTGGACACTTATCAACCACCTCGTCAAATAAGCATCCACAGAACTGGCATCGGATCTTCACGACCTCTCTTGTTGTCACTTCCTTCTCTCTAACATAGTGTGTTGTTGCAGGAGGTGTGGGCATTTCGGGTGCCTTTGGGGGCGGAGCGTTCTTCATAAAGTCCACCCTCGCATTATCGATATAATTCCTAGCCATATCTGGATTCTGAATTGTATAAAGAGTTCCCATCACAATAAGTCCATTGCTCATGAAGCCGCTTGAAACTCTTAGGTCATTTATCTTGGGCAGCTCTATATTCGATATCACTTTGTAACCTGAGGACAATAATCCCTGGGAATGAATTGATAATACTCTTTTATTGGTCAATACCAAATATCCCCGTCCGGAGTTAAAATTTGAGCCAATATATTTAGATTGAGAGAAATCCCATGTTATCAATATATGTTCTCCTTGATCCAATAATATCGTATTTGCTACAGCAGGAGGTATTTGGCTTATTGGTTGATTCATATGATGTCCACCTTGCCCCATACGTACTTGAATAAAGTTCGATTATTAATAACTGTTTAATTCAAGCTTTGATGATATAGTTAGTAGTGAGATGAAGACCCTAAACTTTCAGCTCGCCGTCCTTGATCACAATGACATTGTCTATGACCAAGGTAGGGTTCTTGATTATGCCCGCCATGTGGACTTTGGACTTCACCCTGCCGCCGAACATGGAATTGTCCCCGAAGCCGATATTCACAGTTCCCAAAACCTTCGTATCTTCCAGGATCTTGCCGATTATCTTCGCTTCCGGATTGAGGCCGATACCGACCTTCGCGATATTGCGGCCAGTCTTCCCTCCCTTGTTCAATTCTTTAACAACGTCATGCGCGCCCACTATCCGGGTTGCATAACCGTCTTTGACATTGACCTTGACCGGATTGAGAAGTGGATCATTGAAGCTACCATCGACCATGATCACGCCCTTCGCACTGCCCTCAAGAGGGGAAATGAACATCTCTCCAGCAGGCAGATTGGTGAAATCACCTTTCTTATTGCAGATACCAGTGTCCTCAGTCACCCAGGATCGTCCTTTGATATCCATAGTGATGTCCGTTCCTAGCTCGGTCTTGATAACGAGTTTGTTGCCCTTTCTCAGTTTCCTCGCCACCCTGCGTGTGACCTTCAGTATCTCTTTGAAATCCGCGGTCATCCCGCCTTCATTCAGCATGTGTTCGGTGATACCTGGCATTGTGGCAATTCTCGCTCCTGCCTTGGATGCTCGCCTGCGGGCGGCCGTGTGTGACATGCTCATTTCCGTGGTTATCACGATCACGTCCATGTCCCTCATCATCTTGGCCACTGGCATTGGAGGCTCCTGTCCATCTTGGGTGATCTCCGGTATCTTTGTGAGAACGGCCATTGCCCCAGCTTCCACCGCGGCCTGATAGATAGTTTCAGCTATGGCTTCCTTAGAAGTGTCTGTTAAAATTAGAACTCGCTCACCCTTTTTGACATTCAGGCAAGTCTCGATAGCTACCTTCGCCCCATTGACCTTTGACATCAAGGCTGATTGGCATTAGGGAGATAAAGGCTTTTTGGTCAGATGATGCGATTGAATTTACAATTCACTAACCAGATCCAATAACACCGCGCGCTGGTCATCAGCTTTAACAACACCAGATGCCAGCAGAACTCCTTCAGCGCCAAGCTCGATGGCCATTTTAACATCCTGGCCATTCTTCACTCCTGCTCCGCATAGAACTTTAACGTCTGGCGCGACCTCTTTCACTTCCTTGACAGAATCGGAAACGACCTCAGGCTTCGCGGAAGTCACTGAAATGTCCCCACCAATTAGTTCTGGCGGCTCGACCGCGATGAAATCCGGTTTAAATTCCGCGTATGCTCGGGATTCCACAGCATCCTTTGTGCAGACGATGCTGGTCAATGCCAGATTGCGGCATTTTTGAACAAGCACACGCACATCTTCAGCCTCTATTCGATACTCCGAATGGTTGATAAGAGAACCGGCGCAACCGATGGTCCATATGTTCTCGGGTGTGATACGGCCAGTCGAACTGCCCTGCTTGGCATTGTCAATATGTTGTGCGAAAATAGGAATGTCGAGATCAATAGAGAATAGAGCGAGATCTGTCTGCTGGGGAGCAATTGCTATGTTCGCGCCTGTTTCCTCCGCTATCTCCTGGCAAAGGCTGGCCAGATTGATACCAGCCTCTCCGCATGATTGCTCATAGGTCTTCATATTTATCGCGATGATAGGTGTTTTCATCTTATCCCTCCATTGCTTTTCTGACTATACTGGCAGTACCAGCGGAACCGAATGATCTGAAGAAAATACGGGCTTCGGCATATGAAAGTGCTTCGATAGTGTCCAGCGCGTCCTGATCAAGTGCGTAAAGGCGATCGTGGAAGGGCTTGATCGCCTGCTTCACGTTCTTGCCCCATATCTCATTGTCCTTCTTTCCAGGATTTTTAGCTCTATAATTGTCCATCGTCCAGTCATATATTTCCTTGTACAGATCTGGATCGTAAACTTGAAGAACATCGAACATCAGGTTCTGCCAGAAAGTCGCGACATTTCCCTTGATTATGTCGCCTTTTGGGAATAGTGTGTTAATGAGCTCGCGAGGTGTGCCAGTAATCCCATGTTGGGCGATCCGCACATCTGACCCGGCATCTCGAAGGGCCTGGGCAACCGCTTTGGTCTGATCTATGTCGATACTCACCTGCTCCATGATATTTCCCTGAGCGTCGTACACATTGCCATGGGACGTGCCATTGGCAATGGCCAGTACTTGCGGGAACACACCATTCTCATTGAGTGCTTTTATGAAAGTAACGGCCTCGTCGGGATTGGTCACGACCTTGCCCTGCGAGTCCTCTTTTCCTATCTCGCCAACTTCCACTTCCAGACCAAATGGCTTACCGCCCATTCGTTCCTCAATGTACTTGGCCAGTTCCGTGGTGACATCGATGTTCAGAGCCAGTTCCTCTCTCAGATTGCCTCCCTGGAAATCGAATAAATGTGAAGCGTCGATAGCGAAAGAGGTGTAGCCCGCATCCACTTGTGCATCTATCAATTCTTTTGTTTTGGCAATGTCAGCAGCATCACCTTTCTTCACCGTGATGTGATCCGCATGCAGGGACCACATGTCGAAGCCCACTTTTTTAGCCGCGGCCATTATCCTCTCGGCATAATCACCAGGGGTCATGCCAGTGTACCCCACATCTTGATTGCACTCGGTCCTGGCTATCTCGAATATCACTGCGGAATCCAAGTCCTTCGCGGCTCGGAATATTCCTTCAGCTACACCTACAGTTGTTCTGGCATTGACAGCCATGACTATCGCGCTCTTATCCTTGAGAGCGCGGAACATGACATCTCCGGGTATTGGCTCGTACATAATTATATGCCTCCATTTATATTATTAATTAAATTAATTTCCTTCTTCCCACCCACGTATATCGGCACACGATGTGCCACACCATCTGGCTGGATCGAAAGCAAACTGCGGTAACCGTCACTGGTCGCGCCACCAGCTTGCTCCACGATGAAGCCCATTGGGTTTCCCTCGAATAATAATCGCAATTTACCTTGCTCGCTACCCACGATGCCAGGGTATGTGAACACACCACCCTTATGCAGGATCTGATGAACATCAGCAACAAAAGAACCACTGAACCTTATCTTGTAGCCATCGGCTTCCAGTGCCTCGATCCACTTCAGGTGGCCATCCAGATACTTCTTTCGAATAGCTCCTGGTGCGAATATCTTACCATCTGGAATTCGAATATCCTCGGATTGCAGAACGAATTCCCCATTGGGGTCCAGCACGAATTCATGCACGCCTTTTTTGAGGCAATAAGTGAGAGTGGTAAGCGGTCCGTAAAGAACGTACATGGCCCCGATCATCTCCTGGCCCGGTACAAGGACACTTCCACGGAATATCCCGATGATGGTCCCGACAGCCAAATTAACTCCAATTAAACTCGACCCATCTAGAGGGTCCTGAGTGATCCCGATATCCGACTTGGAACCTTCAAACTCCAGCACATCTGGCTGTTCTTCAGAAGCCAGATATTTCACAAGGCCGGATTCCCTCAATCCATCAATGAGAACTTGATCCGCCCATTTGTCCAAGGCCATCTGCGTCTCCCCATACACATTTTGAGTATCGGATACGGACTGGCGGGATGCAAACCCTTTGTGAATGACTTTGCCTATCTCGCCTATCTTCAATACCAATTCTCTGAGATCCTGATCATGGCCTGCCAGATGTTCTTCGAGTTTCATAGGGACTACTCCAACCGCCCCCGTATTAAATTTCGATATATTAATTACTTGCTTTGTTTGTCTTACATATTGGAGATTTGAATACTTTCGCTCACCCTTCCTCTACCCTTATATATCATTTCTCAATATAGGAGTCCTACCGTTCACCATAAACAAAAAAACGTGAACCATGGAGTGAAATAATGGATAAGAAATACGCAAAGAACATAGATGACCTTATGGAAGCCATTGGCGATAAGGCAGAAAGAGAAGAGATAGAAGAAGAATTTTTGAAGTTCGTAGTTGATTTCAAGATCCCGGCCAGAGAGGCGATGCGAAGCATTGCGAAGAAATTCGATATTTCCCTGGCAGATCTGGATGATGTTGTCAGAACGATCGCCGAGCTCGAGCCGGGTGATAATTCCGTCAATATACTAGGAAGAATAACTTTCGTGGTAGAGAAGGAGATCACCGCCAAGGGCGAGCAGAAACAGATATTGTCTGGTTTTATAGCGGATAATACTGGCTCATGCTCCTTCACTGTCTGGGAGAAGGGCGACCTCAAGCTGGAAAAAGGCGATGTGATCAGTATAGAAGCCGCTTACACCACCGAGTACCGTGATGAGGTGCAGATCAATGTCGGCAACCGTGGTGTGATCAATATGGAATCGAAGGACGCGCTCCCTCCAAGCAAAGGCGGCGGTGGCGGTGGCGGAGGCCAGCCCAAGGAAGCAAAGGATGTGAAGGTCGCCGAGCTAAAGGAACTCGGCGATTTCGATGCCAATATGCTTGTCCGCGTGGTTTTCGTAGCCGAGAAAGAGATCACAGCCAGAGGAGAAAAGAAGGAAATATTCTCGGGTATCATAGGCGATGAGACCGGAACCTGCCCATTCACCATCTGGGAGAAGGGCGACCTCAAGCTGGAAAAAGGCGATGTCATTCGCATCGGCTCTGCTTATATCACCGAATGGAATGGCGAGCCCCAGATCAATCTCGGAGAGCGAGCGACTGTCGATATAGAGGATAAAGACGCATTACCGCCCGTATCTGGTGGAAATGCCGGTCCTGGCCGAGATGTGAAAATAGGTGAGATCAAGGATGGCGACCGTGGTTTGAACGTGGTCGCCAGGATAATCACAAGAGATCAGAGAATGGTGACCGTGAAGGACGAGGAAAAGACCCTCCTTTCAGGAACTTTGGCTGACGAGACTGGCAAGATATCATACACTTGCTGGGGCGAGGCGAAGTTCAAAATTGGCGATGTGATGCAGATAAACAATGCCTATATCCGCGCCTGGAGAGGTATGCCCCAGCTTAATTTCGACATGGGCAATATCGAGAAGTCCAAGGATAAATTGCCAAGCGCTGAAAAACTGTCCAAGCCAGTGAGCATGGATATCAAAGGCCTGGTCAAGAGCGGTGGCATGCTGGACGCTTCAGTAGACGGTATGGTACTGGATGTGCGAGAAGGAAGCGGCCTGATATTCCGATGTCCCGAATGTAACCGCGCCATAAAGAAGAACATTTGCAAGATCCACGAGAAAGTGGAAGGAATACCGGACATGCGCGTGAAGGCCGTAGTGGATGATGGCACAGGAGCGATGACCGCGGTGATAGGCCGCGATCTTTCCGAGAAACTTATCAAAAAGTCCATAGATGACTGTCTATCCGAGGCAAAGGACGCCATGGATTACAGTGTCATCCAGGATCAATTCTCCGAGCTGATGGTCGCCAGGCCAGTCCGCGCGATTGGCAGTGTTTCCTTCGATGATTTCGGATTGATCATGATAGTGAATGACATCGAGTTCCTAAAGCTCGATGTTGAGAACGAGGCCAGAACCTTACTGGAGGCGATATAGTGAACGTAATTCAGCATATGACAGTGATAGTTCAATACATGCCTGCTGTGAAACAGGAGGTGAAGTAATGAAGCGACAGGTCGCATGGCGTGTCTTCGCCGCAGAGTTCAATGATTCCAGGATCAAGATCGAAGGCCAGGAAGAGATGAGCCCGAGTTTCCTGATATCCCCACTGGGTGCGAGGATGAATCGCATATTCGCTGTCGGAGTGATCACCGACATCGAGAATCTGGGTTCGCCGGCCGAACCCCTGTGGCGGGCGAGGATGAACGACCCAACAGGAACCTATTACATATCAGCTGGCCAGTATCAGCCAGAAGCTGCTCTCGCACTTTCAAAGGTTCACCCACCAGCCTTCGTGGCCATTATCGGAAAGGCCAGGACATATTCCCCGGAGGAAGGCGTGATGTACGTTTCCATCAGCCCGGAGGTCGTGCGCACAGTGACCGAGGATGTTCGAGACTACTGGGTGCTGGAATCCTGCAAGGCTCTGAAAGAAAGACTGGAGGCTTACAATGAGGCAAAGAACATGTCCTCGCCTTCTGTGGAGGAGCTGATGGAGCTGGGCTACAGCGAGTCACTCAGCAAAGGTATGATGATCGCCCTGGAGGAATATCCAGATGTGCCAACAGACCGATATTACAATCTACTTCGCGAATCCCTGAATTATCTTCTGCCAGAGAACAAAGGCGACAAGGACGAGCTGATGCCGGATATTCCTGATGAAGATCTGGAGTACCCGGATTACGACGATATGGAAGAAGAGGCCATCGAGGTCATGTCCGGAGATGTGGAATCAAAGGACGTCCCGCCAGAAGGACCTGATGAGAAGGGTGAAGAAGGCGATGGCGACGGTGATGACGAGCTCACGGACCATGAAACAAAGATACTGGATATTGTCGAGAAGATGGATGATTCCGGCAGTGGTGTGGAATGGTCGGATATCGAGGCCGGGGCAAAGAAGAAGAAGATCAGCAAGTCGGATTTCGAAGAGGCGATAATGGGATTGCTTGACAAGGGACTTGTATACGAGCCCATACTCGGAAAGATAAGGAAGATCTGATACCACAAACACAATAAAATACCGCCAGCTTTAGTCGGCTGGCGGTTCCTTTTATATTTGACTAATAAATATATTTGTATTTAAATAGAAAAGTAAATATTTATATATGCGCATATAAATTAAATGAACTTCCCGCAATGCTCACATGTGATCGTGGAAACCTCTTTCTTCATTTCCAGCCTGCAATGCTCGCACATGACCAACTGCCCGGTCATCCTTTTGAAATCATCCTCATCTAATTTCGGGCCTTTGACACCAAGTATCAGGAATAATATTCCAAGACCCAAGCATACCACGGTCATGATCAATGAAAAGGTTCTCAATTCTTCGATATCTATGGACTCGCCAACAGCATCATAGATATACCCTATCAGGTAAGGGTAGGAGAACCAGCCAGCACTCATCCAGATTAGAAGCGGGGCAAGGATCTTCATCGATCCGGTCAGAGTTCCTTTGGGGAGTTTCATGTCAACCAACAAATACAGCGGAGAAATTGAAGAGAGCGTGTATCAACATCGCTATGAATATACATATTACGAAATAGAAACCATTTCTGGTCTTTATCCAGAGACCGAATCCCAATCCAGTTATCGCGGACGCGATCATGTGAAGAGGCAGAAGGGATCGAAGCAGAAGAAGGGTAAAAGCAACATCAGTGCCATATCCCATGAGACCGGAGGCATACAGTAAATTCTCCAGTACGGCAAAACCAAGACCGGATATCGCACCAAGCAATACCCAACTCTGAAGGCTGATATCAGGTTCTTCCTCGCCCTGGATGATATAAAGACCCAATGGTTTGGCCAGCTCCTCCACTAGGGGCGCGATGACGACCGCGGAAAAAACTCCCAGGGCCGTGGGACCAATGACCCCATAACCATCATTATTGAACATCAATCCAAATTCTCCCCATATGGCGATAAAGGCAGATACCATGCCCAGGCCGAAGGAGATGAAGATATATTTTGAGGGGAGTTTATTGGTCTTGCTCACGCGATCATTCCTGACTTAATTTATATAATAATTCATCCTCGAACTTCCACTGGTTCTGGAAATGCTCATTCCAATCTGTGATGACCACATACCACCAGTAGGGTAAGAAGAAACCAAGGGTGATCAATGTGAGGATGATGTACATCCCTGTGCTTCTACGTGGGACATTCATCCAGCCCCCGGATCCGACCAGTGGCCGATTCAATTTGGCCAGTGACCAATTGAGCTGGCGATTGAAGTTCAATTGATTGAAATCATGGTCTATCAGATTGTCAGTGAGAGAATGTAGAATATACAGCAGGAACAAAGTGCCGACAACAGGTATGAAGGAAAATAACCCGACCATAATGGCCCATGTTATAGCGCCCTTCTTTCTCTCTTTCATGTACGCACTCATATTTATGGTATTGATAGTCCAGCGCTCGACATTTATATCGGTTCCAGTGACCATGGACCTGGAATCAAGATATTCCAGAAGACCCATTCTTAAGAGGCTGTCCCTTTCAAAATGATCGTCCATTCTGAGAACCAGTATGTAGACAAGGTATGATTGGACTATTGTGAATAATAACTGCATGATGAATGCCAGACCAAATAGCAATATGAATTCCGATGGTATACCGCTGGTGTATGGGTCGATGAAAGAGAGATCACTGAAAATGAAGAAGAAACCAAGTATCGTGGTGCCGATCAATGCCAATTGAATGATTATCAATATCGCTGGCCAAGCAGTGGATATCACATTGTCCGATCTGTTCCTCAGAGAAACACTATTGTGTACCTTGGCCTTCGCCATATTCTCATTCGGCATATTGGGATGATACATGTTCTGCTGCGCGTAACCATATTGTTGCACGGGCTGTGGCTGCAGCGGATAATTGTTATACGGTCCAGCTTGCTGATAAACAGGCTGGGGCTGTTGGTAATTCGCCTGAGATGGATATTGGTGAGGGGGCGCTCCTGCATGATATGCTGGCGGAGGTGAAGCATTGGTGTATTGATGCTGAACAACAGGTGGTGGTGGAGGAGAGGCATTTGTATATTGATGTCCAACTGCAACCTGCGGGTGCGTGTTGGCTTGCTGGTGTTCAACAGTAGGTACTGGTTGCTCAATGCCAATGTTCAGATATTTCCTGCATTTTGAACAATACCAACGCTGATGTTCAACAATGAACGCGGCCTGCGATCCGCATGAGTCACAGAATGCATGAGGCCTTCTATCAGCTGGTGTATTTGACATCATCATGTAATAAAGGTATGGGGATATTTATAATTGCGGACTTAGGATCGATATTAAATTTACATATAATGTTATAATATTAAGAATAAAAAATAACAGATTCTCAAAAATAATGATAGAATTTCAGGGTGGATTTCAATAGGTCATTTTATAAATAATGAGAATTTACTATACTTAAAGAAAAATAGAGCCAATATTAACATAAAATCTATTAAATTTTAACATTTGTATATATAAACATAATTCAAAAGTATTATATATAACTACGAACATTCAAGTCATAGGGATTTTGGGCTAGTTGTTAGAGTGCATCCCATCCCTTCTGACAAGGCTAGCCCCTCCCTTCCCTATTATTATAAAGAGTATTCGAAATTGTTTATACTACATTCATGTTTGATCACTTTGTTTTTCAGCGACCTTCAGCATATACCAGCAGAGCTGAAAGGGAGGGGCTAGAGCTAAAGGACCGATGTTCCTACATTACCTTTTGCTCCGGCCCCTTTCTTCCCTGAATTCACTCATCGTTGTTGTTAAATCATTTAGCTGTTTTTTTATTGTTTTTACTGGGCTACCAGACGAGCTTTAGCTATCTTGAAAAATAGGCATATTATTGTTATAATGTCACCATTAACCACAGTTAATATTACATTTTCGTTTATAGCCTTACATTGTCTTTTTGTTATGTTCTTATCGCAACATCTAACATTTCAGCGAAAATTATTTAATGATAGTTAACGTTGACGATAGTTAACCTTAGGAGGGTTTTAACTTGAAGATAAGAACGAAATTATTAGCAGGATATCTCACAATAATCATGCTGGTCGCCATGATCGGGGGCGTAGCCCTTTACATGAACAATGATACTGCAAACCAATTAGAGGAAATAGATCACAAATACTGGGAAGGCTCGAAGTCCATCATGGACCTGAGAACAAATATCTATGCAATACAGGGTGCTACAATGTGCTATGTGAACGAGGAGCCTGAGGCCATTGAAGAGATCGAGGAATTCAAAGAAGAGATTGAATCAAATACTTTGGGGATGGAGAACTCGGGACTATTCGAACAGGCTATCCTTGATGAGGTAGATTCCTCTATGGATGAATTTTACGAAACAATATCAGAAGTATGCATGGTTGTTGATACTGGCAATGATGCCGCGGTCGATGAATCTGTTGAAGAGATGGATGAGCAGACCGAGGAATTCAAGGAATATCTAAGTGGAATAGAGGATGAAGCAAAGGAAGATATGGACACCCAGATTGTCGAATTGCAAGATTCTCTGGCTTTTGCAAATCAACTCATTATTATCATGATGATATTGGTCCTTGTTTTTGGCCTGATATTCACATTCTCGGTATCAAAGAGCATATCTGATCCGATAGTGTTGATGACAAAAGCCGCGGATGATGTAAGCTCTGGCAAGAAGGATGTGGAGTTCCTGGATATAGAAGGAGATGATGAGATCGGAACTCTTGCCAAGTCCTTCAATAGGATGATCAATAGCGTGAAATTGGCGATCGAAGCAATGGAAGGAAAGGAATAGGTGGGATGCCCATGGAAAAAATCAATCTGGAAGATATCGAAAACATCGTGATGGAATACTCCGGACCAATGGGCAAGTTCGTGGTTAGGAAGCAAGTGAAAGATCTTCACAATACCATTGACCGACTGACCGAAGCTGAGATCAGATCTTTGATAACGAATATAATAGAAGGCGCGATATACAATGAGGCCTACCAAAAAGAATGCCTGAAGAGGCTGACTGACGCACTCATTGCAAAAGCCATGATAGATCAATGAGATCTGGATGAACCGCTCTCTGGTCAAGCTGCAAACCAATTCCACATAAGCTTATTAGAGAGTGTGATCATTCCCAACATGTGTATCTAAAGACTGTTCTCGGAACTAAAAAGACAGCCCAGCTAGGAATGGCCGGCCCAGCTGTCGCGATCATTGGTATCTTCATATCCATGGCCCTGTCACCAAGTTTTAGCTGGAGCGAGCACGCACTCAGCGATCTGGGGATCATGGAATATGGGATTTTTTTCAATGCTAGCCTGATAATATGCGGTGTATTTTATCTCCTCTTTTCCATTGGGCTACTTCTGAACACTGGCAAGGAGAAAATGGGCATGAGGATTGGTAGTCTTTTCATGATACTGGCTTCCATCGCCCTTGTTGGGATCGGTGCTTTCACAATGGCCGACGCCACATATACTATCCATTTCATCTTCGCGATGTCCTTCTTTGTCCTGGTATTGCTGGCTTACATCATCCTGGGCCTGTCGATGATGAAAGACACTGAGCTACGGATGCTCGGTATTCTCGGCATAATATTTGGGCTGATGGGAATAGCTGGTTGGGCACTCATGGGTGGAAATGAGGCATGGGCCATTCCAGAGGCCATCACGGTATTTCCAGCAGCAATTTGGCTATTTATCCTTGCGCATAAATATTATAATAAATATAATAATTTCAATATGATTATAGGGTCGATTGATGAATAGAACTCGGCCTTTGCGGAAATGACTTATACCACCCAGCCAATATCAAATAGATACCATGTCTGAAGAAAAATTAATCGCTCATTGTGGTCTGGCATGCCATGAATGCCCCGCCTTCAAAGCCTTTGCGAATGATGATGAAAGTCTCCGAATAGAGGCCGCGAAGGAATGGTCCGAGATATACAAAGCGGATATCAAGCCAGAGGACATAAATTGCTCTGGCTGTCTTAATGATGACGGTGCGAAGTTCCGGCATTGCTTCGAATGTAAGATAAGGTCATGCTGTAAGACAAAAGATGTGGAGAACTGCGCGCATTGTGATGATTTCGCATGCGACCTTGTCAGTGGATTGCTGGATATGGTTCCTGAGGCGAAAGAGAACCTTGAAGCGATAAGAAAGGACCTATAGCTGGATCCCGTATATCTCACTGTATTTTTCCTTAAGATACTTCATGTAAGGCTCGATGGTCAAAGGCTTTCCAGTGACCTGCTCAACAAGTTCATTTGCAGTGAACTTGCTTCCATGCTGGTATATCATGTTCTTAAGCCATGTGTGTAGCGTATCGAACTTGCCATTCTCTATCTGCCTTGGAATTTCAGGATGCGCTTTCAAAGCCGCTTCGTAGAACTGGGAAGCCATGACATTTCCCAGTGTGTAACCCTGGAACTGGCCGCCGATCATGCTGTGGTACCAATGAATATCCTGGAGAACTCCGTCCGTGTCATTCGGAACTTCAATGCCCATGTCGGCCTTGAATCTCTTTTTCCATTCATCTGCAAGGTCGGCCGTGTCCAGCTTTCCTTCCAGCATGTCTAGCTCCAAGTCGAACCTCAACATCACATGAAGATTGTACGTGACCTCATCAGCATCTGTCCTGATGAGTGAGCGATCCACTTTGTTCACGCCCTTGTAGAACTGATCCAGCGTGACATTGCTGAGCTGTACCGAGAACTGCTTCTGGAGCTTTGGATAATAGAATTTCCAGAAGCCCTTGCTCCTGCCCACGATGTTCTCCCAAAGGCGGGATTGAGACTCATGTACTCCGGATGAAGTTCCTCCTGCCAGAGCCGTGCCTTCGAAGGCTGGATCCACACCCTGTTCGTACATCCCATGCCCAGCTTCGTGAACTGTGCTGAAAAGCGCGTCCCGAGGATCATTCGGATCGATCCTCGTTGTTATTCGCACATCGTGTATGGAGAATGAGATAGTGAAAGGATGAGGAGCCATGTCCTCCCTGCCAGTATCAAAACTGTAGCCGATATCCTTGGCCAGCATCTTGCCGAATTCGAATTGCATATCCTTGTCATAGGCCTGTTTGAAGAAAGAATCATCAATAGGCTCGCATTCCGTTATCTTCCTGACCATCGGTACTAATTCTTCTCTTAGTTCGGAGAAGAGTTTTCGGATACTGGATGCCTTCATGCCATAATCCGCGGAGTCTATCAGAGGATCGGCAATGTGCTCGTATCCTGGGAAGCAATCTGCCAGCTCCCGACCATAGTCAACTGTCTTCGCCAAGTATGGTTGGACCATAGTGAAATCATTGGCGGGGCGGGCTTTTGTCCATGCCTGGCCCTTCTCCGCATTGTGCTTGGATATTCGGGAAACAAGCTCCGAAGGAACTTTCGTGGCCTTGTCATATTCGCGTTTTGTCACCCTGATAATACTCGCTGCGAAGGAATCATAAGGATTGGAACTCTCCATGTCGGCCAGTTTTTTCAGCAACTGGCCGATGGAAGGATCTACGAACATCTCGTGGGACATCTTGCTCAATGTGCCCAGTTGTTTGCCACGAGCCATCGCGCTGCCCTCTGGCATGTAAGTTGATTGATCCCAGTACATCAGAGCAATGGCTGCTCCAATATCGCCTATCTCGGAAAGCTTGCTGTTCAGTGTTTTAAAATCTTCATCCATTATATCATCCTATTATGATCTCAATGCACACCCAAATTATTCAATGGATTTAAGGGCTTTGCTGAAATCGTTAACTCAAGCCATCAACAATCCGCCGTTCACATGCAGGATCTCGCCAGTGATATAATCCGAATCACTGGTTGCGAGGAACACGACCGCTTTTCCAATATCACTGGGCTGTCCCAGCCTAAGTTTTGGAATAGTCTCGATAGTTCTGCCTCTATCCTCTTCAGAATCGAAAACAACCATATCTGTTTCGATATACCCAGGAGCTATGGCATTGACATTTATCCCGTCGCCAGCAAGCTCCAGTGCCAGAGATTTTGTAAGGCCAATGACACCCGCCTTGGAAGCCGCATAATGAACCTCATGGTCTGTGCCAGTGTATGCGACACATGATGAAATATTGATGATCTTGCCCATTTTTTTCGACCTCATGTGCGGAATAAAAGCCTTGGCCACCATGAAGGTGCCAGTCAGATTGATGTCAATCACTTTCTGCCAGTCCTCGATACCAAGCTCCCAGGATCTGAGATGCTGGTGAACACCGGCATTGTTCACCAGGATGTCCACGGTCTCAAATTCGTTCAAGATCAAATTCGAGGTCTTCTCCACATCAGCCTGGCTGCTAACATCACATTGGTAGAATTTGACTTTCGCACCCAGAGCCTCTATTTCGGCTCTGGTTTTCTCGGCCATATCGGTATTCTGTGTGAAGATACCGATTATCGTGGCTCCTTTTTTTGCCAGCTCGATGGCTATACCTCTTCCAATACCTCTGGATGCCCCGGTGACAATGGCTATTTTGCCTTTCAGTTCATTTGTCATATTATCGAATGATGAACTTTGCCAGGGTATAAAGATATGATGGTGTCATCCCATTGCATTGAAACCCTGAGGATTGAGCAAAATGGCATAAAATCAGGTAAATTTGTCCATTTTTTAATATCCCATACTCAAAAGCCGTTATATAGTTGAATATCAATATAGTTATTATATGAGTCCTGCAGAAGACATCATTATCCAGGCAAAGACATCCTTTGATGAGGCCGATTACGAAACAGCGAAAGAACTCTGCAGAAAAGGGATCAAGCAATTGGAGATGTCAGAAGATATCGCATCTATCAAAGCCACTATCAAGCTTTTGGATATACTGGCAGATTCTGACAGCAGGCTTGGCCGCTGGTTCGACTCGATAATAAGCCTTGAGAGGATCGTTAGACTTGCAGATGGCCAGAGGGACTTGATCTACAAGGCAGAGTCAATGATCAAGATCGGGGACATCTTTGCCAGGAGTGGGAAGTTTGACAAAGCAAAGGCCAAGTACGAAGATGTGGAGAAGATAGTAAGGAACTTCTCCAATCCATATCACCTTGGCCTGGCAGAGTCTGGCCTTGGCATCGTGTTCTGGAGAATGGGAAATAGTATGGAGGCCATTGCCAAGGGGAAGCAGGCATTGGAGATCGGTGAGACGATAGAGAATGACGACCTCATAGGCAAGGCCGCGGGTCTTCTATCCAGCACTTACAATGACATGGGTGAATATGATAAAGCCCTGGAAGTCAACCAGAAGGCCATTGACGCATACCAGAGAGAGGACAATTCCTTCGACCTCACCAGGGTGCTCAACAATCATGGTGAGACCTACAAGATAATCGAGGAATATGACAAGGCCATCGAGAAATTCAATGAGGGCCTGGAGGTCATAGGCCAGGATGGCAATAAGCGCATCCTGGGATATCTATATTTCAACCTTGCCGAGTGTCATGCACGGCAAGGGAACGCCAAGACCGCCAGGGAAATGGCCAATCTGGCTCAGAATAATGGCAGTAACCTGGAAGATAAATATCTAAAAGCCTATATAAATATGTCAAAGGGCATGGTGGAGGATCTGGATGGGAATGGGGACAAGGCCTTGGATCATCTGGAAAAGGCAGAAAGCATCATGACTGGCCTTGGCATTCCTTATGATAGTGGAGTTATAGTTCTTGAGCTTGCCAAAAGCCTCTTGAAGAATGATATGAAGGGCGAGGGCGTGATGAAGCTCAAGCAGGCCTTGAAACACTTTGAGGATGCGAAGTCAAAGAAGCTGATCGAGACCACCAAAGAACTCATAAGTTCCAATTCTTAGTCAAAATTATTGATATAGTCACATTTTTTTAAAAAAAGTAAAAGGGGGGGAAGGCTGGACGCCTTCCCCATTTTCCGTCTATTCCTCGGGGAGGTCTGCTTTTGGCTCCTCGACCTTTGGCTCTTCTGCCTCAGGTTCTGGTGTTTCTGGTTTTGGAGTCTCTGGCTTGGCTGACTGAGGTGGCTCTGTATTGTCCTTGACCTTATTGGTGGCCAGAAGAACAAGTACCATTGTGACAATCAGAATGAGCAACAGCAAGTACAATGGCATGTCTGGCTCGTCCTCCGGGAATTCGGGGTATTCCGGGGATTCTGGGTATTCTGGTATCACAGTTGCTGGTACATTGAAGTACAGTGGTGCTTCATCATCTGCATCCAATATTCCGTCGCCGTCATCGTCGGTGTCCGCATTATTGCCTATTAGATCACCATCGGAGTCTAGCCATTCATCCTCGTCGAATGGGAAGGCATCCATGGCATTTGACACACCATCGCCGTCAACATCCCAGTCCTTATTGTCTCCAATGCCATCACCGTCTGTGTCAGTCCATTCCTCGGCATTGAATGAGAATGCGTCATCCACATTGGCAATTCCGTCACCGTCGATATCCGAGTCAACACCGTCTCCCAATCCATCGCCGTCAAGATCTCTCCAGTCGGCATCACCGTATGGGAAGTCATCGTTGGTATTGGCCACGCCGTCACCATCAATGTCCCAGTCAGAGTTATCTCCGACTCCGTCACCATCGGTGTCCATCCATTCATTTGGATTGGTCGGGAAGTCATCCACTGCGTCAGAAATACCATCACCATCTACATCGGTGTCAGCATTGTCTCCAATACCATCGCCGTCCATATCAGATGATTCGGTCGGGTCTGCGGGGAATTCGTCCTGATCGTTTCCGATCAAGTCTCCATCCATGTCCCAGTCAGAATTGTCTCCAACTCCGTCTCCATCCATGTCACTCCACTCGCTTCCGTCGTACGGGAAGGCATCGGGAATTGTCTCATTGACTGGTGCTGTGTTGTTGAAGCCATCGCCATCGATGTCTGCATCGGTATTGTCTCCAATGCCGTCTCCGTCCATGTCATTCCATTCAGATCCATCGTACGGGAAGGCATCATTGTCGTTTCCAACTTGATCACCATCTATGTCCCAATCGGAGGCATCTGGTATGCCGTCGCCATCCATGTCATCGTCCAGATCAGCATTGTCTCCAATGCCATCACCATCGGAATCCGCAGATTCAGCCGGGTCCTGAGGGAATGCGTCATTCACATCCGTGACACCGTCATTGTCGTCGTCCGGGTCGATCTGGTCGTTCTGACCATCCGCGTCCCAGTCTCCGGTCAATGTCAATGTGATCTGTGTATCGGCGTATATGTCAACAATAGCAGATGCGGTTACTGCACCATTATCTGCGACAATGGTGAATGGATTGTTCTGTTCGATACCATTGGACCAGAGGACCATCTCGTATGCGATCATGTCTGTGACCCAGCCAGTTCCATCCGTCAAGCCACCTGTTATGTAGCTGCCATCTGTGTCATAGACACTGATGTCAACATTCTCAGCAGCCATGTTCAAGTATTGTCCGGTTAGAACTTCCACGTCCAGCCACCATCCTTCGTAGATATACGAGTCCCAGTACTGTCCATAGTTTGTGTAGTAGGCATCGTCGTCATAGACGTAGTAGGTCTGATCGCCGTCACAACTGATTATATAGACCACTGCACCACCTTCATCACCATCTGCATCTATGTAGACCGAAGGTGCGGCTTCTCCTGGGAAATCCTCGAAGTTACAATCGTATATCCAGGCAGATAGGGTTCCCGCGCTGTAGTAATTCTCAGCATAAACACCACCAGAATCATAGCCAGTGATGTCACAGTCCGTCATTGTCAGATAGGTCCTTCCATTATCGAACTCATCGAAGTAGATACCGTAGTCGTAGTAATCATACTCATCGCCGTACCAGGAATATCCTTCGTAGGCGTGGATGTTCACATTGTCCAGTATCATATCGAATACAGCACCATCATCATCGCAGGCATAGTATACCTCAATACCAGTTCCACCATAACAGACATTTATATCCACATCCGTCATAGTGAGCTTGTGATACTCATAGTATGCTGGATAGTCCATGTATAGACCGTAATAGACATCGTCAAAAACAGTGTTCTCAATGTTTGTCGTCATATAGGTGTAGTCCTCTTCATACATGTAGTAACCATAGTATCCGTGCGCGATGTACGAATTCCTTATATCCACGTGGATAGGGGCATAGTATGCATAGTAGATGTACACACCATAGAAACTACTGAAATCATCTCCAGTTCCTTCGATATGGCAGTTGTCGATGTTCACATACAATGGTGCGTAGTAATTCTCATAGACATATATTCCGTAGTATTCCACGCCCAACATGGTATTGTCAATGAAGTTCAGATATGTCGGCCTCATCATGGCCTCGGTATAGCCCATATCATGCGCGTCATCGAAGTATGCTGGGTAGTCCAAGTAAAATCCGTCATCCACCTGGTTCAGATCATTTCCTATGACATTGAAGGTTCCTGCGCTTGACTCCATGGTATCCAAGTAGATGGCCTCATCATCGATCAGCTCCATGGTATTGTAGTTGAAGTTGATGAGGTAGTCTGTGAAATAGAACTCGTATATGTACAGACCGTAATCACACTCGTAGAAGTAATTGTCCTCTACATTCAACCACACAAAGCCAATGGGTATATCTGCTGAATCATCTTCTGCCTCATCATTAGTATAATCCCAGTATATGGCATCCATCTGATCATCACCGTAGAATTCATTGTTCCTTATGTTCACTACAGTGTCTCCACCTTCGATATTGTTGATGTAGATACCAGTGTCTGTTGATACATCGTCATCGATGAATACACTGTTCAGGATGTTTATGGTAGATGTCTCATGTTCTCTCTGAACGATCCAATCCAATTCAATTCCATCATCATCATTGTCCTCGAAAAGGCAATTGTTGATGTTCAAGTTCAGATCAATGAAGTATGTTTCATCTATGTAGATACCATCTGTAGTTTGGTCAATGAAATTACTGTCATTGATGTTCATGGTAAGGGAACCGTACATGGTATTGTATGGGTTGTAGTACGCGACATCATAATTGGAGTCATCTCCCCAGACGATATGTGGCATATTGTTCGCATCCACGGCTATCTTGTGCTCATCACCGTATGTGGGGTCATCGATTATATCATACGGTGTTATGTCAAATCTATCCAGAATGTTTCCATCATTGTCCAGTTTGACATATGTCACTTCATAATCCCGATCTTTCTCATGCCATACTACATGGATCTCGTCATTGGAGTCCATTGCTGTATATGGATGTCGGGATTTCTCATCGTCTGTGTTGACACCATATCCAGATATGTACTTGTTCGGGACTAACCTCATGTTTGCCATCATCGCCCTGTCGCCGTCCATGTCATCCGCGTATGGGTTGAATTTGGTGTACATGACCTCCGGGCCATCATTGTCATTTCCATTGTCATTCCATACAACATGCACGATGTTCTGTGAGTCTACCATTACCTGACCTCTCTGAGATACATAATCATCATCATTGGAGATCATGGTCCTGTCGATGAGCTTGTTACCGAACTTGTCCAGCATGGCGTAGAATAATTCATCATCTCCGTCATTGTCATCTCCGCCGGTCATGTATTCATCAGTCCATACCAAATGCAGGTTGTCATTATTGTCAACTGTCAGGTCTGGACGTGCATTGGAGTTTGCAGTGTTGCCGTCATAGAATATGAGCTCATTTGGACCAATGAGGGTGTTTCCATTGCGGTCTATTTTATTGTAGTATAACCAATCCTCAATGTCCTCTTCGCACCAGAACAAATGGATATTGTCTTCGCTGTCAATGTCCGCTCCGGCCATCTGCAACTCATTCTCGTAGCTGACATATCCGTCATCATCCAATGGGAAGGTGATTATCTGTGTGTCATCAACGACCTTGATCACATCCGGGTTTGCCGGACTGCCATCGCGGTCATCCAGGTACGGGTTCAATCTCATGAAGAACAGATCATGTGCTGTGTCGATAGATTCATGTGTGAACCTGTCATCCTTCCATACTAGATTTATCTGGTTCTGGGAATCCACAAGTGGGATCGGTCTCTTTGTGTCATAATCATCATTGTATGGTGTTATGGCGGTTCCATTGATGAGGACATTACCATTCAGGTCTGTCATCATGTACCAGATCTGACTGCCATCTTCATCCCATGGGTCTGCCCAGAATATATGCTGGTTGCCCAATAGATCAAAGACATTAACTGGCTGGAAAGCGTCTCCTGTATCTGACAGGTATTGGAATCCATAATTATCGAACTCTCCTATCTCGATACCGTCGCTTCCACTGCTCTCGAACTCACAGTTGGTGATGTCGATCTGTGGGTTCAGGTTGTAATCTGTATCCCAGATCTGAACATCTTCGCCCTCGTAGAATTCCCAGTAGATACCGTCTCCACTACCATTGTCAATGCTCAGGCTTTCGAATCTGATATAGTCACAATCCTCGAACTCGAAGACATTGTCAGAGTTATATCCATCAACGAAGGATCTATCTGGACCATCGCCGTGGAAGTAGACATTGTCATTATTCGGATTGTCATCATCATTCATGTAAAGACCATTTTCATACCATATACCGATCTGTGGTATTGTCCTGCTTCCTGCATTTGGTGTTTGAGCAGGCAGGTGTATGTCCCTTGAAGTATCGATATTCAATGTGGTTCCGATACTTGCGTATGTGGTTGCATTTCCACCAGCTGGACTGATCTTTGTCTGTGGGTGAGTGTCGTAATGCAGTGTAGTTCCAGGAATTGTATAGTCTCCTGTGTCGCCTATCCAGTCAGCTGTAGTGTCGAATCCGGTGTAATCTGAATAGTAGTTGTAGTCGAATATGGTATTGTCCACAACAGTTCCATTGTTACACAGAACATTCACCATGTTGGATAATGAATTGTTATAGAACTCATTGTCTCCAGAGGTCTGCTCAATGTAAAGACCATGGTTGGCTCCACCATTTCCGCTCCTTGTGATCGTATTGTACTCAAATAGGTTGAAATCCGCATTGTTCAGATACACACCTCTGTAATCATTGAGGTCTATGTTATTGTCTACAAAGTAGTTGTATGGAGAATTGACCATATAGATCCCATAATAATTCTTCTTGATGGTATTGGAATCAAAGGTATTGTCCCTTGTTCCAGCTCCATTGATGTACACACCAGCGTATGTGCTTCCACTACTTGTGATGTCATAGATCGTGTTATCAGAGAAAGTGTTGTTATGAGAATTTCCCTCAAGGCGTATATTGTAGTAGCTGGAATCCTGGATGAGATTGTTCTCAATATCATTCCACATGGAACCACCATCGACCTGAATACCTGCATAGCCTGTGCCTCCGGCATTTTCAATTATCTCATTATCTGCAATATAACATTCATCAGCATCATTGAGATAAATTCCATCCCAATTATTGGAATATATCCAGTTATTCGTTATAGATGCATTTGCATCCTCTACCTGAATACCTTCTTCACCATTGTCCCATATCTTATTATTATATATGTTGGCATAGGAACCATCATTTACCCAAACACCTTCGTCACTATTGCCATTTGCGAACAGATCATTATTGAAGATCTCAGCAGTTGAGAAATCATCCAGATAGATGTTCGCATCAGTATTGCTGAATATCTCATTATTGGATATATCTGCGTCTGACCAATCATCTATGTATATACCATCATCACTTGCAGAGAATATGTTCGAGTCCTGGATGTTCAGATATGAGTAATATTGCACATATATATTGTAATCATTGGCATCCATGATCCTTGTATTGAAGACATTTGCGGTTCCATTGTTGTATAACCAAATCCCTCTCTCGGAGTCATGATCACAATCGATAGTGGTGTCATAGAGATAGACATCAGAAGCTATCGCAGATACCTCATAAAGTGTTGAATCATAGAACCAGCAATCATCAAATGTGACGACTGCTCCGTGATGCACCGCCACTCCATTGTAATTATTCTCAAACCTCATGTTCTTGAGATATATCGATGTGAGTGCTGCACCATCAAAGGTCGTACCATTGTATGAATCGAATATTCGTGAATCCATCATCTGAACATTATTGGTCTCGATAGTGAGACCTGGGTTCGCATCATTGTATCCACATTCTGATATCTCGGAGTTCACAAGGATGAAAGCACCTGCATTGGATTCCACAGTGAAATCGTATTCATAAGTGGTGCCTACGGCAGTGATGAATGAGCCATCATCTGTGGATGGTATTCCATCAATGTCTGTCGCGGTGAAGACCCCACCGGTCCTGACATAGATATTGTACACACCATCAACAATACCAGGCTGAAATATTCGAGCCTCTGTGCCCCTGAGTGTCAGGGTTCCTGCATTCTCAACTATCAGGTCACCCTCTATGGTGATAAGACAATTGGTTAGGGTCAATAAGGCTGACGCCCCATTTACAGTCAGGTCTCCCTGAACCCATATTTCCACATTGCTGAACGAAGTTGACGAATCCACTAACCAATCTCCGGCAGTTTCCCAATATCCACTGCCAGGTGGTAGTTCAACAGGATCGCCAGTATTCGCAGAGACTACGTTCGTAGCCGCGATCATACTAGTAGCTGTCATTATTATTGCTAAAATTATTGCAATCGATCTTTTCATGCTTTTCTCCTCCAGATTTTATTGTTCTTAATTTTTGATTTTCATATACCATAAGATAAAAATCATCTCTTTACCTCACGATTTATCTAGTATTGATTGGTATTAACTATAGTTAGTAACTATTGTTAGTAACCATTGTTAAGATTCAATGTACTCTATAATATAAACATTTTGCCTACACAAGAAGGGCATCGATAGTTGATATTTCAATAATTGAAATTTAAAGCCAGGCTAAAATAAATTATCTGATTGTAAATAAGCCAAATATTGATCCTAATAAAAGACCATTATCATCCAAATATGCCCAATCCAGTTATTATTGACAGAAGACCAGAGCCTATGGTCACGATAAGCGCGATATTCCTGAATGTTCTTTCACACACCTTTGTCACGAGTATCGATCCAATACCAGCTCCGAGTATCATGCCAGGCAGAAGGATCAGGGAGAAGTTCACAACTTCTCCAGTGAAAATTCCTTTCCAAATAAAGAAAGGAATTGTTGCCAGGTTCAGAAATAGAAAATAAGAGATCATATTGGCGCGGAATATCTTCTTCTCCACGCCCTGATTGGTCAGGCAGAATATCACAGGGGGGCCGGAAAGTGTTATCGAACTATTGAGAACACCGCTTATGAAACCCACTGGCATGAATGTCAATTTCTCATTTTTCAGTTCTTTTCTGAAATCCATCAAGTAGGCGATCCCGAAGAGAACGATGAAGATCCCGATTATCAATTTAAAGCTCTGGGGGTCGATGGCCAGCAATAGCAAGACACCAAAAGGCAGTCCCGCGATTCCCGCAACTATGAGGGGCCATATGCGCTTCAGCTCCGCATCCTGCCTGATCTTGAGGAACAATGCGAAATTTATCACGATAGAATGGATGATGATCATGGGGGCCATCAATGTTGGCTCGATGAGCATGATCAATATAGGAACTGATACCAGAGAAAAGCCAAAGCCAGCCAGGCCTTGCATCATGCCTGCGAAGAACATGATGATCATGGCTATTAGCAGTATAGTAACGGGTTCCATTAGGTATCGCCAATAGAGATAGACTAATAAAATTTTGGCCTGAGGATTAGCCAAAATTTATTAGTGGTCCCTCATTCACTCCCAATACATGACCGAGATAGTGGTAGAGAACATGCCCGATATTCCAGGGCTGCGCTTCCGTAGATTTAGCGGAAGCGTTGACTATCCCGCCATGCTCAGGGTGAAGGTGGCCAGTGATAAGTTCGACAAGGATGAGGAGGTCATGTCCCTTGAGGAGTTCATCCATTTTTATGATCATCTGACCAATTGCGATCTGGACAAGGATTTTCTGCTGGTCGAGGTCGATGGCCAGCTTATCGGTTATTCCAGGGTCTGGTGGGATCAGATCCAAGATGGTTGGATCAATTACGGGCATTTCGCATCAGTTGTTCCCGAATGGCGCGAGAAAGGCATTCGCGAGGTGATGTTCGATTGGTGCCAAGCCCGACTTAAAGAAGTGGCTGGCACCCACGACCCGGACATTCCAAAGTACTATGTATCCTGGATCGCACCCGGATCTTTCGAATGGGAAGCGATTCTGAAAAATGATGGATATGAACCCATAAGATATGCTTTTCTAATGGTCAGGCCAGACCTGGAAAATATCCCTGAGTTACCATTGCCCGAAGGTATCGAGGTCAGACCCGCAAAGCCAGATCAGTACAGGACGATCTGGGAAGCTTCCCGCGAGATATTCAGTGACGAATGGGGCGAGCCCGAATGGCTGGAAGAGTGGTATGAAAGATGGCTCGGTGAGCCTCATATCCAGCCTCACCTTTGGCAGATCGCGTGGTGTGGGGATGAAGTTGCTGGCATGGTTCAGAACTATATCAGCGAGACTGAGAATAAGGAATTCGATAGAAAATGGGGTTATACAGAGAATATCGGTGTTAGGAAAACCCACAGAGGAAAAGGACTGGCCAAGGCACTTATCGCTCGCAGTTTGCAGGTTGTGAAGGATGCGGGGATGGAGCAGGCCGCACTTGGCGTGGATGCGGAAAATCCAAGTGGCGCGCTACATCTTTACAAGAGCATGGGCTATGAGGAATATCAGAAATGGGTCACACTCCGTAAGCCTCTGATAATGGAGGAATAATGACAAATAACGAGTATTTCAAGATAGATGAACAGCCAGACATTCCGGGGCTGAAGTTCCGCAATTATGCTGGCAAGGATGATCTTCCACTGATGTTCGAGGTCTCCGAGAAGGAGAAGAAGGCGACACAAGATGATTTTCCGGAAAGCTTTGAGGATTTCAAGGCTTACTATGACAATCTTGTGAACTGCGACCCCTTCAAGCATGTCCTTATGGCGGAGCTGGACGGGAAGATGATCGGCTATTCCCGTGGTTGGTGGACCCGGAAGCAGATGGGTGGATACAATTACAATCATTTCACCATACTCGATCCTGATCATCACGGCACTGGCCTCAGGAAGGCCATGCTCTTGTGGAACGAGGGCATTCTTAGAGAGATCGCGGCCACGCATCCAGATAGCGAGACCAGAGAATTCCAGGTATGGACATATGAAGAGAATACCGATCTGATATCAACACTCAATGATTCGGATTACAAGGTTGCCAGATACGGCTTCGAGATGGTTCGCGACCTGAGCGAGTCAATACCAGAGCTTCCCTTGCCTCCAGGAATAGAGGCAAGGCCGCCCATGCCAGAAGAATATCGAAAGGTCTGGGAAGCGGATATCGAGGCCTCGAAGGATGGATGGGAACCAATAGAGATCACCGAGGAATTCTACAAGATGTGGCTTGCCTCGGATTGCTTCCAGCCAGATATCTTCGAGGTTGCCTGGGATGGAGATCGTGTTGCTGGCGCGGTCCAGAACTTCATCCACCATGCGTCCAATGAAGAGCTGGGCATCAAGCGTGGATACACCGAGAACATCCACGTTGGCCGCGAATGGAGAGGCCAGGGTGTGGCAAAGGCATTGATAGCCAGAAGCTTCAGGTCACTCAAGGAAAAAGGCATGGAGGAAGCATCCCTGGGAGTGGATGCCGAGAACCCAACAGGCGCTCTGAAATTGTACGAGGGCATGGGCTTCAAGGTCTCTAAAAAGCATTATACATATCGCAAGCCAGTGTTTGAAGATTAGTCATTCGATCGGATAAAGAATAAGAGATCAATCACTCCACTTGATAAGGTACTCTTGGCACGGCTTCCCATCTTTTTCAATGGCCTCATGTGTGACAATAATATCTTTCACACCCACTTGCTCAAAGGCCGCGGTATAATACCCGATAAGGTACTGGAAAAATATAGGTGCCGCATCGAAATCCAACACTCTGAAATACGAGCCTTTGCTTCCTCCATATTCCGACTCCAGAACTCCAACATCGTAATTGTGCTTCCAGATATTGGGTCCCATCTCGAATATCTTCTTGGGTGTGCCGGCCAGTTTCAGGTAAAATTGCGCGATAGTGGATGTTTTGAAGCCCGATTTACCCAGTTCGATCAATTGTTCGTCATCGATCTCGAACAATTCAACCGAGGAACGGAGGAATTGCATTCTGGCATCCAATGGGTACCACAGACCATCCTTCAGATTGTCAAGGTCCAGCTTATGGCCATGCTTCTTCATGTCATCCATCAATTGCTGAATACCCAGTTTGCCGAACTTCCGGGTGACGTAATCTATATTTCCACGATAGATCGCGCCCTTGCAGTTTCCCTCCATGCTTGCCTATATGCGCAGGCATGATTTAAATAGTTCGCCAATACATATTTACCTGTGCAATCCGTTAAAAATACGTTTAAACGTATTTATCATGGATTTATAGCGTATTATAGAGAGATGTGCGATACATCTTCCAATAATTACCTTATTCACCACACAGTATCGGCCTATCGTCTATTGTGCATGATGTCGTCCCATCATCTAGATCACAAGCACATTTAAATAAAGCCAATAATATAAATATATGTTAATCAAAATAATTATGAACATCATGGCCTTGAAGCCCAGTTTCTGAGTCTTGTGTCTGAAAAGCAGCATACCGAGCAGACCGCCGACAGCCCCGCCCACGAATGATATCATGAAAAGGCCAGCCTCCGATATCCTCCTGCCACCCCGCCTGGCCTTTGATTTATCGATACCGAACATCATGAGGGCCATCAGATTGACGAAAGCGAGGTATCCGAGTATGATGTTTGTCTCCAGCTCCATTGAAGGAGGATGAACTTCAATGTCTTTATTATTTCCGATATGGCTCAAAACACCTGGAATCCCGAATACAGGAGGATGGAGAACAATATGACAATGAACATGAGCGTGGTCAATGCAAATGTGAATCCGATGATCGACCTGTAACTCTCCTTATCTTTTCTCCAATAATGATATGACAATAATATGGCCAGCAAAGCGAATGGCGTGCTGATGAATATTCCGAGCAAGTGAGTTCCCACGATCTTAGACAGAGGGAACATTATGAACAAGGGATTCAGTAACAATGACATTATTCCGAATATCAAAGATAATTTCGCATCATCCTTAATTGGCCCATTCCCAGCTTCAGCCAGATCAGTAACTTCTTCTATAATTATCACACCTCAGGAGAATACATCATCTGCCAATGGATGATCCAGTCTCTGGAGTATTTATCAACATACACCCTTTTTTGTACTCGCCTGCCAAAAGCTTTTTGATGTATATCTCCACGCCAGCGAACTCATCAAAGTCACCGTTCCAGTTCTTCAAAGGCTCTGAATAGGCATTGGATATATCCCTACTGGCACATTTGAGCTGCTCCTGGATCTCCTCTTCTCCAATATCCATCGCGGCAATAGCCAGATAGCATTTTTCCCCATGCTCGATGAAGACCGAGTTGTCACCAAAGTCAAGTCTTTCAAGGACTTTGGTCCTTCCGCCACTTCCAAAGGAATCCTTGATAAAGCTCTGGACTGCTGTGAACATACTGCTCAGTATCTCATTGTCCACACCCGGCTTCAATTGCCGGGTCTGATGGTTTATCAATCTCCCATCATTGTATATCAGGAATACATCTTCTATAATGAGATCCGGCGACCCACCATCCATATGATGTTCATTTTTCTGCATGTATTACTACCACCTTGAATTTCTTTGAAGGGCAATATTGGGACTATGTTTCCCAAGCTTGCCAAATATGTCTTATTTACTCAGAATATTCTATGAATACTTAAACATTACTTAGTAATATCATTCACAATGCGCCTTCCATTTCCAGCAAGCTTCTTTTCAATTCCTGGCCCTTGATGCTCGGGCCACCATAGCCGACCATCTTTCCATTCTTGCCAATAACTCTGTGACAGGGCACGATTATCGGAATGGGATTATTGTGGTTCGCGCCTCCGACAGCCCGGAAGGCCATCGGCCTGTGCACTTCCTCGGCCATCCACTGATACGAATGCACCTCGCCATAAGGGATCTCCAGAAGCTTGTTCCATACCTGCTTCTGGAATTCAGTTCCACGGATAAAATCGATATCCACATCGAATTCCTCGAGGTCGCCATCCAAGTAAGCCAGCATCTGCTTTTTCACACTTGAAAAGGCAGCGTCATCTTTCTTCAGCTTGCAATCGTAGTAAGCTTCAATATCGGCCAGTTTGATATCACTGGCCGGAAAATGAAGTTTGAAAATACCCTTGGGTGTGCTGGCTATGAAGATGTCTCCCACTCTGCTTGGAAATATCGTGTATTTGTAAGTGCTGGCCATATTATAGATCTCCTTTGTATCGTTCTTTTAACAATATACGCAAACCTACTTTTATGGTTTGCGTCAGGGTGAGTGAAAGTATAATGAACTACTCAAAAGTAACACTGACAACTTCCTTGTCCAGCATCGTCACGGCCTCGGATATCTTGTCCTTCAGCTCATGATGTTCTGTGGCTCTTTTCACCTGCTCCAGCACGTCGATGGTCTGTCTGAATATTCTGATCAGGTCTCCTTCAGCCATTTCGAACTCTTCCACTAATTCCTGGAAGGTCCAGCCATGCGCCCAATATTCGATAACAGGAATTCGAAGTGCCAGTCCATTCAGGCTCAGATTGCGCATGAGGTAGTTGTTGTTCGAAAAACTGTCCACCAATCTGAAGAACCTATTTCCTTTTTCTGGCCTTCTGCCACCTCTACGGTGCCTGATCTCATATGTTATGGCCGCGCCCATACAGGCGATATCGATGTCATCCCATTTTCTCCATCTATCATCATGGAATACCTCGGTCGTGACCAGTTCTTCAGTGTAAATGCGGGTTCCGAACCTGCCCTTCGAAGTTAGATGTATGCCATCGACGAATCCAAGCTTTTCAAGTGTCCGGACTCGATTGTACCAGGATGTCCAGACATTGACCCGGATACCCGATCTCTTCTTCCTGTATGATTCGAAACTGCGCTCCAATATCTGCTTTATCTCATTCTTCGAATGCTTGTCTATCAGATTCAGCACAGTGTTATAGGATAATTTGAACTGGGAGAATATAGGTATCTTATCCTCCTTGGTCAGCCTGGCGATGTCGATCATATCATCGCTCCACTTGTCCACGATGGTGATGACCGTCCCGCTCTCGTCCATACCCCTTCGACCAGCTCTACCAGCCATCTGGAAGTATTCTTTGGAGTCCACATATCGGAAATGCGTGCCATCATATTTTTTCAGCCCATCGAATGCGACCGTTCTCGCAGGATAGTTTATGCCGACCGCGAAAGTTTCTGTCGCATACAGGACCTTCACGAGATTGAGAGCGAAGGCTTCTTCGACTGCCTGTTTACCAGCAGGCAGCATCCCCGCATGATGGAAGGCCACGCCTTTTATCAGGGACTGCCTCAGGCTCTTGATGGAATCCATATCCTCTATTTCGGGATCTGAAAGATGTTTATCGATTATATTGAATATCTCCTCGGGAGGCTCCTCATAAAAATTCATATTGAAGGCTGTTTCGATCGCTTGAGTCTCGCATTTCTTTCGGGAAAAACTGAAGAATAAACAAGGCAGATGATCATTCTTTCTCATGTACTTCACAAGTTCCAGATGTCCGGGTGGCTGGCTGCCCTTTGGTCTTTTTGGCTTGGAGCCACTTTTACCGCCTCTTCCGCGATGTCTTTTGGATTGGGCCTTTGACTGGTGTTTTTTATCCTCCAGGAAATAAGCCTGCTCCTTTAATTTGTTCCTTGAGACCATCTTTCCGCTACCCAGATAGAAATTATGATGAAGCGGCACAGCCCTTTCCAAATGCTGGATCACCTTCACATTGTGCTTGTGAATCTTGGATATCCAGTCCGCGAACTCGTGCGCATTTGGTATGGTGGCCGAGAGAGCCAGAAAACGGACATTGTCCGGTGAGAAAATGATGGATTCTTCCCAGACGGTTCCACGCTCTGGGTCGTTCATGAAATGCACTTCATCCATGATCAAGATGCCGACATCCAGAACACTATCCGGGTCGGTTATGGCCATGTTCCTGTAAACTTCGGTGGTCATGACCAGTATCTGGGCGAAGGGGTTTATGGAGACATCCCCGGTCAGTATTCCCACCTTTTCAGAACCGAACTGCTCCACGAAATCCTTGTACTTCTGATTGGAAAGTGCCTTGATGGGCGATGTGTAGATCGAGCGCTGGCCCCAATTCGTGTAGAACTCGATAGCATACTCCGCAATAAGGGTCTTGCCAGTTCCAGTAGATGCGGAGACGACCACTGACTCTCCTTTCGAGATGTGATCGCATGCGTCCATCTGGAACTTATCCAGAGTTAGCCCGTGAAATTCCATATGCAGGGGTAAGTTAACAAGGATTTAATATTAATCTTATCGAAATATATCAAAATATATCGAAATAGGTTATAATTATTTAATATCGGATAATTCTATAGTCAATATATGAGATTGGACAGATCCCTGATGCTTCTGATAGTGGTGGTACTAGTTTTGAGCTTGCCATTAGCCTCAGTTTTTTCTGTCACGGTGAATGATAATAAGATAACACCCAATGACGAATTTTTCGTCATGCAGATAGGCGACACCCCCATCTTCGACATGGATAATTACAAGCTCAAGGTGGATGGACTGGTCACTCACCCTCTGGAACTGGAGTATGATGAGATAATCGCGATGCCAAGCATTTCATTGGATTCAACTCTGAAATGCGTATCTGGCCCATCGGATCGTGCGGCCTGGAAAGGTGTTTCTTTAAGCCATATCCTTGATCTGGCCGGAGCAAATGAAAATGCCCAAGATATAATCTTTTGGGCCGCAGATGGTTATTCATCCTCATTGAACATGACGGAAGCCAGAGCGGATGATGTGCTACTCTGCTACGAAATGAATGGCGAACCCCTGCCGCCGAACCAGGGCTTTCCTCTCAAGATCGTCGTGCCTGGTCATTATGGTTACAAATGGGTGAAATGGATAACCGAGATAGAGATCATTGGCTATGATTATGAAGGATACTGGGAGAGCAGGGGATGGAGTGATGATGCGCGTATCACTCCTCTGGGTGAATGGACCATCCACGCATATCTACTTTCTATCGGATACATGCTATGCGGATTGATGGTGGTATCTGGCTACAAAATAGAAGGCAAGAGCGATGCGTGGGATGGGCTTCCAGACTTTGTCAATTGGAGATTCCACAAGATACTATCCATGTTCTTCAAAGTGGTGCTGATCTTCACCTTCATTTATTGGGCATACACGACCTGGATAGATCGTGGTGACATCTTCTATTCGATACATGGACTATTGTCCTTGATAATGATGATAGTGTTCGGTGTCGTGTTCGCAACAGGCTATATCAAGAGAAGGACACTGGCATTGCATGGCCAGTCTGCTCTATTCGCCTTCTTTTTCTACACCCTGGTGATAATCATCGGTGTATTGATGGCACTGGGTGACCTGCCCTTCCAGGCCATGTAGTTTGGCCAGCTGATAGACCATTCATTTATAGATCAATTCAATATATCATATTATTAGTTCAACGTTTGTATGAGTCTGTTCAACACTTGTATCAAAACACCTATAAATAGCGAGGGGAATGATATGAACAGTGATAATATGAAAATAAAACAATTGATCTCATTTATGATCGTGCTTGTAATGTTGACCGCAGTTCCTATTGGCGTATATGCCCAGGATACCGCAACCTCTGATTCATCTGGAGGAGATGTGGGAGTGGCTGTTGAACCAATACCCGAACCATGGGTAGATATGGCCTACTGGTGGCCGGATTATGGCTTTGATTATTCCAATGGAACTGCCGATGGAACCCATGTGGATCTCGAGCTGGATGAGACCACTGGCACGGTAACAGATTACACCGTGACGATGGTCAGATATGACTATTACTATCCGGTATACGAATACGATCTCAAATACGAGGATGAGGAAGATGATATCATATTCCCGGGTGAAGATTATCCTGTTATGCCAGAGCCAGAGGAGTTTGTGGTCAAATTCTTTGATTCCATGGAATTCGAGGACTTCGTACCGAATGGACACCCTGCTACTTTTGGAGACACCCTCACTTTCCTGGGCGAGAATGTCATAATGACCTTCATGGACTATGAATGGTCAATGACATCATTCATGGTCGGGGAAGACAATCAGACCATTGTTCTGAATGTGGCCGATGGCTTCGAGATAAGCGAACAGCCGTACTGGTATGATATGTACGAGCTGGATGATATGGAATACTGGGAGATCGTAGAGGAAGAATATACAGAAGGCGAAATGGGCATAGAGGATCCAATCGCTCCTACATGGGCAGTGGATGAAGATTATGCAAATTCTGATGCCAGTACGGATTATTATCCAAGCGATGATGTGAGTGTTTCTACTGATGACATGTACTACGACCCCTACATGAGTATGTGGCAGTGGGACGAGGTCTATATAACGAATGATGATGTGACCTGCTCCATCTGGATAGAGAATGGTGAGGCAACCATTGACGGCAATACCATAACCCTGGAAATAACAGAAGGTGGCAGTGTGGGCATATCCGCAATGATAGAGGAGCCATACTATTATGACCCAATGTACGACTGGGGGATGGATGATGGCCTTTATTATGATGATTTGGACATCGATATGGATTCCATGATAGAGGAAGGGTTGCTGGCTGCTGTTGGCTCCCTATTTGTTGATGAAATGGGAGAGGAATTCACAGATACCAATACCTACAATGATCCTTCATTTAGAATGGACTTCATCGATATTGATGATGGTAGCTTCGTAGTAGAGGTGGAATCAAAGATAGAAGAGGGTCGTATAGTATCCATAAATCTGGACAATGACGTACTGGACGATGCCACATCGGAGGATATCCAGGTACTATTGGATTATGATGACGAGATAGAGGCCTATGATTCGATCGAAGACCTGGCCGAACTGGTCGGTGGAACTGAAGCAGGTTATTTCCTACTATCTGGAGAAGATCAGAGCATAATATTCGTCTATGTGCCGCATTTCTCCACACACACGATATCTGTTCAGAGCATCGCATCTGAATTGTCAAGTCCAAGCATATTGATGCCAGGCATATTGGCGATCACCTTCATCACTCTAGCAGTGATGCTTGTCGTGATGCGCAATAAGAAGGGCAAGGAAGAGTTCTGATCCTGCCTACACATCCCATCACATACCACCACACCATACAACACCATTGGGGTGGACATGAATTCCGCATGTGATGATCGCACATGCGGACCCTTTATCTTTATATACAATTCAAATAGTCGAAATCCTATATGCATTAGAGAGGGAAAGAATGAATGAACTGGAAGTATTTCTAAGACTGGCATTCCTTGGACTGGGGGCGATAATGTTCGTATTGACCCTTGGTTCCATGATAAAGACCAGGGAGATGAAGATATCTTTTGCGGCCATCGGCTTCGGCATATTCATGGTCGAAGGCTTGATACTGGCAGTAGGTGTATTCTCTGATGATATTGAAGGAATGGTAAACATCGCATTCCTTGTGGGCATGAACTTTGTAGCCATGATTTTTCTATACCTTTCGATAATCAAGAGATAGGTGGATAGATGGAAGAAGACCTGCTGGCTTTATCCCGAAGAAGACTGATATACGAGCATATTCGCGACATTCCCGGTACGTATATCAGGGAGATGGAAAGTGCATTAGAGCTTTCCATCGGAGACCTCCAATATCATCTTGGCCAGCTGGAAAAAGGCGGGCTTATCACCACGCATGATGACGGCCACAGGAAGAATTATTTCGCTACTGAGCAGGTACAACTTATTGACAGGGAGATAATTTCCATCGTGCGATTGAAGACCCCGAGACGAATTATCATTTTCCTAATGCTCAATCCGGATTCCAGTTTCAAGGAGATACTGGCCCAGTTCAATTTTACAAAGGGCGCGCTCTCATTCCACCTGAAGAGACTTCTGAAGTCGTCGATAATCCAGAAGGCAAAGAGGGAAAGGGAGAGCATTTTCAGAATAGTTGATGAAGAACGCATGAGCCAGGTGCTTATGACCTATAGGTCCGGTATAGCGGATGAGACTCTTGATAATCTTATAGACACCTGGACGAAGATCGGATGATGACCACCCTATGGAATACTCACGGTTTGATTAGACTGGTGGCGAGTACCTTCGCCCACCCCCCTATATGCTTTATATATGCCCAGGCGGATTTACATTCGTGTACGTCAAGCATCAGATGATAGTTGAAGATACCATCGAGCGTAGGTTATACCAGGAGGTGATATCAGCCTCCGCTATCCAGCGTTCGACACTGGTGGTACTGCCTACAGGTGTTGGTAAGACCATCATCGCCCTGATGCTCATGGCTGAAACTCTTCGAACCAAGAAGGGCAATATTCTTTTTCTGGCTCCAACGAAGCCGCTGGTCGAACAACATGCCAGCTCTATCAAGAAATTCCTTGTATCCGATGAGCCGATCGTGCTGACGGGCGAGATGCCACCAGCCAAAAGAAAGAAGCTCTGGGGCAGTAGCCAGATAATATGCGCCACCCCTCAGGTGATATCCAATGATCTGATATCTGGCCAGATAGATCTCAATGATGTTTCTCTTATAATCTTCGACGAGGCCCATCGCGCCACAGGAGACTATGCCTATGTCTTCATTGCGGAGAAATATGCCAGGGTGAAAGATAGGCATATTCTCGGCATGACCGCGTCACCAGGATCCAGTAAAGAAAAGATACTGGAGGTCTGCGACAACCTGGGCATCGAAGGCGTGGAGATACGTCATGATTATGATCCAGATGTTGTAAAGTACGTCCATGACGTGAAGATATTCTGGAAAGAGGTTAAAGTTCCAAAGGAGATGAAGAAGATACTTGATTTCCTGAAGGAGGCGAAAAAAGAACAACTGGCTGACCTTCAGAAATTGGGTTATATGAAGGACAGCAAGTACGCATCCACCAAGGATCTGCTGGCAACCAACCGGGAGGTCCGAGCCGCAATAAACAGAGGCTCGGAGGATCCAGGCATGTTCGAGGCATCCAGCAAGGTCGCTGTCATCATGAAGCTGAACCACGCCCAGGAGATGGCGGAGACCCAGGGTCTTGGGGCAGTTAGATCATACTTTGAAAAATTAACATCGGAGGCGCGCTCCAAGGGGTCGTCAAAGGCCTCGAAGACCACGATCAGCCTTCCAAAATTCCAGCTGGCCATGCACGAGTCCAAGATGATCGAAGAGGACAAGATGGTCAATCCCAAGCTCGATAAGGTTTCGGAGATAGTCCAGCAGCAATTGAGAGCTCACAAACATTCCAAGATCATCGTATTCACCCATTATAGAGAGACCTCTGAGCAGGTTGTCGAGATGCTGGAAAAATTGGATGGCATAAGACCTGCCAGGTTCGTTGGGCAGGCCAGCAAAGGCGAGGACAAGGGGCTTAATCAGAAGAAACAGGTGGAACTTATTGACAGGTTCAAGGAGGGGGAGATAAATGTCCTGGTGGCGACATCGGTCGCCGAGGAAGGGCTTGATATTCCGGCTACTGACCTGGTCATATTCTATGAGCCAGTACCTTCAGAGATCCGAACTATCCAGCGGCGTGGAAGAACAGGTCGTCAGAGATCGGGCAAGGTCTTCATCCTCATCTACAAAGGAACGAGAGATGAGTCATATTTCTGGTCCAGCAAGCACAAGGAATCGAGAATGCAGAAGGAACTGGACAAGCTCAGAAGGGAATTGAAGGGCGTATTGTGGGTGGGAGAATCCCGCATTGATAATTTTGAAAGCCCAGGGACTTCAGGTCATGGGCGATATGAGGCCGAGGAGGAATTGGGAAATGGCAAACCTCAAAGGTCGCTTATGGACTTTGAGGGAGCTGGCAAGTCTCAAGTCAAAGCCAAACCCATAGCTAAACCCCAAACCAAGCCTGACCCGAAAGCTGAGCCAGTAGTTAAGGAAGAAAAAAAGGCCGAGAAAAAGAACAAGACCGAGGCCGATGTAAAGGCCTCGGGAATCCCGGCTCCCGACGAAGAACTGGCCATCCATCACGAGAAGCCAGCTACTCCCGATATAGTGGACGAGAAAAAGCCAATTTCCATTGATATTTACGAACCATCAGACGACGATGAGCAAGTGAGGATCATCGTCGATACAAGAGAATTCAATTCATCCGTCGTTCGCCAACTTTCCATGGCGGGCTTCATCGTGGATTCCAAGACACTGGATGTTGGAGATTACATTGTTTCGGATCGTGTCGGGATCGAGAGAAAAGAAGTGGACGATCTCATACATTCCATGAAGGACGGCCGCCTTTTCCAGCAGATCCGCGCACTCAAGCGCACCTTCCCAAGCCCATTGATGATAATCGAGGGCGAGAACCTCTATTCCCGAAGCGGACTGGGTAAGCAAGCGATCATGGGAGCGATAGCCTCCATCACCGTGGATTTCGGAGTAACGGTGATGACCGTGAAGGATGCGGCCGAGACAGCGGAACTTGTTGGGACGATCGCCAAGCGCGAGCATGCCGAAGGCCGGATACCCGCCCTCCGATCCGACAAGGGAACCATGCTTCTTCAGGAACGCCAGCAGTTCATAATTGAAGGATTGCCCAATATATCCGCGATCCTCGCTCAGCGACTTCTATCACACTTTGGAAGTGCCCAGGCGATCATGGACGCCGATGCCAAGGACCTCCAGGAAGTGAAAGGAATTGGAAAAGGCATCGCCCAGGGCATAAAGGAAACCTTGGAAGCCAGATATTATTCCAAGGAAAAGGACAAGCTGGATAAGGCGAAGAAGGCTAAAGACAAGGCTAAGAAGAAAAGTAAGAAATGAGTTTATTCTATATTAATTATATAATATAAGACATAATAATATGGATCTGGCCGAGATAAAGACGGCCAGAGTTATCTTCACAGATAATCTTTATAATAATTAACTGATCTTCTCAAGCTTGTCCGCACGGTTGCTGTAAGACTTTGCTTCTGCTTCGTGGATCTTGCTCTTTTCCAGAAGCTCCGTAGCTTTTCTCTGCCTAGCAACTGCTTTTTGTCTGTGCTTGGCCGCGATCGCATCCGCATTACTGCTCTTTGCCTTCAGTTTGGCTATCTTGCCTCTCAGCTTGGCGACCTTGATGTGAGCCCTTTCCTTCTTCGCACCCTCGAGATAGGCAGTGGCCGCTTCCTTGTCCGCGATCTTGACCTCCACATCCTTCACCTTCTCCAGGTATTTCTCGGACTTCCTGCGGTTCCTGAAGACCATCTGCTCGTGCTTGACCTGGGCGGCTTCCTCAATTCGGTATTTCTTGTAGTATTTGGCAGCCTGCTGGCTCTGCTCCGCGCCCCTTTGTCTCAGAATGGTAATGTCGTGAACACTCTCGACCTTTCTTTTTTCAAGCCTGGAATCCTGTATCTGCTTCTCCAATTCCTGCTCGGATGGGCCGCTTTTCTTATCAGGATCAAGCAGATTGTCTGAGGTTGAGCTAGAACCGGAATTCGAGTCAGTGTTAGAACTGGAACCAGTTGCCGGCTTGCTTGTCTCTGTGCTTGAGGTATCGCTGGACCTCTCTCCACCGTAAAAGACCTGATCGTCGTCATCGAGATAGGATGATGTCATGTTTATCGAACATATATAGGTCAATAAGCTATAAAAAGTTTTTATGAGTTAAATTCGTTAAATTAATTAATATTAGTTAGATCATTTAACTGATTTTACTCCGATTGTTTACTTCATCAACAGCACACTGGCATTGGCCTCATTCATGATCTTCCGCATGATGTCCCGTCTCATGATGGTGCATTCCCAATTGATTATCACCAATTGGTTTGCAGTGCTTCGAACATCCTGGATGAATTCCAATGTTGGATTTCCTTCGATGACCTCTTCCTCCACCTCGATGCCATACACCTTGGCTATCCTCTTTGTGTGGATGAGGATCTCTTCCGCATACGTGTTCTCCGGATTGTGAAGGACAAGTGATTTTATTGGCACATCATTGACCCTGGCCATCCCAACTGCACAACTCGCGCACAGACCATCATGATGCTTGTCGGTTATGAAATGAAGCACACGTTCGAACTTCTTATACTGCCGGGATTTTGGAATGTAGAAGGGGAAGGGGACCTCCGTCACAAGGTTCTCGATATATTTTGCTGGCAAGTGGTATTTTAGAAGACTTAATTTTCTCTGAGGGAGTATTATCAATGGATTTGAGGCAGGGTCCATTTCACGTGCGAGCTTGGAGAACTTTTCCAGTATATTCCCCATATAGGATTCGCAAACTACATCTATGCCATGTTCCTGGGCCTTCTTTTCGATGGCCTCTCTGGATCCAATAAGAGAATCCGGGAAAATGATCCTGCATTTGGCCACACTTCGAGAGGCCAGATGTAGAACCTCATCTAGTATCATAAGGTCACCTTCATCCTTCAAAAGGCATAGGAAATTGTCCAATGGCACCACTGTTTTGTGATCACCACTTATGGCATCTATCACATCGGCTTCCAGCTGGCCCAAGCTTACCAGGGATATCACATCACCCTTTTGGAGGATGGTGGTGGATTCCGGCCTGATAAGATGATGGCCTCTCAATACAGCCCCTATGATCGTGTCCTGTGGAAGCTTGACCTCCAGAATGCTCTTGCCCAGTGCGATGGAATGTTGTGTTATAGCGATCTCGGTGATATTCTCGCCCACTGGTATCAATTTCCCAAGTATGGCATCTATTGTCTCACTTATCGGAGATATGAGATGTTCGATGCCAGCCTCTCGGAGGTCTGTGAAATTCTTTATGTCATGAAGCACGGATATTATCTTGATCTCATCAGCCAGCTTCTTCGCGGTCATGGCGATCTTCACGGCAAAATAATCCTTGTTCGTGCTTATCAATAGATACTCCGCATCCTCTATGCCAGCAGTTATCAGCACATTGGGATCGGAGGCATCTCCACCGATTATCTCCCAGTCTGGATGCTCCCTGCTAAGCATGATGACCTTGCCAGGGTCTGCGTCAACAAGCACGGAGTTCCTAATTCTGTGCTTCACTGCTTGGCCAGTATCTCCAGCTCCGACGATTATCACCTTGTTCATTAGTTCACCCCCCGTAGTGAACTAATGGAGATCATCCCCTTGTCTAATCTCAGGAAACCACCTCCGGATCTGTTTTGTATATGCGCCTGAACAACATGGGGCAGACGATACTGGTCGTAATACCCACGAGTATCAGAGCACTTCTCATGGATTCGTCAATTATGCCCAATTCACGACCTATCTCCGCTGCGGCTATTATCAAGCTGAGCCTGGATGCCAGCAGGAATCCGATAGCCAGTGTATTGCGGGCCTTGAAGGTGGGTAGTAAAAATAAAGCTGGTATAAGCTTCACTGCAAAGGCAATTGCCAGGAACACGAGCATCAGTCCAAGCAGGTCTGTGCCTTCCAGTATGCTGTGGAAGTCAAATGAGATACCAAGATGGATGAAGAAAAAGGGTATGAGGAATCCGAAGCCCAATCCGAATAATTTCTTTTCAAGTATGGCCTGTTTCGTAAAGGTGAATGATATCACCGCGCCGGCCATGAAAGCTCCCAGGATCGCTATGCTGGTGGATGCTTCTCCTCCAATGGTCTGGGACATGGCCACGAAGATAAAAAGAATGGCAATGGAAGCCCGAACACCCATCTCGGTGGCATCATCCTGCGAGAAGAACTTGACCAGGGTATTGGGGAAGTGCCATATGGCCAGCCTGCCAGCCAAGTGGATGGAGAAGAAAAGTGATACGATGAAAAAGATGAAGATAAGAGGCATCATGGCTCCTGCGCCAGATACATCGATGGTCATGCCGATCGCATAATATGTCAGGAGTATCATCGTGGCGAAATCAGCCACAATGGCCGAGAGAATTATTGTCTGGCCGGCCTTCGTCTTGCTAAGGCCGGTTTCTCTCAGAGTGGGCAATACCACGCCTACGGAGGTCGTACTGAGAACCAGGGACATGAAGAAGGGATCCTCGGATATGCTCAAGGCACTGACTATGAAATAAGATATGGCCAGAGTGACGCCGAATATCGCGATCGCGTATATCAAGGATTTTATTCCCTGTTCCTGAAGGATCTCGAAGTCGATCTCCAGGCCGGCCAGGAACATCAAGAATATGAAACCGATAAGAGCCAGGAATTCGAGAGAAGCTGAAGATTCCAGAATACTGACATCGTAGAATTCCAGGGCGGCGAATGCTATAAGGCCTACTGCCAGACCGAAGATTATCTCCCCAACTACAATGGGTATTTTCAGCCTTTCACAAATAAGAGGTGCGGCGAATGCCAGAATGGCGGCAACTACCAGAGAGGATAGGTCGCTTATCAGATCACCAGCACTGAATCCACTCGTGGGTTATTTAATGATTCCCCAATTATGATTCTACACTACCTTTAATTATATGATTCAACATTAGCCTTCTTCAGCCCGCATACGTAGTATGAGTAAGCGGATTGATCGAGGTGTCGAAAAATGGTAATGAATGCAGTTGGCAGGGAGATCCCTGAGAAGATAGCCAGTATTGAATTAGAGCCTTTCAGAGGGGCATTCGCCACTCCACCAAGAGGCAATACCATATCCAAGAATATATGGTCTCACAATCCAGGCAAGAAAAAGCTCCTGTCATCCATATCGGAAGCAATTGACAAGTCTGGCCTGAAGAGCGGTATGAACATTTCATTCCACCATCACCTGAGGAATGGGGACTATGTCGTCGCCATGGTGCTGGATGAGATCGCCAAGAAGGGCATCAAGGATATTGGAATGCGCCATTCATCTGTTTTTGCAATTCACACAGAGGCACTGATCGAGCACATCAAGAATGGTGTGGTCACCAGCTTTGAGGGGAATCTGAACGGCCCCCTCGGAAAATATATTTCAGAAAATCCTTGCAAGGAACCAGTTGTTATCCGGACACATGGTGCAAGAACTCTTGATCTGGAAAGAGGCAATATGCACATTGACGTCGCCTTCCTCGCAGCCTCCGCATCTGATGATTCAGGTAACTGCAATGGTGTGCTGGGTGAATCGAAGTTCGGCCCAATGGGATTCGCAATAGCGGACTCCTGGTTCGCCGAGCGCGTTGTGATAATCACGGATAACCTTCAACCATACCCATGCACTCCGATAAGCATACCCGAGCACAGGGTGAATTATGTGGTCAATGTGGACAATATCGGAGACCCAAAGGGGATCGCCACTGGCACGATGAAGATCACAGAAGATCCGGTGCGATTGAGGATCGCACAGCAAGTGGTGGATGCCATGGACGCCATCGGCCAGCTGGAAGATGGTTTCTCCTTCCAGGCGGGAGCCGGTGGGATGTCACTGGCAGTCGTCAAATTCCTGCATGAGAGGATGTTGGAGAAGGGTGTCGTGGGCAGTTTCGCCATGGGCGGGATAACCGGCCAGGTGGTGGATATGCTTCACGAAGGCACGCTCAGAAAGATACTGGATGCCCAGGCATTTGATATCCCGGCCATTGATTCACTTCTCAATGATCCAGATCATGTCGAGGTATCGCATTATCACTTTGGAAATCCACATTCCAGGGGTTGCATCACCCATCAGCAGGACGCTTGTTTCCTGGGAGCCACCGAGGTGGATGTGGACTTCAATGTGAATGTGAATACGCACTCGGATGGACTGCTTCTTCATGGAAGTGGCGGCCACCCAGACGCCGCCGCAGGTTCCAAAGTCACTTTCATAACAACCCCGATAACCAGGAAGACGAATCCCATTGTGAGGGATTCGGTGACAACTGTAACGACACCTGGCGAATGCGTGGATGTGATAGCCACTGACCAGGGAATTACGATAAATCCGAAAAGGCAGGACCTTTGGAAGCTCCTGGCAGAGTTCGATCCAAAGCCTATTGAGGCATTGCGGGACATGGCCTATGATATCACTGGAGCGCCGGAGCCACTGGAATATACTGATAAGTTCGTTGGCGTGATCAAGTTCAGGGACGGGACCGTGACCGACGTTGTCCGAGAGGTCAAGAGGGAGGGCTGAGCCCAATGTCCGAGGATGCTCCTGTTTGGAAGACTGGCATAACTAAAGCAGAGCCAAATAGTCTGGTGACCCGAGGATACCGCCAGGAGGACCTTATCGGCAATGTGCCCTTTTCCCACAATGTATTTCTGATATTGAGTGGCAGGATGCCCACCATCAATGAGGGAAAGATGATGGATGCCATACTCACATCATCCATCGATCACGGGATAACGCCGCCTTCAGCAAGGGCGGCGCGAACTGTCGCCTCATCTGGTGTTCCGCTTCCAACAGCTGTGGCAGCTGGAATCATGGCAGTTGGCGATGTTCACGGTGGAGCTATCGAGAAAGGCGCGCTCCTTCTTCAGGAAGGCGTCATCAGGGCGAAGGGAGAGGACCTGGCCGTACCAGAAGTGGCCAGGCTTATCGTCGCCGAATCCCGCGAGAAGAAGAAAAGGTTGCCAGGCTTCGGACACAGGGTGCACACGGCGGATCCAAGGACCGGAAAGCTGTTCGCGCTTGCCGACGAAACGGGCATAGCTGGACAGCATGTTGAACTGTCCAGGTGCATCGAGAAGGAGCTGAAGGAGCAAACTGGCAAGCATCTTCCCATAAATGTGGACGGGGCAATTGCCGCGGTGATGTCCGATATGGGCTTCGATCACCGTCTTGGCAAGGCTTTTTTCCTGATGGGAAGAACTGCTGGCTTGGTCGCACAGGCATATGAGGAGATGACGAGGGAAAGAGCCATGCGCAAGATGTACTCGTCAGAGCATGAATATGATGGGCCAGATGAGCGCGATCTGCCAGAAGAATATAGGTAACCAGAGGCAATGACATGACCTATATCTCAAGTAACACATCAATTTCATCCAATGAAGGAAGCGAACGGGCTCTCCATGTTAGGGCGATTGACAATTGGCAATTCCCGAGCGAGCAGGGTCGGGCGAGTTTCTTATTTTGTCCGTCTTTTTTCTTTGGAGCCCGGCCCAGCACAGCGAGGGTAAAGAAAAAAGTGGGGGTGAAAAAAGAATGCCAGTCAATGCAGTAGGCCGGGAGATACCATCGATAGTCGGAGGAAGACATCTTGTACCTTACAAAGGGGCTTTTGAGAGACACGCCAGGGGCTGGAAGGTCCCCCTGCCTTTGAAACCCACCAGCTATGCACCGGATAAAATGGTAGCCAGCATAGACGATTCATTTGACAAATGCGGCATCACCCACGGCGCATGCTTATCCTTCCACCATCACCTGAGGAACGGCGACCATGTCATCAACATGGTGATGGATGTAGCCCAAAAACGCGGTTTAAAGGGCCTTAAACTGGCACAGAGCGCGTTATTCTCCGTACATGAACCCATAGTGAAGATGATAGAGAACGGCACCATATCGTCCATCGAGGGCAGTATGAACGGCCCGGTGGGCAGGACGGTCTCCGAAGGAAAGATGCACGACCTCGCGGTTCTCCGATCACATGGCAGTCGTGTCCGCGCCATCCACATAGGCGCGCTGAAGATAGACACGGCCTTCGTCGGGGCTCCCATTGCCGATGCATACGGCAATGCGAATGGTCGCGAAGGAAAGTCCGCTTGTGGGCCTTTGGGCTATGCACTGGCCGACTCCCGATACGCGAAGAATACAGTTGTCGTCACGGATAATATTCAGCCATATCCGGTCATGCCCCCGGTGATTTCTCAAGTTTATGTTGATTGGGTTGTTAAAGTTGATTCCATTGGAGATCCAGCGGGTATCGCCACTGGCACCATGCAACCGACAACAGATCCAATGCGTCTGGATATCGCACGCCAGACCGTGGAACTCGCGGACGCTTGCGGTGTTATCAAGAATGGTTTTTCATTCCAGGCAGGAGCCGGAGGAATATCACTGGCCGCCCTAGATTTTATCAGAGAAAAGATGAAGAAGAAGAATATCAAGGCCGGTTTCGCCCACGGCGGAATAACCGGTCACATCGTCAAGATGCTGGAAGAGGGGCTCATCGAGAAGATACTGGACACACAGAGCTTTGACATACCCAGTATCCAGTCATTGAACAGCAATCCAAAACATCATGAAATTGAGCCTGACTTTTATGCCAACCCCTTCAATCGAGGCCAGCTCGTCAATATGGTGGACTTGGCTTTCTTGGGCGCGACAGAAGTTGACATCGACTTCAATGTCAATGTGAACACCCATTCAGACGGATATCTGCTGCATGGAATTGGCGGCCACCAGGACGTCGCCGCTGGCTCCAAGATGACGATCATAACCTGCCCAACCCATCGAAAGACCAACCCGATAGTGATGGAGCGAGTTACCAATGTGACAACTCCCGGAGAAACGATCGATGCAATAGTTACGGAAGCTGGCATCGCGATAAATCCTCTACGGGATGACATGATCGAGATGGCGAAGGAAGCAAACCTGAATGTTATCGACATTCAGGACCTGGCCAAGATAGCGGAGCAGAAAGCCGGAGGAAAAGCACCCGAGCCAAATTACACTGATCGGGTTGTTGCCATTATCGCGTACAGGGATGGCACTGTTATTGATGTTATCTACCAGGTGAAGAAATAGAATTGGGCTATTAAGCTGGGTGTGGATAAGGACCCCGGCCATCGTTCTTAGTTCGAATCGCTTTGCGTCTCGAACTAATTATTTGCGAAATTTACGCAAATAAAGACTCCAACCGGGGTTTGAATTGACTCCTCGCCTTTGAAAGCGAGGAGTTTATCTTCCTACTGGCACATCGCAACTGTCACTCACTGGGAAAATACTGAGAGTACCCCGCCCTCCAGATGACAGGATGCTGTCATTCAGACGGGGCATGCTTGAATGTAAAATGCTCTTGTACCCTATGGATCAATGATGAAAATATGGTTATGGAGTATGGCCACATTTATCAACAGATCAAATTCATTGAAATCCTCGATGTCAACCTTTTCCAAACCCTGTATGGTCTTCTCGGATTTCAGTAATTTCTGCGCCTTGACCAGTATGTCATTGTAGAGCATGACGATCTTCTTCATATTCTCGCGTGGGAGCCTGCCCCAGGAGTAGCCAGATACGAAGCCTTCTTTAAAGGGTTCGAGGCATGAGAGGATGAACTCCGCATCGTTTTTCAGAACTATCAATTCCTGCTGGGTGTCTTCTTTTTTCGCCATATTATCATATACAATATTGTCAACTATCCTTAATAATCTTACGATAGCAACCTTTTTTTAGCAACTTCCATTTCTCCTGTTCTGATGGAAAGAGAATACATTGCTTCCGAAGTGGAGGCAAAATGGCAGAAGAAGTGGTTTGATTCAGACATATGCCACCCCCAGCCAAAGCCAGATCAGAAGAAGTTCTTCCTGATGTTCGCATACCCTGGAATGTCCGGATACCTGCATGTGGGCCATATGCGTGGCTACACCTACTCGGATGTGATAACCAGGTACAAGCGCATGGACGGCTACAATGTGCTCTTTCCAGTTGGCGCCCACCCCAGTGGTAATATCGCACCAGCCTTTTCCAGAAAGATCGAAAGGCAGATCCCGGGGCATATCGAGATGCTGAAGGACAATGGATGCAATGACGACGACATCGAGAGATTGAAAGACCCTCTCGAGGTGGTCAAATTCTTCAGCCAGATATACATTGACGATTACTGGAAGAAGTTCGGATTCCTCGCGACTTATGATTGTTTTACTACGACCATCGACCCTGGATACCAGAAATTCATCCAATGGCAGTTCAGGAAACTGGACAAGGCTGGCATGCTTATCCAGAAGCCATATTTCGGCTCCGCATGTTTGAATTGCGGACCCGTTGCGGTCGATGCTTCCGAGACAGATATCTCACAAGGAGGCGGTGCTGAGAAGCAGGAATGGACGCTTCTGAAGTTCAAGATGGGGGATGAGTTCGTGGTGGCTGCCACACTCAGGCCGGAAACAGTTTACGGCCAGACCAACTTCTGGGCCAACCCAGATGTTGAATATGTCAAGGCCAGGGTGGATGGGGAAACCTGGATCGTCAGCCCGCAGGGAGCGGAGAAGCTGAGCTTCCAGAAGGATGATGTCGAGATAATTTGCAAGGTTCCAGCATCCGAGATCATCGGCAAGATAGTGACGGCTCCAGTTATCGAGCGTGATATTCCTATTCTTCCATCTTCATTCACAGACCCGGATTATGGGACTGGCCTTGTAACGAGCGTGCCTTCGGACGCGCCTTATGATTGGATCGCCCTGGTGGACCTGAAGAATGATCCAGATACTTGCAAGAAGTTCGGGATCGACAATGCCATGGTCAAGGCCATCGAACCTATTCCGATAATCAAGTCCAAGGGTTACGGCGACAATCCAGGTGTTGAGATAGTGGAAAAGATGGGGATAACAGACCAGAACGATCCTAGACTTGAGGAAGCGACCAAAGAGATCTACAAAGCAGGATTCCACACTGGCATCATGCGCGAGATCTGCGGAGAATACGCTGGCTTGACGGTCAGTGTTGCCAAGGATCAAGTTAAAGAAATGATGTTGGACATCGGCGTTGCCGATATCATGCACGATCTTTCTGAGCCAGTCATCTGCCGGTGCGGTGAGAAGGTGATCATGAAGAAGATACCAGACCAGTGGTTCATCGATTATGGCAATGAAGAAGTCACAGAGGCCGCGAAGGCTTTTGTCCCCAAGATGAACATCATGCCCCAGGAATACAAGGACAATATGCCTGGCGCTCTTGATTGGTTCAAGGAAAGGGCATGCGCCAGACTTGGAAATTGGCTGGGTACACGCCTGCCAATGGACGACCGCTGGATAATCGAGCCAATATCAGATTCTACATTATATTCTGCTTTTTATATAATAACGCCTTATATTAATAATGGCCAAATTAAAGAAGATCAGCTGGATGACACTTTCTTCAATTTCGTTTTCCTTGGAAAAGGAGAAGATGCCAGTGTGTCAAATGACACTGGCATATCAATCGAGACCCTGAACAGGGTGCGCGGTGATTTCGAATACTGGTATCCCCTGGACTTCAATCTGGGCGGCAAGGAGCACATGACCGTGCACTTCCCATTATTCCTGATGAACCATGCGGCCATCATGCCGGAAAAACACTGGCCACAGGGAATTCTCGTCAACTGGTGGATATCCGGCAAGAGTGGGAAGATGAGCAAGTCTAAGGGAGGGGCCGAGCCGATCCCGGATGCAGCCAGCAAGTTCACGGTGGATGGAATGCGGCTTTACTATTCGCATATCGCCAATCCTTTTGTCGATGTGGAGTGGGACGAGGCAAATGTCCACAATAGCAGGCAGAGGATGGACCGCGTCTGGAACCTGGCCAATGAGCTGATGGGTGTCGAGGGCGAACCTGATGAATACCTCGACTCCTGGCTGAGCTCGCGAATGGCCAGCAATATCAATTATGCGAGAACCGCACTTGACAAGTTCGAGCTGAGAGAAGCATCCAATCGTATATTCTTCGAGATCATGGCTGATATGAAATGGTACACGAGGCGTGGAGGAAATAATCCAGAACTGATAAGGAAAGTTCTGGGAGCCTGGACACGCCTCATGGCACCTTTCACACCACATATGGGCGAGGAGCTGTGGGAGATGCTTGGAAACAACGACCTTGTGTCGATAGCCAGCTTCCCTAATGAGAGTGAGTTCGAGATGGATGAAGGAGTACTGATGGGCGAGGATTATGTTCGCGCCCTGCAATCTGATATATCTGGCATTTTGAAAATGACTGGCATGACACCAAACCGTATATGCCTATACACCGCCCCGACATGGAAAAAGTCCCTCTTCAAAATGGGCCTTGACATCCTCCAGAATGGTAGAATAGACATGGGCCAGTTGATGAAAAGCGCCATGGCTGACCCTGATATGAAACAGAGGTCAAAAGAAGCGAGTGCCTTTGCTGGACGAATAATGAAGGATGCCAGCAAGTTCAGTGATAGCGATAAGAAGAAGATAACAGAGGGATTTGATGAGTCGGCCGTGCTGTGCTCAGCATCTGGCTTCCTATCTCGCGAGTTCAAATGCGAGATAATGGCCTTCCAGGCTGACAGCGATGATATCTATGACCCGCAGAACAAGAAAGGCGGGGCATTCCCATTCAAGCCAGCTATTTATGTTGAATAATAGAGCTCTCGCTATTCTTTATCTTTATTTCTAACAATTTTTGACAGGGTGGCCTAATCTCCAATAACCCGAGTTATCGAGAAGGGCTCCCCATCGAGCATCAGACTGAAGTAGCCAGTATTGTGCTTGGTCGTCCTCATCTTGTCAATGACTATCTGCCTGCTGACATCGTATCCCATCTGTTCCTTTCTTAGTCGGATAATACCATCTGCCAGGAAGTCCTCGTCATGCACGACATTGGCCTGATCCGAAGCCTCGGCAATAAGGAAGGTGGTGACACCCAATTCTCTGAGCCAGCCGAAGAAATGGAACAGTTCCGCTCTGCGATTGTCAACATCTGCCAGTAATTCCAAAACAGGCAATGAATCGCATATCAATATCTCATATTCATTGCTAACATGGAGGTTCTCCGCGTACATCTTGAAGATACGCATCCAGCTCTGTTGTTCCGATGAGGTGTCCATGTTCAATCTCAGATATCCGATATCAACGATATTCACCAGGCTCTCTACTTCTTCAATAGGCATGCCAAGACCATCCATATGCTCGATCAAAGAGTCACGGCCTTGCTCTAATGAAATGTAAAGTCCTTTCTTCCCCTCATGCTTCGCATTATTGTGTAAGATACTGTAAGTTACAGATGATTTCATTGTTCCTGGCATCCCAGATACAAGGCAAACATGTCCTACCGGCACTCCACCGTTCAATTGCTCATCCAATCCCTGAATGTATGTTTTTATTCTTGGCTTACTCGACAAATAAACACCATACCCTCATCATACAGGAGGGATAAATACCTATTGTAGAATCACAGCATCACGACAAACCAATTCACATGCATCCTCGCATACATATCCGCATACCGAATATGTATGTTCATTGTGCATGATCAATTATTATTAGTTAGATAGATATAAATATCAAACATCTCCTTTGTTGTGCTGGAGACAAAATGGAAGTTGATTGGAAGGTCGATCCTGAACTCAACCGCTTGGGTTGGAAGGCACTTAACGATGTGCCAGGCGAAGTATCTGCCAGATCGGAGAAGTGTGATCTGATCATCGATATTGGTGGGGGAAGTGGTGGTTTTGGCAATTTAGCAAGGTCTAGCCATCCAAAAGCCAGGGTCATATGCATAGACCTCGAACCAAGAGTGGTGGATAATGGAGTAGAGCATATCGAAGGCAGTGGACTGGACCTTCCATTCAAGGATTCATCCGCAGACCTGATAACAGTTCACGCCATGCTACATCATGTTCCCAATGAGCTGGATAAAGCCATGAAGGAAGTATATCGAGTGTTAAGACCTGGTGGTTTTTTGATAATTCAAGAACCCCTGGATAAGAACCCTTTTGCCAATATGGTCAGGAAAAGGATAACGACCACCCATCATGATGAAGGTGAAAGACCACTTCCCTTCAAGGATCTGGAAGCAGTTGTTGAACGATATTTCAAGACTGAGAGGATCGATCATCATTTCATAACCTTCTATCTAATGCCGCATATAGTTCCCAGAATGCCCGGGCCTTTGAAAGGGATCACAAGGGCATTATCACGCGTGGCCTTCAGAATGGATAATCGGCTGCTCTCATCCTCCCAAAAAAGCAGAAAATGGGCTGCCTATGTTAATATTATATCCAAGAAACTATAGATTATGTGGATATATCCTTATAATTCATACATAAGTATTTATAAAGGCGCATATTTCAGCGACGATAACCCAATAATAACTAAATATATTCATTCGAACAACGGAAGAAGGACAATTCCGTCGAATTTCGGTGAGACTATGTCTACTAAAAAGAAAAACGAAGAAATATCTGAAGATCCCGTATCGTCGGATATTGCAGAGATACCTGAGCAGACCGAGGATATTAGTGTTGATTCCAAGGTCCAAGAATCCAGCCCAGAGCCAGATCTCCCCAGAGGAGTGAAGAAGCTTAAGAACAAGCATTACGAAGAGGGGCATTCTAAACCTGCTAAAAAGGAAACCGCAAAAGCACCTATGGGTATCGACCTTAGGTGGAAAGGTTCCTGGCTCGATAAGAACTGGAAAACGATAATGATATTGATGGTATTATTCTCTCTTGGATTATTCATGAGAGCGTATTTTGGTCTAGAACCTGCCACCGAAGATGGCTTTTTGCTGTCTGGGGGTTCTGATTCTTACTATCACCACTTTGTGATTTCACATGCTCAGGACACTGGTGAACTTCACTTTTGGGATGACATGCTCAACTACCCATTGGGTACAAGGAACCCACGTCCTCCACTTTATGACTGGTCCGTCTACCTTGGAGGTATAGCTCTAACCCCTATGTTCGGAGGAGATAATTTTGAAGCCACTTGGTATGTCTTCATATTCTCAACAGCCTTCTGGGGAGCTTTGACCATAGTACCTACCTATTTCTTGGCAAAAGAAGCCTTTGGCAAGAAGACCGGTTATATTGCCGCCTTCCTGCTGGCTATCATGCCTGGCCATATACAACGTAGTGTTCTTACAAATGCTGATCACGATGCATTTGCTCTATTCTTTATTGTATTAACTTTCTACTTCTTCTTGAAGTCCTTGAAAGGTCTGAAAGAAAAGACATGGGTCAAAGATTGGCTCAAAATTGATTCAATTAAGGAAGGTATCCCGGACCTTATACGTAGCAATAAGGATACCATCTTATACTCGATGTTGGCCGCTATCTCATTGGCCGCTGTTGCTTTGACCTGGAAGGGTTACGCCTATGTTATTGTGATATTGACAGTATACCTTCTTATCCAGTTGCTTATGGATAGGTTCAGGAACACGGATTCTCTCGGTGTTCTCATGTCATATTTCATTACAGTTGGCCTTGCACTCTTATTGGTATATCCATATTATTATCAATCATATCAGATTGGAAGCTGGTTCGACACACCTACTTACATGTTCCTGGCCGCTCTGGCCATAGGTGCGGTATTGGTGGTCACCAGGAAGCTTCCATGGCTTCTTGTCATTGTTGGTTCTTTGATTCTCGCAATAATTGCAGTGTTCGTCATGAAGCTAGCAATACCAGAAACATATGATACCATAACAAATGCGGTCGCAAGCGGTGCAGGATACTTTGTTCAGAACAAACAGTATCAAACCATTGCAGAAGCGCAGGCACCTCCATTCAGTAATCTAGCCCTATCATTTGGTGTCATGACCTTCTGGCTTTCCTTCATAGGTATTGCTTGGGCAGCTTACCAATTGCCAAAGCGCATGAAGTTCGATTATATTTTCGTGCTTGTATGGACTGCCACATCTATCTACATGGCCATAAACGCAGCTCGTTTCATGTTCAATGCCGCTCCTGTTTTCGCAATTACAGCGGCATGGGTAATAGCTTTGATTATCGAGAAGCTTAATTTCAGAGAGTTCATTGATACGCAGAAACGTCTCGTAAGCGCTCCGATCCCAAAGAGTTTCAAGATCGGTCTGTTGGTATCTGGTGCGGTATTACTGGCCGTAGTGGCTGGCCTATCCACGGATATCGGCATTGCCATGGCAGTTTTGGTGATCGGCATACTGGCACTTGTGTCCGTATTGCTTATGAACACCATAGCGGAATTGAACCCGAACAGGACATACTACCTGTTGGCTCTATTGATCCCAATAACTGGAGCAATAATTTACATGTATGGATTTGTCATCGGAAATTGGGAGCTTACATCTGCGACCCATGCTTTCATTCTTGGTGCTTTGCTTTTTATGGATATCATACTTCTTATGATCATAAGGAAAAGCAAGATCTCCTTTGTAGTTGGAATTCTATTCCTTGCATTCGCCATAGTTCTTCCAAATGTATGGACTGGCATCGATGCAGGTATACCGTATGAAACAAAATTGACATATGACAAACAAGTATACGACACAATGCCACTGTTCCTACAACCAGAATCCTATGATGCGATAAATGGTACCAATTGGTTCTTCGGAGCCTTTGGTTACTCACTACCTCAGAATAGCAAATATTACCCTGCGGCCTATGATTGGCTGGCCACTCAGGATCAGGATATTTATCCACCTGAAGATAGACCAGCATATCTAAGTTGGTGGGATTATGGTTTCGAAGCTGTAAATGAAGGTCAACACCCGACAGTGGCCGATAATTTCCTTGGTGGTCACCAGTTGGCAGGTAACTTCATAATGGCTCAAGGCGAGGCCGATGCTATAGCTCTTCTTATCACAAGGATAATCGAGGCAGATTGGCGTGGACCTATGTATGATGTCGCCTATGAGATGAGCCCTGAGATGATAGTTCTACTTGATTCATATGGTCTAGATACCGATAGGATCGCGAATATGCTGATCAACCCTGATGAATACAAAGAATTGATATGGGATAATCCAGATATTTATAGTCCAAGGGATGAGATCTTACAGCCAGAAAATGCAAAATACCTTGCAGTTCGTGGAGAGATATCAGAGAATCTAAATCTGGAACAGATAGTATCTCTATATAATGATATAAGAGACCTTTCTGGTGATTCCATAAGATACTTCGCCATAGACAGCAGATTATTCCCATTCAGTGCTCAGAACACAGGTATTTTCTATGCGCCTGCAAAGCTTTCTGATCACAGAATATCAAGTGGAGATGAAGGAAATCAGCCATATGATTTCTGGCAGATCAAGGCAGTTGGAGAATTCGGAGGCGAATACGATCTGGGAGAGATCCCAGCCGATGTGAACCTTGACCCGAACAACCCATACAAGATCGTTTATCAGGATATGTTCTACAATTCAATGCTTTACAAAGCCTTTGTTGGTTACAGTGGCGAAGATGTAGGGATGAGCAATGATGATGGCGGCATACCTGCTGTCAGCGCAAGCATGACCGAAACACCGATCATGCCTGCATGGAATATGACCCACTTCAAACTGGAGCATAGGACCGCTTATTGGAATCCTTATGACATGAGCAATATACAGAACCACACAGATGCCTGGCGCGCGACCGAATATTGGGATGCGTATGAAAAACAGACATCTGGAAATGGAATATCCGATCTCAGTGACAGGTCCAGCATGTATCAGGGCGTTATGATCCTGAAATACTATGATGGAGCTATAGTAAGCGGTGCAGTGACACTGGATGATGGGACCCCTGTAGAAGGAGCTTCTGTAACAGTTCATGACAATTTCGATATACCACATCACACAGTGACCACTGATGCAAAAGGTGAGTACTCACTTATTGTTCCATACGATGATATAACTGTAACAGTGTCCTACGGAGAACTCAACCCATTGACACTCATTGGTTCTGAATTGAATTCCACAGAGATGTTCATCGAGGACTATCAGGCCATGAGAGAAGAAGTGGACAAGAATGGGGACGGCATCTATGATTATATGATCAAGCATGATGTTGTCATACCAAGTGCTTCTATTGATGGATGGGTCTACTGGGACATTAACGGGGACGGCATCTACTATGAGGTCGATGATGAAGTCCTGGCAGGCGCGGACGTAACTATAACAAGTGATAATCTAGAATATTCCATCACAGGTGTTACAGACGAAGATGGAAAACTTGTGATAGACAATTTCGTACCTGGACCAGCTACAGTTGACATATCATATGCAGGAAGACCTATCACGACGGTCGCCCAGACATATATCTCTGGACAATCCACAGAAGGCCTGTGGGGTCTTGAACCAACGCCATTGACCGGGTCGGTCAATGGACCAGAAGGAGAGCCTGTTATTGGAGCCGAGGTCGAGATATGGATACGAAATGAAGATGCAAAGATCACAACAACAGGCGATAATGGATCCTTTGCATTCGATAACCTTCTTTATGGAGATTATCAGATCCAGGCCACATATGAGGGTCAGGCAAGTTCATTGACCTCGATAGAGATCAAGCACCTTGAGAACAATTCAATAACTCTGACATTAGCAGATTCAATAATGCTCCAAGGAACAATATCGATGCCATCAGGAAATCCTGCACCTCAAGCCAATATCAGAGTGACCTTCCTCGATGATGGTCAGGAATCAGACATACTCTTGATATCAGATGAGGATGGAGTCTTCGAAGCAAACCTTGATGTGGGGATCAGCATGATCTATTGTAGCTATCCTGTTGACGATAAGGAATATGTGTATGCTTCACGAATGGATCTGTTCAGTGATGCAACCGCAGACATCATATTATTGGAAGGGGTGAAGGTCAAAGGAGATGTAGTAAGAACGAATGTTGATCTTCCAATAGCCAACCAGGCAATATACATGAAATCCGTTGATGATGATTTCCTCATTACCGCTATCAGCAATGAAGAAGGATCCTTCAGTATCAACATACCTCCAGGAGTCTATGACATATATTCCTCAGACATCTATGCTTCTGAAGAGTACGTGCATGCATCCCGTCAAACATTCAATGCGAACAATGATGAGATCACTATATCACTGGAAGAGGCTTTCAAGAACACCATGGCCATATTCAGAGACATCAATGGAGATGGTGAGATCCAAGCTGGTGAAGGAATAGAAGGTGCGACCATATACTACAAACTGGATAATGGCCAAGTAATAACCTCTGTTTCGGACATCAATGGAATTGCTAATAGATCACTTTATACAAACATATACTACACAATAGAAGTGGTCAAGGAAGGATACCACACTCTTGACCTGGGACGCATGTCTCACTCGACCATGATGGAAACTGCATTCATAGAGGAATTGATCCCAGAGATCATTCCTGTGACTGGAACTGTCTATTATGATGATGAGCTACTTCTAAATGAGAATGCATTCATCCAATTCACTTCCGCCATAGAAGATGGGGGAGTGGATAATTCGGTCCAGATGGAAACTGATGGTACCTTTACAACAGAGCTTGTTCCGGGTCTATACGTGGTCAATATAGAGAAGAATACCACATTGGACAATGACACGGAGATCTTACAGATAGAAGAAGAATTCGTTATGTTCACTGGATTATACACAGGTTCTGATATTGAGATGAACTTGACCGTCCAGAAGAGGATCAAATTCAATATGGAACTACTGTTAGAAGGCGCCCCAACCGCAGGAAATGTTTCCTTCATAGGACCAGAGTACATGTCGGCAGATATTGAGTCGGGAGGAATGGATCTTTACCTTGTCCCTGGTGATTATATCGTACAGGCTCATTTCGCAGAAGGGGAGAACATATTCATGGAATGTGATGTGTTCAATGTCTCGGCCATGGCCGAGATATCGGTATCACTCAAACCTGCCTTCGAACTATCTGGCCAAGTTACCTATGGGATAGACACCTTCGAGGGGCATGAGATCGTCTTTACAGATCTTAGCAATGATGATGTGATCTATGCCGTGACAGATGAGAATTCGGATTATTCCGTATACCTTGTAAGTGGCAAGAACTACAGAATTGATATAGGATTCCTAAGCCAATCTGAAGATAGTGGCCTCACTACAACCTACAAGTACTATCTTAATGAAGAGGATAGCACCGACAATGTGACCATATCGACAATGGTCGGTACTTCTGTTATGAAAGACCTTGACTTGCAACGCAAAGAGTTCTTAATTGATATTTCAGGAAATATCACACTCGATAATGGAGATAGTGGAGCCAATACAGAGATCGTCTTCAGATCCAGCAGAGAAACATATCGCGTGACCTCCGACATGGACGGACATTATGAATTCATGATCCAACCAGGGCCATATGATATATATGCCCATGACCCTGCATCAAACGATGTCTACCTTGACTCGGTCGACCTGTATGTTTATGATAAGATCATAATGAACATGACCCTGGATAAGGGATATGGGGTATCTGGCGAAGTGTATTTCAATCTCAACCAGCACAAGGAAACAATGCTTGACTTCCGAACAACATCTGGAAGCATAAACATCACAACAGACTCTGATGGACATTACAATATCTGGCTTCCAGACGATACCTATGATGTGAGTGGGGATCTCACCAATGTTGAGAATAACATTGATGTCGTATACACTCTCGACACTCAGATAGAGGTTATCGATGATCTGCGAAAAAACTTACCTCTGACAAAAATAGAGAGCTTTGATATTGCTGTATCCTCAACTCCATTGTTCACTGGTGTAATATCACCCACAACAGTCGTTGAATACGAGATCATAATAGAGAACCTGGGAAATGCCCCGGACACCTATGATATCATAATAAATGGAGGAGGAGCAGATTGGTCACCTACTGTTTCCGAGTCAAGGATAGATCTTGACTTTGGAGCGAAGCGCACGATCACTGCACAGTTCACAGTAACTGAAGGCTCCCTTGTCAAACACGACCCCGTTGTCGTCACAGTTGCTTCGATGAAGAGTGCGGGACTTCAAAAGACCACGACATTGGACATCTCCATCGAGCATGTCTATGAATTAAATGTGATGGGATCACCAATACCTATCACCATGGATGGACAAACACTGAACTGGAACGTTAACATCAACAATAACGGTAATATTGATGATAATGTAAGGGTCTATATTGTCAATCAAGAAGAACTGGAGACCAATGGTTGGGATGTGAAGTTCACTAGCGGAGATCTGTCAGCAGATGGTACCGAGGTATTCAATGTCTCGATACTCGCGAATGGCAATGCTGTTCTACCAATCACTCTGGAGCAAATAAGTGATAATCCATATAGAACTGTTTCTCTGATGATAGGAACCACTTCTCAGGATGATACCTCGGTGTATGACTCTGAAAGCCTACTTGTATCATATCCAGACATAGACATGAACAAGGGGGATATCACAATAACAGGTGATTCCATCCATGATGTGTCAACAGAGAACCCGATAATCGGAGGGGTCATAACCGTGATATCAGTGACCTTTGGTCTGATAATGTTCTATGTCATGAAGAAAAAGAGGTGGTTAAGATGAACCGTGGCAAGTATATTCCGATAGTGATCGCATTGGCCTTTATTTCCATGGCCTTCATAGGTTCAATGGTATCTGCTGAGGGCAATGCGGATGATGTATTATTGCATGTTAGTGGACCCGATGTTCTAGCACACAATAGTCAAGGTCATTATGATATAACTCTGATAGACCCACAGGATCGTAACTGGGCATACAGCGTACACATAGATGCGAGAAACATCACAGGGGCCTCGCCTTTGGAGATAGAACCGATCACAGGGAATTTGACTGCAGGGAATGACACATTCTCTGCCGACATCACGGCCATGACGAATCTTGGTGAAATGATCATGATAGTCAATGTATCATCCCCAACAGGCACTCTGTGGCAGACAAGGGAGTTCGATATAAATGTGATAGAACCAGTTGTCATCTCTACCAAGATCCTCAATTCAGGAGAGGTCAATATAAAAAATGCAAGTGTCGAATTCTATGTTGATGACGTACTGATATCCACCGATACATTATCTTACCTGGGAGCTGGAGAATCTACTACCCTGACATCCAATTGGGTATCCGAAGATATAGATGATGGATGGCACACATCCACAATCATCGTCGATGTCAACGATGATGGGATAATAGACCCCATCATGGGAGATATCAAAGTCTCTGAGGATTTCTTTGTCGAAGGTAGTAATGTGTCCGCTACTTTGTTCATATTGATCGGAATTTCAGCACTGTTGATAGGAATGATCCTCATCAATAAAAAGCTGGCTGGAAAAAGAAAGTAGGAGAGATAGAATATGAAAACTTTCGTAACTGTAACCTTGAATAGCGACGGCGGACTTGCCTCGGAAGTCACAGAGACTCTGATAGACATGGGCTTCAATACAACCCTTGGAAGCCATGATTTCGTGTACGATTGGAAGGGAAAGGACATAACTCCCTCCCAGGTCATTGACTTCGTGGACAAGGTCCAGAAGAAACTGAAGGGAAAGAACGTTCTACTTCAGTTCGCCACTGTTAACTGATTCGGTATATCAACATCCAACCGATCCCGTTTCATTCGGGATCGTCGCTCTGCTTCAATGCAAATCAATTTAACTGGGGTTGATGCCCCACCCGGGACCAGCCTGCTGGTCAAGGGTTGCGAAGCCATTCAATTATATTCAAAGGGCGTAGAAATCCCGAAAAATGCAGGAGCAGGGAGATGTTTTCTCAATTCAGGGAATGCGCTTGTGCATTCCCGCATAAGTCACAATTACATAGTGCTCTGATATTTGAAAACCCTGCCAGGAGTCTAACGATAGGCAGGGATGTTCAATCTTATGTTTTTTTGTAAACTAGAGCGCGAGCTCGCGCTATCAGTTTACAAAAAAAAGGGGGAGTTACGAGCAAAATAATACCCGTTCGATGTGTTAGCATTTTTGCGAGTTAGCCTTGAAGCGTTACATATGCTTACTATATCTTCAAGGCGTCCCACTTTTTTGTCTATCAACATACTTCATTCTAAATTACTTTAAAAAGATACAAAAAAAAAGGGGGAGTTAATCATGATGTGTGATGTATGATCTACTATCTAATGAATATCTACTTTGAACCTGTCGTTCAGCTCCCCTGTCTTGCCCTTGTTCCATGATCCCACTTTGGAGAAGAAACCTGTCACCCGGGTTATGCCCTCCACATTCAATGAAGAGCATTTGGGACATGCCTCTGACAATCCTCTCATTGTCCTTCCACAGTCCAGGCAAGATGTGAACTCTGGACTGAAAGCTATCTGCGTATTCTGGGTGTTCCACATCGTCTTCTTCACAAAATTGGCAAGACTATCAGGGTTGGGCTTGGATTCTCCAAGCCACACATGGGTAAGTGCCCCTGCTTCTATCAGAGGGTGGAATAAACCCTCTTTCTTCACCTTGTCGATCGGATTTTGCTCGATACCCACATTCATGTAAGTGGAATTCGTGTAGTATATCTCTCCAGTGCTCTTGTCCCCCCTGATGATCGTGGGAGCCTGAAGTGGATAATACTTCATGTCAAGGCGTGCCATCCTGTAAGCGGTTGACTCTGCCGGGGTCTGTTCCAGTGGCATCTTTATACCGTACTTTTCCCCGATCCTTTGCGCTTCCTTGTTCATGTAAGCGATTATCTTAAGGCCGAACATCAGAGCATCCTTGTTCTCATGCATCTGGTCTCCTGTGTGGAATTGCACCATCTCATTAAGACCCAGCATTCCAACGAGGAATGTCGCTCTGTGCATTCTGTAATATGGTTCTCCATCCAATTCCATCGCTAATAATGAGAGCGGCCCGTACTTGCCAAGTCCAAGAAGCTTGACAATGAAGTCTTTCTTAGCAACGTGCGCCCTGGCGACCAGTTCGATCCTATTTGTTATCAGTTCGAACAGCCTATCATCATCCATATTCGCCTCATAGGCAATTCTTGGCAAATTGATAGTAACATTCTGAATGGCGGAGTATCTCATCTTCCAGGGTGTCTTGGCGTCATCCAGATCACCCTGCTCGAGCTTGAATGTAAGACGGCAACATTCGCTGATCTTCGCTGTGTCTCCCCTGTCAAATACAAAATACGTGTTCCCTTTCTCAGAAGCCACAGTGCATATCTTATTGAGGAATTCTTCATGCCCATCACTATTGAAGAACTTCTCGGTCATGTGGACATTGGGCTTGGGGAAAAAGAAGGGGCGTCCCAGAGCATCTCCCTCCAGGTAAACATCGAACAATGCATTGACAAATCTCTGCGCTTCGGGAAGGTATTCAGCATAGGAATGTCCCAGGTTAACTCCTCCTGGGCCTATTGCCTCCACATTCTCAAAGTGCTTGGGAACTTCCCAATACAGGTTCAGATCACTGAATATTGACTGACCGCCCCTTGCGACAGCTTGCTGTGCGAACTCGTACACCAAAATTTGGGCAAGCTGTTTCATTTGCACATCATCTACATTCTCGAGGTAAGGCGCTAGGAAGAGGTTGAAGGCATCCCATCCGATCGCTCCGGCAAAATGCCCCTGCAAAGCGGCCGAGAACTTCACGACATGTTCTATCAGAACGTCGGGATGTTTGGCTGGCTTCGCTATGGACATCGCCCCGGGTAGATTCAATCCGAACTTCTTCACATATTCGATGGACTGGCCGCTACAATACGGCCTGTCTATCATTCCCAGATCATGAAGGTGTATCTCGCCCTTCATGTGGGCATCTGCGATCGACGGATCGAATATCTCGATCAGGGCGAATTCCTTCTTTATGTTCTCCGCGAGGGTGAGGTTCGTCGCCTCTGGACCATGTGGGACATTGGCATTCTCTTTGTTCGGGTTTATGATTATCTGTCTCGCATCATATAACGGAACTCCGAGTCTCGTGTGTTGTTTTCTTATCGTGGCCAAGCCGTATTCCACTAGCTTGGCATTTGTCAACTCCCTTATCAAGGGTGCTGTGATATAATCCAATTCGAGGTTGATTATAAGCTTCTCAACCTCTCTTGCCACGATGGATGCCGCGTCCTCACTGATACTTGTTTCCTTAATGAGGGCATCATGGATCTTCGCTCTGTCCCATCCCTTGATATCCTCATCCGATGTCCTGACGAACAGAGATAATTCTGTCGATTCAGGATCTCCAATTCCCATCCCCATTGGGGATCTACTTCCTTCCTTGGTCTGTGCTGGTTTCATAACGAACACCCTCTACCTGATACATCATCATTTGCTGTATCAGGCCTCCTCCATGCCTTCCTCAGTTTGTCGAAACACTGGGTATACACGATATACGTGTGCCACGCATACACCATACACATTGTTTCATCTGATGTGGAACCCTATCATATCATCTATGGTTTAAAGAGATTTTTGAACTATATTTGGTAACAGGATTTAAGGCCGAAGGTTTTATTTATTACCAAATCTGTTACCAGGTTGGTTATCAGATGTTCATACCAGACAAAACATTCAAAGAAATAATACTAGATTCTTTGAAAAATGAAGATAGATCCATTTCAAGCTTACACCGGCTTCTCAAAGAAGAAGGGTATGACATACATCGCCTCATCTTAACCGGATATCTAAGAGCGATGGAAGATCTGAATGTTGTCAAGGCCAAGGATATCCCACCTTCAAAGGTGTACTCCGCACCCACGACAACGGACATGGACATCTACGAGACCATTGGTTCTTACTGTGCGGATCTTGATATGATAAATGATGATAAGGCAGCATTCATGGTCTACAGCTTCCAGAAGCTATTCAGAAGGCCAGTATTCCTGGAAGAACTTGAAAGGTCTGGCATCGGACCAAATCTAGGTAATAATGTGAAGAAGATTTCCAGTGAAGAAAGAACCGAGATCAAGAAAGTGTTGAACAAACGCGGCATCAAAACAAGATATAATGATCCCGCTTACAGATCAGTAAAACCATATGATGATGAATTGAATGAGATGATACTACATTTTATAATCAATAAGTTCTCTGCCAGTAACCTAGTGATAGATACTAAGCAGACCAAATTGGGTGTTTAATTGCGAGAACAAAGTGAGAGATGCGGAATGGAGAAGTTTTGAATGCGAGAGCAAAGCGATTGCATTCAAGATTCCAGAATATAATGGAGGAATCGAATATGGCAAAGAACTGGCAGGCGAATAGAAGAAAGGACCACTTCTACAAGAAGGCGAAGGCTCAGAACTTCAGGAGCCGCGCGGCCTTCAAACTCCAGCAGATGTGCGAGAGATATCGCATAATTAAAGAAGGCGATATCATAATCGATCTGGGGGCCAATCCAGGTGGATGGTGTCAGGTGGCAAAGGAACTTGTCGGCGAGGAAGGTCTTGTCATAGGCGTGGATCTGAAGCCAATAGAGCCGATAAAAGGTGTCCATCTCATAAAGGGGAATGCCAAATCCGAACGCGTGAAGAGGGCCATAAACGAGATACTGGAGAAAGAAAGAGAGAAGAATATCAAGGTCAATGTCGTTATATCGGATATGTCCCCGAAGATAAGCGGTAACTATCACATGGATCACGCAGTTTCTGTAGGCCTGGCAGAGCTGTCATTATCCTTTGCAGAGGAATATCTCAGACCCGGTGGTGGCTATGTTGTCAAGGTCTTTGATGGAGACATGACACATGATTTCTTCCACAAGGAGATCAGAACGAGATTTAGAATGGCGAAACGCCATTCTCCAATTGCCTCAAGAAGCTCCAGCTCGGAGATATACATTATCGCACTGGGGTACAAAGGACTTGACAAGGAAGATCTGGTCGAAGAAGAAGATGAAATATCTGATGACTCAGAAGAATAGGCATCATCAAATATTTTCATGACCCATTTATATCAATTATAATGATCGTAATCATGTTAATTATAATGATAATGATAATCGCAATGACACCAAATCTAAAATACCAACCACGAGATACGGTAATTCAATGAGGGCGATAAAACAGCTGCTATGGTGGCTGATAGCAGGTAGTGAGGGCGGGGTCAATAGAGCCCGGATAATCCACTCACTCAATGACGAACCAGCCAATGCCAATCAACTGGCCGAGCGCCTGGAACTAGATTATAAAACGATCAGGCATCACCTGGACGTCCTCATGAAGAACAATCTTATAACATATCATGGCCAGAAATATGGTCGTATGTATTTTGTGTCCGAACTGCTTGAAGAGGATTATGAGATATTCGAGGAGATTTGGGTGAAAATTGGTAAAAATCAATTAAATAAGCAAGAACATAAGGAGAGATAGCATGAGCGATGACAATATTGAGGAAAAGCCTAAAAGCAGGGAAGGCAAGGGCCTGAACAAGAACTTCATGATACTGGCATTGATAGTGGTAATAGTCTCGCTCCTAAGCATTATAATCGCAGGCATGCTTATAGACATAAAGCTACCACCTCCAGAGGATGAAGCCCTGGATAGACCAAAGGATTACCGATTTGACCAGGAACGTGATGATCCAGAACTCTTGGAGAGACACTTGAAGCTAAAGACCGCCATCACCTTCGCCAACATGACCATTTCCCTGATGCTCATTTTTATTTATTATAAAATATATAAACAGACAAAGTCCCAATTCACCTTGGGGCTCATGGTAGTAATGGCTTCATTCTTTGTATATGCCCTGACCGCAAACCCGATCATCCCAAGACTGATGGGGCTCAAGCCCATCAGCTTCGGTCTTTTCTCCATGATCCCGGACATGTTCGCCCTCGTGGCTTTGTTCACCCTGCTATATCTCTCGCAGAAATAGGCACAATTTGGGTCAGAATTGGAATCCTTTAGGTATCAATTCTGGAAAATTGATATTTATATATCTCGTCAATAGCAATAATGTTGATAGGACGTCAACTTGGTTGATCAGGATCAACAGGAAAAGGTGATAATATGAAGAAAAATATGATAATAGCCGGCCTGGTGGCTACCGTGATAATGATCGCGGCCTTCGGAGTCGTGCTGGCACAGGATGATGCCATGGTGCAAGATCCTGCATTGGAAGAACCAATGAGTGAGTTCGATGCTATTTATGACGAGGTAGCTGACGAGGATGCCAATTACCTGATAACCCAAGATCAGATGGGCGAGATCCGTAATGAGACCCGCAATATGATAAGGGAACAGATAAGAGAGAACCTCGTTGAATACGGCATGACGGATGAGGAGATCCTTGAACTTGAAGAGAACATGGACGCCATACACGAACTGGAAAAAGAAGTTCGTGAGACCATCCGCGAGCTTAGAGATGAAGGTCTTTCAAGAGACGAGATCCGAAGCGAGGTCGAGACCCAGGTAACCGAGATACAGGCTCTTAGGGAACTGGTCAAGGAAAAACTGGATGAATATGACATCGTGCTTCCTCCCAGACTGATGGGACACAAAGAAGGCATACAGCCAGGTCCCGGTTTCGGAGAGCCAGGCGACATGAAAGGCGGAAGGCCAGGAATGGACGGCGGCATGGGACGTAGACCCGGTGGCCCCGGCATGGGTGGCCCAGGAATGGGAGACCATAGCCAAGGAATGCCCGGAAATGGTGAGGGCTTCATGGAGCCAAGACCATAAAGTCGAATGAAAGTGCTCAGATGAGCACTTTCATTTTTCTATTTTTTCTATAATAGTTCTATTTGATCAAAATAAAGATGAGTCCCAATAAAAGGTAAGCGACAATAGCCAGCAATAAAATCAGCCATTTTATGTTTGACCTGTTAACCTTCTTGGGGTGGAATTTAGAATAAAACATGCCACAGTTCCGACATCTTCTGGTAGACAGCCTTCTATTATGGAAGCCCGTGACGGCTACCAAATGGACTAATTTACCACGAGCTGCGAGGAGGCCTCTATCTTTAGACCAGGATATGTACCTAGGGGAGTATATATGACCGGTTTCTAATTTATTATTTCCACAGTAGGTGCAGAAAGTCAATGGCTTTCCTTCCATGCCAGTAACTTTGATCTGTTTCCTCTCTAAAGGTCTGCTAATTCCAAAGACCAGGTCACAGTGCTCACATAAATACGCTGGCAAAAATTCATCCATAAGACAAAAAAGAGGATCTTTTGGTGGTCTCTTGTGACTTTTGGATACCCATTTGAGATAAGGACCCCACACGAAGCCAACCTGTACACCTTGATTACACTTCGGACATACCGCAGGATGCAAGCTGAGCATCCTCTTGAGCTTCTCTTTCCTTCCTTTCAAACTTATATTTTTCATTATTTTCTTCCCCATTCCATCCATAAATATATCATTAATCATCTTAATTAATCTATCCTGGGAAAACCCAAGATAATAAAAGAAAATGAAAAGTAGCCAGCCAGGTTTTGTTTTACTGGCTGGTATTTTTGTTCTGCTTTCTCGCTCAGTTATATCAGGTCGCTGAAAGCCTCGACAAGTTCCGGATGTTTTTCGTTTATAACTTTCAGTAAATTAAAGACATTCACTTCATCGATGCCGACCTCGGACAATGTGGTCACGATCTTATTGAACACATCATCATCCAGTGCGATACAAGCCTCTTTCGCCATCCAGTTGCGGTAAAGCCTTTCTTCCAGCAGATCGCGCCATCCCTTCTCGTACATCTGAAGGAACTCGGCACTGAAATCATTGGCCTTCACTGCTGCCGCGATGGTCAATCCACATTGGCGGCCAGCTTTGCAACCATTACCGATACCTCCACCGGTAATGGGGTCGGTCTGTCTGCCCGCATCACCCACGAGCATGAGCCCGTCCATGACATTGGCATCCAGTGGCAATCCAACAGGTATTCCACCTGCGACAATATCGATTATCTTGCCCTGTGCGATCTTTGGATTGGCTGCGATCCAGCCATCCAGTAATTCTTTCAAATGACCTTTGTGCTTGATCTCGCTTAGAATTATTCCAATTCCCACATTGGCCGTTGTCTCGTCTTTGGGGAATATCCAGATATATCCGCCTGGCGCGAATTCCTTTGTCAGGAAGAACTGAACGAACTTGTGATTGATATCCAAGTTCGTCATGCGGTATTGCAATCCACTTATGATGTCATTCTTTTCGAGCTTCGGGGAGAGGCCAGCCCATCGTCCAACAAGGGACTCATGGCCGTCCGCTCCTATGACGAGCTTGGATCTTATTTCCTTCTCCTCGCCCATGTGATTGACCTTGACACCACATATCTTTCCATTCTCATCCTTCAAAAGGCCAGTGCATGCGCATTTCAGAACAAGTTCCGCTCCTCTCTGCACAGCGACCTTTGCCAGGTCCTGATCGAAAAGATCCCTTTCGATAACATAGCCGACCTCATCACCTGCATTGGATTCGTCCACTTCCAGGTAATTCCCATTCGGGGCGATGATCATGGCTCCGTCCATTTCACCAGACACCCATTTTGGATTTATGATGACCTCGGCTTCCTGAAGGGACCGCCTTGCAGCTCCTTCAGCACACCTTACCGGACTGCCAACTTCCTGCCTTTTTTCGATAATAAGTACCTTGGCTCCACCCTCGGCCGCGAACCTCGCTGTGTGGGAGCCAGCGGGGCCGGCTCCAACAATTATCGCATCGTATTCAGCTTCCATATTCAGGCCTCCAGTGTGAGTGCGCCAACAGGGCAAGAGATAACACACCATTTGCAGGACTTGCAGTTCTCATTCACTTCAATGTGCATGTCATTCAATTCGAGTGCCATATGAGGGCATGTTCCAACACATTGCGCACAATGCAGACATAGTCGTGGATCTACCACGATCATAATCCTTCACCGCCGTGTCTGGCCCTCCATTCGTCGTTTGGTATGGAGTGTTTCTTTTCAACTTCAGTCCTGTAGGTTGGCCCGCCATTATAGGCGCAGAATGGTATGATGAGATTATCTGGTGTGACATAGTGAATTACACATCTCTTCACCCTTTCGATATCATAATTGTAATCATCCTGGAAATGCATTCCACCGATCATCATCATGTCCCAGGCGAAGTCAGCCAGTGTTTCTTTCGAATCTGTTGACATGGCCGCCTGCAATAGCTTGAGGAACTTCGTGACATTGAGTCCCTCTGGTGCTTTCTCTACATGGAAATGCTTCTTGATTATGTCAAATGCCTTCAGCTTCACAGGAAGCATCATCTTCTTTCCCTGGCTCTTCTGAGATAGATCATATATCTCCCTCATCAGACCTTCGACATCCACAAAGCGGGTGATAGGTGTTGAGTTACCCTCCTTATCTATAAAGATATAAGTGGCCAGTCCACAGTTTGGATGTGGAGTGAAGGCTACCTTTGGCTCTCCGGCCAGGACGGACATTAATTCAGATATTGGAGTAACAACAGGAACTGGAAACCAATCGTCCTTATTGGTTATGCCAGTCTGTGCTCCCATCCTGTCAACCAGGTCGGGAAGTGTGAATCTACCTGCAAGCCTCTCATCCTGATCGATACGACCTGTGAAAGCCACTGGTTGGAAATTGACCGATCTAACGACATCACGGTTCTCGATGGCAAACTTGACGATCTCGCCAACCTGATCATCGTTAATTCCATTGATTATCGTTGGAACAAGAACAATGGACATGTTCTCGTCGCCGATCCTGCAGCTCTCTATGGCAGCCAGCTTGTCCTTGAGAAGAGGCACACCCCTCGCAGCGATGTAGTTCTCCTCGCGAAGACCATCGAATTGGAGATAGATCGTATGCATGCCAGCATCCTGCATCTTCTTTGTGAAGCCTGGCTCTCTTGCCATCTTCAGACCATTGGTGGCTATCTGTATCTGGGCGAAACCCAGGTCCCTTGCCTTCGATATGACCTCGAAGAGCTGGGGGTATATGGTTGGCTCTCCACCAGCGAACTGAATGGCATTACAAGGCACTGGCTTCTCCGCTCTGAGGGTCTCCATCATGGAAACTACCTCATCGAAGGTCGGCTCATAGACATAGCCCGCATCATTAGCGTTCGCAAAACATATCGGGCATTTCAAATTGCATCTATTTGTAAGATCGAGATTGGCCAGAGATGTGTGGCTGGTATGCGTGGGGCAAAGGCCGCAGTCAAAGGGACATCCATCCTTGACTGGTAAGGCGGGATTCTCCACACCGATACCATCATAGGCCCAGGTTTGAGCCTTATTGTAAAGCTCAACATCTGACCAATAGATATCCTCGTAAAAACCATGCTCCTCGCATGTCTTGGATATCATAACTTTCCCATCCCTCTCAAAGATATCTGCCGTAATGACCTTCTTGCATTCCGGACAAAGTGAGGGTGTCTTCTTAGGCAATCCTGTCTTCAAAGTACTCTCTTTTATAATCATAAGAATCAATAACATATATATGAGGAAAAGACTTAAGTGTTTTGTAGCGATAACTGCGACAAAGGTAATATTATGGATATCGTGGATATAATAAGCCAGAGCAATGAAACCCTCATGGAGGAGTACAGGCTGATATCTACAGATCTGGCATTGCTGGGTCTGTCAGATTATGAAGCCCGAGCATATATCGCATTGGTCGCACATGGAGTTTCGGATGCGGACACCATCGCGACAACCGCACAGATACCGAGAACTTCGGCTTATAAAGTTCTCGACACTCTTGAAGATAAGGGCTTTGCCCATGCAGGTGAAGGCAGACCTCGATTATATCGGCCAGAAGAACCGAGGAAGATAGGCGGGCAGATAATCACCCGCCTCGAGGACACCTTTAGCAAGCTGGAGTCCATACGAGAGATCCTGAAAGAGCAGGGCATGCCCCAGCTCATTTACACAATAACTGGAAAGGCAAAGGTCGTAGACAGGATCAGTGAGATGCTGGATAAAGCCACTGAAACGTTCATGATGTCCACCCCGAACATGTCGGAGTTCAGGCAGAAACTGGATAAAAAAGTGGCATCCGCACTGAAGCGAGGCGTGGAGATCACCATACTCACACCTCATGGCCAGAAGGTGTTTCCCGGCGTTAATGTTACACGGAAGAATGGATTGATAGCCACTGACATCATAATTGACAGCCATAGCGCGCTCATAGCCTCACCAGACCTGGAGACCTGCGGCTTCACGGACAATGCATATCTGGCAAGCCACCTGGAGAATTTCCTTCAGATAGCCGCGGATAATTCGGGATCTAGATCTGAAGATAAGTAATGACAATTAGATAATATTAGACAATATCAGACAATATTATACAAACAGAATATGACCTCAAGTAATATTAATCAAAATAGTATAAGGTATCTGAGGTGGAAGATATGAGGAAGACGATCATTGTAATTATACTGGCCATGATGATAATTGGTGGACTGCCAGTCAAGCCAGCCCATGGAGCGATAGACAATTTTGAGATATCACTTGCAGGTGAGGATCCAAGATTTTCAGGTGGGTATCCGATCATCGTGGCAGGGATATGGCATAACCTTGACTTCTCATTGCCCAGCACATCAAATAATGTTACGGTGTTCCTCTATGAGGGCAGTGCTCTGCCGACCGTGAAGAATGAGACCAACTTCTACCAATTCCATTATGATGGCTCGACCTGGGAGGATCTGGAGTATTCAGACTATATCTCCCCAACCAACTGCGCGCTATTGGGCTCCCTCTATTCATTCTACATAGGCCTTCACGCGACCGCTGTCGAGGGGAGCTGGACATTGGAGATATTCTCAAATGGGGTCGAGGAGCATTCGAGCATCGTTCTGGTAGAAATGCCACGGGCCGGTATATCATTCTCCGGGCCGTCTTTCTATTTCGATATTGAGCCTTACCAATCGATTTCTTTGAGCACTTACGATCCAGCAGATTCCAGTGGATCATCATATTTCACGACTTCCAATACAGGGAATATACCAATGGAATTCGAGTTCACATATGATATCTATGATAACTTGCTTTCAACAAGTAACTCAACTGGCATACGCCATTTGGGTGAACAGAGCAGGCATTACATAGACCTACAGGCACAGGCTTGGAGCCCGAGAGAATTCACTATTAAGGGCATAATAACTGGAGAGCCGAATATGCTGGTGACACCTGAAACCACGGCATATATCCTGTCGCCTACGGCATCATTCAATATCATACTAAAGGTTGCAAGACCAGACTTTGAAATATTCCAAATGGATGGCCTTGTAGTTCAGTACAAGAGCATGGTCATGGCAGAACACAATGATGAAGTGGATCTTGACCTTTATGTAACTGGAACCAATGACAGCCACCTATCCGTAAGCACCACTGATCTCACCTTGATCAAAATATTCAAGAACGATGTGGAGACTCTTGAACGACCAGTCTATGTCTCTTTTTCCGAGGATGTTGAGACACATCTATTAGTTACCATTGAATGTTCTGAGTCCCCATCAGAAAACCAAGTATCCATGATGGCCTATGTGCACTATAAGGCAGAGACTGATGATACTCAAATCGTAGGGTTCTTCAACACCTCCATGGTCGTTCGAATATCCACAACGGATGATACCACAGACGATACCGTTGATGATACCACTGATGATTTCGATGATGTAGACGATGACGATATGGATGATGCCTGGGAAGAGGAGTATTTCGATGATACATCTCAGACTGGCAGTGATGATTTTGATAATGACACCTTTGATAATCTTGAAGAATTTGAAGCAAATACGGACCCAACAGATCCGGATGATTTCCCGGCCGATGATGACGACGATGATGTGGCAGATGATGAAGGTGATAATGATGATGAAAGCAGTGAAGAAGCCCCTGGCTTCGAATTAATGACAATATTAGTTGCCACTATCATAGCTTTTACTTTGATCACATTTTCAAGAAGGCGAAAATAAATCATAAAGTATTCAACCCTGCTCGCTCGGTATGTTGTTAAGTTCTGTTAAATCATAAAGCATAAATTCTATGGAACTATGCCCATTGACATAGGAGGATCAAAGATGAACATCCAGGATATCAAGGTCTGCGTTCTCAGGATAGAGGGAACCAATTGCGAGCAAGAGTCTTACCAGGCATTCAAGAGACTGGGCGCACAGCCCGAGATCGTGCACCTGAAACAGCTTTTAGGCCAGGATGTCACGGATGCCGAAAAAAGAAGTCTGGCCGATTACCAGATACTCATGATCCCCGGTGGGTTTTCCTCAGGTGATTATGTCCGCGCTGGCGCGATATGGGCGGCTCGTATGAAAGCCGGCCTTAAGGATGATCTAAAAGCCTTTGTGAATGAAGGAAAGGCTGTTCTTGGAGTATGCAATGGTTTTCAGGTATTGGTCGAACTTGGTCTACTGCCTGGCTTCGATGAGATCATGTCGGATATTCCTAAGGCGGTCCTGACCACCAATGATTCCTCCAGGTTCGAATGCCGACCAACACTTCTCAAGCACGAGAATAAAGGCAACTGCATGTTCACATCCAAGATACCGAAGGATGAGGTCCTCATGTGCCCATCCGCTCACGCTGAAGGAAAGCTCATTTTCCCTTCAGCGGAAGTAGATATAGCTTACAAGAAGCTGGCTGAGAAAGACATGCTGGTGTTCAGCTATGTCGATCCAGACGGGATCTATGCTGGTTATCCCTGGAATCCAAATGGCTCCGAAAAGAATGTGGCTGGCATCTGTAATCCACAGGGTAATGTGTTTGGCATGATGCCACATCCAGAGAGGGTGATGGATCGTGAGATGCATCCAGATTGGACGAGAGCATTCCCTACAGGGCTTGGAGATGGAAGAGCTATATTCGAATCGGTTTTGGACGAGATATCCAAGAAGTTTTAAGCAATTGAGCCGAGAAGCATAACGATCCGAACTAAGAGCAGGTGAGGTGAGCAATCTATTGATTGCGAACTAGCCTTGTGGCACACAAGACGTAGGCGAGTTTTCTCACATATTCCAAAGTCTTATATCTCAATAATGTGATATTCATCCATGAAGGGAAGGGCTTTCAGTTGCATCGTGCTTGCGATATTGATCACTGCTTCATTGACATTCATAATTACTGATAATTCTAAAGCTCAGGATATTGAGTCAGATATCATCCACATAGGAGAAGGAAACTTCTACATATCGGGGCCATATGATGCCTGGACCTACAGCGAGATATGGGTCAATATCACGGTCACCTCTGGTGGAAATATAGATGTCTATGTCATGACCTACACCCAGGTGGATAATGCCTATCCTTATTCCACATACTATTATGGAGATTATTCATCATCAGATGACGCGACCGAGCCAAGAGCCATTTCACACAAAACAGAATCAGTGGAAGATGTGGCTGTGGCCAATATACATTATGAGTTCGAGGAAGGCGGTGGAGACTATTATTACGATTACTCAGATGATGAGATATTCATAATAATAGACAATCGCAATTGCAATATCACCTCGAATGATGCAGATACAGAAGGTGTTGTGTCATTAGAAATGGCACTAGAATACGAGTACTCCTCCTCATGGACGGATGATCCTTTCACAGATATCATAGGAGGATTGATCCTGGTAGGAGGCATTGGACTTCTTATATTGGTCAGTATCGTCGTGCTCGCAATATATGGTGAGCGCAAGAAGAAGGATAAGCGACAACCACAACAACTTCAGCCAATGAGTTTCCAGCCAGTTTATCAAACAACTGCATATCAGAGGCAGGGATATCCTCAGCCAGCTCAACCCCCACAACCCACTCAGCCACAAACACCAGTGCAGGATGAAAAACCGCAAACACAGGCGGCTGGTACGCCTGTGGAACCTGATGAGACATTGCCTTCCGAGCTATAGATTTAGAATGATGTATCAATTGCGCTTTCCCTTCGATTCCCAGTATTTCTTTTCTTCGAGGAGATGTTCCATCAAATATTTCATGTCCCATTTGATGTTCTCTTCTGTCAGTCCGCAAAATATCGGGCGCTCTTTCTTTGGGAAGTTCTGCAAAAGTACCTTGACCTGATCATCATCGAAACCAAGTAGCATGAGCATCTTGTTCTGATGGTCTGCGAAAGTGGAAGAATCCGGGCCACTTTCCAATATCTGGCTAACAAGCACATCATCCTTATCTGATGCTCCGATGACCACTATATCGGACCCCATCATGACCTCCAGCATACTCTGGACATTTCGTGCGGTATTCTCATCATAACCATAGGTCATTATTCCAAGTGGAGGCATATTAACGATAGCGTATCTCGAAAAATGATTTAAAATTATCCCATATTCCTTAATAATGTTAATATTATTATTTATGCCTGGTAACTATAAAATTGTTTGGTGGAAGTGTTATATATTAGTTCCATTTTACGGAAGACTGATGGTTCCAATTGAGCAAGGTGCGAAGATCGCTGTCGAAAAGTGCATGGTCGTAAAGCCAGAGGATTATGTCCTCATAGTTGCTGATGAAGATAGTAAAGACATCGGCATCGCGCTCAGAAAGGCATCTCTCGAGATAACCAACCATGTCAGATTTTTCAATGTTGACCTACCATCTTATGGAGGACGTCCTCTCAAACAGATGCCGGACGGGCTTAGAGAGGCCATATTGAAAGCAACCGTCACTTTTTTCGTTGCTGGTGCCCGTGAAGGGGAATTGGCAACACTCAGGGAACCTTTCCTGAAACTTATAAAGGCCAAAGCACGACATGCACACATGGTCGGTGTTTCCAATGAGATAATGGAATCTGGCATGTGTGTTGATTATGATATTGTCCAGAAGATCACCGAGAATGTCTACAGGATGGTGAAGGATGCGGAAGAGATACGTGTCACATCACCAGCTGGCACAGATTTTATCGCGAGGATGGATTCTTCAATGAAATGGATACCATGCTCTGGCGTGGTCACCAAGACCGGAGAATGGGACAATCTCCCATCCGGTGAAGTATTCACAGCACCACTTACCCTTGAGGGTAGACTCGTGGTCGATGGTACAGTTGGTGACTGGCTTGGCGAGAAATACAATGAGATCGTTGATTTCTCCGAGACCCCATTGATAATCGATGTCGAGACCAGGAATGGCGGATCCTATGTCGCCTATTGCGAGTGTGAGAACAAGGAGCTTCTTGAGGATTTCACAAAATACATTAACAGCGAGCCATGCGCATCCAGGGTTGGAGAGCTTGGCATAGGCACCAATATATTCCTTGAGAAGATAGTTGGCAATATCCTTCAGGATGAGAAACTTCCAACGATACATGTGGCCTTTGGAGATCCATATCACGAGAAAACAGGCGCCACATGGTCATGCCACCATCATATCGATCTGCTGATGTTGAAATGCTCGATAACAGTCGATGGGACAGAGATGATGAAGGAAGGCGATTATCAGAAGATCATCACTGGATGATCTTATTTTTGATACATTTTTGATATTTCTATGCAATATATGTTATATTTATGCAAATAATAATATAATTAGATTAATATTATTACGCCTGCATAATTACTGCCGAATGATTCTGCCAGAAGATAACTAATCTTCCTTATCCATATGCTCTTTGATCAGCTTGATAGCGCAGTATTCCCCACACATCGAGCACACATCCTCTTCCCCTGGCTCTCGGTCTCCACGCCTCTTGCGGGCATGTTCTGGATCAATGGAATTCTTGTAGATCACATCCCAGTCAAGATCCTTCCTGCCCTGAGATATTGCATTGTCACGCTCCATACCGCGGCCTTTCGCCACATCGGCCGCGTGAGCCGCTATCTTGCTGGTTATCGTGCCAATCTTCACATCCTCCACATCCGGAAGACATAGATGTTCAGCCGGGGTCACATAGCACAGGAAATCCGCGCCATGATAGGCAGCCAGTGCGCCACCGATGGCTCCCACAATGTGGTCATATCCGGGTGCGATATCCGTGACCAACGGGCCCAGGACATAGAAGGGCGCGTTCTTGCAGATGGTCTTCTCAATTATCATATTCGCTTCTATCTGATTGAGTGGAACATGGCCAGGGCCTTCCACCATGGTCTGTACATTTGCCTCACGGGCACGCTGGACGCATTCGCCCAGGATGATAAGTTCCTGAAGTTGAGGACCGTCGGTGGCATCGGCAATACTGCCTGGCCTCAGCCCATCTCCCAGGCTGAGGGTGAACTCGTATTTTTGAGCCAGTTCCAACAGGTAATCGAAATTCTCGTAAAGGGGATTCTCCATGTCATTGGCCAGTATCCACGCTGTCAGGAAGGAGCCACCGCGGCTGACTATGTCAGTAAGTCGGCCGCATTTCTTCAATCGACCTATGCTTTCCTTGGTTATGCCAGTGTGGACGGTCATGAAGTCCACGCCGTCCTTCGCATGCTTCTCGATGCCATTGAAGATCATATCCTCTGTCATATCCACGACAGAGCATTTCCTGGCCATCTCCAATCCCGCCTGGTAAATCGGAACCGTTCCGATCGGAATATTGACTTCCTTCATGATGCGGGCGCGGATCGCATCCACATCTCCACCAGTGCTCAGATCCATGATGGCATCTGCTCCGAACTTCATCGCGACTCGAGCTTTCTCCAATTCTTCTTCCACATCCATACAATCCTCGGATGTGCCAAGGTTCACATTCACCTTGATACTACAACCCTCTCCGATCCCTTTTGGTATAGGAGAATGTATGGGATTATTGGGAATCACAATGTGGCCAGCAGCTACCGCCCTGCGTAATTTCTCTGGGTCCATCTTCTCGTCCGCGGCCACCTGCCTGATAAGATCGGTGATACCGGATTTAGCCTCTGCCATTATGGTCATCAAGGCGGTCAATACAGGGCGGGATAAAAAACTTTTTGCCTGAGTGTTACCAAGGTAAACCGTAAATCTTTATATCTCTCTCATATTATGCCCAGCCATGACCCTGACACCTCGCACAAGACTGATAGTCGCCATGGATATGCTGGATAGAGAAAAAGCCCTGCAAGTTGCCGAAGACTTGAAGGGAGTGGTCGATGCCTTCAAGGTGAATTACCCACTTGTACTGAGCCAGGGCCTGGGCATTGTGACCGAGCTCTCCAAGTTTGGCCCGGTCATCTGCGACTTCAAAGTGGCTGATATAGACAATACCAGCCGCCTGATAGTCGAGCAGGCGGTCAAGGCAGGTGCCAGCGGAATTATAATCCATGCATTTGTTGGCATGGATTCAATGGAAGCCTGTATCAAAGCCGCTGATGGGATCGATGTCTATGTGGTGGCCGAGATGAGCCATCCTGGCGCGAAATGGTTCATAAAGCCAGTGGCGGACGTTCTGGCAAGGCGAGCCTTCGATGTTGGAGCTACAGGCATAATAGCACCAGCCACCAGGCCAGAAAGGATCAGCCAGTTACGAGTTATCGTGGAAGACCTTCTAATACTGAGCCCGGGAGTTGGGGCTCAGGGCGGATCTGCCAAGGCAACTATCGACGCAGGAGCGGATTTCATAATTGTAGGAAGGAGTATCTACAATTCGGAGGATCCGAAGGCCGCGGCTCAGGAGATACTGAAAAGCCTTGAGTGATAGAAGTCATTTTAAACCCCTTGCGAATCACCGGGTACATGGAGATACCATCATCCCTGTACGCGAAATGCACTTTCTGCAATGAGGAATCCATCTGTAGAGTTATCAAGAGCAGGATGTCTGGCAAGTACAAAATAAAGGCAGTTCTCAAATGTTCAAAATGCGAGAAAGGCTTTGATATGGAGATGGAAATTCCAAAATTAATATCCATAAGGACCATCATCAGCCAATTGGAAGAATCCACAAGGACCAGGGTGGAGCTTCCAACAGGTCATGAGCTGAGGGTGGGCGATGAGATCATGGTCGGCGACACTTGCATCCAGGTCATGAGCATCGAGGTCGGTAATAAGAGACTGAACAAAGCCATTGTTGATGATATCGACACCATCTGGACGAGATACTTCAATGAAATTGTTGTAAAGGTATCGATCAATCTCGGGCGCACGACCCAAGCAGAAGCCTTCATGACCGACCCGGATGATGAGTTCAGAGTCTATGGAGATATCGAGATCGGCAAGTACAAATTATATATTTACAGAATAAAGACAACATCCCACATGCTCTTCAGACCTGGAGCTATGGCTCTAGCTAGGGACGTAGTACGGCTGTATTGCAAGCATGGCAGACCCAATAAAAAGGATCTGGAGGATGCCTCAATCCCTGTTGTAGATCAAGGCCACGGCGGCGATGCCCACCATCGCAAGCGCCGATAAAAAGGTTGCATATCCATCTATTCCAATGCTTTGCTCCGCACTTCCTATTGTTATCATGTGATCTGAGAAATGTGAAAGATATATCACCACATCGTATCCATATTCATTTTCCGTGATGAAGTAAACATGGCCATCTCCCCCTTCGTAAAGGGTCTCGCTGAGGCCATTTCCTTGCGAGATATATTCACCGTCCACCTGGACACCCATATCTTCTATTGAATCGAATCCAAGGATATCTTTGTCGACATGGATGACAATAACACTGCCAGCATCCAGATCTCCGGATACTTTAAGGTCCACCTCGGGGTCTGCGGCGATAGTCTGCATCTTGAGATCTTCGAAGGTCACGATGTCCTCCAGCAGATATCCATTTTCCGAGGATATGAATATCTCCCCGCCGATCTTTCCATCAGATATTGCCTCGCCTATGACAGCTTCCCCATCTGGACTGGCTCTGAATATCACCCTGCCACCATCTCCCAGGGTGAAGGTGATCGTCCTTCCAAGGATATTGGCTCTCGCATCTCCTTGCATTATGAAGGTGCCGCTCACGTCCTCATTCCCAACTATTATCGAGTTTCCACTTTTCAGTGCCCCAGTTTCTCTGGACAGGGTGAACTCCAGGCTGTTCTCTGACTCGGAATCGAATTCAATAGCCGTGGTCGGGGATTCGTGGATGACAAGGGAACCATATTCGTCATCGTGCGAATATGTGGTGAAGTTCTCCAGATAATCTGGAGTAGTACCGAAATTCTCAAGGCCTATCTCATCGAAGAGAGAGACGAAATCTGAATTTCTGGAAACAGAATAATTGATGATCGGATAATATATCTGGCCATCAGGCGGATCCACCGCCACTTCATAATATGAATAATCGTTCGTACGAGGCATATATTCTTCCTGGCCAATGATGCCAGAACTAAAAAGAAGCAATAAGCTGGATATAACAAGGGCACTTACTATTCCGAATGTTACCATTTTCTTCATAGAAAACCTCTAATAAAGGGAGAATGGAGGAGGCTACCCCGCGAAGGGGCTCTATTATGTGGGCAGAATAATAGATAAAAGCCTCTAATCAACTATATGATACCCGGTGTTTATATACGGTTTGGTACAATCTTCGAACAATGTAACAGCGTTTAACGAATGTTAATATGTGCACATCCAACATTATTTTGAATTACCTGGCCTAATTAAAACAGGGTAAATGAATTAATCCTGATATTCTAATTAAGTCGTATTATGTTTATTAAATAAACTTCAATAAATCCTTATCCGCTTTCCCTAAACTGCCGGCGCACCAAGGGCTATTGCCACCACGGCACACATCAGGGCGGTCACCAGACCAACTATCAACATTCTCAATCCATATTTGGCCAGGCTCTGATCGGATATCTTTGCCAAGTACAATCCAAGGATAAGAAGCACAAGCATGGTCAGGGATATGGAAACTGGAAAGGCCATATCCATCGTCATGTAGCCTGCATTGACCAAGAAGAATGGACTGATCACAATAAGGGCAGCCAGTGCGGGGCTGAAGCCATCCACAAGAGATGTCAGTATGGTCGCGAACTTCGACGCTTCCTTATGCACTGTGTCATCCAGCTTGCAAAGCAATGCTCGCTCCAGGGATTTAAGCTCTCTTTCACGCTCCGCGCTCTCGGTCATGTACGCGCCGCTTATTCCGGATATGCACATGGCGAAGGCTCCGGAAAGACCAGCTAATATTATGAAAAGCGGATCCACGGCTTCGGGAGCCATGCTGGCACCAATTACAACTCCAAGCATGGTCAATGCACCATCAAATGCATTCATCACGAAATAACGTCTGGATATCGACCCTACGTCCGATATCTCGCAATACATGTCCCAGCGCTCAAGCTTATCTGAAAAATCTTCTTTAGGCTTGTCATTATTATTGTTCTGGCTCCGTTTATCGGTATCATCGTCGTCAGGCATTGGGCATTTCCAATCGGATAAATAATGCGGTGGATATTAAAACTTTCGTTAATTTTATCTAATATTAAATAAATCTTTATACTTTATAATCAATACCATAGAATATGTGGGAAAGGGTCAGAATAATCGGGGCTTTGATAATTTTTATATGTATGATCGTGCCATCTACTCTTTATATTGCCGGGTCACCAGTACCTGAAGATAATTCTTATGGCTTTCCTGTTGTCTCATCTCTATCTATGTGGTTCTGGGAGACAGATAGTATTACTCAGTTGACAACAGAAACAAGTGCAAACTTCGAGATAATATTATGTGTTGATGTAGATTATGACGGAAAATACTGGCCGGAAGATGGAGAGGATGAATGGCATTGTTACTATGATGAAGGTTTCTCACCAGGAGTGGGCTTGCAAGAGGCAAACATCGATGATTCCTTCATTGATTTTGGATATGCGTCGCTTTCATACTCCGTTGATTCAAATGATGATGCATTCTTCGATAAGGACTTCAAGATCTGGGTGAATGGGGCCTCCTTTAATGTGCCTGGTGGCTCATCGAACGGGTATTGTGCTTTCAAAGGTGCAATACCTCAAGCAGATGGAACTTACGCGCCAGCTGATCAGATATTTCACTCTCCAAATGGTGGAAATTTCGATATCGATGTTCAGATACCTGGCATAGCTGCAGAATCTTCTATTTCATGTTTCGACATAGATATGTGGGACCAATCATTTGGCATAGCTGCCCCGTCCCTTCTGAACATGGAAGTTGAAGCTGATAACACCTACACCTTCTTTGCTGAAGTGAATTACACCGTAGATGGTGTCGATCAATTCTATGCAGATGGAGAAGATGATGTATGGATATTACTAACTGCCTGGTATGACGAAGGTATTGAATCAAGTTCTATGCCAGTGACCGATGACCATGATAGGACAAGAGCCTTCTCGGCATTATGGTCTGAGGGTATTGTTCCGGGAGCAGACACTATTGGATTGATCAATCCGATCGGAAGCCCAGGCACTGATGAATTTCAAATAGACAGTTGGTGGCTGGAACCAGGTCCCGGAGACCATTATTATGTATATATGAACATAACATTTGGACCTCAGACCCGTGTTGCTGACGGTAATGGATTCGGCAATGGGGCATCTGCAGATATCAATAATGCTGTGACCTCATTTAACGATCTAAATTCCTGGAATTTCAATATCAGAATATGTGATGCAAACCAGCCCAGTACAGAGGCCAATGCCTACGAGGAGTTCGGAATTTTACCCAATAAGGACATCAATGCCGCATTTGATCCAATGGTTATCGCACCCCCTGGGTCGATTCAGAACTTTGCCATGCCAAATAGCCAGGTATCCTTATCTTCAAATCAAGATTATTATCTGAATGTGTCAATTACAGACCTTCAGAGAACCAGTGGCTTTGGTACTATCTTGGCAAGCAATGTGCATGTGGCCTCTATGAGCCCACTGGCAGATAATTCGAATACCCAGATCAATTTATCTTGGGCCGCTGGCACGGCTTTCCCTGGAGCCGATATACCACTTGGTGTGTGGGGGAATACCAGCCAGTCATTTGCTAACTGGATGGTCCCGGCACCAGGTAACGGAACCATTGCAGAGGGACCCTGGGGCTCGGACTACAATGGGCGGAGCTCCACAGATATTGCCTGGTGGGTGGATGTTCCTGCTGCTACAGTCGAAGGTATGTATGAAGCCACTATAACCTACACACTGGGCACTTATGGAGGATCTGTGGTCATGGATTCCAGCACGACGCTTTCCGTGATAGTGGAGATGCCACATATCTTTGATGTGGATATGTGGGAGCAGTCCGACCCTACACATACTTCGACCCTGAACACCGTGGTGCCAGTCAGTAACACTTACACCTTCCGAACAGAAGTGAATTATTCAATAGGTGGCGTGGATCAAATCTTTGATGGCATGGACAATACCGTAGTCAATATCACTGGCTGGTATGATGATGGTATTGGCATACCATTCCCTGACCCAGGGGCGGGAGAAGAGAAATGGACCAAACAATTCTCGATCGAATGGTCAGAAGGCGTAGGCATGGGCAATGACTACGCAATGATGACCTATCCTTTAGGGTCAGCAGAAGGCTTCATGCTGGATAGCTGGTATATTGAAGGAGTACCCTGGGATCATTATTATCTTTACATAAATGTGACATTTGGATCTGAGGTATATGCCGCGGACGGCCAGGAATTTGTAAATGGTGCGGCCAATGACATACATGATCCAATGCAGGCTCTGAATGATCTAGACAGCTGGGACCTCAGGGTCGAGATATATGATACAGACTTTCCTACCGCGGTGAATCATTCATATGAGGAGTTCGGGGTCGATAATTCCACGGGCGATAGTTTCATCATACCTCTTTCAGTAGGATGGAATCTCATATCCTTGCCTATGGCTCCATCGAGCCAGTCCTTGAGTTATGTGCTTCAGAGCATTGATGGTAAATGGGACATGGTGATGGCATATGATGCGGCTGATACTAACCATTGGGCGAGTAATATTATCTTAAGGCCAGATACATTGGATGATCTATTTTTCATAGACCATAAGATGGGATTCTGGATAAATATCATAGAGCCAGATGTGGAACTGATGGTCTATGGCAATCTAGCTCCATCGACAGATATCCAATTGTATGCCGGATGGAACCTTGTGAGCTATCCGACATTGAACAATGGGGTATCTGTAGCCGATGCATTCTGGGGAACTGGCGTGAGCATCGTGGAGGTCTGTAATACCACAGCACCCTACAATCAAATTGTAGTGGAGCCAAATTACATAATGGTGCCGGGTGAAGGATACTGGGTGTATACTCAAATTGATACTATATGGACGGTTGATTGGTAAAAAGATAGCCATCCATGAGCTAGATATGATCTATTTCCAGTTATAGTTCACACAATTCGCTTGAACATCTTCTCAAGATCTCTATCGGTCATCTTGATTATCGTCGGCCTTCCATGAGCGCAATTAAAAGGATTGTCCAGCTCATGCATTTCGCTTATGAGTCGTTTCATCCGACCCATGCTCAGCTTCTCCCCGGCGCGAATGGACGAGTGGCAGGCGATGAGTTGCAGTATCTCATCGCGTTTTGTTTCTATTGACCTGGCCTTTCCTATTTCTGCGAGTTCCTGCACCATGGCCAGGATATTCTCCGCCTCTTCCAGGCTTCCGCTGAAGACCGGGACGGCTCTGACCAGATAGGTAGTTCGACCAAAGGGCTCGATGGTGAAGCCCGCATCTTCCAGGATGGGGCGATAATGATCCACCAATTCTCTTTCGCGGGGGCCGAGTTCCAGTGTTATGGGGGTGATGAGCTTCTGCTGGGTTATCTTTGTATCCGCATTTCGAAGCCTTTCCAGCATCACGCGCTCATGCGCCGCGTGCTGGTCGATGATGAGAAGATCCTTCCCGCTCTGTGCCAGGATGTAAGTGTTTATTATCTGGCCGATCGGAACCATCGAAGGCATGGGGCCGGATCCCGGAACCTCATGATCTTCACAGGTTTCGGCATCCTCCTTGAAAAGATGAGTCTGTGAAGGTGTGGATCGGGGCTTGGGCGGCCAGTGAGTGGAAGTACGTGATATGGCAGGCCGAACACCAGCAGAGTCAGACATATCTCTGTCGATCCTCCGAGCTGGCGGCTGGCCCACATACGCTCTTGACTCCAATGTACGCTGGAAATCACCACCGACCTCTCTTATCAGGTCGGTGTTACCCAGAGCCTCCGCGACAGCCTCTTTTAAAAGATTAGCTATCGGTTTTGGATCCGAGAATTTTGCATCCTTTTTTGAAGGATGCACATTGATATCCACCTTGTCCGCAGGGATCTGGATGAATATCACGCCTACAGGATGCCGGTTCTTCATCAGCATACCGGCATAACCATCAGCAACAGCTGCAGCCAGCATGCGATTGGAGATCGGGCGCAGATTGACAAATATGTGCAGATCGTCCCTGGATGGCTTGCTTATTTCGGGCTTGGCCAGGATGCCATGAACTAAAATATCCGTATGCCCAGCGTCTATCTTCACGCTGGCCTTTGCTGCTTTTCTTCCGAATATGTCCAGGAATCTATCCTCAAGATGCTGGCTGGCCCTGCAATTGATGACCTCCACATCGTCATTCAGTAAAGTGAAGGACACATTGGGGTTGGCCAGTGCTCTTTCAGTGACAATTCGTATAATATGCGACATCTCCACCCTGTCGCCCTTAAGAAATTTCAACCTGGCCGGAACATTTGAAAAGAGGTCTTTGATCTGGATATTGGTCCCGGAGCCCATACCCAGCTCTCCTTTTTCCACGATCTTGCCACCTTGGAACGTGAGACACGTTCCAACCTCCTGGCTCTCATGCCGGGTGGATATGGTCACCTCGGAAACAGATGCGATACTGGAAAGAGCTTCTCCCCTGAAGCCCATGGTGGAAATAGTGTCAAGGTCTTCGATGCTTGACAATTTCGATGTCGCATGCCTTTGAAATGCAAGTTCCGCGTCACTGGGCATCATCCCCTGCCCATCATCGATTATCTGAATAAGCTTCTTGCCAGAACCAATTATCTTAATGGTGATCTCTCTGGCTCCAGCATCCAAAGAATTCTCTACCAGTTCCTTCACAGCAGAGGCGGGCCTCTCTATAACTTCACCAGCTGCGATCTTGTCAATAGTGGCATTGTCAAGTACCCGGATCATCACCATCGCATTGGCAATCGGTGTTTGGCTTAATAATATTTGGGCGGAATATTAGAAGATCTGTTTGATCTCATTTCTTCTCAAAATAATATCCACATTTATGGCTGACCAGCTGACCTGGGCCATCAGGAAATTCCCTGCATTGCTTTGGTCTTCTTTTATGGATCAGACAGCGTCCGCCATAGAAGAAAAGACATGGAATAGGAAGGCGACAGCAAGTGCCACATTCCTTGCACTCTCCTTTTCTCATATACGGATTCTCTTTTTTTCTGAATGACAAGAACATACGCCTGAGCTTGCTGGAAAATGATAGAATGACGAACATACAGCCAAGAAGGAAATTCGCCCATAATATATTTAATTCCCAATATTTTATATTAAATATGAAATATATATCTAATACTAAAAGAAATGCTCCAGTTAAAAAAAGCACTCTTGAAAAAAGCAGTTTGAGCCTATTGTATCTGATCAAGTTCGTGTATCGATCCGAATTCACAATGATATCTCCATTTCGCGCAGGCATTATGGACTTTAAACTTAAAGCCATCTCTTCTTTTTGAAATATAACAGCATGGATAGCGATACCAGGAGCATGGCGGCCAATGAGAAATAATATCCCCATTCCCAGTGAAGCTCCGGCATGGCATCGAAGTTCATTCCATAAAGTCCGGTGATGAAAGTAAGTGGTATGAATATCGTGGCAATGATGGTAAGGACTTTCATGACCTCGTTCATCCTATGGCTTATGCTGGATAAATAAAGGTCTTGAAGTGATGAGCTCATATCTCGATATGTCTCGATGATATCACTTATCTGGATGGTATTGTCCTGGCAGTCTCTGAGATATCTTTTGGTGGACTCGGCTATCAGGCCAGTTTCATCATCTCTCATCAGCTTACCGAGGACCTCACGATTTGGCAAGATGGACCTTCGAATAAGCAGGAGGTCTCTTTTTCCTCTTTGGATCTTCTGAAGCATGTGGGGTCGAGGATCTTTGAAGACAGTGTCCTCAAGCCTTTCAAGCTCATCTCCATATATCTGAAGTATTGGGTAATATTCATCTGTTAGTACATCCATTAAGGAATATGCGAGATAATCTGGACCCATTGATCTTATCCTACCAGTCCCGCTTCTTAGACGATCTCTGATAGGGTCGAAGCAATCCTCTTCCGTCATCTGGATAGTGATCACATATTTTTTGCCAAGGAGCATGCTGACCTGTTCACTGACGATTATATCCCTGAATCTCAGCAATTTCGTCACTATGAGATACAGATCTTCATATTCCTCAAGTTTTGGCCTTTGATCCGTATCCTGGATATCCTCCAGTGCCAGCGGGTGTACATCAAAATATTCTCCGAGTTTGGAGAGAGTGTCCACATCATCCACGCTGTCTATATTTATCCACGTAACAGATTTGGAATCCCTATATTTTGCACAATCCTCCACATCGTAGGTCGAGGATTCATTGTACTCATCTTGTGAATAATCGATTATCGTGATCTTGGCCTTTTCCTTTCGGGGGAATTTTGAAGGCAATAATGTACCTGGAGGAGACCCAGTCTCTTCCTGCCTTAGCTCGAAGGGCTTCTGGGATCTCTTCCGAAAGAACTTCGGTCTGATCTTCCTCGCCTGGACCATACTATCACCAACACAATTATAAGATTGTCTTTATTTAAATGTTTGCCAGGTTGACAAATTATTTATCATCCATCCATATTATCCAGTCAATGACCATCCTTGGCGATATGGGGGAGAAGCAGGCTATCCTGAAATTAATGGAGACATTCGATCCAGATGGCCAGATGCTCATCGGCGATGACTGCGCGATGGTGGATCTTGGCAAGGAGTATCTGCTTGCCACCACGGATATGATCAATCAGAGAACACATATACCAGAGGGCACGCGCGGGTGGTTAATTGGATGGTATGTCACCGCTATCAATCTCAGTGATATTGCCAGCATGGGTGGTTTTCCCCTTGGTATGCTCTTCGCGCTGGGGCTACCATCGGACATGGATATTGACTTTCTCGACGATATATCAAAAGGTATCGACGATTGCTGCAAGGCACATGGAGCCAGGGTTCTCGGCGGCGATACCAAAGAAAATGACACTATCAGTATAACCGGGACCGCACTAGGACTGGTTGGAAAGAATGACATCATGAAACGAAGCGGGGCAAAGCCTGGTGACATCGTATTCCTCACAGGGGAATTGGGAAGTCAACTCGGATGGTACAAGACCAAGGCCGAATTGGATATCGAATCCCTCCTCAGAGTTCAGCCCAGGGTCAGAGAAGGACAGATGCTGGCACAGAGCGGGGCAGTCACATCCTGCATTGATCTATCGGATGGCCTGAGCACTTCGGTCCATCACCTGAAGAGATCTGGAAAAATTGGCTTCGAACTGGATATGGAAAGCATACCCTTCATCGGCGGCCTATCAGATGAAGATAGACAAAAATGCCTTCATCTGGGCGGGGAGTTCGAACTTCTTTTCACCGCGGATCCCAATAAATTGGGATCCATTCCATCAACAGGCCTGGCAGGGACAAAAGTGACCCCCATCGGCAGAGTGGTGGATGATAATATCGTGCATATATCATCAGGTAGCCAGCATATCACTCTGGAAGACAAGGGCTATGAGCATTTCAGGGGGCGATGAGATGGAGGCAAGAATGTGGAAGCCATTGGAAGGCGGAAAGGTAGAATGTGGCCTTTGCTCTCACAGATGCAAGATACCAGTTGGAAAGGCTGGCATATGCGGTGTTAGAGAGAATAAGAAAGGCGTGCTCATCGCATCCACTTACGGCCTGGTATCCTCCATGGGCCCAGATCCTATAGAGAAAAAACCACTCAATCACTTCATGCCCCGCACCAGAGCATTTTCATTTGGCAGTATTGGATGTAATTTCAGATGTGACTTCTGCCAAAATTTCTCGATATCACAGCAATTCAGCAAAAGGGGACTTAAGCGGATCACTCCGGTGGATGTTCCTCTTCTGGCAGAAAAATTCGACTGCCAGAGTGTTTCATGGACATACAATGAGCCCACAATATGGTATGAGTTCATGCTGGATGGGTGCAAGCAGGCACATCAGGCTGGCCTTGGAACCAGCTATGTGACAAATGGCTACATCACGGAAGAGGCTATGAGGGAATTGTCCCCACACCTGGATGCGATGAACATAGATGTGAAGGCCTTCTCGGAGGATTTTTACATGAAATACTCCAAGGCCAGGTTACAGCCAGTTCTGGACACCTGTATGCAGGCCAAGGAGCTTGGCATCCATATCGAGCTGGTCACATTGCTCATCCCCGGAAGGAATGACAGCCCGGAAGAACTGGATCGATATACAAAGTGGGTGGTAGATGAGCTCGGAGATAACACGCCTCTTCACTTTTCAGCATTTCATCCAGATTACAAGGCACTGGACATTAGACGAACACCTATCAAGACCCTTGAAAGGGCATACAAGATAGCCAAGGATGCGGGTGTCAAGTTCGTGTATATGGGGAATGTGCCACAGAGAGATGAGGAAAGCACTTACTGTCCGGATTGTGGGCAGGTGGCCATCAAAAGAATTGGATACCATGTCATCAAACTGGTGCATGATAATGGCAAGTGTAAGAATTGTGGTACTGACCTGAATATCATCATCGATCCATTTGGTTGAGAAGGCTGATATGGAACTTAGCCATATTTTTCACAGGAATAGCAATAATATCTATCGTATTCCTCTATGAAATCAAGCTCATCTTTACAGATCTTGCAGCGAGGGACCTTTGGTACAGGCTTTGATGATTTTGGTTCTGGTTTTGACACTGCTGGTGTCGCCACAGGCTTTGACACAGGTGTGGGATCTTCTGCCAGAGGCGCATAGTCCTCACAGGAATAGCAGTAGAATCTATCGTATTCCTCTATATAAGATAGAGATTGACCACATGATCGGCATGGATTGGTCACAGCACGTGTAGGAACCGTGGATTTGCCAGGAGTCTCCAGAATGATAGTGGCAGGCATATATTGATGTACAATTCTTGTAGCGGCCCATAACTGTGTGCCACCGGATCTTGCGATCACCAGACCAGCAGTTATGAAAAAGAAGGAAGGTGCCAGTAGTCGTACATAAATGTATTCTTCGATCATTTCATAGATAACTCCTGCATCTTCTTCATCCAAGTCGCTAGCAATGTCCAAAGCACCACTGACCAATCCTCCAATATAAAGTAGGAGGAGAGCCACCATAAGAATGATGGGCAAGGTGCGCGAGAGCTTTGCCAGGGCTACATTATCAGAATAAAGATAGAAGAATGCGGCTATAAGACCGATTATCAAACATACGGGTATCAATATAGAATATAGCTGCAGATCATCGATACTTTCAAGGGCGGCTGCCAATCCCATCATCGAGACAATGAATCCAATGACATAGAATATTATTCCAGTGGTCTTATCCTTCTTCACCTGATTTTTAAGATCATACGAAGCTTCAGGAGGATAATACGTGATCTGCCCAGGCTTGGATGGATAATCCAACCTCTGTTTGAATAAAATACTGTTCCTTCCACCTGGCTCCATGTTTTTCTTTGATGCCCCCATGAAATCACCCGAATCTATCTAAATTTCTATCTGGATAAGGAGATAGAAGTAATTAAGCTTTTTTAAGTAGAATAGCTTAAAGCTTAGCGCTTCCCACGCCTGGAATCATATTTTCGACCCTGGCCAGACTTTCCTTTTCGCCTATCGCCGCCATGGCCTCGGTTGTCCCGGCCACCACGTCCGCCCTGCCTATTTCCACCAGGTCGACCCCCTTGCCCTGGCCTCTGACCAGCCCTGTGATCTGGTGTTGGAGAATGTTTCTTCGCTGGAGCATCAGGATATTTCTTCTTGATCTCCGCCACCTTTCGATCCAGGTCCTTCTGCAATTCATCGGCAATGTTCTTATTATCTCCGAAGAAATCAACTTTAGCGGCCATCGATATCTTGCTGGCCAATGCCCGAGCTACATTCCCTCTCTGCCAGTATGGTGCGCGATGGACCAGAGGATTTTGGAAGATGATCCCGTGTTTTGGAGGATTGACCTTCTCCTTCACATGCTTGAAGAACGCCTTCTCCGCTCCCAATATCTGGACAGTGCTCGTGGGTATCTTGGCAAGTTTTTCCATGCTCCCAGCAAGGGATATCAGCCTGGCTCCGATAAGTGGGCCAGCTATCTGAGCAGTATTTGGTGCGAAGGCCTCCATGCGCTTCTGCACGAATTTTTCAAGGCTCTCTCTGGCTTCCATCGCGGACAGGATATTACTGGCCATCATCTTCATGGCATCCGCATCCTCAGACCCAATATCCGAGCCCATTGAATCCGGAATTTCGATCTTGGAATTGGCCAGTATACCTTCACGGTCGCCGTGTTCGGCTATCAAATTGAAATAGTCCTTTTCAGAGACCAGTTTTGATAATTCTGGAAAATTGATCTCATGCCATTCATGCAGTCTTTCTGAAAGTAAATTAATGGTCTTGTCAAAGTCATCCATCGCCCTTATGGCCTGGAGGATCTGCTGGTCAGGAGAACCACTTGCCCTGACCATGTCCTTGCCGACTATGATCATTGCTTGATTCAATAGCTGGCTTGGAAAATCATGATCATCCGGAGAAACAAAAGGTGGATTATCAAATAACATCTCGCCGATCATGGCAAGCCTTTCATCGAAGACAAAGACCTGTTTGCCACCGGCCATTTCCTCTTCTTCAGCCAGTATTCGCTTTTTCTGGATGGTCTTCATCCTCTTGGCGATCTCCTCCGCGTCCTTGGGGAACAGGGTCTTCTCGATTATCTTGTCATCTTCCAGGATGAACACGCCAAACCAGGTAGTTACCAGCTTCATGATATCAGGGCGATGAATATTGTTGTGTTTTAAAAAGGTATGGTAGAGATAGATTAGGAAAACTCGCCGAAGCTCGGCTTTGCCGAGATTCTGAAATCTCAGCTTATCTGAGATTCAGCCTGCTCGCTCGTTATTGAATATTTCATCCAAAAGTATTATATGAACAAGACACGTATAATAATACTGGAGCCGGTAAAGGCTAGAGGATCACTGATTTACATACTTCCTGACAACTTATCCGGCTCTACCTCATTCTTATTATTATTTTTACTTCTAATTCATTCATATATTTCATGTCAACAAATCCCAAAGATACAAATATAATGTCAATAATGAAGTAAAGCGGGGCATTTCTATGAAAGCAAGAGCAAAGGATAATTATTCAAGAAGGTTGAATTCAGACACATCGGGCATAGGGACGATGATCGTCCTTCTGGTCATTGCAGTTATCGTAATAGCCGGATTGGGCGTGTATATGATAATCCAGGCACAAAATGAGCAGAATGAGATCGTGGGAACATGGGAAGTCCCAAACCAAGATGTGCAGATCATTTTCAATGATGATGGTACAGGAGTCGTAGAGGACACAGACACCACGGATAACTTTGAACAAAATTTCGAATGGGAGATATTGGATGACAATGTGCTCCAGATCCAATGGGATAATGGAACATCAGATGATTTTCCATATTCTGTTTCTGAGGATGGGGACACCCTCACCATCGATGGAGATGAGCTCGGAAGAGTGGACTCCGATGATGATGGTGACGACGGAGACGATGACAGTTCAGACGATACCACAGATGATGACACCGATGATACAACTGATGACGGAGACGACGATATTGATGACACTCCTCCAGTCACCAATGGCACTAGGACCATCAAAATAGAACTGTATACGACCAGAGCACCTATCACGACCAAGAACTTCATAGACCTGGCCAACCAGGGCAAATACAGGAATGTACCTTTCCACAGAGTGATCGAGAGTTTCATGATCCAGGGTGGAGATTTCACCAATAAGGATGGAACCGGTGGACATGCCGCGGAATATCATGATGGCCTTGGAACTTCGACAATTGAAACAAGCTGGATGATACCAGATGAGTTCCATCCAGAGCTAAGTAATGTCAGGGGAACCATCTCCATGGCGAATCGAGGACCGGACACAGGAGGTAGCCAGTTCTTCATCAATACAGTTGATAACATTTACCTGGATTACACGACCGAACCATCAAAACACCCGGTCTTCGGTATGGTTGTTGATGGAATGGATATCGTCGATGAAATAAGCAAGGTACCAACATCCAATGATAGGCCGATAGACCCAGTTACAATATTGAGTGTCACAATCGAGACATCTGATGGAAATACATTTGCACTGATGCAAGTTGAATTCTGAAGCATTAGGACTGCTTCAACCGAGCGATCTCATCCGGCTTCAGCACACCGATCTCGGTTATGAAGCCAGCAACAAATCTCGCTGGCGTGACATCGAAAGCAGGGTTCCTGGCCTTGGCATCCTTGTGGCAGATTAGCCCACCATTGACCACTCGCACTTCGTCCTGATCCCGCTCTTCAATTGGAATGTCCATACCAGATGCCAGGCTGAAATCAAATGTGCTGACTGGAGCCGCGACATAGAATGGTATTCCATTCTCCTTTGCCACAACCGCCTTTTCATAAGTTCCGATCTTATTGGCAAAGTCTCCATTGGCAGTTATCCTGTCCGCTCCTGTTATGCACAGGTCTATCTCTTTCCTCAGCATGTAATGGCCTGCTGCATTATCCGCGATTATCGCATGGTCAATGCCTTCCTGCACCAGTTCCCAGGATGTCAGCGCCGCGCCCTGAAGTCTGGGGCGCGTTTCATCCGCGAATACGAATATCTTCTTTCCTTTATTGTGGGCGGCTCTCATAGGCGCGAGCGCGGTTCCGTGATCCACGGTGGCCAGTGCTCCAGCATTGCAATGTGTGAGAACTACCCCTCCATCTGGTATGAGAGGTTCGCCATATTCTCCAATGAGCCTGCACTTTTCAACTATGAGATTCGCATAATCCTCGGCTGCTGAAACGGCTTCCTCGCCATCTGTCAACTTGTCCAACATGAGATCCACTGCATGGAAAAGGTCGTATGCCGTGGGTCGTGTGGCCTTCAATCTTTTTGCCGCATCCTGAATATCCTCGCCTGTGAGGACAGCCAGTGCCATTCCATAAGCCGCTGTAACACCAATGGCTGGTGCGCCACGTGTGACCATGTCCTTTATGGAATAACAAACTTCATCCACGGTCCTGGCAGTGAATATCTCCAGCTTGTGGGGTAATAAACGCTGTTCTATCATCTGGACGGTCTTTCCTTCCATCCAGACTGCTCGGATATCCTCGATATTTCCATTGATGTCGGCCTTCATGGAACTGGAAAATACACCATCTTACTTAACGATTAGTGGAAGTGGAGGTTGATAAATGCATTGATGCATAAATGCATATTCAAACCGTGGATAGGCTCAAACATCGATCTTGAGGACGTCCTCAAGATGACCCAGTGTCTTTATCCTGGCATCTATCTTTTCAATGCCCACCTTCTCGTCTATCTTCAGAAATTCATCTTCCAAATACTTGATGTCATCCGGATTTAGGTATCTCATAGTGAAGGGAAAGAATATATCATCCTCACGAGCCTTGTGTAATCTTATCAATTCCACATACTGGCCAATGAATTTCTTTAATTTCAGGATGTCAAATTCCCCATCAGAATTCCTATCTTTAATGGTCTTCTGCATGTTTATGAGGAGCTTCTTGATTATCTCATGTTCCTTCATTATCTGTGCCATTGACGATCTGGAAAACAATTCCGAGGTCTTGCCATGTTCTTCCTTGGCTCTCTCGATGAACCTTTCGATATAGAAATCCTCTTTCCTCTCATGGACCTGGAAGTCCAAGAGGAAAGCGGAGGATGTGCACCATGTCAGAAGCTTTTCAGGAATGGGGCGTGATTCATCCAGCATATTGAATGTCATCTCCATTATGCCAGTCACCCTGCTGACTAACTCATGTTCTTTCTCAAATATGTCCATGATATCGGGGATTCCGGCTGTCTTATCATCCCTGGCATCCATTATCTGCTTGGCAATGGTCAACCTGGATATTACAACCGCCTTATCATAGGGCTTGAGCATGAAATCATCAATACCAGCCTCCATGGCCTCCAACATATCATGCTTTTTATTCCTACCAGTGGTCATGATGAGATAGGAATTCCTCTGTCTCATTGTGTCGGTATCACGCATATCACTGGCAAGCCTGTTTCCATCCATATCGGGGAGTGTCCAGTCCATGAACACGACATCATACACGTCCTTTCGGTATTTATCGAGACCATCACTTCCATTCTTGGCAGAAATTACTTTATGACCTGCCTTGGTCAAGATCGCTCCCAGCTTGTCTATAGATGGCTCATAATCTTCAACTATCAGAATTTTCATCCACATTCCTCGAATTAACGATAGTTATTGATATTTATAACCTTATACCCTAAATTCATTTGAGGTAATTCTAATTAGATATGAGGTCGAAGCACGATTCTCATTTTACACGGGGTATACCTGGTGCTCGAAGATCAGCAACAGTTAACAGCTGAGTTGATGGCCAGTATGTCAATGAGCAATGCGAATCCAGTCTCCATCTGACCAGCTCCTGGCCCTTGGATGGTGACATCTCCAGATAGATCACAACTGAATGTGAGGGCGTTTATCGCACCGCCTACTCCTGCCAGTGGATCACTGAGAGGCATCTTCACTGGTTTCACGTAGGCGATTATCTTATCGCCCTCTTTTCGTGTCGATCCAATGAGCTTGTATCTCATACCCTCGGCAGCTGCGGCTTTGATCATATCGGATGTTATTCCGGTTATTCCCTCGCGCTCGATATCGCCCTCGGTCAGACTTCCACCAAGAACGATATTGGATAATTGCATGACCTTGGCCAGTGCATCATATCCTTCCACATCGCCAGTTGGATCAGCCTCTGCATATCCGAGCTTCTGAGCAAGTGCCAGTGCATCCTCATATGCCATATCATCCTCTTCCATCTTGGTGAGGATGAAGTTGGTCGTCCCATTGAGGATTCCTTTCACTTCCTTTATGTCATTGCCAGCAAGGCAGAATTCGATAAGATTGAAGATCGGGGTTCCGGACATTACCGCGCCCTCGTATCTGAACTGGACATTGTTCTGTTTCGCCAATGTCTCAAGCTCTCTTACGAACAAGGCGACTGGACCCTTGTTCGTCGTCACGACATGCTTTCCACTTCCCAATGCTTCTCTTACATGGGAAGTTGCTGGCTCGCCTGTTTTGATGTCTGTGAAAGATGCTTCCGCGATGATATCCGCTCCCGACTGCCTGATGGTCTCTATTGGCTCCAGGCCAGTTATTGCTCCAGTGGCCTCGAATCCATCCACCTTGCCGGTGCTTTCCATGTGCTTGATGAGGGCGTCCAGGTCAATTCCATCCTTGACCAATATCGAGCCTTTGAACTTGTCCGATATGGCCACGACCTCTGCGTCGAATCCATATTTTTCTGTCAAAAATCCTTTCTTGTCACGAAGTATCTTCATGAGTCCCTGGCCTACGACGCCACATCCAATTATCGCTATCTTGAGAGTAATGATATCACCTTTGATGCGGGAAGTCAGGAGGATATATAATTTTAACTAAAGAACTATTGTTAAATATAATGGTCTTGAACAATAACAGCCATAACCTTTAGGGCCAGATAGTCCTTATGCGGCTACAGATGATAAAAATGCCTTGGCCAATGCGAGAGAATAATCCTTGTCTCCCATTCCCTTTTCTTCAAGATTGTTCAAGAAAGACTTCAGATAAAGCATGCCGATCTCGGTTGTTTCCATTCGAGGATGTATCTCCGAACGGGATAGATCGGACCTAAGCATACGATCTTTTACAATATCAAATAGAATATGGTCACTTTCCCGTCCATAATAATCATCCCTGATCATCATCGCGCCTGAATTGACAATTGCGTATATAAAGCTGTGTATTATTCATATATAAATATATCGAATATTCATACATTAAAATTACATTTTCATATTTTGTGAGATATGCACAAACTCTAAAGGCATTATTCTCTGTGCTGGATATCTAACAAGCTCAGATATACGAGCCAAGATGAACCTTTTCCAAGGTCTCCCTGGTCGGCCTGCCTTTCTCATCCCAGCCCCTGAGCTTGTAATAATCTTGAAGCTGGCTTTCGAAGAGTTCCCTCGGAATTCTTTGTCCTTCCATCAAGCCCGCGATAGATTCCTCTTCATGAAATCTACCTGGCAAGATGTCGTCATCATGAGTCCGTCCAGTTCTCATATTGTATTCCCTGGCCAGATTGTGCACCCTCTCCCCAATAGCAAGCAGGCTTTCCTTCGTGGTATTGAAACCAGTGGCTTCCTCAACCAGAGGAGCTAGTCTATCTAGACCGAAGGGTAAGAAATCACAGGCTATCAAGCAATTTCGAATATTGACATCATCCTGGCCAGCCGCAATATAATTCGGCAGTGTATCCAGTTCCAGATTGCCCGCCATCTCATCCGAGCAGCTCCATAATCTTGTATGGCTTGCAAAATCGGATGTCGCCAGTGCCAGTGCCATGGAATAACTGCCCAATGGGTTCACACCGCTCAGTTCCATTCCGCCTATCTGGATGGCGAAATACTCACTGCCCTTACCTATCTTCCTCGAGGCAAGGCGTGTGCCCTCGGCCAGTATGTCGCCAATGCCTTCCCGATATGCGATCTTCCGTAGGGTCTCATGCAGGCTTTCTATACTTCCAAATTTGATGCTGGCATTGTCCTCATCGGATAATAATCCTTTATCCGCGGCCTCCATTGCGAATGAGATAGTCACGCCTGCTGAGATCGTATCCAGTCCAAGATCATCGCACATGTAATTGGCCTTCGCCACCGCCTTGGCATCCCCAATCTCGCAACCTGATCCAAGATAGGCCGTTGTCTCGTATTCTGGCCCCTCGAACTCATAGCCATCCCATATGGCAACCTTCGAGCACTGGATGGCGCAATTGAAACATCCAGTGTTCTTCCACCCTCCGAGCTCTTTTTTCATGGCCTCGGATGTGATCTTTTCATATTCATCGAATTGCCCCTTCTGGAAATTGCGTGTTGGCAGGAAACGCCCATCTTCATGCCCCATGCGCACCCACATCATGGTGCCGAGGTCATGCCTCTTGACCTTGCCGGGGTGAGCCAGCACGTCTTTCGTCAGGGCTTTTGACAATTCCCTGAACTTATCCGAATTGTGATAATTTGTCAGCTCCCTGCCCTCGATGACAAGTGCTTTAAGATTCTTCGAGCCCATGACGGCCCCCGCGCCACCGCGCCCGAACTGGCGCGATTTGTCAGTACTGATGCAGGCGAAGCGAACAAGATTCTCGCCAGCTGGCCCTATGCTGGCTATCTCGGCCTTTGGATGGCTTTCCTTGATAATATCCTCTGTCTCGAAGCATCCTTTCCCCCACAATCCATCGGCATCCAGTATCTCTGTGCCTTCGGGTGTCACATGGATATAAACAGGTTTGTCGGACTTGCCTTTGATAATAATATAATCATAGCCAGCGCCCTTGATCGCAGTCCCGTATTTACCACCAGCATGAGAGTCCAGAAAGCCACCTGTGAGTGGAGAGCGGGTGACAACACATGACCTGTTTGAGGTGGTCATGGTCGTGCCTGTGAGCGGGCCAGTTAGGAATATCAATGGATTGCCAGGATCGAGCGCGTCCTTGCTCTCGTCCAGCTTGCAGAGTAGGGATAATCCAAGTCCCTTACCGCCGAGGAATTTCTCCAGCTCGGCGGGGTCTGGCTCCCCTGTTTCCACTGTGCCATTCGTCAAATCAATTGAAAGATACTTGTTCTGATAACTTACTGCCATATGCTCATCCTCTCAAGGAAGGAGAACCCTCTGAAGGTCACCCTCTGGATGGGATGGAAGACCGCGTAATTAAATTTTGGGAGGTCGGATAGGTATTGTCTATTCCCACTCGATGGTTCCAGGTGGCTTGTTCGTAATATCATAAACAACGCGGTTTATCTTGCCTGGCATTGAATTCGTGATCCTGATGGATATCTTCTCCAGCACCTCATGAGGTATCTTGGAGTACGCGGCCGTCATGCCGTCTATTGATTGGACCGCCCTGACACAAACCGTGTAACCATAGGCTCGAACATCGCCCTGAACTCCAACTGTCTGGACAGGCGTCAGAACTGCAAAATACTGCCATGGCAATTCCATCTTACCCTCGCTTGCTGCCAACTCGAGTTCCTCCTCCACGATAAAGCACGCTTCCCTGACGATATCCGCCTTTTCAAGCGTGGGCTCACCGATTATCCTTATCGCGAGACCAGGTCCTGGGAATGGCTGTTTCTCCGCTATCGATATGCCGAGGTATCGCCCCAGCTTTCTTACCTCGTCCTTGTAAAGATCCCTGAGCGGCTCCACGAGCTTCAGGTCCATATCATCCGGCAATGCGCCGACATTGTGATGGGATTTTATAACATCCCGAAGGTCGCCGCCGCTCTCTATCCAGTCCGGTGCGATGGTTCCCTGTACCAAGTATTTGGCTTCGATGTCCTTCGCATATCTATCAAATATGCGAATGAAAGTGTGACCAATAGCCTTCCTTTTGGCCTCTGGCTCGACAGCGCCCTTCAATTCTTTGGAAAATTCCTCGGCTGCTTCGTCCACTTGAAGGTTGACTCCCATGTTGCGCAGAAGTTCAGCGACTTCTTTGGATTCATTCTTCCTCATGTAGCCAGTGTCAACATGCACACCATATAATCGATCACCAATGGCCCGCGCAACAAGTACCGCGGCCACGGTGCTGTCCACACCACCAGAGCAGGCGATAATGGCAGTGCCATCGATCTCGGCCTTCAGCTTTTCTATTGATTCATTGACGAACTTCTCCGGGTCGAACATATACATCTACTCCTCGTATGATTGTGCATCGGACCTTACTTTCTTCTCTTGCGCGGTACGGTGGTCCTTCAGCTTTTGCGCCAATTCAGGATCGGATAATGCGAGTATCTCCGCAGCCAGTAAAGCCGCATTGTCCCCGCGGTCAAGTCCAACTCCGCCAACAGGAATTCCTGGAGGCATTTGTACTATAGCTAATATGGAATCGAGGTTCACCTTGCCACTTACAGGCACTCCGATGACCGGCTTAATAGTATGAGCCGCCACAGCACCTGGCAATGCGGCCGCCAATCCCGCGATGGTTATGAAGACCTTCGCTTCTGTGTTCTCCACAAGGTCTGCCACCAATTTCGGTGTTCTGTGGGCTGAAGCCACAGTGAGTTTATGGGGAATACCCAGATCCTTCAGGACGGCAGTGGCCTTCTTACCCACTGGCTCGTCACTCTTGCTGCCCATTATTATCATAACATCTACTGTCATTGAGAGGGTGAAATGATAGGAATATGATAAATGTTGGGTTTGAATTATCTGAACAATATGAGCAATATGAAGAAAATGCACTTATTTAATTGATAGGAGTTGATAGAAATTGAAATGATAAAAGCAGAGCTATATCTTAAGCTATGCTTCTACAAATATCAAATAAATCCCGGCAACTGGAACATCCAGCTCAACTAGGATTTCATGATGGAAAGTAAGAATATTCCAACAGCTGCCAGGGCACCGATGGCCGCTGCAGCGATCACAAGAATAGACTGTGTTATCAAGTCCTGGAGGCTCATTCCAATATCGACCATGGGCGCACCCTCAATTATCGGATTCCATGATGTCAAAATAACCCATAGAATTCCAAGTACAAGACCGCCGATCATAAGTCCGAAGCCTATTTTCCTGCTCTTTCCACTTCCAAAATAGCTCGTGAAAACACCTGCAACTGCAAGAAACAATGCAAATGTCAACATGAATACTGTCGCGAACTGCTCTAAATTGATATCCATCCCATTCACCTCAGAATTTAATTCCGGTTAATGTCTTGGTGTCAATGACTCCTGGGATGCTCCTTATCCTATCTACAACAACCTGGCCAAGCACATTGAAATCATCTGCTTGGATCTTGGCAATGAGATCGTATTCTCCAAATAAAGGATGGAGTTCGACTATCTCTTTGACCTTTACTAGTTCATTGTACACTTCATGCTCCTTTGCTGGAGCCGTGGATATTAGAACAAAACCTACAGCCATGTATTCACCTATTACAGATAATATGATTATGTCCTATAAAGGTTTCTCTATTTTCACACAAAATTGATCAATATCTCTCATTATAATATCATGATATCTCAGATGACCAGATAAAGGAAATATATGACGAACAATGGAACCACCATCATGAGAAAATCATCATCCACATATTTCACACTGGGCTTCTCCACAGCTATAGCCACAATAGCTCCGACGATGGCGAGAAGCGCCATCGTAGATACGGCCATATCATATCCAAGAGGCTCGGAGAAAAGCAGAAAGCTGAAGAAAGTGATGAGGAAGTAAACAAGTAGCGGAATATATGGGTAGCCTTTCATATTCCGTCTTTTCATCTCACCAATAAGAGGATCGGTCCAGCCAATACCTGTTATTGCGGGGATCACAAAGAGCAATGGGAAGAACATGAAGGCGATGAAGACGCCTATGGAAGCCCATCCATAAGCAGACAATTGGTTTGCTTCATATTCCCTCATGCCGAAATATACTTTTTTTCTCCTGAGACGGTTGGCCTCGTGGATCATTATAAGAACAAATACAATGATGAGGATATTCTGCCTCCCAAAGCCAAAGAAATCCTCGGGAAATAGATAATAAATAAAGACAAAAGGAGCAAATAAGTGGAATACTCTTCTGGCTATGTGACCATTCTTTTTTGTGAGGTCCATGCTACAGTATATGAATATGATACAAATATGATTCTGTTAATATTCATGATAATGTCTTTATTATGCTATATTATGCTATATTATACTATATTATACTATATTATAAAGAATAGATATTATCCATATATAATAGAATAATAAAATAGAATAATAAATAATTGATACTATTAAATCATTATAATTAATCATTCAAATGCGTTCAAATGATATTCTTTTTTCTCAGTATCAATGGAACACATAACATGACCAGAATGGGTATTATCGAATGGAATTCCGGAGCATTCAATATCTCAGCCTCTTTGAGATAGCCTCCGGATTCATCCACATAATATATTACTGGGCTGTCACTGGAGTCGATGACAATGAATATCGATTCTGTCATCGTCATTGCAGATTCTACGTTCTCCGTACTCCATGAGCTTCCATCCCACACAGCATATTTCAAATTCATCATCGCAGTGTCTGAATAGGCGATATGAGGATATTCATCAGAATCCAGGGCTATGCTCGAATATAGGGGCCAGATAGAGGCGCTGTCCACGGTGGCAATGCTCCAGCTACTGCCAGTCCACTTGGCATATTTCAATGAGACATCCCCGATGTAGCTTATGTGAGCATAACCATTGGAATCTAGGGCCAGTGAAGAGAACATGCCCATTTCAGTTCCTGAATCCACAGTTTCATTGCTCCAGGCACTTCCACTGTATTTGGCATACATGAGATCCTGGCCAGTCACATTATAATAGCTGATGTGAGGATAGCCACTTCCATCCAATTCAAGTGATGTGTATTTTCCCACATTGCTCATCTTATCAAGGGTCTGGATGCTCCAGCTGCTACCAGAATACTTGGCATATTTCAGATCACCACCAGATTGGTTGTAATAGCTGATGTGGATATTGCCACTGCTGTCAATGCCGATCGAGGAGAAAGTGCCTACATTGTCACCAGCTGACCCATCGACCGTCTCATTGGTCCATGATCCGCTGATCCTTTTCGCATGTTTCAGATCACCACTGGACACATTGTAGTAGCTAATGTGAGGGTTGCCACTTCCATCAAGTGCTATGGAAGTGTACGTGCCGACATCGTTCATGCTGTCCACTGTCTCTATGGTCCAGGCACTTCCTGTCCATTTTGCGTATTTGAGGTCGCCATTGGACATTGAGGTATAGTTATAGTAGCTGATGTGCGGGTATCCACTGGAATCCAGAACGACTGAGCAGTATTCACCAACATTATCTCCTGATGCGGTACCATCTATAGTGTCTATATCCCAGGTCGCGAAGGTAATAGGTGATTCAGGGCCTCCTCTCGTACCAAGTATGCTCTGCGTTGTAGTATCAAAATATGTATCTGGAGTATCGTGCCCATCTGACCAATCCGATGTTCTGAAATACAATCTGATATCAGCGGACGTGTTAAGATCCATGGACAATTCCATATTTGTTGAATCTATATACGCGCTACCAAGGTCGGATGGGGAATAGGACCACCTATTGGCAGCTTCCATCCAGACATATAATGAATTATTGGTGATAAGGCAGTTCTTACCAGATATTTGCATCAGCCAGTCCGCTCCAATACCACCAATGGACATTCCCGTACCTGTATCATTATCCGAATCGATGAATATCTCCGTGACATCATCACCAGTTGTCCTTGGTAGAGTGCCCTCTTGAGGACCAATATATACCGATGCCTTGGTTATGGTATTGTTCAGCCATACATCTGTTCCGCCATTGTTATAGTCGGTTAATCCGTCATTATCATCATCATCATCCAAGGAATCTTGGACACCGTCATTATCAAAATCAAATTCATAGCCAGATTCATTCCTATCGGGTATACCATCACGATCCGAGTCCACGATGATAGCAACTGGCGGGCTCCCGGGGTCAGGGACATTGGCAAGGGCATAGTTCATATGAGGTATGGTCTCGCCTCCAAGCATTTGGCCATCCACATCGATGAACACCGCGAGCTGGCTACCATCATAGGCCGCGGCGAAGTTCCTGACATCGATGTCATTATTTCCATTTGTGCTTGCATCGTCATTCGCATCAGCACCTACATCATGCCAGTCTGAAAAACCACCATCCATTGTTATCTGGGATGGTGATACCCAGATATAGGAATATGAGAATACTGAAGGGTCTGTGTCCAATGTCATGGTCCCACTGTTCACGGGGATACTGGAAGCATCATCGAGTCTCAATCTCAATGTGCTGCCCGGATGGGCGGATAGGCTAATATCCGCTCCTACATAGAGTGTTTGGACTCCTGTCACCTGATGGTTCATCGAGATAGTTGCCCTTCCATTCTGGATGTCCGTGGTCTCGAATAGGACATTGCCGTTCCCATCGGCAATGAAGCATCTCTGAACATCTCCCAAAGGCATAGTACCTTCGAGTTCCACCGTCATGCTCTCTATTGTATGGGAGTCTCCTCCGAAGGACATTGCATCCAATTGAAGGAAATGTTGGCTTGAGGACACTATTGTCACGGGTGCTGTACCCTGCTGGGTGAGCTTCAGAGCGCTCTTTTCTATGCTCATTATATGATCCACACTGTCCTCGTACCCATCCCAACTGCGTGAGGTTATCAGTATATCCACAGGAGCTGGTTCATAAAGTCCAAAGAGCTCCCAGCCGATCTGCACTTCCAGTTCATCAGCATTCACACCAGAATAAATGGTAGGGCCGGGTCTGAAATAATTCCAATTCAGACCATCATCCAGAGACTGGTCATCATTCAGGGGCACATAGTCATGAAGGACCGAAGACAATACTCTTCCACTCCATCCAGAGACCATGAGCATATGATCAGCCCCCATGCCAGATATCTTATAGCCTGTTGAATCGCTATTGTCGCTGTCAATGAATATGTAGAACGTGTCCTGAAGGGCACTTGAAGCTACAGGTTCACCACCCATCATGTTTCCACTGACCCCGAGATACAGTGCCAGGTACATTTCTCCATTATCCTCGGCACCACATCGGACAATGTCCACATTGGGATTGAAATCCGCTTCCTCTGCTTCGAATGTCATTATCTGATAATCATCCCAGTCTGCGAAATCTCCATCTATTTGGATATCTAATACATCCTGGGTTCCTGCAGGGTCGTACGTCACCCCCAGTAGAGTGGAGATCAACATTATCACAGATGCCATAAGAACGAGTTTCTTGAGCAATTGCCTTCGCTTGACCTCTCGTGGATAACCTATTGAAGGGACGCCGACCTCGGGCATGGTTGGCTGGAATGTGGTGTAAACACGACCCTGTCCATTGACCATACCATTGACGCGGCCAGTCCTCCTACCATTTGTAAGACCATTGACACGACCATTGACCATGCCATTGATCATTCCATTGACCATGCCATTGACACGGCCTTTTCCATTTGTAAGGCCGTTCACATATCCATCGAATTCTCTTACTCCATTGATCTTGCCAGTTATCCTGGCCTTTCCATCTTCCAGACCATTGACCTTTCCACTGATGCTACCGACACCATTGATCATACCATTGATCTTGCCAGTACCATTGATCATACCATTGATACGGCCTTCCACCTTGTCAATGCCATTCACCAGGCCAGTTACACGACCACGGCCACTCATCGCCCCGTGTACAAAGCCTCTATTGATCAGGCCTTTCTCTTCTTTGACCTTATCATGGCAAGAGGGGCATTTGGACACATCATCATAAATGGTCTCGCCGCATTGTTCGCAGATATTGGGCTCTTCTTCTTGATCTGAGAACGCGGTCAGTTCTTCACTTAGATCTTCAAGGTCTTTGGCGAGATCATCATCGAGATCTTCAATATCATCCACATGGGTGATAATAGGTGCGGATATCTGGAAATCGTCTTCAAGAGTATCGTCCACACTGGAACTCAATTCAAGATCCTCTATGGTATCTTCATCTTCCGTAATATCGAACCCTGGATCAGAATCCCCTCCAATAGTTCCGAGATCCCAGTCATCATCATCGTCGTCATCGTCAAGAGCATCACCACTCAACAGGTCATCAAGATCACTGAAGATCTCATCACTGATATCCAGTAATTCTTCATCTGCAAGATCAGCCTCCACGATATGATCTATCGGAACTTCCTGATCTTCAAGTGCATCCTCATCAAGGGAATCTAAAGACAGGTCATCAAGCAGGTCTACCAGCTCATCACTTTCTTCATCCAAGATGGTTGGCTTCATCAAATATATGTCATCATCTGGGGAGGAGGGGGCAGGGTCGATCTCTTCAACTTGTTCATCAGTTGAAGATGGCTCGATCATCTCATCAAGTGCATCTATCAGATCCTCGCTGATATCCATGCCAAGTGAGAATGATAGTTCATCATCTCCGATATCACCATCATCCAGTTGGAATTCATCAAGGTCATCCAGAATGGAGGTCAGTTCATCTTCTTCAATGTCGTCTACAGGAGAGAGACTTGAGAATTCTTCATCTGGGACATCTGTCACATCTTCGGACTCCCGATCGGGTTCTGACGAAGATGTGTCGCCCATCAGATCATCAAGATCACCCATTAGATCATCACTGATATCGACCCCGTAATAATCCTCATCAGACTCGGCATCATCACTGACAGGAAGAATATCTGGATCGCCTTCGCTTATTGGGGCATCATCAGGTTTATCATCAGATTCAAGATCAAGATCCACATCACTTATCGATTGGTCATCTAAACCTTCATCAGTAATGTCATCCAGTTCTTCCAATATGAGGGTTATATCATCACCGTCAAGATCGAAGACCACGGTCTCCTCTGACAGGATCACATCATCGATATCTTCATGTCCAATTGGATGGTCTGGTTTTTCCTCGCTCTCATCAAATATCATCTCATCAAGAGAGTCGATCAGGTCATCACTTATGTCAATGCCAGTATCTTCAACGAGATCATCCCCCATGAACTCTCCAAGAATGTCATCAAGTACATCTTCTTCAAGATCGGATATCGCGTTTTCATCTATCGAAGTTATTTCCGTATCACTGAATATGAAATCCTCTTCAGCTTCAGATAATTCACCCAATTCATCCAGCTCATCTGAAAAAAGATCATTGATATATTTCACAATTTCCTCTGCGGCATCTATAGGAATACTTGAGATCTTGGATGAAAGTTCGGAAGCAGTGAAGGATCTAAGATCGTCCAGGCTCATGATCCCATTATCGTACATGACCCGAGCTCTCGCTCGACCAATGCCAGGAACCTGTGTTAATTGATTGATTACATCTTTTTTGCTTCCCATTTCCCCCAATCACCTCTGATATAGAGTCCCATCCCCAAATTGCAATATTAGCATAATATTAACAATGCTAAATGCGTCAATATGTAAGTTGTATAAATAACTTATATATAATTACTTGGCAAAAAATACATTTCTAACACAGGAAACCTGTGTTAGCTCCTATTATTTTTCATAAAATATCAAAGAAATTTAGGATCTATCATATCGCATTTACTTAGTAAATGAATTAAAATCCTCATACGGCTACAAACAAATATATTTATCGGTTAGTGTAATCAGGGGTCTGATAATATGAAACTCACCTACTCAGATGCCGGAGTGGACATAGACAAGAAATCAGATGCGATAGAAGCACTGGTCAAAACCCTTGGCTATGACAGAGAAGGATTTGGAAAGAAGATCAAATTGCCTGGCGGATATGCCGGCCTGGTGGAATTCGGGCCCTATGCCCTTGCACTATCGACGGACACTGTTGGAACAAAGCTATTGGTTGCCAATGAATGCCAAAAATGGGACACGCTGGGAATAGATTGTATCGCCATGAGTGCCAATGACATGATCTGCCTTGGCGCGGAGCCGCTATCTTTTGTTGATTTCATTTCCATCGACGTGCCAGAAGAGGAGATAAGCCGCCAATTAGGTATTGGATTGGAAACAGGAGCAAAGCAAGCGAACCTATCCATAGTTGGAGGTGAGATCGCTGTGGTTCCCGAGCTGGTGAATTCCTTCGACTTTGGAGGCACATGCCTTGGATGGGTCAAAAGAGATGAGATAATCACAGGACAGGACATCGTCGTAGGCGATGTCATAATAGGCATGAAAAGTACAGGTGTGCATTGCAATGGATTGACACTTGCCAGAAAGGTGCTGGAAGTTAATCAGATACCCTATGATGAGAATTTCGAAAGACTGGAGCAAAGTATCGGTCTTGAATTACTCGAGCCCACGAAGATGTATGTTCGTGAGATCATGAGGATCATCAAGGAATTCGACATACATGGGATGGCGAACATCACCGGCGGCGGATTAAGGAATTACATACGCCTGAAAGAAGGTGTGGGATTCGAGATATCCGACCCCATTAAGCCAAATCCGATATTCGATCTGTTGGCCGAACTGGGCAATATAAGCATTGAAGAGATGTACCAGACCTTCAATATGGGAATGGGTTACACTATCATCGCATCTCCAGACCAGGCAGATGATATCATAAAAAGCCTGAAGCCAGATTGTGATGCGCAAGTGGTCGGGACCGTGGTAGAGGGAGCCGGGGTAATATGCCCGCCTCTTGGTCTGGAATATACCCGATATTGAACAACCGGATCCTGGCGAACAATTGCAATTCGATCAGAGGTAATGATATGACAATATACGAATTTGAAGGAAAAGTGCCAAAGATAGGAAAGGGTGCTTATATTTTCGATGAGGCCGTGATCATCGGCGATGTTGAGATCGGAGATGGATGTTACATAGGAGCTGGAGCTGTTCTTCGGGGAGATTATGGGACTATAAAAATTGGCGATAATACCGCAGTTGAGGACAACTGTACCATCCACGCTAGACCCGGAGATATCTGCACGATAGGTAGTAATGTCACATTGGGTCATGGCGCGATAATCCACAATGCCACTGTTGGCGATTGGGTGGTCGTCGGTATGGGCGCGATAGTCTCCGATTACTCCAATGTCGGAGAATGGGCCGCGATAGGCGAAGGGGCTGTTGTGAAGAACAAATCGGAAATACCGGACGGTGCCATTGCCGTGGGGGTGCCAGCGAAGGTGGTGTCCCAGACATCCGAAGAATATCGAAAACAATGGACGGAATTCAAAGGCATTTACACAGATCTGGCGACCAAAAGATATCCTGATGGATTGAAGAAGATCGGATAGGCTCCATGATAAGCTCTGGTGCCAAGAAATTGCTCATTGTCCAGGCCATGATGAACATCGCCATGGCCATCGCGGGTTCCTTCAGCCTGATATATCTTGTGAATCGGGGCTTTTCGTATCAGGAATCATTGATCTATCTGATAGTCGCGATGCTTACCACGATCGTTTTAACGATCATACTATCGAACAGAGGGGGCATGCACTCCAAAAGATCGATCATGGCATCCAATCTATTTTTGGCGATCTCCTACGGTTCATTTCTCATACTGGATGGATACGCCCTGCTAATAATTCCAGGCATATTCTATGGTTTTCAAATAGTCTTTTTCTGGATACCGCTCAATGTGCTACTGGCTCAGCAATCGAAAGATGCGAACAGAGGGTTCACGATCGGTGTTTCCTTCTTCATATACCCGGTGATCGCTGTTCTTATGCCAGTATTGGGTGGCTCGATAATCGAGAGCCTGGATTTCTATGTCGTATTCCTGATAGCGACGATGATCCTACTTATCAATGCCATCGTGATCACCATCTACAGGGATCTGCCCTGGGGCAAGCTGAGAATGAGAATAAGGAGCATGAAAGAGAGCCTGTGGAAAGGCTTGTTCTTCCAGGGTATGCAGGAAGGTGTGTTCTTCTTTGCCAGTCCCTTGCTCACTTACCATTTCGCGGGTGGGGAGTTCAAGACCGGGATCATGTTCTCCTTCTTCGCCCTCATCGGAACACTGGCGGCAGTCTTCATCGCCCGTGTGTCCGACCGCGAACAGAAGCGCCTGGTATTCGCAAAGATAGGCGCGCTGGGAGCGATGCCGGGCATGGTAATAGCCGGCATGGCCAGTGATATCAATGTATTTCTTCTTGGAATGGGTATTCTCAACTTCTTCATACCGATGGTCGCCATATTCTTAATGACCCAGGCCGGAGATGGAAAGAACAAGGGAAGCGCGATGCTGATGAGAGAATTTTGCCTAAATTCGGGAAGGGTCATAACACTGGGAATGAGCTTAATACTCATTCCATTCCTTGGTATCGGAGGACTACTGGCAATGTCATCCGTGTTCCTGATCGGCGTGCTCACTGTTAAAAAATAAATATGAAAATTGAAACTGCCAGGGAAAGATACCTGGCAGTTTAATCTGAAAGAATGGCGAGATAAGGATTATTCCTTCTTCTCATCCTTTTTGGCCTTGGGTTTTGCTTTTGGCTTGGACTTTGGCTTGTCTTCCTTCTTGTCATCAGCCTTCTTGTCGTCTGCCTTCTTCTCTTCCTTTGGCTCTTCTTTCTTGATATATTCCTCGATGAACTTGATGGATTTGAAATCCGTGTGTTCCCTGAGATCCCCAACAACCCTGTACTTCATGACGAACCAGTTCTGATCGTACTTGCATATCTCGGGCAGTGTGATCTCCAAAAGGTCATCCTTTCCAGTTATATTGAAATCCTCAGAATTTCCATAGTCCATGGCGATGATTCCCAGGGCCTTTTCATCGGCCTTGTTCGCCTTCTTGGATATGGTATATTCATAGCGGACGGTCTTGCCGGCCAGAGGTGCATTGAAGTCAACTCTCACACGTCCAGACTGGACAGTGACTATCCTTCCGGTCTTGTTCTTCACAGTGACCTCCATTCCAGGATATGGTTGATATTCCTCTTTGGCAAATTCCCTCATTGGAAATATCTCAACAAGCTTTGGATCCCAGGCTCCATCACCCTCGGATGGTGGTATCTCGACCGTTGTCTTCTTGCCAACTTCCGCGCCTTCAAGGGACTTGTCCAGACCTGCAACCACTCTGTTTGCTCCGACCAATGTGGTCAGTGACTGGTACTTTGCCTTCTCGTCAAATATATCTTCGGATTTGGCAAGCTCCTCGCTTGTGGTCTCGAACAATTCATCTGTACCATCCTGATCGACTACCCAGGCATCGAAATCAAAGGTAATTATATCTCCCTTTGAAACTTTCTCGCCCTTCTTTGGACTGGATTTCTTGGTCTCGGTCTTTTTAGTTTCAGATTTCTTGGTCTCGGACGCCTTTGGCTTGGCGGTGGACTTTTTAGTTTCAGTCTTTTTTGGACTGGACTTCTTGGTCTCGGTCTTTTTCTTATCAGCAGTTTGCTTCTTCTTATCATCAGCCATGTGACAGATCTCCTATTGAAGGTATCAGGGCATAAAGGCGATTGTATTAAATGATTTTGGCTTATATAGGCTTAATTGAACAATGGTAAACGTTATATAAAGCAAGTTATTATGCGGCTTACCTAATTGGCAACACCAGGAAGGTGAAACTGAAAGCGAGAGCGAAGTGATTGCTTTCAAAATTCCGACTTTAAAGGAGGAAAAAGATATGGCAGGCAGAAAACCAGCAAAGATGTACAGACAGATCAAAGGTCAGTCCTATACCAGACGTAAGTATATGGGCGGAGTTCCACATTTGAGGATCACCAATTTCGAGACCGGAAACAGGAAAGGGGATTTCGCAGTAGAAATGCATCTCGTTGTGAACGATTCCTGCCAGATCAGGCATAATTCTTTGGAAGCAGCTCGTATTGCTGCCAACAGGTTCATCCAGAGGAAGACAGGTGCTCAGGGTTATTTCTTAAAGATCCGTGTGTACCCTCATGAGGTCATCAGGGAGAACAAGATGGCAACAGGAGCAGGTGCAGATAGGATATCAAGTGGCATGAGAGGTGCCTTTGGAAAGCCCGTGGGTACAGCCGCCAGGGTCAAGAGAGGCCAGGCCATCATCACGATCAAGGTCAACCAAGCCCACTACCAAGATGCGAAGACCGCTCTGTGGAAAGCCGGTCTGAAGATCAGCAGCCCATGCAGGGTGAACGTGATAAGTGGCGAAGCACCCTTATAAGCTAAGTAAAACATGAACTGGCTGGCTATTTTAAACTACCAGGCCATAAATGACCTGGCGTTACGCCAATTATATGATGCCAGTTCCTTTATGTCTGTATGTTTACAAAAAAAGGCCATATGCTCGAACACTCGAAGCTTTATTCAGCTTCGAGTTCGGGTGAATGATAATGATGAGCATACGGCGATATCACGTTACTGACGAATCGATTCATCCCAGGCCAGAAGACCTGGGGGTTCTCGACTTACGCACTAATGCCAGCCATTTTGTATATTTTTCAGTGATTCAATTTGTATATTATTTCGATAACTTTTCGAACACTATTGAATGACAAGTTATCAGTTCGAGTAATAAGATAAAAACATCAAAAGAGAAGAGGGCGGAGAGGTGTGTATCCCCTCCGCATTCCATTTATTCCACGGTCACACAGCAATATGTTGGTTCAATATTGTGGTGGCGGCGGTGGTGGTGCCTGATATTCTTGCTGCGGTGGTTGCTGTGGCGGTGGTGCCTGCTGTTGATATGGTTGCTGCTGGTACTGCTGTGGTGGCGGTGGCATGTAGCCCTGCTGGGCAAATACTGGTTCCTTGACCACGTAAGTATGAGCGATGGTATCCCCGAGCCTCTGCTTGTCGTCCCTTGTGAGAATCATTATTATGTCTATGATCAGCATGACGTAAAAGGTCAATCCCCATAGCATACGCATGATGTTCCTGATCAAAGCAGCATTCATGGTTATAGGCCTGTACTGTTCATCAACGACCTTGAGCTTCATTATCTTCTTTCCGAAAGTGGCATTACCTTGGCCACCCTCCATGAAAGTGAAGTATAACAAACCCAATACAGCGGATATGGCAGCACTGGCATAGATACCTACTACTCCCGCGCCTAAGCCAAGAACGGCGGCCAATATGAAAGCCGGTATCGCTAATATGATACCATCGATCAAATAAGCAACGAATCTGTATATGATATCTGCGTGCTCCATTGCCCTTCCAATATGCTGCGGAGGATAGTATCCTTGCTGCTGTGGCGGGGCCTGCTGTTGCGGCGGCTGCTGTGGTGGCGGTTGCTGGTAATAATTTCCTTGTCCCATTTTAATCACCTATATTGAGCCTATACTGAAGTCCATATATTTCAATCTATCCACTTAAAACAAAGAATATCTAGAAAAAACTATCAAAGATCTAAAAGTTGCAGAGGAGTTTCGCCCTCCTCTGCATTTTGGTTTGTAGTATCATACCGTGTCACAAATCAGTATTGTGGTGGCTGTTGTTGGCCCTGCTGCGGTGGTTGCTGTTGTGGTGGCGGGGGCTGCTGGTACTGCTGCGGCGGTGGTTGTTGCTGGTATTGCTGTTGTGGTGGTGGCTGTTGATACTGTGGCTGTGGCGGTGGCATGTAATTCGGTTGTGTGTTCCTTATCAGTGGATCGAATTTCAGGTATGCTATAAGCAAAAGTATACCTGGTATCAAACCAGCGAATATTATACCGATTATTGTCCAGACCAATGCCTTGGATTTTCCCTCTTGATATCTGCCCTGGCGAACCAGTTCAGCGATCTTCCTACAGCTCACGAAGAACAGAACTCCGAAGAGGAATATCAAGAAAAGGACTACAGCGTATATCATGAAGCCAGTTCTTACAGCGGAATCCTCAAGATTGGTTATTCCATAGTCACCATAGATACTGGTCACTGCCTCATATGTTGAGTATGCCCAGATAAAATAAATACCTCCAAGCACAGCGACTATAGCGATGATTATACCGAAGATACTGGCGATATTGACCATGCTTATGATGCTGTCAGCCTCAGGATTCGAATAGTTTGGTGGTTGCTGGTATTGTGGTGGTGGTTGTTGATACTGTTGTGGTGGCGGTTGTTGTTGATAATTTCCATGTCCCATTTTAATCACTTTCCCATTATACGTTCATGGCCTTTTACCATGATCATGGTGATAATGATTGGATAGTATATCAATATTCCTACGAAAATATATAAATCAACTGACCTGTAAAATCACAAGATCACTGTGACCCCTCACAATTATAGATCCAAAGCAATTGCCAGTAAAGCACCCAGCTCATCCAATGTCCTGAGCTGGTATACCTCCTTGTGAGAAATCGGATGTCCCGCGGCCTTCATATACCAGACAACATGCTTGCGCATGCGCTTGATGCCAGGATCCACCCCATAATATTCATTCTCCAACCTTGCATGATCCATTATCGTGTTCAGGAGCAGGTCTTTCGACATTCTTTCATACTGGCCGGTCTTGAGTAATGAAAAGGATGTGCCAACAAGGTCTGGTCGTCCGCGTATGCCGCGACCCAACATCACACCTTCCGCCCCTGTGTGATGGAGCAGATCAACTGCTTTCTGCTCGGTAAGCCCGCCTCCATTGGCCAGGATAGGGATATCAACCTCCTCGACCAGAGTTCTCAGAGCATCCCGATCACTATCTCCACTGAATTTCTGTGCGACAGTACGCCCGTGGAAGGTGAGAAAGGACGCGCCAATGCCCTCCAATTTCCTGGCCAGTAAGAGTGAATCATTCCTGTAATAACCCAATCGGAGCTTGACAGAAACAGGAATGTTTATGCTGCTGGATATCTGGCCCACCATGTCCGCCAGCTTATCAGGATCTTTCAGAAGAGCACCACCAGCACCGCCACGCATGACATTCTTCTCCGGGCATGCGGCATTTATGTCCAGGATATCTGCTCCCATCTTCTCTGCCATTCTTGCGGCGATGACCATTCTTTCGACCTTGCTTCCAACTATCTGGAAAGCAATTGGATGATGACCATTCTCCATCTTTGCGAATACCATTGTACGAGCATTATTCCTGCAAAGAGCCTCGGCACTGATCATCTCCGTGAAGATCAGACCATCATGGAACCTTCTGGATATTGTCCGGAAAGGAGCATCCGTGACACCCGCCATGGGAGCCTGGACAATGGGATTGTCTATCCTCAAATGAGCAAGTTTCATCAGGATGCGAGATACCGGAGTTATATTTATTGAATATCCTCAAGTTTTGATATGAAGATTGTGAGGATTTGAAGCTATGATATTCACAGAATAACATTGATCTTTCCTTTTACAAAGGGCCGTACCAACGAGTATAAATATTAGACAAAAAACTGTACAAGTCTGCTTTTATATGCTCGCCTTGAATTGAATTCTAATGTACGATGATAGGGGAATAAGGGCTTAGTGATAATTCAAAAAAAACGTTTTGACGTTCATGTCAACGAATGGACGATCCTGCCAATAACCACTTATGAACTCGGAATGAATATACAATTACAATTCCCGGGGATTGTACAAAATATGGATATGATAATATGTCAGATGGAAGAGCTTTGATTAATATGTGTGTGCTTGTATTAGGATTGATGCTGGTCCTGCCAGTTATGGCATTGGAGGACGATCAGACCAGTAATATAGAGATGGAATATACCAAAGTGGATGTGAGAATACATAATTCATATGCCATTACCGAGGTGACACAGGGATTCGTGAACAATGGCGATATTGCGGCCGAACATACTTTTTCTTATAGTATTTCGGAAAGAGCACTTGTTTCAAATCTTACACTGACCATCGGAGAGGATGTGATGTATTCGATCGTTGTACCGAAAGATATTGCTGCCGCCGCCTATGATTATCAGGTCTCAATTGGTGTAACAGCCAGTCACATGACGTACCGTGGCAATTCTGTTTACACACATAGCTTCAACCTCGAGGCAGGGGAGACTGCAGAGGTGGTATTCAGATATGAGGAGATCATACCCCGAAAAACAGGATTCTACAATTACAGTCAGATCATTGATCCAGAAACCTTCCAGGGTACCTTTGAATTTGAGGCCATGATCCACTATACGGAGGAGATCAGCAATGTCACAATATCTGGTTTTCAAGAGCCTGTTATCGAGACAGAGAGCATCAGCAAGGTTCTTGTGAAGGCCAGCGACGCCCCAGAATTTCTGGGGAAGATGATAATCATAAACTATGAAGTGGCCAATCCCTCGGATGAGGGGAATATGGTCTTCTTCGAGGACGATAATACAGGTTATTTCATGCACATCTTCTCTCCTGAACTGGATGATGTGGGTGGCAATACCATGCCCAAGCAGATCACTTTCTGTATAGATAAGAGCGGTTCGATGACTGGTGATAAGATCGCACAGGTGAAAGAGGCTTTCTCCGCCATCTTGCCAGCCCTGGATACTCGCGATTCTTTCGGTATAGTGCTATTCGATTCAGTCACTAGTGAACCTTTGGGATCGGATCTTATTCCAGCAGATACGACAGAGAAGACCGATGCGATCTCGACCGTAAATGGTGTCGGTGCAGGAGGCGGGACAAATATCAAAAACGCAATGGTTGACGGCTTGGATCAACTGGTATCGGCAGAGAGCGACAATCCCATATTGGTACTGCTCACCGATGGTCAGGGCAGCACGGATCCAGATATTCTAAGGCAGGAGATCATAAATTCAAATAGCATAGGGGCTCAGATATATTGTCTTGGATTTGGAGATGATGTTGATTTCGATCTTTTAGAGGCCATCTCACTGGAGAATGATGGAGAGGCATTGAAAATATATCTCGGGACAGATGCAGCTGACCAGATTACCGATTTCTATGACATGATATCCGTGACCATGCTCGGCAATATAAGTTTCGAATACTCACCAGATGCTAGTATGTGGTATCCTAAAGAGACAAAAAGTCTCTTCCAGGGCTCGGAGATCGTGGTCTCTGGCATTTACCCTAAGGGTAACAGTGAGGTTATAGCGGATATAAGCGCGATGAGTGACTTGGGGGCAATGACCTATTCCAGAACATTCCATTCAGATCCTGACCCGGATAATGATTATGTGGCCAGATTCTGGGCCTATGCGAGGATCAATCATCTACTGGATAAGATATCTGTAGAGGGTGAGACCAATGAGACCGTTAATGAGATAATCTCAATAGCTGTGAGCTACAACTTTGTCACTCCCTACACATCCTTCATCTCTGGTGATCAGCTGGAGGATGCTCTGGAAGCCGCAGGTCTTGATCTCGCCACCTATGAATTATACAAGACCAGTTACATACCAGTAGACGGTACAATATATGACTGGGGAACCACAGCTCAACCAATTGATACTGATGCTGATGCTAATACCGACCCATCTCAGACCCTTCCAGACACCAATAGTACAACATCAAGTGCGATAGACCCTTCGACACCAGTGAGCGGCACATACCCATCCAATGGTGGAGTAGATATAGATGATGATGGAGTTGGAAATTCAACATCAGACGACTATAATGTGGAAAATTCGGAAGATCTTGGACTATCCATGCCATTCCCAGGAGTCCTGCTCATAGTCACTACATTCATTGTAGGGGCTGTCATGTTCGCGAAATTCAGAGGTCTGAAAGATAAAAAAAGGAGGGGCAAAGAACACAAGTAATATATACAAGGACTTACCATAGTAACATATAGACAATGAATGACCAAAAAAAGGGCGTGGGGCCAAAGAGTCAATATGTGTCGTGGATGTCACATATTGCTTAGAGTTGAGAACTCCCCAAGACTAAAGCTTGGGGATAATCAATAATTCATTGCATTCGAATGTGGGATTTTGAAGATGAAGCTTCAGCTTTGTCTTCAAAAAAAAAACTTACATCAATGCAATATCGGCTAGTGAGCCGAGGTAGTGATCAAATATGATTCAGATTAAATATATGGGGCCAGAATAGTTTAGAAGATAGGTTCTGGCGATAGATCTGGTATAGAAAGATCGAATACTTCAGTCTCAGTTCTAGAAAGGTCATTCATCATCTAAAATAGGAGGTGAATGAACTCGAAAAGATTAGGAAAATAGGAAAAAAAGAATTAGCATACGTAAGGATGGTCGCGATAACATTGAGTTGTCTAGTGGCGACAATGACCTTCCTGAATTTGATAACAGTGACAATGCATGGGATAGAATTTGAGATACCGGATGAAGAGAGCTTTAACTGGGCCATAGACCCGGTTGGCCAGAAGCTTTTATTTATGAGCAATTTCAGTGTCAGTAACAAGGGAGCTTATGATATCGACAACCTGGGAGTCAGGGCATGGTTGGAGAACTCGCAAGGCGTTAGATTGATAGAATTCAATAAGGAAGATCTGGCAATAATACGTGGAGGCGAGAGAACATTTGACATAATAGTGGAACTGCCAGTGGATACATTTGGACTGGCAGGCTGGTTCGAATTCCTCACAATGGATGACACGGTAAGTCTTTATGTCGATATAGACGCGGATTACATGCTTGGTCTAGTGCACATGACCGTGGATGAGGTAATAGAATACCCGTGGTCCGCACCCTTGAAAGATGCAGTGGACGAGGATAATATCATGTCCAATCTGGGAGTTCTACTGGATATAGCTGAGAGTGGAGTTGATCAGGGGATCGATTCACTTGAACCAGTATTCATGGACATGCTTGGATATAGCGATGAGATCGAATTGGGATTCGGGAACGGAACCGAATTCATATTAGATGTTCTGAACATCGACAATAGCTCATTGGAGATCGCGTGTTTCTTATCTGGGCCCATCGGAGAAACTGGGGATATTGGATTATCCTTCATATTGGGCATCGAATTGTATGATGCGATGATATCCGTCGATCTCAAGGAGGTGAACTTCCACTATGTTGCCTGAGGACACTGGAAGAAGAATTTCTGTCAAGGCCGTATTCGCGGTGATATTCTACCTGATAATGCCGGTCATGGCCATTTACATGATTATGGAGAGCTATCCCGAGCTATCGGAGGAAAGGTACACGCAGATCATCTGGGCCATAATTCCCTTTGCCGTGGTCATGGTGATCATATCCCAGCTAAGCATCCGCTATCCAATGGGAGATGTAAGGAGACTAGCATTGAACCTCGTCTATGTATTCACAGCACTACTGTGGATCCTGGCTTTCCTTGGAGGAAGCATGGTGATGACCCAGGATTGGGGGCCTTATGAATTCTCGCTGCACCTTGAAAAGTATATGATACTGATACTGGCTGTCACGCTTTTCAATTGCTTCTATTATGCAATGGAATGGAAGGTGTACTCGGAATGTGATGAGCCAGAGGTGGAGATCAATCTTCTGGATGAGATCGAATTGGAGATCGCGCTTGATGATATCATAAGAGAATGTGGTCCAAATGCCCTGGTCTGAAATACCCAGGGTAAATTTTCTTTTTTTGACCATTCCTAAAGGCTATCACGCATCAATAGAGCATAAGTATCGCCGAGCGAGCAGGTTGAATCTCAGCCAAGCTGAGCTTACGGCGAGTTTTTCTCACAATACTGTATAATGCTATCATGCAGCAATGGATCATAAGATTTTCGAGCGAGCAGGCTCATTCGAGTTTCTTTTGCACTGTAATACTTTTCTTTGGAGAATGAGCCAGCACAGCGAGAAATGAAAGAAAAGGCTTACGCGAACATCTTCTGCGTTTCCTCACTATGATTCTCGTCCTCGGTAACAACCTTGTCTATGGCCTGCAGGAAATCCGACATCCTCACTCGGGATCTATTACTGCGGATAGCGAATATACCGGCCTCGGTACAGATGGCCTTTATCTCGGCTCCACTTGCTCCAGCTGATTTTGAAGCAAGTTCCTCATAAATAACAGCTTCCTTGCCTTTAGCAAGGCTCATCTTTCGAGTGTGGATCTGGAATATTTCCATCCTGCCCTGGAAGGTGGGTGGTGATATCTCGATTATCCTGTCAAATCTTCCAGGTCTCAGCAATGCGTCGTCCAGGATATCCGGCCTATTTGTCGCGCCTATGATCTTGACATTTTCCAGGGAATCGAAGCCGTCCAGTTCCGACAGTAATTGCATCAGGGTTCTCTGCACTTCTCTATCACCGGAGGTTGCGACCTCCAATCTTTTGGCTCCAACAGAATCCAACTCATCGATGAACACGATGGCAGGAGCCTTTTCCCTTGCCATCTCAAAGAGCTCTCTTACCAATCTAGCACCTTCTCCAATATACTTCTGGACAAGTTCAGATCCTACAAACTTGATGAAAGTCGCATTTGTCTCATGAGCCGCTGCTTTGGCAAGCAAGGTCTTACCCGTTCCTGGCGGTCCAACAAGCAGAACACCATTGGGAGGCTCGATGCCCACCTTGGCATAAAGAGCGGGTTTCAAAAGAGGGTCCTCAATGGACTCCCTGATCTCCCTGATCTGATCATCTAGACCTCCTATATCTTCATAGCTTATCTCAGGCCTCTCGATGACCTCCCCACCTGTTATTATGGGGTCTATGGATTGAGGTAGGACACCAACTACCGCGAGGCTTTGTTTATTAAGTGCAACCCGGGAACCAACTACCACGTTCTCGGAGGTTATATATTCCGCGATATTTACAATAAAATCTGGGCCAGTACTGGATTTCACGACCACCCGGCCATCGGTTAGAACATCCTTGATGGTTCCGATTATCATGGGCGGGGTCTTCATCCTGTCCAGCTCGAATTTAATTCTCTGTATCTCCTTCTGCAACCGTCCCATTTCATTCTGGATGTATCGCTTTTCACCCTCATTTTCCTTGGCTTCGTCCAATAGCCTTTCATTCATCTCTTCAAGTGTGGCTATCCGCTTGGAAAGGGCTTCTGAGAATTCTTCTATCTCATCATTTTCGTCATCCATTTATGCACCTCGATGCAGAAGATGCTGTCCAGCATCCCATCGCTAAATATATATTCCCCTAGGCCTATTTATGGTTTACCGTTGAAATGTCTGATTGGAGGAAATATTCATGGTCTGTGAAATGTGTGGTAAAGAGGTCAGAACAAAGCTTATGATGGTTGAAGGAGCACCCTTGAACGTCTGTGAAGGCTGTCAAAAATTCGCTGTTGGAGAGACCGTGGTGAAGACCGATACAGGAAGGGTGATATCCACTCCAATAGCAGATCGGTTGCAGCAAAGAAGCCGAAGAATGGGATCCAGGGATATTTACAATCAAGGTTCGGAGAAGATCATCGCGGATGATTATGGTGCCAGGGTCAGAGATAAAAGAAGACAAATGGGCATGAGCCAGGATGAACTGGCAAAGAAGATCAATGAGAAGAAGAGCATCATAATCAAGGTGGAGAATCAGGATATCAGACCAAGTGATAAACTAGTAAGCACTCTCGAGAGAGCACTTGGGATATCACTTAAAGATTCCATTGAAGAAGTGGAAGTTGGAACAGAGAAGGAGGCCTTCAAACGAAGTATGACCCTCGGAGATTTCATAAAATACGAATAGGCATCCTGATGATCATCATCTGCTCCTTTATTCCATTGATGGCAGATCGAGGTATGTGCGAGCCAGTTGTGGACATACCAAATGTCATCCATGTGGGGGAACCCATGACCATAATCATAACCTTCCAGCCACATGAAAATGCAGTATCAGTTGGTATTTATTTTTGGGAAGATGGTGTGGAGCATTTTCAAGCTTTTGAGGAGGAAGAGGATGGAACCTGGGTGACCTCCGTACGCAATCTTAAGGAAGGAACAGTTCCCTGGGAGCTCGAGGTTGATGAAGAGGTTATCGAGACCGGAGATCTAAATGTCATTCCGGTTGAGGACGATAGCTCAAAATGGCCCCTGGTCCTTGTAGCGATCCTGTTCGTTGGCGTGTTCGTGTTCATCGAGATGTCATTCAAACCAGGCCGACACAGAAGAGAGCCAGAGGATCATGATGAGATACCAGAGCCAGAAGAGTTCAAGAATGCTCCACTGATCGATAAGAAAGATAGAAAATAATAGAGCATATCGGGTCGATCGATTGATCGATAGACATCTGATAGATACCGAGATATCTAAACAAAATATGTATCCAGATCTTTAGAAAAGTCTCACTTCTCATCCATTTTAGCAACTGCTTCCTCCAGATCCAGGGAATTTATCTCGTATACTTCCCTAGGAGAAACACCTTCTTTGCTGGCAAAACCCCTGGTGACCAATGCCTCAAGACAATTTCGAGCCATATTGTCCGTCATTCCAAAACTGAAAGATATATCAGAGGCAGTGGCGTGATTCATATCGTATAGGGCTATGAAGACCTTCTTGACCTTGTCCTTCATATCTGTGGATGCCAGTACTCTATCGAAGTTATAATTGTCCATGGAACTTCTATTGGCCTTCTCCTTCACCGATATAACACCACTTCGGAAATCCTTGATAAGCTGATTGTTCACAAGATCGAGATAATAGGTTATTCGCTCCGTCTGGGTGTAAAGACAAAGGTGTAGGGTGAAGGGAACGACGCCCGTGGTCCTGACGATCTGCCAGATATTCTCCAGGGTCATAAGCTCGGGGATGAAAATTCGATTGAGAGCATCCTGGTCGTCCTTGAGCTTGGTCTTGATGGACATTGGATAATAGAAATTGGAAATGAAACCACGGATCATCACCTTGGACCTTTTAACGCCCTGGCTCAGATCCCATTTATTCAGTTTGAGGGAATCGTAATGAAAGGTCTCCACGCCTCCAAGGCCATGTCCGAGCAGCACGACCTTCTTGGTGGGAACATCGTAATCCCAATTCTGCTTCATATTGGGCTTGAAGAAATGTATCTCCAGTGTCCGAAGTTCTTCGAACTCGAGAAAGGATTCAAGCAGGGAAAGTCTTTTATTGCCATTGACGACCCATCGGAGCTCGGCCAGTGGTGTCCGTTGAATAGCCCTGTGCTCGTAATATGCGGAATTCAATTTCTTCACAGTGAATTGATCCACTTCGTCGTCCTTCTGGAACTTGATGATCTCCCCGATTACCCCTGTGACATCTGCCATCACACCAAGGAGAAAGCAATAGGATAAATATTTTATCACATAGAAGAGGAGACCGATAGGGGCATCGCATATCATAATTCGAGGGTGGGTGTATTCAATGAGAATTCAAGGTGAGGGTGGCAGCCAGGTGGGAGAAATATATGCTATATATCTGCCATAATCCATTAAGTAAATACAAAAGACTGTACCGAACGACTTAAATATTACACAAAATCGTGTACCAATGTCCTTTTAAACCCCTGCTGGCATATTTTTATATCGGTGATAATGTGAAAGATGCCTGGAGAAAGAAAAAGGAAAAGGATATGATCGAGAAGGTGAGGAGAAAGTTCTCTGCACGTTTCTTCGGCCATGTATTCTAATGGTGTGATCAAATGGATGTGGATAAAACTAACAAGATCGTGGCTTTGGGAATAGTGATAGGTATGGCTCTGGCAGCCCTTTATCTTCCGGTATATCCCTGCACATATACAGATGCAATTGATGGAAGAGAAGCAGGATATGGATATCATTCCCTGATGGACATGATCCTGAATGGCATGGAATGGAGATCTACAGAACTTCCAAATAGATTTTGGGGATATGGTGGGATCGGGCCCTACATGGTGGAGCCAGCTGCCTGGATCACATTATTATACATCCCGATATTCGTCGGCATTGGATTATTCAGTATCGATGTCTCAAAGAAGGGGCTTCGATGTTGGTTCCCATCAAAGGCCTAGAAAATATTATGCAGAGGAATAGAATATCCAATCGCCTTAACATAGTGAAAGGAGAGTTGGAAGTATGAAGGAATTCACAGACCACGCGAACAGACTTACAGGCCAGGCCGCATTCAATGTACTGGCCAGGGCGCAGGAACTGGAAAAACAGGGTGAGGACATCCTGCATTTTGAGATAGGGGAGCCGGATTTTGACACACCCGCGCATATTGGCCAGGCCGCTAAGGATGCCCTGGACGATGGCTTCACACATTATGTCAACTCAGCTGGAATTATCGAGCTGAGGGAGGCTATATGCGACGAGTTCGAAAGGACAAAGGGATACAGGCCGGATACGGATCAGATAGTTGTGACCAGTGGTGCAAATCCAATTATCTACTATGCCATGGCTACGCTTGTTGGAACTGGTGGAAAGATGATCGTCCAGGATCCTGGGTTCTTATCATATTATTCAGCTATAAAATACTTCAATATCGATGCTCAACGGGTACAATTACATGAAGAGAACGAGTTCAGAATGAATCCAGATGATATCAGGGCGCAGATAACTCCAGATACCAGATTGATACTCATGAACTCGCCCTCCAACCCCACTGGCGGCGTGATGACCAGATCCGAGATAGAGGAAGTGGCCGATATAGCCGAGGAGCATGATATTTACCTCCTATCAGATGAGATATATGGTAAAATGCTGTATGATCGGGAGCATTTCAGCCCATCTGTGAGAGATGAGTGCAAAGAGAGAACGATCATACTGGATGGTTTCTCCAAGGCATATGCGATGACCGGCTGGAGGCTGGGATTCTGTGTCGCTCCGAAAGACGTCGCTCGCAAGATAGGATTGCTTCACCAGACCATTGATTCCTGTACCAATGGCTTTGTCCAGATGGGCGGGGTGGCTGCCCTTAATGGCCCTCAGGATTCCATAGCGACGATGATGGCCGAGTTCACCAAGCGCCGGGATGCGATCGTGCAAGGTCTGAACAGCATCAGCAAGATAAGATGCGTGAATCCACAGGGCGCTTTCTACGCTTTCCCCAATATCACGGAAACTGGCATGACCAGTGACGAGTTCGCGGACTATGCACTTGATGAATTGGGTATAGCTTTGCTGTCTGGAACTGCCTTCGGACCTGGTGGAGAAGGATATGTCAGATTGTCCTATGCGAAATCACTGGATACCATTAACAAGGCCATTGATAGATTGAAGCAAGCATTGGATTGAATGGAATAAATATAGTAAAATGAAAAGGAGAACTCAGGCTCATTTAAAGAGCCTGAGTTTCTTTTGTTCACATTCAGTTATTTCTTCTTTGCCTTGGCCTTCTTTTTCGTGGTCGCTTTCTTGGCAGCTGGCTTCTTTTTCGCCTTGCTTGTGGTATCTGACTTTGACTTCGAATACTTCACCGCGGCAAATACAAGCCCCAGATGTGTTTTTGAGGGGTTTGCAGGTCGTGATTTGAATTCAGGGTGGAACTGTGTGGCCAGATAGTATGGATGGCCCTTCAGTTCTGCAACTTCCATCCTTCTGCCATCCGGAGACGATCCTGTAAATTTAAGGCCAGCCTTTTCGATAGCCTTGATATATTCATGGTTCACCTCATACCTGTGCCTGTGCCTTTCCGAGATCTTCAATTTCTTGTAGAGGTCGTGGGCCTTAGAATTCTTCTTCAATATTATGGGATTGGCACCCAGTCTCATTGTGGCTCCCATGTCCTTTATCTTCCGCTGCTCGGGCAAAAGATCAATGACCGGATACTTCGTGTGCTCGTCGAACTCGGAGCTATTGGCACCTTCATAGTCCAATACATTTCTGGCAAATTCTATAACGGCCAGCTGAAATCCAAGACATACGCCCAGGAAAGGTATGCCATTCTCTCTGGCATAGGTGGCTGACATCATCTTTCCGCCGGTTCCACGCTCTCCAAATCCACCTGGTATCAGAACACCATCTACCCCACCTAGATGCTTTTCCGCGCCCTTCTTCTCAATGTCCGTGGCTTCCACCCATCTCACCTTTACACGGGTCTTCGAATCTGAACCCGCGTGGTTCAGAGCCTCCAGATGGCTCATATATGAATCATGAAGATGTGTGTACTTGCCCACGATGGCTATTTCAACATCGTGCTTGGGATTGTCAAGATTGTAAACGAATTTGTCCCATTTTTTGCTGTTTATGACAGGCGCGTAGATATTGAACCGCCCAAGGATATAATCAGTAAGTCCCTGCTTCTCCAGTATCTCTGGAACATAGTAGATGGATTCCGCATCTGGAGCACTCACGACAGCCTCCATTGGAACATCACAGAATAAGGATATCTTCTTCGTGATCTCCTTCCGTAATGGCTTCGCGCCCCTGGCAACTATGATATCTGGCTGAATGCCTATTGCCCTTAGTTCTTTGACAGAATGTTGGGTCGGCTTTGTCTTCTGCTCACCAACTACCCCCATGACCGGAACCAGTGTGGTGTGGATGAACAGACAATCATCAGCATAGGTCTCCATGTGCAATTGCCGAACAGCTTCCATGAAGGGCATGGACTCGATATCGCCCACGGTCCCACCAAGTTCCACAAGTGTCACATCGGCCTTCGAGGCCTTTGCCACTCTTTTGATCTGGTCCTTTATCTCATTGGTCACATGAGGAATGATCTGGACAGTATTTCCAAGATAATCGCCCCGTCTCTCTTTTTCTATGACAGTGAGATAGGCTTTACCGGTGGTGATATTGTTCTCCCTGGTCAGATTGACATCCAGGAATCTCTCATAATTACCAAGATCGAGATCGACCTCTCCCCCATCATCCATCACATAGACCTCTCCATGCTGGTATGGGTTCATTGTCCCCGCGTCGCAATTGAGATATGGGTCTATCTTGATCGCTGTGACCTTCAATCCTCGAGATCTCAGATTACGTCCAATGGATGATGCGGTTATTCCTTTTCCGAGGCCCGAAAGTACCCCGCCCGTGACGAAAATATACTTGGTTTTTTTGCTCATTATTTCACGGGAGCAGGAGATAAGGATTAATGTTTTTAAAGGTTTGGATTGGTAACTATAATTGCTTATTTCTTAATCCTCATTCCAAGGAATAAGGAGCCGGCGATTATCATGCAAGTGGCAACAGCTGCCACCCCCCGGCCAGTTGATCCTCCAATTACAAAACTCTCCACTCCACCTACGATCCCCACACCATAGAATATGTATCCTAACACTTTTGTCATATCTATCTTAACATTCATATCTTCACCATTGTCGGATATACCATACGTAGTTTTTATGGTTTCTATCATAAGTAGCATAATGATGATTTATGGGGATTGTTTTTTATCACCCGGTGTAATTATCCTCCCATCAACTCGTATTAGAGTAACTGATTCAATAGGATGGAGAGATTCAAAATGGACCAATCAAGTTTCAAGGGATTTTACAAGAAGAGCATAGATGAGAGACTGGACATATTGCAAGCTGCAACAGGCCTGAGTGATGAGGAGATAACCATCCTCAAGAACACTGGAGGCCTCACGCCAGATCAGGCAGACCGCATGATAGAGAATGTGGTCGGAGCGATGCCAGTCACTATGGGTATAGCAACTAACTTTGTCATCAATGGTACGGATAAGCTGGTGCCGATGGCAATTGAAGAGCCATCGGTCGTAGCTGCCGCCTCCAATGCTGCTAGAATGTCCAAATCAGCAGGCGGGTTCAGAACAAGGACAACAGACCCTATCATGATAGGCCAGATACAACTTACAGGTATGGATGACCCGGAAGCCGCGAAGGCCGCCATAGAAGAGAATAAGGCCAGCCTTCTCGAGATGGGCAATGCCAAGGATCCAATGCTGGTCAAGCTTGGCGGCGGGGCTCGTGATATCGAGGTCAGAATAATTGATACGATAAAGGGCAAGATGGTCATTTCTCATCTTCTCGTAAACTGCCTGGACGCCATGGGGGCTAATGCAGTTAATACCATGGCCGAGGCAATCGCCCCGGAGATCGAGAAGCTCACTGGAGGAAAGGTGTACCTCAGGATCCTTTCCAATCTGGCAATATACAGATTGGCTTTTGCAGAGGCTACCTGGACAAAGGAAGTTCTGGGCGGCGAGAATATAGTCGATGGTGTCATCGAGGCCTATGCTTTCGCAGAAGCAGACCCATTCAGATGCGCCACACATAACAAGGGCATAATGAACGGTATCGACGCGGTCATCTTGGCCACTGGAAATGATTTCAGGGCGATAGAGGCTGGCGCGCATGCTTATGCCTCCTGGAAGCATGGCGGATACAAGCCACTTACAAGTTATGAGAAGAATGAGAATGGTGATCTCGTCGGCAGAATAGAAATTCCAATGGCAGTGGGTCTTATCGGAGGAGCCACTGCCGTACATCCGACTGCGAAGATCGCGGTCAAGATACTTGATATCAAGAGCGCGTCCGAGCTGGCACAGGTCGTCGCGGCTGTTGGACTTGCCCAGAACTTCGCGGCAATGAGAGCACTGGCAACCGAGGGTATCCAGAGAGGACATATGGGCCTCCACGCCCGTAATATCGCAGTCATGGCAGGTGCAGATGGCGACATGATAGACAAGGTGGTCTCAGTTCTCGTAGCAGAAAAGAATGTCAGAATAGACAGAGCGAAGGAAGTTCTGGAAGAATTGAACAAATAGAATAATTCATACCCCAGAGTGAAAAAGGCTAGGCATTATGTCTAGCCATACCTCTTTATTTATTTTTATCTAATATATAGTAAATTAACCATTATTATTATATACGAAAAGGACTTTCGGCACTCTCAGCCTCTCAATTTAAGGGGTTTTGAAACATAAATGGATAAGTGATAAAATGCTAAGCGGTAAAGCAGGAAAAACAATGGCCTTCTTGATGGCCTTTGCGATGGTAGCCACAGTGATTGCTGTGTTCCCAGCCAATAATGTATCTGGCGCAGATGGGGATATATACTACATCACTGGAACATTGATAGATGATGTAACAAATGATTTCATAAACAAGGTAACTGTTACTGTCGATAATGGTGCTATCAACAAGACAATAGAAACAGGTAGCAATGGACATTTCAATATTTCTGTTGATGATGAGACTGTCGACTTCGACATTTACTTCTCAAAGATAGGATATTATTCAGCCAGTGGCGTTGTTACAAGCGCTAGTTTTTCAAATGGCGTATCCAATTACGATAAACTTCTCGTTCCAAAGCCAATGGTCAGTGGAATGGTCATGATCGATGGAACAGAACTTCCATTGTACGAAGTGGATGTGACCATAGTTGATTCAATGGGTATCATATATGAGACCTCGACTGGAATGAATGGTGAATTCTCACAATTCGTGAACAATGGCGACATTGAGATCACATATGAGAAATTCGGATATTACTACCTTGCAGACTCGATCACCGTAACAGGTAATGTCGATGATATCGTAGTCAATATGGAGAAGATCGATCCAGAGCCATCAATTTTAGTTTGGGGTATTGTTGAGGATGCAGATGAATATGTAGAGGGTGCACTTGTTTCCGTATCAACTGGTGATGACAAATGGATATCTGATATTACCAATGCAAATGGAAAATACGAGATGCTCGTCTACCCTGGAACATTCACTGTGAAAGCAACATGCGAAGGGTGGCTCACCTATGAGAGTGTTGGCTGGCTCACAGTCACCACAGATACAGAACAGTGGGACATAATGATGACAGAGAACGCACCAGAGAACTTCTGGTTGAATGGAACCATCAATAACGGTGTAGCAGAGGAAGCAACTGTCTACCTCTACAATGCAGATGGAACATACATTAACTCTGTAACAACAGTTGGTGGAGATTACAATATCACCCACTATGACTCATCTTTCACACTTGTAGTAGAGCAGGATGGTTTCTTTACAGAAGTTTATGGAGCTGCAATTGACAAGACCACAGCATATGTGAACATCGATCTTACAGCGATCGATTCACAACACATGCTTTCTGGATACGTCACAGATGCAGTCTCAAACAACTGGATAGAGGGAGCTGATGTCGCATTATACGACACCACAGAACTCTACACAGACATGACGACCACGACAACAGACGGATACTACGAATTCATGGTCCACAATATCTCAAATTATGTACTGGTCGTTGATGCAGATGGATATCAGGCAGATGCCATTGACATTCCAGCATTGACCGGTGATGTCAGGCAGCAGGTGGAACTTGCACCAGCAGGTGTCGACACCACAAAAATAACATACACCTTCGATGACTGGGGAAATGTCGATGTCATGGAGACAATAATGACAGAGGTTGACAATGTCACACTCAGGTCAAATGCAGACCGCAAGTGGGGAATGGAACCACTTGGCCTTCATGTGAACGACTGGATCCTCGACAGTGGAGAGATAGACAGCTGGCAGACCTACCTTGAGAACAAGGGAATAGGCAGCAAGGACACAATGCAGACCTTCACCATCGATGGCATATACTATGATATCAACGATGATACATTCTCTGTAAGTATAGAGGGAGCAGATGGTGAAGATATCACCACAGCATCCGGTATAATTTACATAAACAAGACATACAACTACACAATATCTGATAGCACACTTCTTGCAGATGACTCTGTAGGACACACACTTTTCTTCGGTGCAGCCTATGATTCAGAGACAATGGACAGAGTATATGAGATATACCTTCCAGAAGGCTTTGAGATGACATCTGGTGAGACCGAGACAACTGATGTGGAGTTGACAGGATACAATGATCCAATAACAATTGACACAGCAGGATCAGTTGAACTGCTTGAAGAGATAGTATTGACACTGGAATCATCTGAAGCTGGAACCGCAGTAGCATTTGTTTCAGGCGGTCTTTTCTATGAGCTGAACTCAAGTGCAGATGGATATGATGTTATAGTCAGCGCACCACAGGATGGTGTCAGCACAGAAGTAACATTCACAGCAGAGGATTCAACAGACCCAGTAGGAGACATTGAAGCAGCTAACTTTACATGGGACTTCGGAAATGGGGACATGGCCTACGGTATGACCACTGTATACAACTACACAGCAGCAGACGACTATGATGTCACACTCAGCATCGTCGAGACCGGTGGAGACACAACAAACGTTCCTTTCAATGTGAAAGCAGATGGAACAGCTCCAGTATCTGAGATCAGCGTCAACACAACCGATGACAATGTCACACTTACAGGAACAACCCTAACAGTGAATCAGGGTAGGACGATCACTTTCGATGGTTTGACATCATACGACGATGTCAAAGCAGGGGACAAGCTCGGTGTGATAGAGAGCTGGTTCTGGGTATGGGGTGACGACAGCGTCAATGAGACCATAACCATGAATGAAGATAACTCCATAGACAAGGTCTACAGCACACCAGGTACATACACCATTCAGATGACGACAACAGATGTTGTAGGTCATGAGAGTGTAGCAGCAGAACTTGATGTCATAGTGCAGGATACCGCCGCACCATTGATCATGAACATTCTGATGTTCGATGAAGACTCTACAGAGGTCAACGATGCTGTCCAGAACACGATGGTCTATTTCAGTGCAAATGAAACATCAGACGCAGATGACTTTGAGAACCTCGTATTCTCATGGGACTTTGATGACGATGGTGTTGAGGATGCAAATGGCTCATGGGTCAGCACGACCTTTGATGAGATCGGTGATGTGAACGTCACCCTTACAGCAACAGACTCTGCTGGAAACAGCAATGATCTCGTAAGGGTTGTCAACGTGAGGATCGGCGAGAGCGCGAACCTACTTCTGATGGCCGCAACCTTCAACTTCGACCCAGAGACCGGAACAAAAGGAGATACAACAACCATCACCGTGAACATAACCAATAACGGTGCGCTCAATGCCACCAATGTTGCTGTTGATTTCTACATAAGGGACTCTGATGGAGTTGACACAAAGATCAGCGGAACAGCTTCCCTGAAGATCGACGGTGTCTCAGTTACCACAATAGCACCAGGTGAGATCGCAACAGCAAGCATAGCCTGGAAACCAGCTAATAAGGGAACATACACCATCTGGGCAAATGTCACAACAGACAGCGAGCATGTATCACAATACACAGACAACAACAATATCGGCTTCTTTGAATACTCAACTTACACAGTTGAGGAATCAGATATTCTGATATACATCATAATTGCGGTTGTCGTGCTTGGTGGAATCGGTGCCTTCGTCGGAACTAAATTCATCATGAACAGGAAGGGATCCGAGCCAAAAACTGGTGACAAAAAGAAGAGGAAGTAGATCCTACAAAAAATGAATGAGGAAGAGATAATCTCTCTTCCTCCCTTTTCAATTTATAGTTTTGTTTTTTCATCAATTAGGATATAAGATAATTTAATATCAAAATGAACTCACTGGAAAATGGAGTCAAAGGCTTTGAGGCACTTGACCATCAGTAGTTCTTTGTGCGTAAGGCCTTTGGTATCAAAACTTGCCTCCGCGAGCTCGGATACGATGAGATCAATGGCCATTGGATGCCCATTGGTTATACTGTATATGATATCCAGATCTTCATCAGATATCTCCAGGCCATTGGATGATATCATAGATTTTACTTCAATGGGCGTTAGACCTTCAAGTGTGAATCTATCCATGTTCCTGGTCAGGCCAGCTTTCAAGGTCTCGATATCCCGGGTGATCAGAATAAAGTGTGTTGAATCAAATTTAGAGGCATCGCTCATTATCATCATGATCAAGTGCATGAGCTCTTTCTGGAGATTGAAGATATTGTCAATGACGATGATGGGATCCAAACCAAGAACGTCCTTTAGGAAGGGGGGGAAAGCAAGAGTTGGGTCGATATCCCTGGAGCTCCTAAGCATCCGCCTCACCTCTCCACGATCGACACGGGATAGAAGGTCGGACATGGCCTCCATGAAGGTTCGGACATTATCCCATTCATTAGCCGTGAACCAGAGTATGTTCCGGTTTCCCTCATAATCATCAAGGGTCTTTCTCACAAGAGTGGTCTTGCCCACGGCCTTTATGCCGCTGATGATGGTCACATTACGCCCACCATCTATGAATGAACCAAGCCAGTCCTGTTGTTCAGATCGGCCTATCATATCGGGAGTATCGGGTATCGTGGATAGATTGGAGACATATGATGTTTCATTGCTATGATCCGAGCCCAGTTTTGACTCATATATGGAGCCATGGGAAAATGCATGAAGTATCAATTGTGGAAGCGTGGCCTCTGTCTTTATCGTGAGAGAGATATCGGATATCTTTATCTGGGAGGTCTGACCATCTTTGAAGGTCAAAGATATCTCCTGATCTTTGATCTCATCCAACATCTGGCTAGCCTTTTTCACGCCTGCCTCATTGAGATAGTAGACCTTCCTTTTTCTCTTCAGTCCACTCACATGTGCGAGATATTCATTCACATAATTATCATCCAATAATTTCTTGACCGCCCTTGGGATATGATTGATCCTGATATCGATCCCTTCGCTTATTCCAGCCTGGGTCTGGCCCATGGATGCCGATGTGGTATCGGTGTTTCCCATGTAATCTCGCAAATGGAGCAATATCCTTTCATTGACAGTCAGATCCGATAATTTCATGTTCCCTCCTCATCAATGAAGGATTGTGAATATAAGGAATTTGCCCAAAAACATGAAATATTGTTATGAAATAAGCTTACGGTATATTGCAGATGAGCGGAAAAATAGGGGTGGGAAGCAAAAGCCTTAAAAACAAGTTGCACTTTCGGGTTCATCTGGCAATATAAAAATATCATATGCTGGAACAATAATATCACAATAATATCATTCGCCCCGGTAGTGTTTTAACCTCACCTCGGCTCATAAATGGCCCTTCGGATGAGCTTCACTACACTCCCGTGGCTGTGAAAGAACAATAATACCATTCGCCCCGGTAGTGTAGTGGCCTATCATGGAGCCCTGTCGAGGCTCCGACGCGGATTCAAATTCCGCCCGGGGCGCCACATCTTTCTATCAGACCTTTATCCATTCAATATGAAATAAAATGAAAGTATGCGATATATTGAATTGATCATTCCATAATACTTAAATATAGATAATGGAAAACATTATATTAGAAAAAGCTCATACTATTTCTTGTGTCAGAGAGAAAGATCCGTGGAAATGTTATCAATAGATATTTGGGATTCATAAAAAAGACCTGGGGAAAGGATGGAGAAGAACAAGCCAGGAAAGAAAGTGGTATTGTGGACATAAATATCTCAGATTCGAACTTTTATAGCAATGAGATCATGGTAAGGATACTCCAATGGATATCGGCCAATCATGGCATGGAAAGGGTCAAGCAGGCTGGAAAATACACAACAAAGAACCTTGGCCTATTCGCTTATATGGTGAGATTCGTTAGTATGGACACCATGCTTCACAAGGCGGAGGAAAGGTTCAAAGAGCTTTACAAGTTCGGAAAAATAGATATTGAGATATCCGAAAATAAGGCCATTGCGAAGATGAAGGATGTCAGTGAAGTGGAAGAGAACTGCCAGGGCTGGATCGGCGTGTTGGAAGCGATGCTGGAATTGACAAAGACAAAAGGCACTGTCACTCAAACAAAGTGCCAGGTTAGTGGCGACGATCACTGCGAGTATATTGTCGAATGGTAGTGACTCAAATATACATACGTGCTAAGTGTTTTGGATGAGCTAATATTAGATGTTCCATTCAATATTTTGGAACATCATAATCGGGGTTTGCATACTATCTCATGTATCTTTAAGTCCAAGAGATCCCTTTGATTTACTGGACTAAGTACGATTGCGGTATCCGCTCCCTTTCCAGTTCCGCCAAGGGTCATTATCTCCTTGCCGCTTAGCAATCCTGCATCAGCCGCCATGATGGCTATCTCGACACATACCTTTGTTCCCTGGCCGAATAATCGAAGAGTGTCAGCGATTATTTCCAGCGGGTAGATGCCCTGATACTTTTTCCTTATGGATCTTTCCGCGCCGCTTAGCGCGTGACTGGTGGTCAGAACAGTCACGCCTTTTGACTCCAGCTTGGCTCTTTCCTCCTCATGCATCTCGCATTGAAAGGGTTTCTTAAAGCCAGCGTGATGAGTGACAGCTATTATCTTGAAGCCTTCAAAATATTTCAAGGCCAAAAATGCAGTATCGCCGACATTGGTAGCGACCACCACTTCCTTCAATCCCAACTCTTTTGCTCTTTCGGCAGCCAGTCTTACACATTCCTCTGAATTATTTTTCCCGGGTTTGTCAAATGTTATCATATTTCGACCTCGATATGAGATAGGTAAAGCAAACACTGCAAAAAAATATATCCTATACATCAATGAACCGACGATGTCAGCGCATGGAGGTCGAAAGGCCATAATCGCAGCTTTCTTTGCCAATCTCGGGATAATGATAGCGAAGATAATTGGATTTGTTTTTACAGGAGCGGCGTCAATGCTGGCCGAAGCTGTTCATTCCCTAGCAGATACCTCCAATCAAGGTCTTTTGCTTATGGGGGGGAAGCTGGCAAAGAAGAAAGCGACATCGGAACATCCCTTTGGTTTTGGCAGAGAGAGATATTTCTGGTCCTTCATCGTGGCCATGATAATCTTCACCCTTGGATCATTGTTCGCCATCTATGAAGGTTGGGAGAAACTTTCCCATACCAGCGATCATGGTCTCGAATCACCAGAATGGGCGATCCTAATTCTGGTAGTGGCGATCGTCCTGGAGGCATTCTCCCTCAGAACCGCGATAATCGAATCCCGCCCTTTGAAAGGAAAAAGAACATGGTGGGAATTCATAAAGAAGAGCAAGGTACCGGAGCTACCAGTGGTCCTTCTGGAAGACATTGGAGCACTTGTGGGACTGATAATCGCTCTGATAGGAATAGGCCTGGCAATGATCACCGGGGATGCCAGATACGATGCGATGGGAAGCTTGGCAATCGGCATATTGCTTGGTGTGATAGCCATAGTACTTGCTATCGAGACACGGTCGCTTCTCCTTGGAGAATGCGCCTCCGAGGAAACTGTGAATAAGCTATGCAAAACAATAGAAGCACATCCGCAGGTCAATCACCTCATACACATGCGGACACAGCATATCGGGCCTGAGGAATTACTTGTAGCGGCCAAGGTGGAAATGGACAGCCATATGACAACGGATGCGGCTGCCGAGGCCATAAATGATCTTGAGAATAAAATAAGGGAGAAAGTCCCCATAGCCAAGATGATCTACATCGAGCTGGATGTGTACAAGGATAAAGATCAGGACTGAAGCTCGGCCAGCTTTTCCTTGACGGACTCACTATGCCCTTTGACCCTCACTTTCTTCCAGACATGCTTCACAACACCTTCCGGGTCTATCAGGAAGGTGGTCCTGCTGATCCCTAAGAAGGTCTTGCCATACATCTTCTTCTCCCCCCACACACCGTACTTCTCCATTACTGCGTGATCCGCATCGCTCAATAACTCGATCGCGATATCATGTTTATTTCGGAACTTCACATGGCTCTGGCATGAGTCCGCGCTTATGCCATATATCAGTGTATTGGCCTTTGTGAGATCCTCCAGGTCCTTTGAAAAATTAATGGCCTCCAGCGTGCAGCCGGGCGTATTGTCCTTAGGATAGAAATATAGAACTATCCATTTACCTTTCATATCTTCAAGACAGACATCTTCTTCAGACTGGTTAGGAAGGCAGAAGTCAATTGCTTTTTCCCCAATAGAGAGCATGATATCACTCACACCGGCTTTAGTATTTCGAGTATCTCATTGATATCTGGAAGTTCAGGAATATCATAGACCTTGACGAATTTGAGTATGCCTTCTTCGTCAATTATGATGTTCACCCTGCCAGAAATTCCTTTTTCATCGATGAAAATACCCAGTTTTTCAGCCAGGCCACCATGGGGCCAGAAGTCCGCTAATAAGCTGGTCTTGGTAATTCCTAGTTCATCAGCCCATGCTTTTTTGGATGGGGCTGAATCCACACTTACCCCGAATGCGACCGTGTCGTATTCCTCGAACTTGTCAAAATTATCTTCAAGAGACTTCATCTGTTTCGCACATACGCCAGTCCATGCAAGTGGATGAAAGGACAATAGCACTTTCTTCCCTCTATGATCCGAGAGCTTGACCTCTTTTCCATTCTGATCACCAAGCACGAAATCATCGATCTTTTCTCCGATAGGTGGTATCTTCATATTCATAACCTCATGTAGACGAAACACTGCATTTTACTTATAGTGATTCACTAATATGTTAGAATAATATGTCAGATTAATCCCATTATAAATTTTACAATAATAATATAAATAATTATATATTTAATATATTTTAAATGAGATATCGAATTATATATAGATCAAATGACGATCAATAAGGAAATAGATTTAAATAATCTCATTTAATACTCGGGTTCATGTATGAAGAACTAAAAGATCTTGAATTGAAAGAACTAATTGGATATTCTATTTTCTCAGAGCAGGAAGCTGCCAAATTCTATAGGGGTCTGGTCAGTGATATGGATGAAGACAGTCTTGTCAGGCACAAGTTCGAATCCATTGCCAAGGACGAGGATATGCACAAATGGGTGTTGCAGGACCTATACAGAGAGACATTCGGGGACGAGAACTGGTCATACCCAGAGGGACTGCCTCCTTTCGAATCCATTGTCAAGGTGGAATCCATCGATAATCTTATCCGCGCACTGGAAGCCGCTATGGAGAACGAGTACAATGCTTTCAAGGTCTACAAATACATGGCCAAGACACACAAGGAACACAGGAAATTGTTCAAATATCTGTCGCATTTCGAGCACGGCCATTATGATGTTCTGAAGAGGGAAAAGGATCACATGGAAGACATGATGATGGACGAGCCAAAGAAGAGACATGAACCTCTTGTCGAGATGACACATCACAAAGACTTCGGATTCAGAGTGTTTGAGTAAAGGAATAGTCGGCAGATTAAGTGAACATGACCTGAAATTTGGTCATGTTTAATCTGGTCGAACAAACAATTTCATATCCATGCGAAATAGATTTAAATATCACCACTTGGAATAGCAAATGCTATGCATGGGGAGTTAAAGAGTTTAAGTCTAAAGCAATTGTTAGGATATGCGATATTTTCGGAGAAGGAAGCCGCGAAATTATACAGGAACCTAGTTAAGGGCCTAGACAAGGACAGCCTTGTAGCTCACAAGTTCGAGAGTATCGCAAAGGATGAAGACATGCACATGCGGGTGTTGCAGGATCTGTATCTGGATATATTTGAAAATGAAGAATGGGAATTTCCAGAGGGGACTGGATTAAAGCCTTTTGAGACAGAGGTGGAGATCAAGACCATCGATAATATGATCCACGCCCTTGGAGACGCGATGCAGAATGAATACAAGGGTTACAAGGTGTACAAATATCTGGCCAAGGTACACAAGGATCAGAAGAAATTGTTCACCTATATATCGAATAACGAGCACAGCCACTATGACATTCTGAAAAGAGAGAAAGAACATCTGGAAGACGCGATGATGGAAGAGCCAGAGAAGATAAGAGAACAGGTGTCCGATATGCCTCACATGAAAGACTATGGCTTCAGAGTGTTTGGATAAATATATACTAAAAATTGCTTGAAAAATGAAAATGACAGCACGGGTATTTAGCTCGTGCTGTATTATTTAATTATCAAAATCGCCTGACTCATCCTTAATCTATGCATGAGGTGAATTTGATAAAGTTTTCGATTCTGTCAATGAATCATTATAGAATACTTCAACCGCCGACGTGCATCATCGGCCAGTATTCGTCATACGATTCGAAGTTCAGAGAATTATCTCTCTCGATCTCCAGGAGCTTATAATGTCCCCATTCCATCGAGGCCAGATATTCCAGGTTTTTCTTTATATCTGGTTCTTTTTCGAATTGTCTGGATAGCTCATTGTAGAAGTCCTTCGCAGCTCGCTCGGCTTCCATCGCGCTCTCTAGAACTTCACTCAGTTTGACTCCCTCGCCATAGACTTTCATCTCGGGTAAGGGAACTGGTGTTTCCTCTGGCACGATCAATTCCTTGCCGGCGAATGACTTCGCATATAGACCTTCTAAGAAGTTCTGATGTTTGGCTTCCTCGTCAGCCAGGAAGTTCAATTTCTCTATCAGAAAAGCATTTTCCACCTTGCTGGCGATGTCCTTGTACTGGGCTCCGCTGTTCATCTCACTTCGAATCGCTGAAAGTATTACGTCTTCCAGTGTGAATTTACTTAGATCCATTTTTAATCACCTCAACCACTCGATACTGGGAAAGCGAATAATGGAGGCCTGGCTCCCATTTCCTTGTCCAGCATGAAGAGGCCATTGCCTCCATCGCCGATCAATTTCAATTTCTGAACTATCTCATCAGCCGATGCTTCCTCTTCCACCTGCTCCTTTATGAACCACTGAAGGAACTGGGATGTCGCGTGATCCTTTTCCTCGATGGCCATGTTCATCAGGTTGTTTATTAGGCCTGTTACTTTTTGCTCATGAGCATACGCTGCCTCGAAGATAGCCAGTGGTGATGCCCATTCGGTCTGCGGTCCTTCGATCTGCTTCAGGATCGCTCTGCCACCACGCTCGATAACAAAGTCATATAATTTCATGCCATGATAGAGTTCTTCCTGCGCCTGGGTCTTCATCCACAAAGCAAAGCCGCCCAGACCCTTATTGTCCAGGTCGGATGACATTGACAGATAAAGATAGGATGAATACATTTCCGCATTCACTTGATCCATCAGGGCATTTTGCATTCTTTCGCTTATCATCCAATCACCTACTGGGTGACCCAAAGTCCGTGTTTGTTACAGTATTCACGGGCTGTGACTGTCACTGCATCTATGCAGAACAATGCCTCGGGTGCATCGCCAGGGTTCAGATGCTGGCGGTATATCTTACCATCTGCAATGACCTCGATCCACTCGATATAATGATCGTCTGCCATAGGGTGAAGGGTTGAGCCCACTGTCACTTTGATACCGTGGTCAGTCTTCTCAATGACTGGCACGTGCTTTTCCGTTGTCCAGTCCGCTGTCTTCGGGTCCATCAATATCATATCGGTATTACAACACTGGAGCGCCCCTGGGCCTCCGTGTACCAGCTCGACTATGTTCCCGCATTTCTCACACTTGTATATTTCCATTAATTTTGCCATTAGTCTCTCCTCCTCTTATTTCTTATTTTATTCATCATTATTTTGGAATTTCAATTATTATTATCACTTCACACAGCTGTCGCACCCGCCACCACCACAGGACATCTCGGGAGATTCACCATCATCCTCCACTACCTTGCCCTGCTTCTTCCAGTAGTCCTTCACGGCTTCCTGGAGAGCGTCCGCGGCCAGGTTCGAGCAGTGCATCTTCTTGGGTGGAAGTCCATCCAGACTTTCAGCCACATCGTTCCTGGTGATCTCCATCGCCTCTTCCAATGTCTTTCCAATGGCCATCTCGGTGATCATACTGCTCGTGGCAATAGCTGAACCGCAGCCAAATGTTCTGAACTTTATCTCGGTTATCTTATTGTCCGCGATATTGATGAATATCTCCATCACATCTCCGCAAGTCGGGTTACCGACCTTCCCGTAGCCATCTGGATCCTCGATCACGCCCACATTCCGTGGGTTCATGAAGTGGTCCATTACTTTTTCTGTATATCCTATATCAGTCATGTTCTCCACTCTCCATCTTAATGATGATGTTCCTCCTCTGGGTATTCTTCACCCTCCTGGGTGATCGGTGAAAGCATTCTCAGCCTATCAATTGTTTTCTTGGTGGCCTCAGCCACTATTTTTACATCTTCGGGCTTGTTCTCATGCCCTAGTGTCAATACCATCGAGCCATGTGCTTGCTCATGTGTCAGGCCAGTGGCCAAAAGCACATGAGATGCCTCCAATGTCTTTGAAGAGCAGGCGGAACCCGTGGATATCTGCACACCCTGAAAGTCCATCATAAGCAAAATGCTTTCTCCCTCTATGAAACTGAATCTGAAGCTGGCGTGATGTGGCAGTCTCTTTTCTGGATGGCCAGTTAGGAAGGTCTTCTCATTCTTCAGTATCTGACGAATAAGGTCGTCCCTTATTCGTTTCAACCGCTCGCTCTCGACTGGCAATTCTTCCTTTGCCAATCTCGCGGCCTCTCCCATTCCAGCTATCGCGAATATGTTCTCACTACCCGACCGAAGGCCTCTTTCCTGACCTCCACCTGGCATCACGGTCTGTATGCGGGTTCCGGTCTTGATATATAATGCGCCAGCACCCTGCGGCCCACCCAGATCATTGGATGAGAGCGTGAGAAGGTCGATGTTCATATCCTGGACATCGATCGGAACCTTGCCCGCCGAAGCAGTGGCATCAACGTGAAGGTACATGCCCTTCTCGTGTACTATCTTACTAATTTCCTTAATAGGCTGGATGGTGCCGATCTCATTGTTCGCGTGCATGATGGATAGAACGACTGTCTCCTGCGAGATCAATTCCTCCAGCTTGGCCAGGTCCACCATCCCGGCTTTGTCCACTGGTACAAGATCCATCGTGAACCCACTCTTAGTTAGATCTTTCAGAGGGTTGAGGACAGACATATGCTCGATCGCACTGCCCATCACGTGCTTGCCACGGCCGATATTCCTCATCGCGGTCCCACGAATCGCGATGTTATTGGATTCCGTAGCCCCACTGGTGAATATTATGGAAGCTGGCTTTTCGGCATTTATCAGATCCGCCACCTTTGCTCTGGCTTCCTCGATAGCTGATCTTGCTTCCAAGCCCTGCCTGTGAAGTGCGGATGGATTACCCGCTGTCTTAAGGAATGGATGAGCGAACTCCAACACCCTGGGATCAATGGGTGTTGCCGATCCGCGATCCATGTAAATCTTATTATTATCCATTTTCATCATCTCCGTACCGATCAAAACCACATTGTGGCTCCTGCATCCAATGCCAGATCGTTCAATGTGCCAGCTCCAACTATCTTGAAGCCAGGTCTCAATTCCATGTCTTTATCGGGTAGCATCTGTCGGGATGCGTCACATACCAGCATCTCCACTCCCAGCTCGATGGCCTTGTCCATCATCTCTGCCAGTGTGGGGAAATCACCCATTTGGATCTTCTCCGCCTCCCCGGCCTTGAGTATATTGAGTGACTGGCCAAGATAATATATCTTAGCCGGGATGTCCATCATCCTCGCTGTCTGGGCAAGAACAAAAGGCGAATATTGCCTCATCGGGTCATCCGTTGTCTGAACATATAATAGGAACTTTTCTTCATCCATTATTTCATCCTCCTGATATAGAAGGTGAGCATGCCTCCATCATTGCGAAAGTCAACTATCTCATGGCCCGTTCTCTTCGCCCAGGCCAGTATATCGGATTCCGCAGCCGGATCATCAGCCTCCACCATCAGAATCTGGCCGATATCGATACCCAAGATACCTTCTTTGGTCATCGCAATGGGCATGGGGCAATATTGTCCCACGCAGTCTATCTCGGCATCGGCTATTATCTCGCTCATATTATCCTCTCAGAAAGACTATTCTTCCTGAGCTAATATATATTCTCCCAATTTTTTGCCAACTGCTTTGACTTCGTCAAGCTCTTCCGGGTCTGGAATATAATTGATATTGATGCTTTCCTCTGGCATGTCCCATTTCAGCTTCTCCATTATCTCATTGATCTCGCCGACAGCCTGGCCACCCCAGCCATAGGATCCAAAGGCGAACCCCACTCTTTTCTTCGGCCTCAGCCCCTTGATGTATGTGAGGAAAGCTCCCATGGTCGGCAACATCCCATTATTCAAGGTCGGTGAGCCCAGCAAGATAAGTCGCGAATGCATCATTTCCGGTACAATATCGGAAATGTGATTCGTGCCCAGGAACTTCACGGTCGTTGGCAAGCCAGCTTCCATCAGACCCTCCTGCAATTTGTAAGCCATTGATTTGGTGGAATTCCACATTGTGTCGAAAACTATCAGAGCGCGTTTTTCAGTCTCATAATTGACCCATTTATTGTATTCGGCAAGAATATTTGGAATAAGCGAGCGCCATATGATGCCGTGACATGGTGCGATCATGTCGATCTCGATGCCACCCAAAGCCTCGATGGCCTTCGCGGCCTGCGGGCCATAAGGCATGACGATATTGGCGTAATATTTGGCCGCCTCTTCCTTGAGAACATCCCAGCCCAGTTCATCATCGAACCTTTCAGGAGTTGCGATATGCTGACCGAAAGCGTCGTTCGATAGGAGCAGTTTATCTTCTGCAATGTAAGTGACCATGGAGTCAGGCCAGTGCACCATCGGGATATGAACGAAGGTCAATGTCTTCTTTCCAATGGACATCGATTCCCCACTCTTGACCACCCGGAGGTTCCAATCGGCTTTGAAGTGCCGTTTAAGGCCCTTCTCACCCTGAGTGGAAGTGATGATCTCCGCATTTGGACAGTGCTCCAATATCATCGGGATGGAGCCAGTGTGGTCCATCTCCACATGATTGGAAACAATTATATCGATCTTGGATGGGTCGATTATCTTCTTGATACGATCCATCATCTCATCAAATAAGCATGCCTTAACTGTGTCTACCAATGTGATCTTCTCATCAACTATCAGGTAAGCATTGTATGTCGTGCCCCTCTGCGTGATGTATCCGTGAAAATTCCTTATGTCCCAATCTATAACACCAACCCAGTACACACCAGGTTTGATCTCCAGGTTATCCATGCGAACGCCCCATCACTCTTCTTTCTCGAAGACGTCCTTTCCGGCTCCACACACAGGGCAAAGCCAGTCGTCTGGAAGAGCATCGAATGCTGTTCCTGCGGCTATTCCGCCGTCATCGTCTCCGTTCTCTGGGTCGTATATGTATCCGCATACTGTACATCTGTATTTGTCCATTTTATTCACTCCTGGTATAAGTCAAAGTTGACAAGCTGTTCAAAATGTCAGCCTATCTTATCTCACCCAAGAGTGAAATAGAGATACAGGATTTAAACATTGTTCCGAATTTTGTTAATAATGGAAACGTGTTCGGATGCTGTTCACATGAAAAAGAAAGATTCGAACAAAAATGATCCGTCAGCATCAGGATCGAAGGCATCCAGTTACTTGATCGTATCGATCACCTTTATTGTTTTTATCATAATATTATATGCCTTCATGCAGGCGGGGGAGGAACAAGGTGCCGCTCCTCCAGAACCACTGGCCAAAAATGATGTCAGCATATCGATAATGAACCCGAGCATGAATGGAACTGTATTCCAGATCAATGTGACAAATGCTCAGAGCTATACTATTGCTTATGCCGACACTTTCTATTATTACATAAATATCTACAAGCCGACAGGAGAGAAGATCGAAAGTGTGGCTCATAATGGTTATTGTTACTACGATGACCCACATTCGATACTTCCCGTTCCCCCTGGAAAGACATTCGTCATGAATGGCACCGTGGATACGGAAGGCATGAACAATGGAACCTATTATGTGTCAGCGGATTTCCATCTCAGGGATTATTATGATAATATCGTGATGTATTCGTCTCAAAGAATGGAGTTCACTGTTGGTATTGAATCATGATATAGCATTATGATTATGAATGATGGAAACGATATTAAGGAACGTTTCCTATTCACATAGTAGAGGTGGAGGAGATGAAAATTGAGGACATATATGGTGATCTGCCTTCTTTGGAGACCGATAGGCTAATACTTCGAAAACTGACATTGGAAGATGCCACGGATGTATTCGAATACGCCCGTGAGCCAGATGTTGCCAGATACCTCACCTGGGAACCCCACAGATCGATCGATGATTCAAAGGGTTTCCTCAATTTTATGATCGAACGATATAAGGATAATCAAGTTTCTGACTGGGGGATAGTTTTAAAAGAGAACAATAAACTGATCGGAACAGTGGGGTTCATTCGCTGGTCTCCTGACAATTTCCGCGCGGAAGTTGGCTACGCTCTGTCAAAAGAATACTGGGGCCAGGGCATGATGACCGAAGCCGTGAAAGAGATAATGAAATTCGGCTTCGATAAGATGGAATTGAACCGAATTGAAGGAAGGACATGGATTGAGAATATAGGTTCTCAAGCCGTATTAAAAAAAGCTGGCATGACCTTCGAGGGAACTATGAGAGAGCAGATATTCTTGAAAGGCAAATATGTCGATCATACCCTATATTCGATTCTGAAAAAGGAATATGTCTAAATAATAAAGATGATGGAAGGGATGAGACGAAAGATAAAGACCCAAGCCCTTCTACATTCTTATTACTCAGATCATTTAACACTGCCGTCGATCTTGATAATGTGCTTTTCCACAGGTATCTGGACACCGGCCTTTTTCATGGCCAGTGTTACCACATTCTCCATCCCGAAGCAGCAGGGCACTTCCATCATCAGTATGGTTATGTCCTTTATCGGGTTGATACGGAATATCTCAGCCAGTTTTTCCACATACTGGCTGGCATCATCGAGCTTGGGGCAGGCGATTATCGTCACTTTGTCCTTGATAAAGTCCTGGTGCATGTTCGGATAGGCAAAGCCAACACAGTCTGCGGCCAGGAGCAGACTGGCATCTTTCAGATACGGGGCGTTTATGTTCAGTAATTTTAACTGGACTGGCCAGGTGGTGAGAGTGGATTCCGCTCGCCCACTTTCCTTTTCTGGGGCTGCGATGCCAGTGATATTCACGGTGCGCGGTTCTTCGCCGGGGCAGGTGGCGCAGGCAGAGGCTTGTTCCTCTGCCTTTTCCTGTGGCTCCGGGTTATATCCGATATCCGGCACATCTAACCCATGCTCCTTGAGATAATCTATCGCGATATCCAGGAATTCGAATTCCTTGTGATCCAGCATATGTTGCAGATGCGCTTTGATCGTATTCGCACCCTGCTTGACCACATTGTCCATAACTATTCGCTCATTGTAAGGCTCAGCCTCTCTTTCCTCCACAAGGATCGCACCCTCCGGACAGTGTCCGATGCAAGCACCCAGACCATCACAGAACAGGTCGCTGATCATCCTGGCTTTTTCATCTATTATCTGCAGCGCGCCCTCTGGACAATTGGGGATGCACAGGCCACAGCCTGTGCATCTGTCCTCATCTATTTTGATTATCTCACGAACCACCATATTTCTCACCTCATTCGCCCTTCATCATTGCAGCCAAGTCCTCATCCACATCGCCGATGAGCTTCAGGTCGAAATTATCCTGAAGCACCTGGAAGACACCAGGCGTTATGAAGGCTGGTGGTGTTGGCCCAATTCTGATATTCTTGATGTTCAGATTCAGCAATGTCAACAAAATAGCTACAGCTTTTTGTTCATACCAGGATACTGCAAATGACAGTGGAAGATCGTTCACATCACATTCAAAGGCTTCGGCCAATGCTGAAGCGATCTGTATCGCGGAGTAAGCATTGTTGCATTGTCCCAGATCGATCAATCGTGGTATTCCATCTATATCTCCAAAATCCATATGGTTGAATCGGTATTTTCCACAGGCCAGTGTTAGAATGACACAATCATCCGGAACTTTTTCAGCAAGTTCCGTGAAATAATTACGACCAGCCTTGGCCCCGTCACAACCTCCTATCAGGAAGAAGCGCTTTATCTTGCCTGCCTTCACGGCCTCGATTATCTTGGGAGCCAGTGATAGAACAATATCATGATGAAAACCGGTAGTGAGCGGTTTTCCGGGTGCTTCAGGAAGGTCTCCAAGCTCTTTCGCCTTGTTGATTATCTCGGAAAAGTCCTTGCGACTTTCAATGTGCTTCACACCTTCGACCGCAGTGATGCCTATCGTGAAAAGTCTATCGCGATATTCATCCGTGGGTATCTGGACACAGTTTGTGGTTGCCAGAACCGCGCCTCCAAAAGCAGGAAATTCCTTCTTCTGCTTCTGCCATGCGCCGCCATAATTACCGACAAGATGCTTGTATTTCTTAAGCTCGGGATATCCATGTGCTGGCAACATCTCACCATGAGTGTAGATATTGATACCCGTTCCTTCGGTCTGCTTGAGCAGTTCTTCGAGATCCATAAAATCATGGCCTGTCACCAATATGCCAGGCCCTTTGACCGTGCCAGTTGGAACTTCAACAGGTCCAGGCTTGCCATAATGACCGGTATTTGCCTTGTCCAGTAGTTCCATGGCCTTGTAGTTCATCTCCCCGGCCTTCAGAGCCAATTTGACATGGTCATTCAGGTCGAAATCCACATTCGTCAGGGTCTTGAAAAGAGCCTCATGCATGAAGGCATCCACATCTTCATCCCGTTCTCCATAAACTCTGGAATGATATGAATACGCCGCAATTCCCTTCAGCGCGTACAGGAGGGTTTCCTGCAAGCTCTGGATATTCTCATCTTTTCCACATACTCCTTTTACCGTACACCCAGTCCCCTGGGCTGTTTGCTCACATTGATTACAGAACATCTTTTTTCACCTTAAACCTCCATATCAACTATAAAATATATAGGCTTCCACTATGGTTGATAAATGATATTCCAAAATAAACTATAAATAATAGAAAACTATACAATAACTTATACAATGAACAATATAGCCAGCTTAGAGGTAGTATAATGAAGATAGATGAGAAAGATAGAGTGATAATATCAATGTATTCAAATGATCCAGAAGTTTCCCAGGATGATATCGCACGAGCACTGGGACTCTCACAGCCCTCTGTTGCCGTACGAATAAGGAAACTGAGAGAAGGTGGCGCATTGGACACCGCCACCGGGATCAACCCTTTCAAAATGGGTTTATTCATGGCCAAAGTGGACATTGCCAGCACGAACACCGCCCGCGTGCTCGACATATTCCGCGGGTGTCCTTATTTCGCTAATGGTTTTACAGTTTCAGGCCGCAATAATCTCACTCTCTTTTTCATGAGTGAGAAGATATCCAGCCTGGAATCTATCGTGAACAATCACATCCGGACCAATGAGCATGTGACGGATGTGGATTTCAATATAATAATCACATCCGAGAAGGATTTTGTCCAACCAGTGCAATTGACCATAGATGAGGCTTCATGGGAGAAGAAGATGGGCAAGGGCGGAGCAAAAGGATCCAGCTGCCAGTCATCCAAGATGGGACGATGCGAGGGATGTCCTCTTGAAGGTGAGGGCGAGGGCTGGCTATATTGATGTATATGTCAATTATATAACATAGAATAGAACATAATAGTCCATAATGGAGATTTCAAGCGAAATCGTTATATATCCGACTCCTTTATTTCGGCTCGATAATATGGCAAAGAAGAAAGGTGCAGGATTCCAATCCGCAGCAGGTCTGATCCGTTACTTCGACCAGGAAGATGATAAGGCTATCAAGATCAATCCATGGTTCGTTGTAGCAATGTCAATTATAGCGACCGTCTTCGTGACCTACGCCCACTATGCCTGGCCAGTATAATTTTACTCGGATATCTTAGTCTTCGATCCATCATTTATCCATTATAATATAGATCAATTATAACTGAGTTAACTTCTTAGTTAACCACCAACATTCTTATGATAATTAATAATACGATATAACATTACTATGTGATATATGCATAACGATTTGAATGTCAAGCAAGCGAAAATGGAAGATATGGAACACGTCTTTTCCCTTTATTCTGATTGCATCCGACAAATGGAGTCAGAAAAATTGATACAATGGGACGATACCTATCCAGATAGACAATTACTAACAAGTGATATGGAAGCTGGCAGCCTATACATAGTGCGCGATCCAGACAATGACAGAAAGGTCATCGGAGCAGTGGTGATGGATAAGTTCCAGCATCCGGAGTATCAAAATGTCAAATGGAAGCACACCAAGGGCAAGATCATCGTATTCCACAGGATAGCGGTGCACCCAGACGCGCAAGGGAAAGGACTTGCGCGGAGATTCCTGGATATGATGGATGAGAAGGCAAAAAAGCTTGGTTTCAATATTGCGAGGCTGGACACCTACTCGGCCAATAAAAGAGTGATAAAATTTATCGAGGCTCACGGATTCAAAAAAGCTGGCAAGGTGTCATTGGATGAGAGGCAGGAACCATATTTCTGCTATGAAAAGAAATTGTAGTTTATAGAGTTGGAGAGTTTGTGGAGTTTGCTCTAATAATTCAAGCCAACTCAAACAACCAACTTGGCAACATTTCTGTCCAGTGGCGCACCAGCAGACTCTGCCACAGGTTTGCATTTTGTTCGCATGAGATATGCGACTGGCTTGTAATCTGTATGCGTTAGCGACTCATAATTTCCCATTCCTTTGGCAACTATCAGGTCGGCCTCTTTTAGAAGTGTATCCAGCTCCTCCGGCATATCGTAAATCGGAAGCCCAACTGCGAAGGCTTCCGTAGTTATCATGCGGTCGAACATCTGAGCCAGTCCGACCTCTTTCGCATCCTCGGGTGTGGCATCCGTGAGTATGGGCTCGCCCTTGACCACCAGCACTATCTCTTCAATATTCTCGAACTTGCGGATCTGTTCCACCAGCAATTTGTCGAAGACGATCTCACCGCAATTGTCAGTGAGGAAAGCCACCTTTTTGGCAGATGCCAGCTTGCTTCTGATGGTCTCGATATCATCGATGCCGAGCTCTTCTTTCAAAAGCTCGTCAAATTCCCTTTCCAGATATGTCAGGTCATCCAGTTTCTGATTGATGCCAAAGTCCAGAACATTGCCGATTATGGCGGCAATGGCGGCTGCTCGGAATTGATCGTCCGCGGCCTCGACATAAGCCCTGGCTCTCGGATAAAGAAGTAAAGATACTTTCGTGCTGTGCTTCTTCAACTCAAGATACGGGTCCTGGCCGAGCATGTCATAGACCAACTTGTGTACTTTGGTAGCTGTCGCGGCAGAATTCACCCCCGGCTTGAAACCTCTAGCTATCTCCTGGAGAGCGACCTCCATGATCTCCATCTCCTTTGAAGAGTCTACTATTCCGGTCTCCCACTGGATCCGTCTCAGAACACAATGAACGCACTGGGCTGTCATATCCATGAGCCGAGGGATTGATTAGAGATAGATAAATATGATGTTTACAAAATAGTGTACCAAACTACTTTTATATGAACTTAAGACATAATGTTTGTAATAAACAAGTAAGCAATGAGGTGGAAGAGATGAAGAAATTCATAGTAATTATGCTGAGCATGATGTTAACATTAGGTGGCATATCCACAATTTTTTCAATAGAGGAGACAGCCAGTGGAGAAGAACTGGCTGTGCCCGAGATAATGGCAGGAGACACTACATTTGACATTCCAGTTGTACTTGGCTGGAACTTTATCTCGATACCATTGGAAGTATCTGGTGATGTACCAACAGTACTGGATGATGATGGTGGAGACACTGTTCTAGATATTGTTCAATGGTATAATCCACTGGATATAGCAGATCACTGGAAAACATATAATTCCGCCATGCCGCCTGCTCTTTGGGACTTGCCAACCATTGATAACACAATGGGCCTGTATGTGAATATAACAGATGTCGGAAGCGATGGTTTCCTGAGGGTCAATGGAACCCTGCCATCCCCAAATGCAATTGATCTTTGGGTTGATGATTCTCCGAGTGGAAATTGGAACATGGTTGGGTATCCGACATTGGATGATTCAACATTCACAGTAGGAGATTTGAAAGCTCAGATGCCAGAGATAATGAATGTCCAGGGAAATATAACCAATATCACTGAGAATTTCCCAGTAGCGCATGATTTGCCTGATAATCATACTCTCAAGAGAGGTGAGGGATACTGGTTCAATATTACGGAGAATTGTACATGGACTGTTATTCCTATCACGATAACCACATATCCTGAAGAGATGGATATTCATACAAACTCACTGACTGGCTCAAGAGAGGTATCATTTTGGGCAGATGATGATCTAGATGATGTGAATGTCACTATTCTGAATTCCAATCGCACAGAGTTCCTGGATGAAGAAGTTTACAAGGACGACCTATCCATTGACAATGGTACAATGGAAGGATGGCTCTCACTCTTGACATCTAGTAATTACACCAAGGTCGTGACATTAGAGAACACATCGATCTGGGATGTCCACATTCGAGGAGATGCAACATGCCCTGATCTTGATCTGGCAGTGTACCTGGATGGTCTTAACGGCCAGCCAAAGGATGGTATAGCCCAATTGGAGGAGATCATCACGCAGGATGATATCGAGTTCGATGCCTACGGCAGTTTGTATGGATCTGGCAGCTATGCTTACTGTGCGGATATGGATGCGGATGAAGCTCTGAGGTTCATCAGACCACCGGATGGCGACTACATCATCCAGGTCCTGGGGTACACGGTCAACGCTAACCCAGGCCATTTTGATTTATTTTTAAATCAGTTATCCAAAATGCCAGGGATATTCAATGTCACAGGTGTGGACAACAGTCCTTTACCAGCTCTCAGCCAAAGAGAATTTGATCTTACCTGGAACATACCTGCGAGCTACAGTGATGGAGAATACTATGCCGGAATATATATCGGCACAGATGCGGTGAATGACCTGGCCTTAGTTCCAGTGTCACTTATCCTGGACAGATCATATCCTGATTTTGATAGCATTATGCCAGAGGAAGATGAGATAATTGAAGATCCAATGTCTTACATCTACGCCTTCTTCTCTGTCACGAATAATAGCGAGCTGGACAGATATTCCGCAAGCATAGTTGTGGATGGAGTGGATGTAACTGCCTGGGCGACAAGCATTTTCAATGAAGACCCTTACAATGACAAATATATGAGTGGATTTATCCGTTACCAACCAAATATCCCGCTGACCAATGGCGTCCACAATGCGATCGTGTCTGTCAGTGATATGGCTGGCACGATGAGCATCCGGAACTGGAATTTCACAGTCGACAGCCCATATCAGATAGGTATCTCCCATTCTCCAGAGATCATGACAAGTGTGAATTATATCACACCTATAGTGGTCAATATTGAAAGTGATTTCAAACTACTGGCCACTGAAATGTATTACAAAAATGTGGGTGACACCCTTTTCACCATGACCCATATAACGAAAATGGGGACCAATACATATTATTCCGAGATCCCGCCTCAGACAGAACTGGGCGAGATCGTATATTATTTGAAAGTGGAGGATGTGAATGGTAATGTAGTGACATTGCCAGCCACCAATCCGACCACAGCCCCTTATTCGATAGAGGTCTACGGCCAAGGCACTCCGAAGATCACACATCAGCCAGTATTAATTTACACAAACGAGTCATTTACCATAAATGCGATAATTTCTGATAATGTGGGGATCAACGAGGCCACATTATCCTATAGAAAAGTAGGGCAGACGGCATTCACATCCATCGCGATGACAGATGATGGAGGGCATGCTTATTCCGCAAATATATCCTCTGCCAACCCAATCCCCAATAATATCGAATACTTCATATCGGCCAATGATGGAACGGCTTCCGTAACACATCCTATCGATTTCTATTCGCCTCATATTATCCAGTACAATAGCACAGGGGCCTTGAGCGATATAATATCGGAAAAATACACTGGAGGCAACTTAAGAGTGGCACTTCAAGATGAGCCTGGCCAGATAAACCCGCTGATATCCGCCGATAAGAATACAGACAATGTCATCGATCTTGTATACGACTCACTGACCCGGATAGACCCCCAGACCATGGAGATCATACCCTGGGTGGCAGAGAGCTGGATCATTGCCGGGAACAATACGATGGTCACCGTCAATATTCGAGAAAATGTCACATGGCACGATGGAAGCAGCCTGACAGCCAGTGATGTGAAATACACCTTCGACACCTACGCGTACTCGTATATCAGTTCCGTGGGTGTGGTGGATGATCACACCGTCATCTTCATCCTCAATTCACCGGACGCGTCATTGTTCTCAGAGGCTTTTCAAATGCCTCTGTTCGCCACTGGATTCGCTAAATCCAGTGGAGAGAATGGATGCGGTCCTTTCATGCTTGGCGACAGAGTTATCGGCGATAGCCTGGAACTTATTGCGTATGAGGATTATTTTATGGGCAGCGCCAATGTGGATTCGATCACCTTCACCTACTATCCAGATGATCCCGTGACCTATGAATCCTATGAAGATGAGCTGTGGGGGGTTTACCGGGCGTCTACCGATCTGATCGAAGGAGAGCTGGACTACATAGGCTGGAGCCTTTGGAGCAATGAGACCACGGAAATGATCGAGATGCCAGCTGACAGTGGGAATTACACCAATCTTGTACAGAATTCAGAGATATCTGTAAAAAGAAATGTCGGCTCCGGTCTCCAGTATATCGGATTCAATACACAGGAAGAGCCAATGAACAATTCTGAGTTCAGAAGAGCTGTGGCACATGGGGTCAATAAAGAAAGCCTCAGAGTATTCGATATAGGCGGTGGGCTCGATAAAGCTGATTCCATATTGAACCGCTTTGATTATCCTTACTGCAATAAAACTCTGGAAGCATACAGGGCGGATGTAGCAATGGCAAACAATATACTGAGCAATGCAGGATTCTACGACCGGGACGGGGATGGCTGGAGAGATCTGCCATATAGCCCTTACGAATCTTTCAATATTACATTGTTCGGGCCTCCTATGATGGACATCACCATGAATGTCATGGCCTACGTGATCGTGGGCTGGATGCAGGATATCGGCATCAATGCTGTGATGCGCTCCAACACATCGGCCGTTAACATGGCCGATGTCATGAACGATGATTTTGACATGTATTTTGAATATATCGAGGGAAGCCATGATCCATCGTTCCTTTATGATCTGGCCCACAGCACTTCGGCAATGAACTATGCGAATTACAATGATACATATATGGACACTCTGCTTGAGAAGATGGAAGCAGAGTTAGACCCTGACATGCGAGCCCAGTACGCGCAGGACTGCGAAGGTTATCTGGCTTCGCAGGTTCCGTATATCCCAGTACTACATCACAGGCAGAACAATGCCCACAGGGTCGATGGGTTCGACGGCTGGGTGAACATGCTTGATGGAAATGACAATTTCTGGTCATATCTAAATGTTTATCCTGTGTCTGATCAAATACCGATGGATACACCACTGGCCCTCCATGCTTTCAATACCACTGAAGGATATGTGGACCTAACATGGAGCGCGAATGATGAGAACTCTGTATCAGGATATAATATTTACAGATCCAATGCCAGTGGTGGACCTTACACCTTACTGGACACCACGGATGAGAGGACTGCTTACACGGACCATGATGCAGAGAAAGCTGAAGATTCATATTATGTGATCACAGCGATAAACCCGGAATCCAGCTACTCGAAAGAGGCAAGATGCAGGGCTGATGATACCATATCACCGGTCATTTGGGCAACCAATCCAGCAGATGGAAATGTCGATATTGAAAATGCGGCATTGATCATGATCACATTTAGCGAAGAAATGGATACAGCCAGTGTTGAAAATGCATTCAGCTTGACTGATGGCATAGATACCTGGACCAAGGACAATGGAACTGGCTCCTGGAATATGATCGAGAACATATTCACTTTTGATCCAACAGATATGCTGGCCTTTGATACCGATTACATTGTGACAATAAATGGAAGCATCGCGAAGGACACTGACGGAAATCTATTGGATGGAAATAATGATACCATTGCTGGTGATGATCATTCCTGGTCCTTCCGCACACTGCATGATGACACACCTCCAAAGATCGTATCCGTGTTCCCAGATGATAATTCCAAAGATGTGCCAGCAGATACGATAATCATAATAGAGTTCAATATGGCCATGGACGCGACTTCGGTCGAGGGAAATATAACTATCAATCCATCGATCACAGCTATCTTCCAGTGGTCGGCCAATGATATGACCCTGACCATCACACCAACCGATGATCTAGTACCAGGCACACTGTATTCAATAAGCATCGAAACCGATATAATGAACACTTTACAGAATAATCTAGCCTCATCATATTCTTGGTCATTCATCACCTGGGATGACAATGATGAAGATGGGATTCCTGATGATCTGGATGAAGACGATGACAATGATGGTTTTCTGGATGAATGGGAGGAATTCCTGGACACTGACCCATTAGATCCCAATGACCAGCCAATCGATACAGATAATGATGGTATTCCGGATGGAGATGAAGATAATTCAGAGGACTGGATGGATACGGATGACGATGATGATGGGGTCGCGGACATAAGCGATCCCGAGCCACAGAATCCTGATATCACAGGTGACGAAACGAATTATCTATGGTTCATAATCATAATAATAGTGGTAATAATCTCTCTAATACTCATCTACATATTAATGAGCAGGAAAAAGACTCCGACACATGTGCCAGGAGATCAGTCTCATGAAGAGGCATTTGCACAAAATGGAGAAGATATTGGAGAGGGAGGCAATATGGATGACGTAGACGGTGTTGCTTCGCCTCCGGCACCAGATGCGGTTCCAGAGCCAGACATAGGACCAGAGCCACATCTCGAACCTGGATCCATCGAAGATAAATGAGTTACGAACCATATACACAAAATCATTTATTTATCATTAGAGTATCTGCTTCACTATATTGCTATATTATTAATTAGAGATATAGTGGAGTTGACAAGATGACCAAAGCAGACCTTATCCTGAAGAATGCCAGTCAGTTAATTACACTTGCAGGAGCCAATAACAAGCCTCGAACAGGAGCGGGCATGAGCGATCTCGGAGTCATCGAGGGAGGGGATGTGGCTGTCAAGGATGGCAGGATCATCGAGATCGGGAAGAATATCTCGATGGATGCGGACCAGGTCATCGACTGCACTGGCAAGATCATAATGCCAGGTTTTGTCGATCCTCACACTCATCTTATTTTCGCTGGCTCGCGAGAGAACGAGCTGGGCATGAAGCTGAAGGGCATGACCTACCTTGAAATTCTGGAGGCTGGCGGTGGAATTCAGAGATCCATGGAAGCCACGAGAAAGGCCAGCAAGGAACAACTGGCGGCCGAGGCGAAGAAAAGGCTGGACAGGATGCTGGTCCACGGTACGACCACTGTGGAAGCGAAGAGCGGATATGGATTAAATGTGGAGGACGAACTCAAGATATTGGAGGTCATCCAGACTCTTGATGAAAGCCACCCGATAGACCTTGTACCCACCTTCCTGGGAGCCCACGCCATACCACCGGAGTTCAAGGGAAAACCGGGCGGTGCGGATGAATTCATTGATCTCATGATCAGTATGCTTCCAGAGCTGGCTGATAAAAAATTGGCCGAGTTCTGCGACATATTCTGCGAAAGGAATGTGTTCACAAAAGCACATTCCGAGAAATTGCTAACCGAGGCCAAGAAGAACGGCCTCGGGCTAAAGATCCACGCCGATGAGATAGAGAACCTCGGCGGCTCGGACCTGGCTGCTGAGCTTGGCGCGATAACTGCCGAACATCTGGCTGTCACAACCGACGAGCAGATGGAGAAGATGGGAAAGGCTGGCGTCATCGGTGTTCTTCTACCTGGCACGCCGTACGCGCTCATGGAGAGCCCGGAGCATTATCCAAAGGCAAGGAGCATGATAGAAAAAGGAATGGCCTTGGCTCTCGCAACCGACCTCAATCCCAATTGCTGGACCGAATCAATGCAGTTCATAATATCACTGGCATGCTACAATCTGAAGATGACACCCGAGGAGGCCATCGTGGGCGCGACGATAAACGCGGCCCATGCCATAGACCGGGCGGCGGACATTGGCTCACTGGAGATCGGAAAGCGAGCGGATGTGATCGTACTCGACATTCCGAATTATGAACATTTACCTTATCATTTTGGTGTGAACCATGTCCAAACAGTGATCAAGAACGGGAATGTCCTTGTCTATGATTCCCGGCGATTGTAGTTGGCTATATGGCGTCAAATAAATGAGCCACAATATTCATGAATATACAAAGTATTATATGCCATCACCAACAATACTAAAGAATACCCAATATTTTACGTTGTGAACGGAATAACTATTAAATACAACATGGGGTTTTGGGGGGAAGCCCGTTAGCATTCAACTAATGGACAAAATCGCAGTATCCGGTATGTCTGAGAGTAGGCAGAGAGCCATTCGATGATCGGACATTCTCCATTATTGCGTATAAACATGGAGACCTGAGAACCCTTCACCAAATAGATCTCTTGGGTCTGACGTTCGACGATATGGTGAGACTTGAATACCCTTGTTTGCTCAAAAATTGCGAACAAGTACTCAACAAGTGAGAGAGTAGTATAATTATGAACATCGATAATATTGAAATGGCCAGGCGAGATCAATCAATTCCGGTTGATCCTGCCGGCGGCCACCGCTATTGGAATTCGATTAAGACATGCGAGTCGAGAGGGTTCGGCCCTCGGCATACGGCTCAGTAACACGTGGACAATCTGCCCTAAGGTGGGGGATAATTTCGGGAAACTGAAGATAATACCCCATAGATCATGGATGCTGGAATGCTTCATGGTTCAAAGCTCCGGCGCCTTAGGATGAGTCTGCGGCCTATCAGGTAGTAGTGGGTGTAGTGGACCCACTAGCCACTGACGGGTACGGGCGTTGGGAGACGTCGCCCGGAGATGGATTCTGAGACACGAATCCAGGCCCTACGGGGCGCAGCAGTTACGAAAACTTGGCAATGCGGGAAACCGCGACCA